>JODI01000005.1 GCA_000720805.1 Streptomyces violaceoruber
GGGCTCGGGGGCGGCCGGCGGGTCCGAGGACGGTGGCCGGGAGCCGGGCGGCCTGCTCGACGCCGGGGGCTCCGAGCCAGGTGGGGTGGCGGGCGTACCGGAGGCACCAGATGGGCTGGACGTCCCGGAGGAGGGGGGCTTCGGTCCACTGCCGGACGGCGGTGGCGGTGTCGTCGTACCGGAGGACCCGGAGGCCCCTGATGACGAGGACGGGGAGGACGGGGGAGTGGTCGCCCCACGGGACGTGCCCTCACCGGGCCCCTTGGGCGTAGTTCCCTGCCCGCCTCCGGACCCGCCCCCGGCCACGCTCAGCATCACGTACTCCCCGAACCTCAGCTCGGTCCCCGCGGGCGGATCGGTCGCCGTGACCCTGGCCCCGGCCGGAGGCAGCCCCTGGCCGTCATGGCCGGCCGCCAGCCCCGAGTCGGCCAGCCGTCGGCTCGCCTGCCCGAACGTCGTCCCGGTGAGGTCCGGCACCGCGCGTCGCTCGCGCGTGTCGAACGTGGAGTCGTCCTCGCCCGTCGTGCCGACCGGCCGTTGGATGCCCCGCTCGGGCTGCTCGACGTCGACGAGGGCGAGCCGCTCCAGTGGCCGGGAGGCGGGCCGCACGGCCACCACGGACGAATGCTCGTATCCCTGCCACTTCTTGTTGCCGTTCTCGAACTCGACGGAGATCCGGCTCGTGTCGCCCTCGAAAGGCCGGAGCGGATTTCCGCATGAGCACTTCACGGCGGGAAGCCCCTGCCGATCGACGAGAATGGCGATTCCCGCCTGGAGCAGGGAGTTGTAAGGGACGGCCTTTCCCTTTTTGTAGTCGTGGTTCCTCACGAGAGTGTCGTGACGCAGCAGCACAGGTGTGAGCCGTTCCAGGAAATCCGGAATCCTGTCGGTCGAGATGTTCAGGGCCCGCGCCCAGGCCTGAGCCTTCCGTTCGTTCCTGCGATCCGCGAGGAACTGTTCGAGCCGCTCGACGTCACAGACCGTCGGTTGCTTCGAACCCCCGTACAGCCCAGGCGTGTCGCCCTGCTGGAGCCCGCCCCGCACCGGCTGCGAGCGGACCTGGGCGTCCTGGCCGAGTCCGCTGCGCTCGTCGAAGAACGGCGCCAGGGAGGGCATTCCCGCGGCGACCGCCTTCACCACCGACAAGGGCGTCCCCCGGTCGCAGCCGCTCAGCGCGAGCACGAGAACCAGCAGACACGCAACCCTTTTCCCGAGTTTTTGCATCAATGCGCGAAGTGTCATCACCGCTCCCCCCGGCGGTTCCCCCAACGCGCTTCATGCTACTGAAAAAGAAGCCCCTCAACGCCCGCGTGCGTTCAATGAGGCCAAATAGGCGTTGTATGCCTCGAGTTCCTTGTCACCGTCCCGGTCGGCGGCCCGGTCCGTGCGCTTGGCGTGGCGTTGTTCGGAGCGATACCACTGGAACAGAAGTGCGATCAGCACCAGTACGGACGGAATCTCACTGAACGCCCACGCGATCCCGCCGGCCGCGTTCTGGTCCGAGAGCGCGTCGATACCGAGAGAGGCGGGCGGGTTCCTGAACGTCTCGACCAGGGGCGTGGACGCCATCATCAGCGCGATGCCGAAGAAGGCGTGGAACGGCATACCGGCGAACAGCTCCAGCATCCGCATCAGATAACCGGGGCGGCTGGGGCCCGGGTCCACGCCCATGATCGGCCAGAAGAAGACCACACCGACGGCGAGGAAGTGCACCATCATCGCGATGTGCCCCGTCTTGGACCCCATCAGGAAGTCGAAGATCGGCGTGAAGTACAGCGCGTACAGGCTGGCGATGAACAGCGGGATGGTGAACGCCGGATGGGTGATGATCCGCATGTACCGGCTGTGCAGGAACATCAGCAGCACCTCGCGCGGCCCCTTGCGCCCGCGCGAGGCCGGCGGCAGCGCCCGCAGCGCCAGCGTGACCGGGGCGCCGAGCAGGATCAGGATCGGCGACAGCATGCTGATGATCATGTGCTGCACCATGTGCACACTGAACATGATCATGCCGTAGTCGTTGAGCCTGGTGCACATCACCAGCCCGATGCTCAGCACCCCCGCGGCGAACGCGATCGTCCGTCCCACCGGCCACGCGTCCCCGCGCCGCCGCAGCCGTACGACCCCCCACCCGTACAGCGCGAGCCCCATCAGGCAGGCCACCAGAAAGAACGGGTCCGCCGACCACTGAAGGCCCCGTCCCAGCGTGAACGGCGGCAGATCCATGGTCATGCCGTGCCCGCTGTGATCCATTCCGCCGGCTCCTGTTTCGTGGGGGTTGTGCAAGTCTGTCCGCACACAGACTAGAACCGCCCCCGGCCGCTCCTGCGACCGGGGGCGGTGCAGCGCCTCAGGGGCGGTACGTCACAACACGCACTCCGCTTCCGCGTACCGCTCCGCGGGAACCGTCTTCAACGTCTCCACGGCCTCCGTCAACGACACCATCACGATGTCCGTCCCCCGCAGCGCCGTCATCTTCCCGAACTCCCCCCGGTGCACGGCCTCCACCGCGTGCCACCCGAACCGGGTCGCCAGCACCCGGTCGTACGCGGTGGGCGTACCGCCCCGCTGCACATGCCCGAGGATCACCGGCCGGGCCTCCTTGCCGAGCCGTTCCTCCAACTCGACGGAGAGCTGCCGCGCGATCCCGGCGAACCGCTCGTGCCCGTAGATGTCCTTGCCGCCCTCGTCGAAGGCCATCGTCCCCGGCATCGGCTTGGCGCCCTCCGCCGCGACGACGATCGCGAACCGCTTGCCCGCCGCGAACCGCGCGCCGACCGTGCGGGCCAACTCCTCGATGTCGAAGGGCCGTTCCGGTACGACGATGGCGTGGGCGCCGGCGGCCATGCCGGAGTGCAGCGCTATCCAGCCGGTGTGGCGGCCCATGACCTCGACGACCAGGACGCGCTGGTGGGACTCGGCGGTGGTCTTCAGCCGGTCCAGGGCCTCCGTCGCCACCCCCACGGCCGTGTCGAAGCCGAAGGTGACGTCGGTGACGGCGATGTCGTTGTCGATGGTCTTCGGCACGCCCACGATCGGCAGGCCGGCGTCGGACATCAGCCGGGCGGCCTTGAGCGTGCCCTCGCCGCCGATCGGGATGACCGCGTCGAGGCCGAGTTCCTCGAGGTGGCCCCGGGCCCGCTCCACGCCGTCCCGCAGCTGGGAGGGCTGGACCCGGGAGGAGCCGAGGATGGTGCCGCCGCGAGCGAGGATGCCGCCCACCGCGTCGAGGTCGAGCTTGAGGTAGTCGCACTCCAGGAGGCCCTTCCAGCCGTCCCGGAAACCGATGACCTCGTCGCCGTGGTCGGCGACGGCACGGTGCACGACGGACCGGATGACGGCGTTCAGGCCGGGGCAGTCGCCGCCGGACGTGAGGACACCAATGCGCATAGCCCGAAATACCTTCTCGAAGTGGGCCGGGAGCCGGACCGCACTGTCCGGCTGGACCCGGCCACCTTAACGGCGTGCGGGGGTGGCGCCGTAGCAGGCGTCCGCCTGATGGACGCGGCCGCCCAGGTGAGCGGACCGGACGCCAGACGGGCTCGCCGTAGCCCCCGCCGAACCGTGCCGGGACCTCGCACGGGCCCCGGGCCGCTCCTTACGCGGGCTGCTGAGCGGCGGCGATGCGTTCGTTGCGGAGCGCCTCGTACCAGCGGTCGTCGGTCGGCGGCAGCGCGTTCACGTCGAGCGCCAGCTTCAGCAGCAGGTCCGCGATGAGCGGGTTGCGCGCGAGGACGGGGCCGTGCATGTACGTACCGAAGACCGTGTCGTTGTACGCCCCCTCGGTGCCGTCGCCGGTCCCGTTGCCGTTGCCGAGGCGGACCTGGGCGAACGGGCGGGCGGTGGGGCCGAGGTGGGTGACGCCCTGGTGGTTCTCGAAGCCGGTCAGCGGGGGCAGGCCCAGGCGGGGGTCGATGTCGCCGAGCACGTCACCGACGCACCGCTCGCCCTCGCCGCGCACCGAGACTACGTCGAGCAGGCCGAGGCCGGGCTCGCGCTGGCCGAGGTCGTTGATGAACTCGTGGCCGAGGATCTGGTAGCCGGCGCAGACCGAGAAGACGATCGCGCCGTTCTCCACGGCCCGGTGCAGACCGCCGTCGCGGCGCAGCCGCTCGGCGGCGAGCCGCTGCGGCCGGTCCTCGCCACCGCCGATCAGGTAGATGTCGCCGGAGGTCGGGATCGGCTGGTCGCTGCGCACGTCGAGGCGGGCCACGTCGAGGCGGCGCTGCCGGGCCCGCCGCTCCACGACGAGGGCGTTGCCCTGGTCGCCGTAGGTGCTGAGCAGGTCGGGGTAGATCCAGACGATCCGCAGCTGGTTGTCGCTCACAAAAGTCCCCTGAGAGTGTCAGTTGCCGACGCGGCGGCGCAGGTCCTGGAAGGCGGTGTAGTTGGCGATGACCTCGATCCGGCCGGGCGGGCTCATCTGCACCGCCTGGTCGAGGTTCTCGCACACCTGGAAGTGCTGGTCGGCGACCTCCAGACGTACCGCGAGGTCGAGCTTGCGGTCGCCGATGACACAGATCGGGTGGCCGGTCAGGCGGGTGTAGTCGACGTCCCACAGCCAGGAGGTGTCGGTGCCGTCGGCGCCGCGCGCGTTGACCGAGAGGATCACCGGGGTCGGCGGCGGGTCGATCAGACTGAACGTCTCGAGCCAGCCCGCCGGGTTCTTGGCGAGCAGGAGCCTGAGGTCGCGCTCCATGAACTGCACCACGTCGTACCGGCCGGCCACCGCCTGCACCTGGTACATGCGCTCCAGGGCGACCTGCGGCGGCACCCCGAAGACGGCGGCGACGGCGGCCGAGGAGGCGGCGTTGGCCTTGTTGGCGCGGCCGGGCAGCTGGAGGTGGATCGGCCAGGCGGAGCCGTGCGGGTCGAGGACGTGGTCACCGGAGAGCGCCCAGCTCGGCGTCGGCCGGCGGAAGCCGCACTCGCCGCAGAACCAGTCGTCGCCGGGGCGCTGCATCACCCCACCGCAGGACGGGCACGACCAGGCGTCGTCCTTCCACATCTGTCCGGCGGCGACCCAGATCACGTTGGGGGAGGAGGACGCGGCCCACACCACCAGGGGGTCGTCCGCGTTGGCCACGATCACCGCCTTGGAACCGGCGAGCCCCTCACGCCAGTTCTCGGCGAGCATGCGGGTCTCGGCCGCACGGTCGAGCTGGTCGCGGGAGAGGTTGAGCAGGGCGATGCACTTGGGGTCGGTGTCCCGGGCGACCCCGGCGAGGTACTTCTCGTCGACCTCGATGACGCCGTAGCGTGCGTCCGAGCTGCCGGCCAGCGCCGAGGTGATACCGGCCGGCATGTTGGCGCCGAGGGCGTTGGAGACGACCGGCCCCGCGGCGCGCAGCGCCTCGGCGATCAGCCGGGTGGTGGTGGTCTTGCCGTTGGTGGCCGACACCAGAACGACGTCCAGGTTCTGGGCGAGCCGGGCGAGCAGGTCGGGGTCGAGTTTGAGTGCCACCCGGCCGCCGATCACTGAACCGCTGCCGCGCCCCGCGGCGCGCGACGCCGCCGCGACCGCCTTGCCCGCGGTCACGGCGATCTTGGCCCGCGGCGTGAGCGGGTCCGAGTTGCCTGCCATCAGTTCTCGATCCTCCTTGCGTACGCGCCGCGCCTGAAGCCATCCGGCAACGTGGTGTGGACCTCAGCCTATCGAGATCCATTCGCACTCCCGAACCGCGGCGCCCGCACGAGCTTCGCGTGACAGTCAGGACCGTACCCTTGCCGCCATGCGAAACGGCTCCATCCCGGGCGCCCGGGGCCGCGTCCGGCCCCTCACCCTGCTCGGCGACCCCCTCCTGCACACCCCCTGCGCCCAGGTCACCGACTTCGGCCCCGAACTGGCTCGTCTCGTCGAGGACTTGTTCGCGACCATGTACGCAGCCCAGGGCGTGGGCCTGGCCGCGAACCAGATCGGCGTCCCGCTACGGGTGTTCGTGTACGACTGCCCGGACGACGAGGAGGTCCGCCACCTCGGCCATGTGGTGAACCCGACGCTCGTCGAGGCGGACGGTGTGGTCCTGCGGGGGCCCGAGGGCTGCCTGTCCCTGCCGGGCCTGGAGGCGGGGACGGAACGCCACGACCACGCGGTGATCGAGGGTTTCACGGTGACGGGAGAGCCGGTCACCGTGCACGGGACGGGTTTCTTCGCCAGATGCCTACAACACGAGCACGACCATGTGGAGGGCCGGGTCTACGCTGACCACCTCAAGGGCCGGCGCCACCGCCGCCTGATGCGACAGGTGGCGCGAGCCTCATGGCGCCGGTGAGCCGTCCGACCTGAAGGGGCGGACGACACACGACCGTCAGAACCCCGGCCCGCCCACCTTGTCCCCCGCCGCGGCGAGCCGCCCCCACAGCAGGTCCGCCAGGCTCCGCACCAACTCGGCGCGCGAGCAGGGCCGTTCGCCCAGCCACCAGTCCCCGGCCGCATGCATCATGCCGACGATCCCGTGCCCCCACACCCGGGCCAGCTGCTGTCCCCCGGGTCCCAGGTCGAGCCGGTCCTCGATGACCTGGGCCAGCTCCTCGCCCATCCGTCGCAGGAGCGGAGCGAAATGCTTGCCGACATCGAAGCCCTGGTCTCCGACCTGGCCCCCCTCGGCCGGATGCATCAGGAACCGGTACACCTGGGGACGTGCCTCGATCGCCGCGAGGTAGGTGTCCAACGTCGCCTCGACGCGCTCCCGTCGCTCGGCCGGCGCGTCCAGCGCAGCCCGCAGCGAGTTCAGCAACGCGTCCGTGTGCCGCTTGGCCAACGCGGCGTAGAGCCCGCCCTTGTCACCGAAGTGCCGGTAGAGAATCGGCTTGGTGATGCCCGCTTCGGCGGCGATCGCGTTCATCGAGGCCTGCGGCCCGTCGCGCAGGACCACCCGGTCCGCGGCCTCCAGCAGCTCGCGTCGGCGGCGGTCCGCCGACCTCTGCTGATCGGTCCGCTGCGTGGTGTCCATGTGCTCTCCCCACCCGTGGTGATTAGGTAACGCATGCGCAAACTAACACCCAGCATGCCCCGTAGATCGAACGGGCGGGCGGACAGTCATCAGGAGTTGACTTTTCCTACCCGTCGGTAACACACTCGGTGTTACCGTAAGTAACACGCACGTGCGTCGCCGCTGGAGGGGACATGGCCGAGTTCACCATGGAGCTCAACGACGAACAGAAGGAGGTCCGGGACTGGCTGCACGGCTTCGCCGCCGACGTCATCCGCCCCGCGGCCGCCGAATGGGACGAGCGTGAGGAGACTCCCTGGCCGGTCATCCAGGAGGCCGCCAAGGTCGGCATCTACTCCCTCGACTTCTACGCCCAGCAGTACTTCGACCCCACCGGCCTCGGCATCCCGATGGCCATGGAGGAGCTGTTCTGGGGCGACGCGGGCATAGCCCTGTCCATCGTCGGCACCGGCCTCGCCGCCGTGGGCGTCCTCGCCAACGGCACCGAGGAGCAGGTCGGCACCTGGATCCCGCAGATGTACGGCGACGCGGGCGACGTCAAGGTGGCCGCGTTCTGCTCCTCCGAGCCCGACGCCGGCTCCGACGTGGCCTCGATGCGTACCCGGGCCGTGTACGACGAGGCCAAGGACGAGTGGGTGATCAACGGCACGAAGACGTGGGCCACCAACGGCGGCATCGCCAACGTCCATGTCGTCGTCGCGGTCGTCGACGCGGAGCTGGGCTCCAAGGGCCACGCCTCCTTCATCGTCCCGCCCAACACCCCCGGCCTGTCCCAGGGTCAGAAGTTCAAGAAGCACGGCATCCGTGCCTCGCACACCGCCGAGGTCGTCCTCGACAACGTACGCGTTCCCGGCTCCTGCCTGCTCGGCGGCAAGGAGAAGCTCGACGAGCGTCTCGCGCGGGCCCGGGAGCGGGCCAAGGCGGGTGGCGAGCGGGTGAAGAACGCGGCGATGGCCACCTTCGAAGCGTCGCGGCCGGCCGTCGGCGCCATGGCGGTCGGCACCGCCCGGGCCGCGTACGAGGTCGCCCTCGAGTACGCGAAGACGCGGGAGCAGTTCGGCCGGCCGATCATCGACAACCAGGGTGTGGCCTTCCAGCTGGCGGACATGCGGACGTCCATCGACGCGGCCCGGCTGCTGGTCTGGCGGGCGTCCTGGATGGCGATCAACGGCAAGCAGTTCACGGCGGCCGAGGGCTCGATGTCCAAGCTGTTCGCGAGTGAGACCGCCAAGAAGGTCACGGGGCAGGCGATCCAGATCCTGGGCGGCAACGGCTACACCAGGGAGTACCCGGTGGAGCGGATGCACCGGGACGCCGCGATCTACACGATCTTCGAGGGCACGAGCGAGATCCAGCGGCTGGTGATCGCGCGAACGCTGGCGGGGATGCCGATCCGATAGCGCCGTGGGGGGACTGTGCGACTCGGTCCGCCGCTTGTCGGCGGCCGGTCGCGCGGTTCCCCGCGGCGGCCCCTGTCCGGTTATCCGGTCTGCCCGCTGCTGTGCGCGATGCACGCCACGTCGATCCGGTCGGCCAGCTTCGCGAGCTCGATCGTCAGCGCGGCCACCGTGTCCTCGTCGAGCCCGTCCTCCCCGGCCTCGACAAGATGCAGCCACCGGCCGCCCACCGTCCGCAACAACTTACTCACGTCGGCGGCAGACACCTGCAAGGTCCCGCGGTCGTCGACGATCAGAGGCAGAGTCACTTCGCGGTTCACAAAGGGGATCGTAGCCGCGGAAGCCTCACGCTCCGTGCCATACGGTCGTGATGTTGCAGAACTCCCGGATTCCGTGCCCGGACAGCTCACGCCCGTACCCGGACCGCTTCACACCGCCGAACGGGAACGCCGGATGGGAGGCGGTCATCCCGTTGACGAACACGCCACCGGCCTCCAGGTCCCGTACGAAACGATCGACCTCGGCCTCGTCCCGCGTCCAGACGTTCGAACTCAGTCCGAACGGCGAGTCGTTCGCGATCAGGACGGCCTCGTCCAGGTCGGCCGCGCGGTACAGCGTGGCGACCGGGCCGAAGGCCTCCTCGCGGTGGATGCGCATCTCACGGGTGATGCCGGCGAGGACGGTCGGCGGGTAGTACCAGCCGTCCCCGTCGGGCCGCTCGCCGCCGCACAGGACGCTCGCGCCACTGCGCCCGGCGTCGTCGACCAGCTCCTCCAGATCGGTCCGCCCCCGCTCGCTGGCGAGCGGTCCGACCTCGGTCTCCTCCTCCAGCGGGTCGCCGACCTTCAGCGCCTTCATCCCCTCGACGAACCGCTCGGCGAACGCGTCGTACACGTCCGTGTGCACGATGAACCGCTTGGCGGCGATGCAGGACTGCCCGTTGTTCTGCACCCGCGCGGTCACCGCGACCCGCGCGGCGCGGTCGATGTCGGCGGAGGGCATCACCACGAACGGATCGCTGCCGCCCAGCTCCAGCACCGTCTTCTTGATCATCTCGCCGGCGGTGGAGGCGACCGCGCGCCCGGCCGGCTCGCTGCCGGTGAGGGTGGCCGCCTTGACGCGGTCGTCGCGCAGGATCTCGTCGACCGCGCCGGAGCCGATGAGCAGGGTCTGGAAGCAGCCCTCGGTGAAGCCCGCCCGATGGAACAGGTCCTCCAGGTAGAGGGCGGTCTGCGGGACGTTGGAGGCGTGTTTGAGCAGGCCCACGTTGCCCGCCATCAGAGCCGGGGCCGCGAAGCGGACCACCTGCCACAGCGGGAAGTTCCACGGCATCACCGCGAGCACCGGGCCCATGGGCCGGTAGCGGACCAGGGCGCGGGAGGCGCCGGAGTCCTTCACGTCGGCGGCCGCCGGCTCCTCGTCGACGAGCAGTTCCTCGGCGTGGTCGGCGTACCAGTGCATCGCCTTGGCGCACTTCGCGGCCTCCGCGCGGGCCTGCTTGACCGGCTTGCCCATTTCGGTCGTCATCACGCGGGCGATGTCGTTCTGGTCCTCGTCGAGGAGGTCGGCCGCCCGGTGCAGCAGCCGGGCGCGCTCGGCGAAGGCCGTCGTCCGGTACGTACGGAACGTGGCCTCGGCGAGCTGGAGCCGGCGCTCGATCTCCTCCTCGCCCATGGCCTGGTACGTCTTGATGGTCTCGCCGTTCGCCGGGTTCACCGTTGCGATGGGCATGGCCGACCTCCTGAAAAGCTGGCTTACTCAGACCTTCCCGCGCCGCGGTGGGGACCGCAACGCGTACGCCTCTGCTCAGGGCGAGTGCTCCGCCAGCCGGTCGAGAAACGCGGCCTGCGCCTTCACGATCACCGCCCGCGCGCCGTCCAGGCCGAACCAGGCCACGCGGTCCAGTTCAGGGAACTCCCGGGTCTGCCCGGACTTCGGCGGCCACTCCATGAGGAAGGTGCCCGGGCTGATCGTGGCCGGGTCGAGGTCCGCCTCGACCGCCCATGCCGTGACGATCTTGCCGTTCGTCTGCCGGATCTCGCCGAGCGGGACGGCCTCCCCGTCGGGCGGCGGCAGCCCCAGCTCCTCCTGGAACTCGCGGCGGGCCGCGTCCCAGGCGGGCTCGTCGGGCTCGTACTCGCCCTTCGGCACGGTCCACGCCCCGGCGTCGCGCCGCGCGTAGAAAGGACCGCCCATGTGGCCGAGCAGCACCTCGATCCCGAGATCGGCGCCGCGGCGGAAGAGCAGCAGGCCCGCGCTGCGCTTCACGGCCGCACCTCCGGATGGGCCGCGAGCAGCGTCTCGACGGTGTCGGCGTCCTCCGGGCGTTTGTCCTCGCGGTAGCGGACCACGCGGGCGAAGCGCAGGGTGACGCCGGCCGGGTAGCGGGTGGACCTCTGCAGGCCGTCGTAGGCGATCTCGACGACGAGTTCGGGGCGTACGGTCACCACGTACCCGCCTGTGTCCACGGCCAGCTCCTGGAGCCGTTCGGTCTGCCAGGTGAGCATCGCGTCGGTCATGCCCTTGAAGGTCTTGCCGAGCATCGCGAAGGAGCCGTCCGCGGTACGGGCGCCGAGGTGCAGGTTGGAGAGCTTGCCGGTGCGGCGGCCGTGGCCCCACTCGGCCGCCAGGACCACCAGGTCGAGCGTGTGGACGGGCTTGACCTTCAGCCAGGACGCGCCGCGCCGGCCCGCGCTGTAGGGGGCGTCGAGGGACTTCACGACGACGCCCTCGTGGCCGCGCTCGAGCGTCTCGGCGAGGAACTCCTCGGCCGCGTGCACGTCCTCGGGTCCGGACACCAGCGTCCGGCGCACCCGCATCGGCTCCGGCACCAGCCGCTCCAGTTCGGCGTGCCGTTCGGCGAACGGGAGGTCCAGCAGGTCGTGGTCGTCGACCGACAGGGCGTCGAAGAAGACGGGGGAGACGGGGACCGCCTCGGCCGCCGTCGTCACGTCCACCCGGGACCCGACCCGGCCGGCGGTCTCCTGGAAGGAACGCGGGCGGCCGTCCTCGTCGAAGGCGATGACCTCACCGTCCAGGATGAAGCGGTCACCCCTCAACTCCAGGGCCGCCGAGGTCAGTTCGGGCAGGCGGTCGGTGATGTCGTCCAGGGTGCGGGTGTACAGCCGTACCGTGTCGCCGTCGCGGTGGACCTGGACGCGGATGCCGTCCAGCTTCTCCTCGACCGCGCACGCGCCGAGCTTGTCGACCGCTTCGGCGACCGAGGAGGCGCTGTGCGCGAGCATCGGCAGGACCGGGCGGCCGACGGTGAGCCGGAAGCGGTCCAGGGCGCCGGGACCGTCCGCGAGCAGCGCCTGGGCCACCGTCTGGAGCGAGCCCGCGAGCATCACGGCACGCCGGACGTCCGCCGACGGCGCCTCGGTGGCCTGGGCGAGGCCCTCGATCGCGACCGCGTCCAGCGCGCCCTGTCGCACCTCGCCGCTGATCAGCCCGAGCAGGAACCGCTGCTCGTCCCGCGTGGCCGCACCCATCAACTCCCCGACGAGCCGCGCCCGCTCGGCCTGCGAGCCCGCGCCGGACACCTTGCCCAGCTCGCTCAGCAGGGCGTCCACCTCGCGGACGGTCAGGGTCGGCTCGGCGGCCGGGGCGACGGGCCGGCTGAGCACCTTCCAGCCGACGCCGAGCCGCCCCTGGGGCAGCCGTCCGGCGAGGTAGGGGATGACGATCGGCACGTCGTCCGCCTCGGCGTCCCGGAAGAGCTCGGCGAGGAGCGCGATCTTCCGGGAGCGCGCCGAGGTGGCGGCGACCTCCTGGGACACCTGGGCCAGCCGGGTCAGCAGCATGCAGCCATGGTGCACCGGAGGCGGGCGGTCTACACCCGGACGGCCGCGACGGCCGCATCCAGGTCCGCCATCAGCAACTCACCGTTGATCGTGGCGCCTGCCCGGTACCCGCCGGCCGCCGCGTTGACCACCTGCTCGGCGAAGCCCATCGCGTTGCCCGCCGACCACACGCCGGGCACAGTCGTCAGCCCCGTCTCGTCCACCACCGGGTACGCGCCGAACGGCGTCTCCCGCAGCTCGGCGCCCAGCCGCCGCAGCAGATCCGTCCGCGGGACGGCGCGGGGGGCCACGAACAGCACCTCGCGCTCATGGACCCTGCCGTCCGCGAGCCGGACCCCGGTGAGGCGGTCGTCGGCGGCCACCACCTCCGCGACCTCACCGGGCACCACCTTCACCCCGGCCGCGGCGAGCCTGCGCAGGTCGTCGTCCGACAGCTCGTCCTCGGCGACCGTGTGCAGGAAGAAGGCCACGTCCTTGGACCACTGGGACACCATCAGCGCCTGGTGCACGCTCATCGGGCTCGTCGCGAGCACGCCGAAGGCCTGGTCCCGCACCTCCCAGCCGTGGCAGTACGGGCAGTGCAGCACGTCGCGTCCGAACCGCTCGGCGAGACCCGGGACGGCCGGCAGCTCGTCCTTGAGGCCGGTGGCGACGACCAGCCTGCGGGCACGCACGGTACGCCCGCTCGCCAGCGCCACGGCGAAGTCCCCGTCCCGGCCGGCATCCACCACCCGGTCCCGGACCAGCTCCACGCCGTACCGCGCGATCTCCTCGCGGCCCGCGGCCAGGAACTCGGCGGGGGACATGCCGTCCCGGGACAGATAGCCCTGCATGTGCGCGGCGGGCGCGTTGCGCGGTTCGCCCGCGTCGACGACCAGCGTGTGGCGCCGGGCCCGGCCCAGGACCAGCGCGGCGGACAGCCCGGCCGCTCCGCCGCCGACGACGACCACTTCGTAGTTCTCGGTCATGGGGTGACCACCTCCACCGAGACGGTCACTCTTCCGATGCGACATTGACAAATGGGTTTGCCGAAACTGCAATGGACGTCATGAGTGACGACGACATGGACGAGGTCCTCGCCGAGGTCGGCCCGAGGCTGCGCCGGATCCGGAAGGAACGAGGGGCGACGCTGGCCGGCCTGTCCGAGGCGACCGGCATCTCCGTGAGCACGCTCTCCCGGCTGGAGTCGGGGCTGCGCAGGCCCAGCCTGGAGCTGCTGTTGCCGATCGCGCGGGCCCACGAGGTGGCGCTGGACGAACTGGTGGGAGCGCCCGCGGTACGCGACCCCCGGGTGCGGGCCGAGCCGATCAGGCGGCACGGACGCACGTACTGGCCGCTGACCCGGCAGCCCGGCGGCCTCCAGGCCTTCAAGATGCTCATTCCGCCGTCGGCTGAGGCGCCGGAGCCGCGAACCCATGAGGGCTACGAGTGGCTCTATGTGCTGTCCGGGCGGCTGCGACTGGTCCTGGGCGAGCACGACGTCGTGCTGAGTGCGGGGGAGGCGGCTGAGTTCGACACCCGGGTGCCGCACTGGTTCGGGCCCGAAGAAGGTCAGGGGCCGGTGGAGTGTCTCAGTCTGTTCGGGCCGCAGGGGGAGCGGATGCACGTACGGGCCCGGCCCAAGCGGTCGTGACGCACGTGACGGTTCCCTGATCGGCAAGCGACCGCTTAGTATGCGAGGGACCCCGGTCATGACTCCGGTAAGACGACGCAGTCCCGTGGAGGCCCCGCATGCAGGCATGGCAAGTGCACGAGAACGGCGAGCCGGGCGAGGTGATGCGCCTGGAGGAGGTGGCGCGGCCCACACCCGGTGACGGCCAGGTCCTGCTGAAGGTGCGCGCCGCGAACATCAACTTCCCGGACGCACTGATGGCCCGCGGTCACTACCAGGTCCGGCCGCCACTGCCGTTCACGCCCGGCGTGGAGATCTGCGGCGAGACCGAGGACGGCCGCCGGGTCCTCGCCAACCCCGCGCTGCCGTACGGCGGCTTCGCCGAATACGCCGTCGCGGACTCCGCCGCCCTGTTGCCCGCCCCCGACTCGCTGGACGACGCCGAGGCCGCCGCCCTGCACATCGGCTACCAGACGGGCTGGTTCGGTCTGCACCGGCGGGCCCGCCTGGAAGCCGGCGAGACGCTGCTCGTCCACGCTGCCGCCGGAGGGGTCGGCAGCGCGGCCGTGGAGCTCGGGAAGGCGGCCGGGGCGAGGGTGATCGGTGTGGTCGGCGGCGCCGACAAGGCCGTGGTCGCCCGGGAACTGGGCTGTGACGTGGTGATCGACCGGCGGAGCGAGGACGTCATCACCGCCGTGAAGGAGGCGACCGGCGGCCGGGGCGCCGACGTGATCTACGACCCGGTCGGCGGCGACGCCTACACCCAGTCGACCAAGGTCGTCGCCTTCGAGGGCCGGATCGTCGTCGTCGGCTTCGCGAGCGGCGCCATTCCCAGCCCGTCGCTCAACCATGCCCTGGTGAAGAACTACGCGATCCTCGGCCTGCACTGGGGCCTGTACAACACCAAGAACCCGAAACTCGTCCAGCACTGCCACGAGCAGCTCACCGAGCTGGCCGCCCGGGGCGCGATCAAGCCGCTGGTGAGCGAGCGGGTGCCGCTGGCCGGCGCCGCGGCAGCCGTGCAGCGGGTCGCCGACGGGGTCACCACCGGCCGGGTCGCCGTCGTTCCCGGCCTCACCGAAGGAGGCGCGGCGTGATCGACGCAGCCGGACTCAGGCGTCGTACCGCGCGGTTGCTGGCCGCGCACCCACCGGCGACCACCGAGCGCCTCGACTTCCTGAAGGCCCGCTTCGACGCCGGCCTCGCCTGGGTGCACTACCCCGAGGGCCTCGGCGGCCTCGGCGCCCCCCGTTCCCTCCAGGCTGTCGTGGACGCCGAGTTGGAGGCAGCGGGCGCGCCCGACAACAACCCGCGGCGCATCGGCATCGGTCTCGGGATGGCCGCGCCGACGATCCTGCAGGTCGGCACGGAGGAGCAGAAGCAGCGGTTCCTGCGGCCCCTGTGGGTGGGCGAGGAGGTCTGGTGCCAGCTGTTCAGCGAGCCCGGCGCCGGATCCGACCTGGCCGCGCTCGGCACCCGGGCGGTCCGCGAGGGCGACACCTGGGTCGTCAACGGGCAGAAGGTGTGGACGTCCAGTGCCCACCTCGCCCGCTGGGCGATCCTCATCGCCCGCACCGACCCGGAGGTGCCCAAGCACCAGGGCATCACCTACTTCATCTGCGACATGACCGATCCCGGCGTCGAGGTCAGGCCGCTGCGCCAGATCACCGGCGAGGCCGAGTTCAACGAGGTCTTCCTCACCGATGTCCGCATCCCCGACTCCCGCCGTCTCGGTGACGTCGGCGACGGCTGGCGGGTCGCGCAGACCACCCTGAACAACGAACGCGTCGCCATCGGCGGCATGCGGCTGCCCCGCGAGGGCGGCATGATCGGCCCGGTCGCCGCCACCTGGCGCGCCCGCCCAGAGCTGCGCACCCACGACCTGCACCAGCGGCTGCTCACCCTCTGGGTGGAGGCCGAGGTCGCCCGCCTCACCGGGGAGCGACTGCGCCAGCAGCTCGTCGCCGGACAGCCCGGCCCCGAGGGCGCCGGCATGAAGCTCGCCTTCGCGCGCCTCAACCAGGAGATCAGCGGCCTGGAGGTCGAACTGCGCGGTGAGGAGGGCCTGTTGTACGACGACTGGACCATGCGCCGTCCGGAGCTGGTCGACTTCACCGGCCGGGACGCCGGCTACCGCTACCTCCGCTCCAAGGGCAACAGCATCGAGGGCGGGACCAGCGAGGTCCTGCTGAACATCGTCGCCGAACGCGTCCTGGGCCTGCCCGGTGAGCCGCGCAGCGACAAGGACGTCGCCTGGAAGGACCTGACCCGATGACGCAGCCCGATCTTCTCTACTCCGAGGAGGAAGAGGCCCTCCGCGCCGCCGTCCGCGACCTGCTCGGCGACCACTGCGACCCGGCGGGCGTGATCGCCCGGACCGAATCGGACACGCCCCACGACCGCGAGACGTGGAAGGCGCTCACCGACGGCATGGGTCTCGCCGGGCTGCTGGTGCCCGAGGCGCAGGGCGGCCAGGGCGCCACCCACCGCGAAGTCGCCGTCGTCCTGGAGGAGTTGGGTCGTTCGGTCGCGCCCGTGCCCTACCTGACGAGCGCCGTCGTCGCCACCGAGGCGCTCCTGGAGTGCGGGGCCGGCGACCTGCTCGCCCAGCTGGCGACCGGCCGGACCATCGCCGTCCTCGCGGTCGGACTGCACCTGGCTCCCGGCGCCGCCTTCCCGGCCGTACGACGGGAGAACGGCGCGCTGCACGGGGAGGTGACCGGGATCGCGGACGCCGCGGTCACCGACGTCCTGCTCGTTCCGGCCGAGGACGGCGGGCTGTACGCCGTCGGCACGGACGCCGTGACCGTCACCCCGCAGGTGCCGCTGGACCTGACCCGGCCGCTCGCGACCGTCACCCTCGACGGGGCCGACGGGTGCCGCGTCGGCGACGCCGCACCCGCCGTACGACGGGCGCTGCGCGCCGGAGCCGGACTGCTCGCCTCGGAGCAACTCGGCCTCGCCGAGTGGGCGTTGACCGAGACGGTTCGCTATCTCAAGGAGCGCAGGCAGTTCAACCGGCCCGTCGGCGGCTTCCAGGCGCTCAAGCACCGGCTCGCCCGGCTGTGGCTGGAGGTCGTCAACCTGCGGGCGGCCGCCCGGGGCGCGGCGGACGCGCTCGCGACCGGCGAGGACGTCGACGTGGCGGTCGCGGTCGCGCAGGCCTACGCGGCGCCCGTCGCCGTCCGCGTCGCCGAGGAGGCCCTGCAGTTGCACGGCGGCATCGGCATGACGTGGGAGCACCCGGTCCACCTGAACCTGAAGCGGGCGAAGGCCGACTCGATCGCCTACGGCACGGCCGGCGCCCACCGGGAGGCTGTGGCCGAACTGGTCGACCTCCCAACTCCCTGACGTTCACCCGGGAAAGCCCGCCCGACCTGGGGCGGGCTTTTTCGTGTACGCCGCACGCAGGAGGTGAACGGACAGCGGCGGTCCGGCCAACTCCTGTTCCGGGCCTGCCCCTTGAGGCCGTACGGATCGCATACTCGCAGCCATCCAGGTACGGCCCATCAGGGAGGCAGAGCATGGCCCTCACCACCCGCCGCAGAGCCCTCACCACCCGCCGCAGAGCCCTCACGACCCTCGGTGCCGCCCTCGCCGGCGCGGTCGCCCCGCCCGCCGCCGACGCGCTCGCGGGTGACCGGAAGCACCGCCCGCGGCCGTTGTGGCGCGCCCACGCGCACAACGACTACGAGCATCCGCGCCCCCTCCTCGACGCCCTCGACCACCGCTTCGGCAGTGTCGAGGCCGACATCTACCTGGTCGGCGACCAACTCCTGGTCGCCCACGACCCGGTGGATCTCGACCCGGCCCGCACCCTCGAATCCCTCTACCTCGACCCGCTGGCCGCCCGCGTCCGCGCCCACCACGGCTCGGTGTACCGGGGGTACCGCAAGCCGTTGCAGCTGCTGATCGACATCAAGACCGAGGGCTCGTCGACCTACCTCGAACTCGACCGCCACCTGCGGCGCCACAAGCGCCTGTTCACGACCTACGCACACGGACGCGTGCTGCCCGGCCCGGTCACCGCCGTCATCTCCGGCGACCGCGCGGCCCGTACCCCCATGGAGGCCCAGACCGTCCGACGGGCCTTCTACGACGGCAGGCTCGCCGATCTCGGTACCTCGGCGCCCGCCTCCTTCGTCCCGCTGATCAGCGACAACTGGACGCTGAACTTCACCTGGGCGGGCGTCGGCGCCTTCCCGGACGCCGAGCGGCAGAAACTGCGGGGCATCGTCGGGGCCGCGCACTCCCGTGGGCAGAAGGTGCGGTTCTGGGCCACCCCGGATGCGGCGGGCCCCGCCCGGGACGCGCTGTGGGCCGAACTGCTCGCCGCCGGCGTCGACCACCTCAACACCGACGACCTGGCCGGACTGGAGGTGTTCCTGGACGCACACCGGTAGCCGCAGACACCACACGTTCGGAGGACAGGTCAGCCGCACGGACGAACCCTCCGCTACGCCACACTTGCGGCCGAACGCCGTGAACCGGACATGGCGGCGTGGCGGAGGAGGCTGACGATGGCGATTTCCATCTCTGTGGTGCTGCTGCTGGCGATCCTGGCGGTGATCTTCCTGCGCAGCGGCGGACTGAAGTTCTCCCACGCGCTGGTGTGCCTGCTGCTGGGCTTCTGTCTGGCCGGCACCAACATCGCGCCCAGCATCAACAGTGGCCTGACGGCGACGGCGGGCATCCTCGACACTCTCAGGCCGTGAGCGTCATGGGCTCGTGAAGATGCCGATGCCGTTCGGGACGGGGCGTTCCGCACCGCCGGAGGGATGGTTGCGGACGGTGACGGCACTCGCGCCCGGCTCCCGGGCGACCAGGGCCGTCGAGCCGCCGCCGTCCAGACTGAAGGCGTCCACCGAACCCAACGTGCGCATCGTGTCCGCCACTTCGGCGATGGTCAGACCGGTGCGGTACTCGGGTGCCCCGTCCAGCGCGAGCAGCAGCAGACGCCGTCCGCCGTCCGCGACACCGACGGCGGTGCGCACGGCCGATGTCCGGTCGTCGAGACCGGGCAGGGGCCGTCCGCCCCTGAGGAGCGGGTAACCGCCGAGCGCGAAGCGGTACGGGATCCGGGTCGAGGACGCCACCAGTCGGTGGCGCACGGTCACCGGCTCGCCCAGGAAGAACTTCCGCAGCCGCCGCGCACCCGCCTCGCGGCCCACCAGCACGGTCGTTCCCGCGGTGACGGGGCCGCTGCCGGGGGTGTCGGACACCGCCACGACCCGGTGGTGACGGACCGTCACCTCGTAGGTGTCCGTGCTGCACCCAGCGGCCCGGTCGTTGTCCGTGCCGCAGGTGGCGCGCACCCGGGAGACGCTTCCCCAGTCGGAGGTGAACGCGCCGATGGAGCCCTCCGGCAGCGCGTACTGGTTCAGCCCGCCGAGCGGCAGCCGGCCCTCGGGCGTCCGGATCGAGCCGTCGAGGTCGAGGGCGTCCAGCCGGGCCCGCCGGTCCACGCCCACACCGATCACGTCCTCGGTGCCGGTGCCCGGCGGCAGCGCGGGACCGAAGCGCTGGCCGGTCGGCACCGCCGCCTTGAGCACGTGGCCCTTCGCGATCGCCGGGCCCACGGTCGCCCCGGTGGCCTCGACGCCCGGATGCTGGGTCTCGGTGATGTTGAAGAAGTCGCCGTTGACACCCGCCACGGCCCCGGCCGCGTCGGCCATCCGCGAGACGGGGGAGCGGGCGGCCACCGCCCCCGGGTACAGCAGATCGAGACGGACCCGCGGATCACGCAGGTCGACGCTCAGCACATGGGCGTGGGCCACCCCGCCCGCCGCCGGGAGGTCGAACTCCTCGTACGCCACGCCGGGAGCAAGCGCGGTCCGCTCCGGCAGGGCGCCGGCCGGTGCCGCCCCGACCAGGGCCGCGCCGGCCAGCGTGCCGAGTGCCGCGAGCAATGCCAGTACGTTGCCGCCCGCCGCGAACCGACTTTGACGACGCGTCACAGTTCCCCCTGATGTCTCGTCAACTGTTGCAGGACTCAGGGGAAGTGCACCAGACGACCGTGACCGGCGTGATGTCCAGGCGCCGACGACCCGCGAACGGGTGAGGAAACGCACTCCCTCGGGCGTCTCCGGCGAGAATCCGCTGCCCCCGACGTCGACGATCAGCCGGGTGTGGCTCCGCACCTCGTACTGGCTGCGCGAGATCCAGAAGGGCACCGGCTCCTCGCCCCCCTCCACGACCGGGTCGGCGAGGTGGGCGATGCCGTCGCAGCGGCCGCCGGACTGCTGGAACATCAGCGGCCCGTGGGCCGCACGGAGACGGCGCGGCAGACCTGCGGCCGCGGACGTTCAGGGGGAGTACGGGGTGAAGTGGGCCGGTGCGTGGTCCACGGGCAGGTCCGGACGCCACGCGGTGAGACCCTGCGCGCTGCACACGAACAGGTTCTCCGGCAGCCGGTCGAGCGCGAACCAGCGCCAGTCGCCGACCTTTTCGCCGGGCTGGTCGGCCGGCTCCCCGCGCCACGCCGTGACCCGGGCGGGCACGGTCACCCGTACGACGCCGTCGACGTGGTCGAGGAGCGTGCCCAGGAGCTGTACGTCGGCGGGGCTCGCGTCGATCCCGGTCTCCTCGGCGAGTTCGCGCACGACCGTCTCCTGGAGCGACTCGCCGGGTTCCACCGTGCCGCCGGGCAGCTCCCAGGTGCCCCGGTGGTGCCGGCCCAGGAGCAGGCCGCGCGGGCCGTACAGGATGGCGCCGACACCGAGCGCCGCGTGCGGGGCCGGCGGTCGGCTCGAGCGCGGACGGGAGGACGCCCGGACCGGCCGGGTCGCCCGGAAGATCCGGTAGGAGGCGTGGTTGTCCTCCTCCGGGGCGTCGAGGACGTCGACGTACTCGACGCGCAGGCCGTGCTCGGCGAGCAGCTCGGTCCACAGGTCCGGCGTGAGCACCCACATCCGGACGCCGACGTCGCCGCCGCCACCGGCCAGCCGCAGGATCTCGGGCCGGGAGGCGACGACGGACGAGGGACCGTCGCCGTCGGAGTTCGTGTGCAGCACGCTGAAGCACAGCGTCCCGCCGGGCCGGAGCGCGGAGGCCAGGGCGGGCAGCAGCCGGCGGGGATCGATGTACGGCACGGCGTTGACGGAGTAGACCACGTCGTACGGCTCCGCCGAGCGCAGGTACTCCACCGCGTCGGCCCGCACCAGGCGCAGTCCGGGCAGCGAGCCGTACTCGGCGCGGGCCCGCTCGTACTGGCTGGGCGAGAAGTCGACCGCGTCCACCGAGGCGCCGTACGCGCGGACGAGATGCGCGGCGAGCCGGCCCGTGCCGCACCCGAGGTCCAGCACCCGTCGCCCGGACAGGTCGCCGAGCACTTCGGCGCCGGGCCCGGCGTCCATGCCCCAGTCGAACCGCCGCACCCGGGGCAGGACCGTGCCGCGGGTGAGGTGGTGGGTGCCGTACGTGTGCCATGCCTCGGCGTTGACCGACTCCGGCGGCTGCACGGTGTCTCCTTTCACGAGCGGGGCCGGGGAAAGCTCTGCAGGGCCTCGGCGAGGCCCGCGGGATCGGTGCCGACCTTGCGGTAGACGGCGGAGAGCAGTTGACGCACGCCCTGCTCCGTGAGGCGAAGGTCCTTCGCGACCACGGCTGCCGGATGGCCCAGGGCCGTCATCTCGGCCGCCCGGCGTTCGGGGGCCGTGAGGGTGTCCGTCTGCGCGTACCGCAGCGGCAGCGGCCTGAGACCGGCGGCGGACAGTTCCGCCCGGGCCCGCGCGGCCAGCGCCTCGGCCCCGCAGTGGACGGCGCCTTCCAGGCCCTGGTAGAGCCGGTCCGCGGCCTCGTGGAGCCGGCCGCCCCGGGCCAGCGAGGCGCCCTGGCCGACCAGCGCGCGGGCGAGGTCGTACGCCGCGGGGGAGCGTTCGAGCTGCTCCACGGCCGCCGCGTGCAGGTCGAGGGCCGGCTGTCCGCCGGTCACCTCGGCCAGTGTGTGCAGCGCCTGGCCGATCGCCGACGCGGCGCCGAAGTCGCGGGCGCGCTCGACGGCGTCCTGGGCGTACCGGACGGCCCGGTCCGGTGCCGAGCGGGCCAGCGCGGACGCCAGCCGTAGCTGCCAGGGGCACCAGGCGGGGTTGCGCCAGTCCCGTCCGTCCAGCCAGTCACCGACCTCCGTCAACAGGCGCTCCGCCTCGGCGTGGCGGCCCTCCGCCAGCAGCAACTCGGCGTACACGGTGCGCGGATCGGGGTAGATGACGGCGTTCGGGACGCTCGCGCCGTAGCGGTACCGGTCGGCGAGCCGGCGTGCGTCACCGGTGCGCCCGCGGGCCAGCAGGGTCTGGATGAGGATGCCGAGGGCGAACCACTGGGCGGGCAGCGCCCCTTCGACCCGCTCGGCGGTGCGCAGGCCCTCGCGCACCCAGGTCTCCGCCTCGGGCAGACAGCCCCGCCGATAGCGGATGTAGGCGAAGAGGGTCTGGCCGACGGCCAGATGGGAGCCGCGCCAGCCCTTGGCCCCGCACTCGGCCATGCCCTTGCTGAACAGCTCTTCGGCCCGGCGCGGCCGGTCGCAGTACATGAACGTGAGGGCCACCGAGACGGGCACCTCGAAGCCGCGGTTCTCGTCGGTCCAGCTCATCCCGCCGCGCAGGGCGTCCTCCGCGTGGTCGAGGACCGTCCGGCGTGGCTCGCCGCGCAACAGGGCGTCCCAGGCGCGCAGGCCCAGGATGCAGCGCTCCTCCAGCCCGCGGCCGTCCGGACGCCCCCGGGCGGACAGCCGCGCCGCCAGCCGGGTCAGTGTGCGGGAGCGGGCGGACGGGTCGGGCTCGTCGCTGCGGCACATGCTCCAGACGAAGTGATCGGCCTGCATCCCCAACCGTACCCGCGCGTTGGTGGCCTTGCGGGCCTCGTCGGCGGCCACGGTCGCGGCCTCGGCGATCCGGTCGGTGTGCGCGAGCGCCTGCGTGAGCCGGTACACGATGGAGGCCCGCAGCCCGGGGCCGATGTCGGGCTCCGCCAGTGCCGCGCGGAGGTGGGTCACGGTGGCCGTGGGATCGATGAGGAAGGTCGAGCCCGCGAGTTCGTGCAGCAGGGCGGCCCGCTCCCGAGGCGGGGGCGGCTCCTGCAGCGCGCGGGTCAGCAGGCGGCGGGCGGCTTCCGGGGCGCCGGCGTGCAGGGACTCATGGGCGGCCTCCCTCAGGCAGGCGACCGCTTCGGGGTTGCCGTCGCAGGGCACCTCCAGCAGATGCCGGGCAGCCTCCGCGGGACCGTACCCCGACGCCCGGAGGGCTTCGGCGGCCGCGTTGTGCATGCCGACCCGCAGGGCCGACGGGATGGACCGGTAGATCGTCGTGGCGATCAACGGGTGGACGAAACCGAGACCGCCCCCCGGGCCGGGATCGTCGGCCAGGACGCGGGCGGCGCGCAGCCTCTCGGCCGCCTCGGCGGCCTCCTCACGGCCGATCACCGCGATGGTGGCGGCGAGGTCCGGCGAGAACGGCGCGCCCAGGACGGCGCCCGCGTGCGCGAAGCGGACGGTGCCGGTGCCGAGCCGCTGAAGGCGCTCGACGAGTCCCGGGCCCTTCACGGCGGCGGCGAGCTCGCGCATCGCGGGCAGTTCCGCACGGATGCCCCTCAGGTTGCGCCGGCCGAGCCTGATGGCGAGTTCGACGGTCTCGAACGGGCTGCCGCCGGTGACCGTCCAGCATTGGTCGCAGAACTCGTCCTCGGCGGCGTCCCCCACCTGCTCCCGCACGATCCGCGCCACGCTCGCCGCGGTCAGCGGCGCGAGTGCGTGCGGGCGGCCGCCGTGGCCGTCGACGAGGGCACGGAGGGGAGCCGCCTCGGGCGGGAGTTCGTCGGGCCGGTAGGCGACGACGATCAGCAGCGGCAGGTCCGCGGCCCGGGGCGCGAAGGAGGCGAGCCAGCGGAGGGACTCGGCGTCGGCCCAGTGCAGGTCGTCCACGAGCAGCACGACGGGCGTCCTCCTCATCAGCGTGAGGCGGGTCATGACCCAGTCGAGAGCGTCGCGTACGCCGGCCGGGTCCGGCACCTGGTCGGTGTCCACCGCCTCCAGACCCAGCGCGGTGGCGACGGTGGCGTACCAACTGCCCAAGAAGGCCCGGCACTCGGTCTCGTCCATCGTCGCCAGCGCGGGCTGGACGAGCCGGCGGACCACATGGAACGCCAGCTCCTGGTCCGCCTCGCCGCCCCTGCCCGACAGCACCCGGAACCCCTCGGCGAGGGCGCGGACGCGGGCCTGTGTCATCAGGGCCGTCTTGCCGAGCCCCGCGGGCCCCGTGAAGGCGAGCAGGCCGCCGTGCCGGGCGACGGGGCCGCCGCGGGCGACGGCCCCCAGGTCCGACAGGGCCGCGTCGAGGGCGCCGAGCTCCCGGTGGCGCTCGAGCAACTGTCCCGAGCGGCCGATCGACTGCCGTGACCCATGCGCCATCTGCCCTACCGCTTCCTGTCGTTCGACCACCGGGAGGCAACGCGAGCGTATGCCCCCACGGTGCGGTACGGACGCATTCCTGAACGGGTACGGCAAGGACGAGTGAATCGCCCCCGGCCTCGGCGTGTGGCCTCCGTCGTGCGGGTACGGCCATCTGGATACGCGTCCCTCGCCCGTGCGGCGGACCACCTCACGGCACCGCGGACACCGTCGCCGTGTCGGCGTAGCGCGGTACCGTGCGGGACCAGTGGTAACACCCCCCGATCCAGCCCGCCATGCCCTCCACGCAGTCGAGGCCCGCCGGACTCAGCTCCGGTTCAACGCGGGCGCGGAGCTCCTCGAACTCCCGGACGGCGGTGTTGATCTGCCCGATGGACAGGGCGACGGCGACGGGCAGAGGGCAGCCCTGTGCGCGCTGGTGGGCCGGCGCCAGATGGATCCGGAATGTGGCGTGTCGGGTGCCGGTCGGTGGTGCCGATCGGAGGGCGGGCCTCCGCATGTGAACACGTCCTGGGGTTACTCAGGTCAGCACGCACCTGCCGCGCGAGAGTGAGGAGAGCCGGATGAGTGGACGCGTCTTCCACCGGGCCCTGGTCACCGGCGGAGCCGGATTCGTGGGATCGCATCTGTGCGGGCGACTGCTCGCCGCGGGTGCCGACGTCGTGTGCCTCGACAACCTGGCCACCGGCTCCCGCGCCAACGTGGCGGACCTGCAGCGCCACGACGGTTTCCGCTTCGTGCGGGCCGACGCCACCGATCCCGCGGCCTGGCGCGCGCTGCCGGGCCGTTTCGACCTGGTCCTGCACTTCGCCTGCCCGGCCTCGCCCGCCGACTATCTGCGGCTGCCGCTGGAGACCCTCGCCGTCGGCAGCGACGGCACCCGGCACGCGCTGGACCGCACCCGCCGCGACGAGGCCCGTTTCGTGCTCGCCTCCACCTCCGAGGTGTACGGCGACCCGCTGGAGCATCCGCAGCCGGAGACGTACTGGGGGAACGTCAATCCGGTCGGCCCCCGCAGCGTCTACGACGAGTCCAAGCGCTTCGCCGAGGCCCTGGTGACCGCCCACCGGGGTGTGCACGGCACCGACGCGGCCATCGTCCGGATCTTCAACACCTACGGTCCGCGCATGCGCGGCGGCGACGGCCGCGCCGTGCCCACGTTCATCGCCCAGGCCCTCGACGGCGCGCCCCTGACCGTCGCCGGTGACGGTGGCCAGACACGTTCGCTGTGCTACGTCGACGACACGGTCGACGGCATCCTCGCCCTGGCGGCGTCCGACGAGGCGGGGCCCGTGAACATCGGCGGTGCCGACGAGATCACGATGCTCGAACTCGCCCGCTGCATCGTCGACCTCACCGGCTCCGCCTCCCGGATCCGCTTCGTCGAACGCCCGGTCGACGACCCGGGGCGCCGCAAGCCCGACACCCGCCTCGCGCGGGAGCGGCTCGGCTGGCGTCCGGAGGTCGACTGGGACGAGGGCCTCGCCCGTACGATCGACTGGTTCACCCGCTCCGCGGCCGCCTGACCCGGGCCGCCGGCCCACCTCCGCCCCACCGGGCACCCCGCCGAGGGCGCCCGGTGCCCCACTGGCACGCCTCGGCTCCCACCTGCGGAGGAGTCGGGCGCTGCCGGGCGTTCCCGCGCATTCTTCGGCGCCGATACTCAGCCTTCCGGTGCGGCGCCGACTGTCGCGACTCTGCGTGGTCGATTTACAGCGAACCGTGAAAAATCGGGCTATTTCATGGCGAGCTATCTCCAAGTGTTTGAGGCAACCCCAAGAGCGGCACTCGCGGACCTGTAGCAAAAGTCCCCATTTGTCACAGGGACGGAGCGATTCAACATGCGCATCCTCGGCATCAACGCCCTGTTCCACGACCCGGCCGCCGCTCTCGTCGTCGACGGCCACACCGTCGCCGCCGCCGAAGAGGAGCGTTTCAGCCGCCGCAAGCACGGCAAGCGCCCGGTGCCGTTCTCCGCCTGGGAGCTGCCCGAGCTGTCCGCCCGCTGGTGCCTGGAGCATGCCGGGATCCGGCCCGGGGAACTGGACGCGGTGACCTACTCCTTCGACCCCAGGCTCGCCCGCCCCGCCCAGGACATGGGACTGAACGACCCTTTTGACCCGCTGCGCCTGGACTACGCGCGCCGCGCCCCCGAGTTCCTCGCCGAGGCCCTGCCCGGCCTCGACCCGGACCAGGTGGTCTTCGTCCCGCACCACGTGGCACACGCCGCCTCCGCCGGACCCGCCTCCCCGCACCCCGACAGCGCCGTCCTCGTCCTCGACGGCCGCGGCGAGGCCGCCTCCCACCTGGCCGGCCGCTACCGCGACGGCAAGCTCGACATCCTGGCCGCACAAGCGCTGCCCCACTCCCTGGGCCTGGTCTACGAGGAGCTCACCGAACACCTCGGCTTTCTGCGCAGCAGCGACGAGTACAAGGTGATGGCCCTCGCCTCCTACGGCGAACCCCGCTTCCTGCCCCGGCTGCGGCAGCACGTCCACCCGACCGGCGACGGCGGCTTCAGCGCCCACGGCGTCGACTGGGCCGCCCTCGCCCCGCCCCGCGCGAAGGGCGAGACGTGGACGCGGGAGCACGCCGACCTCGCCGCCAGCACCCAGGCGGTCCTCGAAGACCTCCTGCTCGAACTCGTCCACTGGCTGCACCGCGAGGCCGGGGGAGAGGCGCTCACCATGGCGGGCGGCGTCGCCCTCAACTGCGTCGCCAACTCCAGGATCGCCGAACAGGGCCCCTACCGGCACGTGTGGGTGCAGCCGGCCGCCGGGGACGCCGGAACCGCCCTCGGAGGCGCCCTCCACCTGTCCGCACAGCAGCAGGAGAACCCGCTGCCCATGCCCGGCGCCGACCTCGGCCGTGGCTGGAGCGACGAGGAGTTGCTGGCCTGGCTCGACCAGGCCGCCGTACCGTACGAGCGCCCCGACGACATCGCGGAGGCGGTCGCCGAGGAGCTGGCCCGCGACGGCGTGGTCGCCTGGTTCCAGGGCCGCAGCGAGTACGGGCCGCGCGCCCTCGGACACCGCTCCCTGTTGGCCCATCCCGGCCGCGCCGAGAACCTGGAACGGCTCAACCACGTCAAGGGCCGTGAGGAGTTCCGGCCGGTCGCGCCCATGGTCCTCGCCGACCGCGCCCACGAGCTGTTCACGGGGCCACTGCCCAGCCCGTACATGCTCTTCGTGCACGACGTGGCACATCGGTGGCGCGGGCGCATCCCCGCCGTGGTGCACGTGGACGGCACCGCCCGCATCCAGACCGTCGACGAGCGGCAGGAGCCGCTGGTGGCGCGGATGCTGCGCGGCTTCGAACGGCGCACCGGACTGCCGGTGGTCGTCAACACCAGTCTCAACACCGCCGGCCGCCCCATGGTCGACGACCCCCGCGACGCCCTGGAGTGCTTCGGCTCCGCGCCCGTGGACCTGCTGGCTATCGGTCCGTTCGCGGTGCGGCGGGGAAGGGCGTTCGCATGAGCCCGGGGTACGCGGTCGTGATACCGACGCTGGTCCGCGCCACCCTCGCCGACTGTCTCGCCGCGCTCGCCGCCGCCGACGGACCGAAGCCGGACGAGATCGTCCTCGTCGACGACCGGCCCGAACCCGACCCCGCTCCCGGTCCGCTGGAGCACCCGCTGAGTGTGCTCGGTGACCTGCGGGGGCGTACGACCGTGGTGGCGGGCGGGGGGCGCGGGCCCGCCACCGCCCGCAACACCGGCTGGCACCGCGTCGCCGCGCCCTGGGTGGCCTTCCTCGACGACGACGTCCAGGTGGGCCCGCACTGGTGCGAGCAGCTGGCGCAGGACCTGACCGACGCGACCCCGGACACCGGAGGCGTCCAGGGGGTGATCGCCGTACCGCTGCCGGGCGAGCGCCACCCCACCGACTGGGAACGGGGCACCGCCGCTCTGGCGCGGGCCCGCTGGATCACCGCCGACATGGCGTACCGCACGGACACGCTCAAGCAGGTCGGCGGCTTCGACGAACGCTTCCGGCGCGCCTTCCGCGAGGACGCCGACATCGCCCTGCGGATCCTGGACGCGGGATGGCGGATCCGGCGAGGTCGGCGCACCACCCGGCACCCCGTGCGCCCCGCCGACCGCTGGGTGTCCCTGCGCGCCCAGCGCGGCAACGCCGACGACGCCCTGATGCGATACCTGCACGGGCCGGGCTGGTGGCACAAGGCCGCCGCGCCGCGCGGGCGCCTGCACGGCCACCTGGCGGTCACCGCGGCCGGTGCCGCCGCGTGCGCCCTCGCGGTCGCCGGACGCCGCCGGGCCGCCGTGGCCGCGGCGTTCGGCTGGGCCGCCGGTACCGCGGAGTTCGCGTGGGCGCGCATCGCGCCGGGGCCACGCACCCGCGACGAGGTGACGACGATGCTCGTCACCAGCGCGCTCATCCCGCCCGCCGCGACCTGGCACTGGCTGAGCGGCCTCCGGCGGCACCGGAACGCCCCCGACTGGCGGGAGGTGGCGCGATGAGTCCCGTCAAGGCCGTGCTGTTCGACCGTGACGGCACCCTCGTCCACGACGTCCCCTACAACGGCGACCCGGCCCGCGTCCGCCCCGTCGACGGAGCCCGCGAGGCATTGGACCTGCTCCGCTCGCGCGGCATCCGTACCGGAGTCGTCAGCAACCAGTCCGGCATCGCGCGCGGACTGCTCACCGACGCCGACGTGCGCGGCGTCAACCACCGCGTCGACGAGCTTCTCGGCCCCTTCGACGTGTGGGCCGTGTGCCCGCACGGCCCCGACGACGGCTGCTCCTGCCGCAAACCGGAACCGGGCCTGGTCCTGTGGGCGGCCGGCCGCCTGCGCACCGCACCCGCCGACTGTGTCGTCATCGGCGACATCGGAGCCGACGTCGAGGCAGCGCGCCGGGCGGGCGCCCACGGCATCCTCGTGCCCACCCCGCGGACGCGACCGCAGGAGACGGCGAGTGCGGAGCATGTGGCGCCGGACCTGCCGACCGCCGTACGCGACGTGCTGACCGGGCCGCCGGCCCGGAGCGCCCCGACCGCCGAAGCCGCCTACGACACCAGCGGGAGACCACGATGAAAGCCCTCGTCACCCGCCTCGACAGCTTCGGTGACGTCCTGCTCGCCGGGCCCGCCGTCCGCGCCGTCGCCGCCCGCGCCGACACCGTCACGATGCTGGTCGGACCGCGGGGCGCGCCCGCCGCCCGCCTGCTGCCCGACGTGGACGACATCCTCGTCTGGGACGCCCCCTGGGTCGGCCTCGACCCTCCGCACGTCGGCCGCGGAGAAGTCGAGCTGCTCATCGACACCATCGACGCCGACACGGCCCTGATCCTGACCTCCTTCCATCAGTCCCCGCTGCCCACCGCCCTGTTGCTGCGCCTGGCCGGCGTCGGCCACATCGCCGCGGACAGCGAGGACTACCCCGGATCCCTCCTCGACGTACGCCATCACCGCGCACCGCACGCCCATGAAGCGGAGGCCGCGCTCGATCTCGCCGAGGCCGCGGGATTCCCCCGGGTGGACGACGGGCGGCTGCGGGTGCTGCCCCCGCCCGCCGCGACCGGGGCGACCGGTCCCGGACCGTACGTCGTCCTGCACCCCGGCGCCAGCGTCCCCGCCCGCGCCTGGAGCCGCGAGCGCTGCGCCGAAGCAGTGCGGGAACTGGCCGGGGCCGGGCACCGGGTCGTGGTGACCGGCGGGCCGGACGAGCGGGACCTGACCGCGTACGTCGCCGGCGAGCAGGCCCTCGACCTCGGCGGCCGGACCGGTGCCGGGGAACTGGCCGGCGTGCTCGCCGGGGCCGACGCCGTCGTCACCGGCAACACCGGGCCCGCCCACCTCGCCGCCGCCGTCGGCACCCCGGTCGTCTCGCTCTTCGCGCCCGTCGTCCCCGCCGAACGCTGGCGACCGTACGGCGTGCCGTACGTGCTGCTCGGCGACCAGCTGGCGCCCTGTGCCGACACCAGGGCCCGGACGTGTCCCGTGCCCGGCCATCCGTGCCTGGAGTCGGTGACCGGGCACGACGTCGCGGCCGCCGTCGAGAAGCTGATGGGGGAGACATGAGGATCCTGCTCTGGCACGTACACGGGTCGTGGACCACGGCCTTCGTGCAGGGCCCGCACACCTACGTCGTCCCCGTCACCCCGGACCGCGGACCCGACGGCCTCGGCCGGGCCCGCACCTTCGACTGGCCCGACTCCGTCGTCGAGATCCCGCCCGAGCGGCTGCGGGACGAGGACATCGACGTCGTCGTCCTGCAACGCCCGCACGAACTCGCCCTCGTGGACGCGTGGCTGGGCCGCCGCCCACCCCTGGTGTACCTGGAGCACAACGCCCCGGACGGCGACGTCCCCCACACCCGCCACCCGGCCGCCGACCTCCCCGGCGTCACCCTCGTCCACGTCACCCACTTCAACCGGCTGATGTGGGACGCCGGAAACACCCCCGCGGTCGTCATCGAGCACGGCATCGTCGACCCCGGCCGGCTGTGGACCGGTGAGCTGCCCCGGGCCGCCGTCGTCGTCAACGAGCCCGTGCGGCGCGGCCGTACGGTGGGCACCGACCTGCTGCCGGCGTTCGCGCGGACCGCCCCGCTGGACGTGTTCGGCATGCGGACCGAAGGGCTCGCCGGCCACCTCGGTGTCCCGGAGGAGAGCTGCCGCTCCCACGAACTCGTCCAGCGTGACCTGCATGCCGCGATGGCGCGGCGCCGCCTCTACCTCCACCCCGTCCGCTGGACCTCCCTGGGCCTGTCCCTGCTGGAGGCGATGCACCTCGGCATGCCGGTGGTGGCCCTCGCCACCACCGAGGTGACCGAGGCGGTACCGCCGGGCGCCGGAGTGGTCTCCCACCGCATCGACGTACTGCAAGACGCCGTACGGGACTTCCTCGCCGACCCGCCGCACGCCCGCTCCGTCGGAGAGGGCGCTCGCGCCGCCGCGCTCGCCCGCTACGGACTGACCCGCTTCCTGGACGACTGGGAGCGGCTGCTGAAGGAGGTGGCCCGATGAGGATCGCCATGGTGTCCGAGCACGCCAGCCCCCTGGCGGCGCTCGGCGGCGTCGACGCCGGTGGCCAGAACGTGTACGTGGCCCGGCTCAGCGAGGAGCTGGCGCGCCGCGGCCACGACGTCACCGTCCACACCCGGCGCGACTCCACCGAGTTGCCCGACCGCGTGGCCCTGCCCGGCGGCGCCGTCGTGGAGCACGTGCCGGCCGGACCGCCCGTACCGGTCCCCAAGGACGAGCTGTTGCCGTACATGCCGGCCTTCGGCGCGTACCTCGCCCGGGTCTGGGAGGACGAGCCGCCTCGGGCCGTGCACGCCCACTTCTGGATGTCGGGACTGGCCGCCCGTACCGGCGCCGGGCCCCACGACATCCCCGTCGTGCAGACCTTCCACGCCCTCGGCACCGTCAAGCGACGCCACCAGGGCCACGAGGACACCAGTCCCGCCGAACGCGTGGGCATCGAGCGGCAGCTCGGCCGCGGCTGTGCCCGGGTGCTGGCCACCTGCACCGACGAGGTGCTCGAACTCGCCGACATGGGCGTGCCGCCCCGACGGGTGTCCGTGGTGCCGTGCGGGGTGGACGTACGCCACTTCCGTCCCGGAGCGCGGGCCGCCGACATCCCGGCACGCCGGGAGCGGCACCGGCTGCTGGCCTGCGGACGGCTCGTCCGCCGCAAGGGCTACGACCAGGCCATCCGCGCCCTCACTCGGATACCCGACACCGAACTCGTCGTGGCCGGCGGGCCCCCGCCCGAACTGCTGGGCGCCGAACCGGAGGCCCGACGGCTGCTGGCCCTGGCCGACCGGCACGGCGTCGCCGACCGGGTACGGCTGCTCGGTGCCGTGGACCCGGCCCGGATGCCGGCGCTCATCGGCAGCGCGGACGCGGTGCTGTGCACCCCGACGTACGAGCCGTTCGGCATCGTCCCGCTGGAGGCCATGGCCTGCGGTGTGCCCGTCGTCGCCACCGATGTCGGCGGCCACCGGGACACCGTCTCCGACGGGGTGACGGGCCGGCTGGTACCGGCGGCCGACCCCGGGGCGATCGCTGAGGCGGTCCGCGACGTACTCGCCGACGAACGGCTGCGCCGCACCATGGGCGCGATCGGCCGGGACCGCGCGCTCGCCCGCTACACCTGGCAGCGCGTCGCGGACGGCGTCGAAGAGGTCTACCAACGCGTCACGGCACGTGACGAGATTCCGTCGGAGGTGGCGTGATGAGCACAGAGGTATCCCGGGGTGTCGGGCACTGCGACGAACTCCTCGACGCCCTCGGGGCGTTCCGGGCCTCCGCCCACATCACCGAGCGGTGGGGCCACAAGCTCGCCGCCGTGCTCGGGGGCGGCGGTCGGCTGCTCGCGGCGGGCAACGGCGGCAGCGCGGCCCAGGCCCAGCACCTGACGGCCGAACTCGTTGGCCGCTACCGCGACGACCGGCCCGCCTTCTCGGCGATCGCCCTGCACGCGGACACCTCCAGCACGACCGCCATCGCCAACGACTACGGCGTCGACGCGGTGTTCGCCCGCCAGGTACGCGCTCACGGCCGCCGCGGCGACGTGCTGATGCTGCTGTCCACCAGCGGCGCCAGCGCCAACCTGCTGTCGGCCGCCGACGCGGCGCGCGCGGCGGGCCTGCACGTGTGGGCGCTGACCGGAGCGGCTCCGAACCCGCTGCTGGCCGGCAGTGACGAGGCCCTGTGCGTGAACGCCGGTTCGGCCGCGACCGTGCAGGAACTCCACCTGGTGGCCGTGCACATGGTGTGCGCGGCGTTCGACGCGGCCCTGGCCGGGAAGGGGAGCTGACGTGCCCGGCAAGGCCCCCCTCGTCGTGGTCGGCGACGCCCTTCTGGACCGTGACCTGACCGGCACCGCCGAGCGCCTCGCCCCCGACGCGCCCGTGCCCGTCGTCGCCGACTGCGCGCAGCGGACGCGTCCGGGAGGCGCCGCCCTCACCGCGTACCTCGCGGCACGCGACGGCCGCGAGGTCACCCTGATCACTGGAGTCGGCGACGATTCTGCGAGCGAGGAACTGCGTCAACTCCTCGCTCCCGAACTGAAGTTGATCGAGCTCCCGCTGACCGGCGCGCTGCCGGAGAAGACCCGCGTCCTGGCCCGGGGCAGCCCGGTGGTCCGTCTGGACCGGGGCACCGGGCGCGTCCGCGAGGCCACGGAGGAGGCCCGCGAGGCGCTCCGCTCGGCCTCCGCCGTGCTGGTCTCCGACTACGGGCGGGGCGCGGCGGACTCCCTGCGGGACGCTCTCGCCGAGCGGCCACCGCTGGTCTGGGACCCGCACCCGCGCGGCGGGCCGCCCGTGCCGGGCACCCGGCTGGTCTCCCCGGCCCGGTCGGAGGCGCGTACGTTCGCCGACCAGGAGGGCAACGGGAACCCCCTGCGGGACGCCGCCCGGGACGCCGCCGCACTGGTGAGGCAGTGGCGGGTCGCCGCCGTCGCGGTGACCCTCGGTGCGAGCGGGGCCCTGCTGTCGTACGGGGAGCACCCGCTGCTCGTCCCGGCGGGAGCCGTGCATCCCGGGGACACCTGCGGCGCCGGGGACCGTTTCGCCGCGACGGCGGCCGGACTGCTGGCCGACGGGGCCCTGGTCGGTGAGGCCGTCGAGGGTGCCGTGGCCGCGGCGACCGAGTTCGTCGGCGCCGGCGGGGCAGGGGGCGTCACGCACGCCGACAGCGGGCCGGGGCCCCTCACCGACTCCGCCGACGCCCGCGACCTGGTCGCGCGCGTCCGTGCCACCGGCGGCACCGTCGTCGCCGCGGGCGGCTGCTTCGACCTGCTGCACGCCGGGCACGTCGGACTGCTCCAGGCCGCCCGGCGGCTCGGCGACTGCCTGGTCGTCTGCGTCAACTCGGACGCGTCGGTGCGGCGGCGCAAGGGCCCGGAGCGGCCGGTGAACCCGTTGGCCGACCGCACCCGGGTGCTCAACGCCCTCGCCTGCGTCGACGCCGTCGCCGTGTTCGACGAGGACACCCCCGAACGGCTGCTGGCCGACCTGCGCCCGGACATCTGGGTGAAGGGCGGCGACTACTCCGGCGCCGACCTGCCCGAGGCCGCCCTGCTCCAGGAGTGGGGCGGACAGGCGGTCCTGCTCCCGTACCTCGACGGCCGCTCCTCGACCGCGCTGATGGCACGGGTGAGGGAAGGAGCCCGATGACGACGCGTCCCCGTTTGCCGGTCCCGCGTGCTGCGTGCCTGGGCGATCTCCTCGCCGGGGTCTCGGCGCCGAGCGCACCGCGTGTGGGTTTTCCCGGCCACGAGCTGGTGCCGGCCCTTTCGGTGGCGCGAGTGAGGGAGGAAGTGCGATGAGCGCGTGCCCTCGTCTGCTGGTCCTGCGTGCCCTGGGCCTGGGCGACCTCCTCGCCGGCGTCCCCGCCCTGCGCGCGCTGCGCCGGGGCTTCCCGGACCACGAACTGGTGCTGGCCGCCCCGGAGGAACTCGCCCCGGCGGCCGCGGCCATGGGAGCGGCCGACCGGCTGCTGCCCGCCTCCGCTCCCGGCCGGGCCGTACCGCGCCGCCTCGACTGGACCGGCCCGCCACCAGACGTCGCCGTCGACCTGCACGGCAACGGCCCGCCCAGCCACCGGCTTCTGCAGTCCCTGCGGCCGGGCCGGCTCCTGGCCTTCGCGCACCCCGACACACCCGGCATCGGCGGACCGCTCTGGTACGCCGAGGAACACGAACGGGACCGCTGGTGCCGGTTCCTCCAGGCGTACGGCATCCCCGCCGACGCGACCGACCTGCGGCTGCCCCGCCCGGCGGACCCGTCCCCGGCGCCCGGCGCGATCGTCCTGCACCCCGGCGCCGGAGCGCCCTCGCGCTGCTGGCCCGTCGACCGGTACGCCACCGTGGCCACCGCCCTGCGCGAGCGCGGCCACCGGGTCGTGGTCACCGGAGGAGCGGACGAGGAGGACCTGGTGGCGCGGCTGGCCAAGGAGGCCCGGCTGCCCGACACCGACGTGTTCGGCGGCGGACTGCCCTTCGGACGGCTCTCCGCCCTCGTCGTCGACGCCCGCGCCGTCGTCAGCGGCGACACCGGCATCGCCCACCTCGCCGTCGCCCACGCCGCCCCCTCCGTCACCCTCTTCGGCCCGGTACCGCCCAGCCGTTGGGGCCCGCCCGCGCACCCGCGCCACCAGGTGCTGTGGCACCCGGGCCCGGACGGCGACCCGCACGGCCGCCGCACCGACCCGGTCCTGCTGCGGATCCGCCCCGAAGACGTCCTGGAAGCCTTCGACCGGCTCATCGACTCGCCATGACCCACGCATCCGTCGGCGTCGTCATCGCCACCCGCGACCGCGAGCCCTCGCTCGCCCGTACCCTCGGCCGCCTCCTCGACCTCCCCGAGCGGCCGCCCGTCGTCGTCGACAACGCCTCCACCCACGGCACCGCCGACGCCGTCACCCGGCACCACCCCGCGGTGCCGGTGCTGCGACCCGGCCACAACCTCGGCGCGGTCGGCCGCAACTGGCCATGCGCCATGTGCACACGCCCTACGTGGCCTTCTGCGACGACGACTCCTCGTGGGCGCCCGGCTCGCTGCCGGGGGCCGCCGACCTGCTCGACCGGCACCCCGCGCTGGGCGCCGTCACGGCACGCATCGTCGTCGAACCGGACGGCACCGAGGGCCCGATCGTCACCGAACTGCGCAACTCACCTTCGCCCCGGCCGAGTTGGCTGCCCGGCCCGGCCCTCGGTTCCTTCCTGGCCGCGGCGACGGTCCTGCGGTCCGGCGCCTTGCGCGCCGCGGGCGGCTTCCACCCCCGGCTGTGGCTCGGCGGAGAGGAGGAGCTGCTCGCCGCGGACCTCGCGGGCGACGGCTGGTGGCTGACGTACGCCGATCACCTGACGGCCCATCACCGAGCGTCGGTGGTCAGGGAAGCCACCCCGCGTCGGGCCCACGGCATCCGCAACACGCTGTGGTTCACCTGGCTGCGCCGCCCGGTCGGCCGCGCCCTGCGCCGCACCGTGCACCTGGCCCGCACCGTGCCGCGCGACACCGTGTCCCTGCGTGCCTTCGCCGAGGCCACCGCCGCGCTGCCGTGGGTGCTGCGCGAGCGACGGGTGCTGCCGAGCGAGGTCGAGTCCCGGCTGCGGCTGCTGGAGGATCCCCAACGCCGGTCCACCACACGCCGCTACACGGGCTGAGCGGGGCCGCGCTCGTGCGCGCTCCCGTGGCACGGACCTGACATGGCCGCCCGGGACGCCCAGCCCCCTCCCTGTCGCTCAGGACTCGGTTGTCGCCGCTCAGGGCTCCGTCCACTTGCAGAGCAACCTGAACCCCGCATACAGCGTCACCGGCCAGACGGTGGCGAAGGCCCAGATCACCGCCGGCTCCATGGTGTCGATACCGGCCGCCATGAGGGCGACGGAGACCACCAGCAGCAGCGCGACGGTCCACGGGCGCGGACGATAGCCCGCCACGCGGGCCAACACGGGTCGCCGACGCGGACGTCGGCCCAGCGCGCGCATCCGCCGGTCGAGACGGCGGTCGCGGCGCAGAGCACGCTCCATCTCGTCGAGGATGTGCCGCTCGTCATCGTGGAGGGGGCCGGTCGTCACTGTCTCTCCTCGTCGCGGCCGCGGGGGGTATGACCCGGGTGCCCCGACACGCGCCCGACTAACGGGTGGAGTGCGGGGCGAGGGCCTGGAGGAGACCGTCCGCGCCGTCCGACGCGGCATCCTGGCGGATCCGGGCACCGATGTCCCGGGCGAGTTCGCGGCCGGCGGTCCCGCACCAGTCCCACCAGTGATCAGGCGCCGACGCGTCGAGCCGTTCGGAGACCCTGCAGCGCGGGCCGGCCGCAGGCGCGCGCCTGCGCCGTCACCTTCGAGCCGCCCTCGACCGGGTCGACGGCCACCGCCGGAACCCCCGCCCGCGGGGCGAACACCATTCCGTGCAGCCGGTCGGTGACGACCGGGCCGAGCCGGGAGAGCACGGCCTCCGACTGGGCGGGGGTCGCGCTCAGCCGCCAGTCGTGCACGTCGAGCCGGGTCTCCAGTTCCAGGCGCGCGCAGTCCCGGCCGGACAGCCGGCGCGTCACCTCGTCGGCGCCCCGCTCGTGCCGTCGGCGCGTTCCGCACTCGCGCCGGCCGTGGGTGAGGATCACCCCGACGACAGGCCGGGAGGCAGGGGCGGGGGCCGGTGCAGCGCCAGCACGTCCCCGGCGGTCGCCTCCCCGTCCAGGAAACTGAACCAGCCCGTCAGCAGGATCCGCGGTCGCTCCGGCACAGCGCCCCGGATGCACTGCCCGCCGGGTCGGCAATCAGCGTGACCTCGCCGAAGGACCTGAGGAACCCGAAGGAGCCGGTTCACCCGGATTTCCCCGCGGCGTCAGCCGCGCGCTTCGAGTGCCGTGGGGATGCGGTCCAGTACGGGGAACGGGAGCAGACCGTAGTGGTAGAAGTCCACCGCGTCCGCCCGTCCGGGACCGGTGACCGCCGCGGTCTTCTCCGCCAGCGCGGCGGCGGACGCGGTGTCCGGCGCACCGGGGCGCAGTACGGTCCGCAGGGCGCAGGTGTCCGGCAGGACGGCCCGGTAGGCGGCGGTGTCGGCCGCGACGCGGTGCGGGTCGCGGGCGTAGGCGAGGACGGCGTAGCCCGGGACGACGGCTCCGACCGCCGCCGGGTCGACGCCGACCCGCCAGGCCTCCTCGGCCGCGAGCGGGCCGGTCGGCAGGCCGTCCGCGTAGCCCTTGACGGCGCCGGTCAGATCGAGGAAGACCAGCCGGGACCCCTCGCCCGCCACGGCGTCGGCCACGGTGGCGGCGAGCGAGGTGACGGTGTCGCAGCGAGTGCGCGCGTACGCGGCGACGGGCTCCCCGGCCGTGTCGGCGAGTGCGCCGGGGTCGAGGGCGCCCGGCAGCGGGTCCGCGCCGTCGAGCAGCCGGACGACGGTCCGCGCGGCTCCGGCGCGTGCGGCGGCACAGTCCACTCCCGCGCTGTCGGCGCGCCGCACGCAGTGCGAGCAGAAGCACAGGCCGAGCAGGAACTCCTCCACCGGGCCGAGCGGCACGAAGCTGCGCTCGTGGTGGTAGCCGTGACCGAAGGAGCCGAAGTGGAGCGACTCGGACACCACCGCGTCCACTCCCTGGCGGGCAACGGAACGGGCGAGAGCGACGGCGTACGCCCGGACGTCCGGGTTGGCGGGGCACAGGTCGGCCGGAGCCGCGTGGTCGCCGAAGCAGTTCTCCTGGGCGACGTCGGGGTGCGCGAGGCCGAGGGTGGTGTTGTGCAGGAAGACGGTCCAGCCGTGCAGCGCGGCGCCGCGTTCGGCCGTACGGCGGCGCAGCTCGCGCAGCGGCTCCCGCTCGGCGCCCGGCTGCACCGGCGGTCTCAGGCGCAGCCCGTCGAACAGATCGGCCGGAGGCGGGACGTGGGTGCCGTCCTGCCGCAGGGTGACCCGTGCGGGGCCGTGCGGGGTGACGTCGCGGGCGCGGTGGTAGGCGGCGGCGACCGTCAGGGTGTCGCAGCCGTACCTGCCGAGCACCCGGTCGAGGACGGCGTCCGCGCCCTCCGCGCGGATGTCCTCGACGAAGGTGTAGACGGAGGCCGTAGACGGCACGGACGGCACGGACGGCACGGACGGCACGGCCTGCGGCGCCGGGCGCGCCGGTTCCGTCCGCGAGGAGGTGTGCATGGGCTTCCTGTCGCTTGCCGGGCGCGGGTGTGGGCGAGGTGTCGGGGGGCGGCGGTGCGGTGGCCCTCAGTGGTCGGCGGCCTTCTGCTGTCCGCCGTCCCGTACGCGGGACGAGCCGAGGACATGGGAGATCTCCATGCCGGTGCGGACGACCACGGGCCCGACCTCCCGGACCCGGGCGGGGGTCATCCGGGTGGTGAGGCCGGAGACGCTGAGGGCGCCGATCGGCGCGTCGGTGTGGTCGAAGACGGGCGCGGCGACGCACCGCACCTCCGGTTCGTTCTCCCGGTCGTCGATCGCGTAGCCCCGGCGCCGGACGCGGTCGAGTTCGCGGCGCAGCCGTTCGGCGTCGGTGACCGTGTGCACGGTGACCGGGGGCATCCCGGCGGCGACGACGACACGGAACGCCTCCTCGCCGAGCCAGGCGAGGATGGCCTTGCCGACGGCGGTCCGGTAGGCGGGAACGCGGCTGCCGATACGGGAGCCCATGCGGACGTTGGTCTCGTTCTCGACCTTGTCGATGTAGACGACGTCGGGCGGCTCGTAGACGACGAGGTGGCAGGTCTCTCCCACCGTGTGCTGGAGCAGCCGGAGCGGTTCCGCGGCGACGGTCCGCAGGTCGAGCGAGGAGAGGTAGGCCTGGCCGAGCCGCAGGGTGCCGTGGCCGAGCCGGAACCAGCCTGTCTCGCGGTCCCGGACCAGCAGGTCGGACTCCATGAAGGGTGAGGTCAGGCGCAGCACCGTGCTCTTGCTGATGCCGAGATCCTCCGCGATCCGCGTCAGGGACATGCCGCGGCCCGACCCGGCGTGGTCGCGGATGTGCTCGAGGACGGTGAGCGCGCGGCGCAGCGACGTGGCCTGGTTGCGGCGGACCGGTGCGGTCATGTCGTACTCCTCGGCAGCAGGCCGCGGGCGACGGCGTCGCGGGCGGTGGTCAGGTGCCTCCCGGCACGGGCGAGTGAGACCTCGTGGTGGCCGGGGAAGAGCGCGTCGACGTCGAGCGCGGCCAGCCGGGTCAGACTGTCCGCGTACGCGGACACGCGGCAGTCATGCAGATTCTGCAACGAGATGCGTCCCCCGGTGAAGACGCAGTCGCCGGAGAAGAGTGCCTGGTAGGCCGGGGTCCGCAGGTGGTAGCAGGTGTGGCCGTCGGCATGGCCGGGGGTGGCGACGGCCCGGACGACCACTCCGCCTCCCAGATCGATCTCCGTGCCGTCGGTGAGGGGTTCGACGCGGGGGCAGGGCCGGAAGGCGTAGTCGGCAGGATAGACCCCGGCGGCTTTGCCCCTGTCCACGCTGAGTCCCCGCTCGTCGCCCTCGGCGATCCAGCGCACGGCCGCGGCCCCGGCCAGCACGCGCAGCCCGGGAAGTTCCTCGGCGAGGGCGGCGGCTCCGCCCGCGTGATCGGCGTGCCCGTGGGTGAGCAGGAGGTGGTCGGGGATGGTGCCCGTACTGCCCGCTTTCCGCAGGATGGTGGGGGCGGACCGGCCGCCGCCGGCGTCGACGAGGACGCTGCGGCGGCCGCCTCGCACGAGGTAGACATGACAGTCCAGCGGGTCGCTGAGATCGAATCCGGCGGCGCCGCTGGCGAGGAGATGGACGTGTTCGGTCAGCTGCATGTCCGCCGCTCCTGCGACGGGATGTCCAGGCGGGCGTCCCCGCGGAGACGCTCCTGAGGGGGCGCCGGGGCGGGTGCGCTCCGGTGGAGCCGCCTGCCCGTCTCGTGGACCGTCGCCACCACGATCCGCGCGGCCAGCTCCACCTCCGCCAGATCCACCGATTCGGCCGCGGCGTGGGCGTCCGTCACCGAGCCGGGGCCGAACACCACCGACGGCATCCCGGCGCGGGCGAGCTTGCTGGCGTCCGTGCCGAAGGGCATGCCCTGGATGTGGTGGGGGCGGCCGTGGGCGGCGAGGGCATCGCACAGCGCGCTGACGACAGGGGTGCCGGGCGGGGTGTCCAGGGCCGGGTCGACGGTGAAGGGAGGGTCCACCTCGGTGCCGAGTGCGGTGAGTTCGTCGCGGTCCTGCTGCCAGACGGCTTCCGGGTCCTCGCCGGGCAGCGTACGGCGGTCGATGTCCACCTCACAGCTGCCGGGGATGGTGTTGGGGCCCGTGCCGCCGCGGACCCGGGTGACCGAACGGGTGGCGGGTCCCAGGAGCGGGTGCGGTGCCACGGCCGGGCGCGTGGCGGTGAGGTGGGCGATGACGGGCGCCATCAGCGAGATCGCGTTGACCGCCTCCTCGGGGCGCGAACTGTGTCCGGGGCGGCCCGTGGTGCGCACGGTGTAGCGCACGACGCCCTTGTGGGCGGTGGCCGGCACCAGTCCGGTGGGCTCACCGACCAGCGCGCCGACGACAGGGCGGTCCGCCAGCGTTTCGAGCAGGTGCAGGACGCCCCGGTAGGCGTGTTCCTCGTCGCAGACCCCGGCCAGCACCAGCGTGAGCGGCGGCGGCCCGCCGCGGGCGAGTTCGGCGGCGGCCAGCATGAACGCGGCGAGCGGCCCCTTGGCGTCGCAGGCACCCCGCCCGTACAGCCGGCCGTCGCGGGTCTCGCCGTCGTGGGGCCGGACCGTCATGCCGTCCGTCTCGACCGTGTCGAGGTGCGATTCGAGAAGGACCACCGCGGGGTCCCGGCCGGGAACGACGGCGACCACGTTGCACCGCCCCGGCAGCACTTCGTGCAGCTCGGCCCGCACACCGTGCCGGCCCAGCCAGTCCCGTACGTAGACGGCCACCGCCGTCTCACCCCCGTCGCCCGGCGCGCCCCGGGGGTTCACGCTGGGGATGCGAACGAGATCGCGCAGGAGATCGAGGACGGCCGAGGTGGCGTCCTGCGACGACGGGGACGTCATGTCCTGCGCTCCCTCGCATAGACCAGCAACAGGCCGATGATCAGTACGCCGAGGACGACCTGGCGTACGCCCTCCGAGAGGTTCCAGGAGATCAGCAGCGCGGTCAGCAGGGTGAGCAGCAGGGCGCCGCCGACCGTGCCGAGGAGGTGGCCCCGGCCACCGAGAATGGAGGTGCCGCCGAGCACGACGGAGGCGATGGACAGCAGCTGGTACGGGTTGCCCATGGTCAGCGAGCTGGTGCCGGTGAAGCCGAGCAGTACCAGACCGGCCACTCCGGCGAGCAGCGCGCAGGACACGTACGCGGTGAACGCCGTCGCGCCGAGCGGTACTCCGGAGGCGCGTGCGGCGTGCTCGCCGGCGCCGAGCGCGAACGCGTGGCGGCCGGTGCGGGACAGGTGCAGCAGCCAGCCGGCGACGGCCGTGACGACCAGCCACAGGACGAACGCCCAGGGCACTCCCAGCAGTCGGCCGTTGGCGAGCGAGTCGAGCAGGGGCAGGTGGGCCGAACTGGGTGAGCCGTCGGTGTACACGAGCAGGGCGCCGGACAGGATGGTGCCGGTGGCCAGGGTCATCACCATCGGTGGCACCCGCAGCCACACCACGCCGGCCGCGTTCACGGCGCCCACCAGCGCGCACAGCGCCAGGGCCGCCGCGATGCCGCTCGCGCCGCCGCCCGAGCCGGAGGCGACCTTGGCGCAGACGACGGCGGACAGGGCCACCACACCGGACACCGACAGGTCGATACCGCTCATGATCACGACGAGGGTCTGGCCGACCGCGACGATGCCCAGGAACGACGCCGTCTGCACCAGGTAGCGGACGTTGGAGACGCTGTCGAAACCGTCCGCGAAGAGGATGGCCGCGATCCAGGTGACGCCGAGGACGCCGAACGCCCAGGCCGCGCGGCTGCCGCGCAGCGCGGCGACCGCTTCGGTTCGGATCGTGCCCGTCACGCCGGTCATACGGCGGCCTCCCTCGTGAGGTACGTCTTCAGGGCGAGCGCCGCCACGAGGATCACTCCTTGCACGATGAGCTGGTAGAAGGGCGAGATCCCGGTGAACAGCAGCAGGTTGGTGAGCAGGCCGATGACCAGCGCGCCCAGGACCGTGCCGCGCATCCGGCCGACCCCGCCGAAGAAGCTGATGCCGCCGAGTACGCACGCGGCGATCGAGTTGAGCGTGTACGGCGTGCCGATGGTGGGGTCCGCGGAGCCGGTCTGCACGGCCAGCCCGATCCCGGCGAGTCCGGTGAACGCGCCCGCCAGCGCGTATCCGGCGATCTTCGTACCGCGGGTGTGCAGACCGCTGGCGTAGGCGCCGTGTTCGTTGCCGCCCACGGCGTAGAGGGCGAGTCCGTGCCGGGTGGTGCGGAGCACTTTCCACGCGGCGAGCACGAGGACGACGGCGACAGCGGGTACCGCGAGGCCGTTCCAGCCGTTGTTGTACGCGTTCACCAGTCCGCCCGGGACATGCCCCCCGGGCTGCGGCAGGACGATCAGGGTGACGCCGCCCCACAGGAACGACGCGGCGAGCGTCACGACGATCGGGGGCAGACCGGCGTACGCCACGAGTGTTCCGTTGGCCGCGCCGGCCGCGACGGCCGCGCACAGGGCTGCGACGGCCGCGGTCACGACCCCGCCCGCGCTGTGCGCGTCGTAGGTGGCGAACACGGCCATGGCGAGCCCGAGTACGGCGCCCAGGGAGAGGTCGATCCCCCCGAGCAGCATCACGGTCGTCTGCCCCGCGGCGGCCAGGATCAGCGGCAGGAACTGCGCGGACAGGATGGTGACGGAGGCGGGGTCGAGCAGGCTGGTGTCGTAGTGCTGGTAAGCCACGAGCACCGCCAGCAGAAGTACGAGCAGGCCCACGAGGTCGGTGTTCCTCCGGGCAGCCGAGGTGATCCGTTCACGCATGGGCCACACTCCCGGGCTCGGGCCGGTCACCGGCATCGGCATCGGCGGGGGCGGGGGGGGGGGCGGGGGCGGTGAGATCGTGGGGCGTCGTGGTGGGCTCGGCGGAAGCGGGTCCCTCAGGCTCCCCGCGCGGCCGTTTCTCCGGAGCCGGAGCCGGGTCCAGGTCCGGCGGCGGTTCTGCGGCCAGATCCGTGGCCCTGCCCATCACCGACGCCCGTACGAGGCGTTCCTCCGTCAGGGCCGGGCCCGTGAGGCGGTCCACGATCGTGCCCTCGTACAGCACCGCGACCTCGTCGCAGAGGCCGACCAGTTCCATGGTGTCTCCCGAGGTGACCAGCACGGCCAGGCCGTCATCGGCGAGGCGGCGCAGGAGGTGGTAGATCTCGCGTTTGGTGCCGATGTCGATGCCCCGGGTGGGTTCGGCGAGCAGCAGGACCCGGGGCCCGGTCGGCAGCCACTTGGCCAGCGCCACCTTCTGCTGGTTGCCGCCCGACAGGCGGCGGGCCTCCTGCGCCGGGGACGCGGCCCTGACCTGCAACCGCTCGATCAGTTCGCCGACCAACCGCGTCTCGGCGGCGCGGTCGACGGTCGTGAGACGGCGCCCCGGGGCCAGGGTGCGCAGGCTGGGCAGGGCGAGGTTGTCGCGTACGCTGCGCGCGGTGTGGACGCCCTCGGTCTTGCGGTCCTCGGGGACGTAGGCGATGCCGTGCCGGATCGCGTCACGGGGAGAGGGGAGCCGTACCGCCCGCCCGTCGAGGGTGACCTGTCCGGTGTGGCGGGCCAGGCCGAACAGGGCGCGCAGCACCTCGCGCTGACCCTGGCCCTGCAGCCCGCCGAGGCCGAGGATCCGGCCGGGCACCAGGTCCAGGTCGACGGCGGAGCACGCGCCGGCGACGGTGAGGCCGCGGGCCCGGAGCAGGGGTTCAGGTTCACCGGTGGGGACGGTCGCCTTCTGCGGGAACAGATCCGACAGTTCCCGGCCCACCATCAGCCGCACGATGTCGTCGTGGTCGGTCCGCTCCCGTTCCCGTGTCGCCATCACCGCCCCGTCCTTCAGCACGGTCAGCCGGTCGCTCACGGCGAAGAGTTCGGCCATCCGGTGGCTGACGAAAATCACCGCACCGCCGCTTTCGCGCAGTTCCCGCACGACCTCGAAGACGACACCGACCTGTTCCTCGTCGAGCGCCGAGGTCGCCTCGTCGAGGATCAGCAGGCGCGGTCCGGCGGCCAGCGCCTTGGCCAGTTCCACCAGTTGCTGGCGGCCGAGGGGCAGGCGTCCGGCCCGGGTGCGCGGGTCGACGTCCAGGCCGACCCGCTCCAGCAGGGGCAGGGCCCGGGACGCGAGGTCGCGGGCCCGTACCAGCCCGTGCCGGCTGGGCCAGGCGCCGAGGAAGATGTTCTCCGCGACGCTCTGGTGCGGGTTGAGGCTCAGCTCCTGATGGACGGAGCCGATCCCGGCGGCCCGGGCGCGGTGGGGAGACCACGCCCGGGTGACGGGAGCGCCGTCGTGGACGATCCGGCCGGAGTCGGGCGCCAGCAACCCGGTGACGAGGGAGAGCACGGTGGACTTGCCGGCCCCGTTCTCACCGACGAGCGCCAGGACCTCTCCGGGCTCGACGGTGAAGCTCACCTCCCGCAGCACCTGGTTCCCGGCGAACGACTTGGACAGCTCTTCCACGCTCAGCAGCGGCGCCATGGTCACTTTCCGATGAGCTTGTCGATCTCGGTCTGCGGCAGGTCGGTGATCGGGTAGGAGTCGTCCGGCTGGTCCGGCTTCACGTAGTCGGCCAGGTTCTTGTCGGTGATCTCGGGCAACGGGACGGTGATGTCCTGCGGAACGGACACACCCTCCCGCTTGGCGACCGCCGCCTCCAGGGCGATGACCGCGAGGTAGTTGGGCTGGGCGGTGGCGAGGGACGAGAAGCCGGCCTTCTGGTGGGACCGCCACATCTTCAGGAAGCCGTTGTAGTTCTCACCGGTGATGGGAACGAGCTTCTTGTCCTGCTTGACCAGTGTCTGCAGTGCGGCCGCCGACAGCGCGCCGCCCTGCGAGAAGACACCGTCGATCTCCGGGTGCGCGGAGTAGGCGGAGGCGAAGGCCTGCGCGGCGGGGGCGAGGTTGTACTCGCTGTGCACGTTGCTGACGATCTTGATGTCGGGGTACTTCTTGAAGACCGCCGCGGCGCCGGCCCAACGGTCCTCGCTCACGGACACCCCGGCCGGGCCGTTCATGGCGATGACGCTGCCCTTGCCCTTCAGCTTGTCCGCCAGCCAGGTGGCCATCATCGACCCCCACGCCTTCTGGTCGGTGCCGACTCTGATGACCTTCGTGCTGGTGGGCAGGGAGTCGAAAGCCACGACGGTGATGCCGGCCGCCACGGCCTGTTCGAGTGCCGGGTTCAGCGCCGTGGAGGAACCGGCGTCGACGATGATCACGTCGTACTTCTGCTGGATCATGGCGCGGATCTGCGCGATCTGCTGCGACGTGTCGCCGTTGGCGTTCAAGGTCTTGAACGAGCTGACCTTTCCCGCCGACTTCAGCTTGGTGACGTCGCCTTCCATCATCTTCAGGGTCTGCTGCATCCACGACGGGGTCAGGTAGATGGTCGACCAGCCGACCTTGAGGTCCTTGGCCGCCGCCGGGGAGGCACTCGCGCCGCTCTTGGCGGTGGAGCTGTCGGACTGGACGTCGCACGCGCTGATGCCGGCCAGCGCGCACAGGGAGGCTGCGACTGCCACCGCACCTCGAACAGAACCTGCGTTCATGGAAGCTCCTCAGTCGTTCTGGAGACCCCGGGCCAGACGGGTGGGCCGGGTCTTGGTGAGTTGGGGAGCGGTCTTTCGCGAGGCCCGCGCGCCGGAACAGCGGTGGTCCGGCAGGTGGGGGGCGCTGTGCCCGGTGAGGACCGGTCTGTTGAGACGGCAACGTAGGAGGTGCGCGAGGGCGCGCACCATATCCGCAACACTTAATTTCGCATTGCACAACATGGCCGCTCGCAGGGCTGCGACGGCGGTCGGTCCTCGAGTGACGGAACGGGTCGTCCACGCCGGCCACAGGGTGCGGTCGGCAAAACCGCCGGCGGCTGCCGGCGGCGCGATGCGGCAGACCGGATCCGCGCCGTACGACGCCCGTCACGACGCCCGTCACGACGTCGCGGTGCACCGGGAGGCACCGGCCGAACGTGCCCGCGGGAGAACTCCCTCCACCCTGACAAGCCCGTGACCTGCACCGTGTGAGGTGACCGGACGGTGTGGGGTACCCGGTCCGCCGTGGAGGCGGACAGCAGGCCTCCGGCTCGGGCAGACCAGAGGAGGTACGGGATGGGACTGCGCAACCACGTCGTGGTGGTGACCGGAGCGTCCAGCGGGATCGGACGGGCCACGGCCGAGGCCTTCGCCGGCAAGGGCTGTGCCGTGGTACTGGCCGCGCGCCGCGAGGAGGCGCTGGAGACGACCGCCGAGGCATGCGAGAAGCACCGTGGGGCACGGACGCTGGTCGTGCCGACCGACACGACGGACGTCAACGCCGTCGAGGACCTGGCGCGGCGCGCGGTGGAGGAGTTCGGCCGGATCGACGTGTGGGTCAACAACGCGGCCGTCAACGCCTTCGGCCGTTTCGAGGACGTGCCGCTGGAGGACTTCCGCAAGGTCCTCGACGTCAACGTGATGGGCTACGTGTACGGGGCGCGGGCGGCTCTGCGGGTGATGCGCGAGCAGGGTACGGGCACGCTGGTCAACATCTCGTCCATCGCGGGCGCCGTGTCGCAGCCGTACAGCCACCCGTACAGCATGTCCAAGCACGCGGTGCAGGGGCTCGGGTCCAGCCTGCGGCAGCAGCTGCGGGTGGAGGGGGCGAAGGGCATCCACGTGTGCACGGTGATGCCCGCGACCATCGACACCCCGCACTTCGAACAGGCGGCCAACTACACCGGGCGCAAGGTGGTCGCCATGCCTCCGGTCTACAGCCCCGAGCGGGTCGCCAGGGCGGTCGTGGGCCTCGTCGGCCATCCGCGTCGGGAAGTGGTGGTCGGCCCCGCGGGCCGGGCTCTGGTACGTCAGTCCCGGATGGCGCCGGGACTCGCGGAGCGGGCCATGGCACGGCAGACGGACAAGGGCCACCTCGACCACGACGAGGAGGCCCCGGCCACGCACGGCGCGCTGCACGTGCCGGCCCCCGGCGAGGGAGCCGTGCACGGCGGCTGGCACGGGCGGCGGCGCACCGCGGTGCGCAGGACGGCCGTCGCCGCGGCGGTGGCGGGAGCGGCGGTGGCGGCCGGCCGCCGGGTGACCCGGAGCACGGTGGGCGCCTGACCGGCACCTGGCAGTGCGGTCGTAGCAGTCGGCGCCTGACGTGTGGAGGGGTCCGCCGTACGGCGGACCCCTCCACACCACGACGGTGCCCTCAGCCCGCCACCCGCTGGTCCAGAGGAGTCGACGCCGGTACACGGATCGCCTCGATGACGAACCCGCTGCGTACGCGGGCCGGTACCCGGCTCAGGGGGATGGACAGGTCCTGGTCCGGCACGGTGTACACCAGCTGGGCCAGCCGTGGCCCGAGGGCCCGCAGCAGCGCGACGGTGATGTCCTCACCGGGGCAGCGGTGGCCGGCGGCGCGGTCACCGCCGCCCTGCGGAACGAGTTCGTCGCGCTGAGGCGGACGCTCCAGGAAGCGCCGAGGGTCGAAGGTGTACGGATCGGCCCACAGGCCGGGGTCGTGGTTCTGCCCGTACAGGTCGAGCAGGACCATCGCGCCGGACGGGATCGGTTCTCCCCGCCACTCCAGATCGGTGACGGCCCGCCCGCCGAGGAACGGGGCGAAGGGGTAGAAGCGCCGCAGTTCGTGGGCGAAGGCCACGGCGTACGCGGCGTCGTCCTCGCGCAGCTGTTCTCGGATGCCGGGCCCGCGGTGCAGCGCGTGACCGGCGTAGGCGACGAACCAGCACACCGCGACCGTCGGACGGATGACGTTGAGCAGTTCGACCGCGGCCGTGCGCGGGTCCAGGAACCGGCCGTCGCCGTCCCGGTGCCGGACCACCACGTCCAGTGCCGACCCGGCCGGCGCGGTGACGGTCCCCTCCCGTACGTCCTCGACCAGGCGTCCCAGCCACGCCTCACTGCGGGCTCGCGCGCGCCGGGCCCGCCAGTGGCGCGGGCCCGGCGTGGCGAAGCCGTCGACCATGGCGACCAGGTCCCGCGCCACCTGGTCGGCGTCGCCGAGCGGAATGCCGGCCCACCGGCAGACACCGTGGGTGAGAATCCGGGCGGCCTCGTGGAACAGGACGACCGACGGACGGCCGGACCACGACGGCACGGCCTCGTCCCACGCCGCGACGACCGCCTCCACCACACCGGCGACCGCCTCCGGCGCCGTCAGCAGGGAGACGAACATCCCCTTGCGCGCGCGGTGGGGGTGTCCGTCCAGGGTGTGCACGGCTCCGTGACCGAACAGAGTGCTCAGCACGGGCCCGGGGAGAGCCGTTCCCCGTTCCACATGCCGTTCGTCGTAGAAGAACCGCACCGCTTCCGGCCCGTGCAGGGCCACGGCGTGCTGTCCCATCAGCCGGGTGCGGACGACGGGACTCGTGGTACGGCGCCGACGGTCGGGCAGCCAGGCGTATCCCTTGGCGAGGAGGGCGAGCGAGCTGTCGGCGAGCGGGGGGCGACGACGCTGAGACATGGATCGCTGAGTGCCCGCCGGCTCCCACCGGAAACCCGGGCCGGCCCGGCTCGGGGCCGGGCGTCGGTGCCCCGGCGTCCGGCGACGGAGCCGCAGCGCGGGCACCGGCGGTGTACCCGGTCGGCGGCTCCTCCGGATTCGGGGAAGGTGTCCGACCAAGTGATGTGCGGGAAACGAACCAGCTGGGAGCGGCTGAGGGACAGTCCGCAGACGGTCTGGTTCATGCCGGGCTCCCGGGCGTGGACCTCGTCGGCGGGCAGTCGCCTGACGCGGCCGCGCCCGGTGAGAGCGGTCGTTCGCGGACATGCCTGCCGTTCCTCCGAACGAGTGCGATGGCACCCCCGAGCTGACCATCGAGGGCACAGGTTCCATCGGGTTCCATCGGGATCAAGCGGTGAACCGGAGTCGACGCCGGGATTCCGATGAGCAGGAGCGTTGCTGGTTCGATCGTCTGGAGAGGGGGGTACTCGGAGGCTCCATGAACGGCCGGAACTTCCCGGAGGTGATGGGAGTGACAACCTCTCCCAGGTCGTCGATGGAAACCCATCCCGACATCGTCGCCATGCGCAACCGTCACGAGATGGCGGAGCGCGCCACCAGCACACCCATGGCGCAGGCCATCGAGGCCATGGCCTTCCTCACCGGCGTGTACCTGGCTGCCTCCCCGTGGATCGCGGGGTTCGACAACCTGTCCGCACTGGCGGTCAACAATCTCATCGTCGGCATCGCCTACGCGCTGCTGATGAGCGGCGGCTTCGGCCGCGCCTACGAACGCACGCACAGCATGGCCTGGGCCGCCTGCGCACTGGGCGTGTGGACCATCCTCGCGCCCTGGGCCGTCTACGGCGACGTCAGCACCACCAGGACCATCGTGAACAACGTCGTCGTCGGCGCCCTCGGCCTCCTTCTGGGTCTGGCCGCCAGTGCCGTCGCCCGCGGTGGCCGGCAGTCGCGGGCCGGCCGCGATGAGTCGTCGCGGGTCGGGCGCGACACGTCGATGTCGTAGGCCGGGGGCGGGTCGTATCGCCCCGCCCGGCCCGCTTCGCCCCGACCGCTGTCTCCCTGTGAAAGCCCGGACCGCCCACTGCGGTCCGGGTGGGCGCAGGCGTGCGGTCGCACAGTGCGTATCGGCGTACGGGCGGCCGGGGATACCGGGGTTCGGCGCAGAGGGCCTGTTTGGGAGGAACGATGGATCATTCGCGGGTGCCGGTGCTGGAGGCGTTGCAGGAGTTCCGGCGCCGTGGAGACGTGGCGTACGGCCCGCCGGGGCACAAACAGGGCCGCGGGGTGGATCCGCGGGTGGCGGAGATCGTCGGGCTCGACGTGTTCCGCTCGGACGTGCTGTCCCTCAACGGCCTGGACGACCGCCGCCAGTCCCAGGGCGTGCTCAACCAGGCCCAGGAACTGATGGCCGACGCGGTCGGCGCCGAGCAGGCGTTCTTCTCCACGTGCGGCAGTTCCCTGTCGGTGAAGACCGCCATGCTGGCCGTCGCCGGCCCCGGGGAGAAACTGCTGTTGTCGCGCAACGCGCACAAGTCCGTGGTCGCGGGCGTCGTCGTCAACGGGGTGGAGCCGATCTGGGTCCGCCCGAAGTTCGACCGGGAGCGGCACATCGCCCACCCGCCGGAGCCCGACGACGTACGCCGCCGCCTTGAGGAGCACCCGGACGCCAAGGGCATGCTGCTGATCACGCCCACCGACTGGGGCACCTGCGCGGACGTCCGCGGGGTGGCGCGGGTCTGCCACGAGTTCGGCGTTCCTCTCATCCTCGACGAGGCGTGGGGCGCCCACCTGCCGTTCCACCCCGGCCTGCCCGCCTGGGGCATGGACGCCGAGGCCGATCTGGTGGTCACCAGCGTCCACAAGATGGGCGGCGCCGTCGAACAGAGCTCCGTTTTCCACCTCCAGTACGACCGGGTGTCGCCGGAAGCGCTCAAGCAACGGGAGGACCTGCTCGGCACGACCAGCGCCTCGTCCCTGGTGTACGCGACCCTCGACGGCTGGCGCCGCCACATGGTCCAGCACGGGCACGAGCTCCTGGACACCGCGCTGCACCGGGCGGAACGGATCCGCGTCGCGGCCGGTGACATGCCGGGGCTGCGGCCCATGGGCCAGGAGGTCGTCGAGGAAGGGCTCGCCGCCTCCTTCGACCCCCTGAAGATCGTGATCGACGTCCGGAAACTGGGGATCAGCGGCATGCAGGCCGCCGAGTGGCTGCGGGCGCACCAGCACGTGGACGTCGGCGGCTCCGACACCTGTCGCATCAGCGCCTCGATCACCTACGCCGACGACGACGAGACCGAGAAACTCCTGGTGGACGCCTTGCGTGCCCTCGTCGACAGCGCCGACTCCATCGAACGGCAACCACCGGTCCATCTGCCGGAGCCGTCGGTCCTGGAGCTGGAGCAGGCCATGCTGCCGCGCGAGGCGTTCTTCGCCGAGGTGGAGCACGTGCCCGCCGAGCGCGCCGCGGGACGCGTCGCGGCGGAGATGATCAGCCCGTACCCGCCGGGCGTGCCCGTGATCGCACCCGGCGAGGTGATCACCGACGAGGTCCTCGACTACCTGCGCAGTGGCGTCGAGCACGGCGTCCTGATCCCGGACGCGTCCGACCCGTCGGTCAGGTCACTGCGGGTGGTGGCGCGGGGCTGAGTCGGATCGCACCACGGCGGACTGCGGGGTCGGTCTTCGAGATCCGTCCCCGTCGGCCGCTCATCCACCCGTCAGGACCGGACCAGCCTCTCGACGTCATCGTCGTCGCCCTTCGCCTGCGGAGGAGTGGTCCGAGGCACTCACGGGCTCGGGGCTGTCCGTCTCCTGGTCAGGCGAGTTCCGCTGCCGTTCGCCAGAGGATCACGGCGTGGTGCTCTCGTAGCTGATCAGGTCGGTGACCGCCCGGAGTCCGCCCCGGGAGAACGCGGCGCGCTGGCGGTCCGCGCCGGTTCCGTCCTGGAGGAGGCGGTGCACCAGGGCCATGACCTGTCGGGTGTCGCCGGCCATCTCGAGTGGGACGGAGATGTGCCGCAGAAGCTCGCCCACCAGGTCACCGGCGCGGCTGCGATCGCCCCCGGGACCGATCAGGGCGTCGCTCAGACCGTGCCGGGCGGCGTGCCACATGCCCGCCTGCAGCAGTTCGGGGGCGCAGTCCGGCTCGGGAGCCCCGGCGGCCTCCTCGGTCAGGGCGGTCTCCACCAGGGCCCGGATGATCCCGGCGAACATGACCGCGTCGTCCACGCGCAGCTGGACGTCCAGGCACCGCACCTCGATGGTGGGATACCGCTCCGAGACGCGGGCCTGCCAGTACACCTGACCCAGGTCCGAGATCAGACCGCCGTCCAGGAGCCGCCGTATCCGCCGGTCGTAGTCCGCGGCGTCCTGGAAGGCCGGAGGCACGCCGCTGACCGGCCAGCGGCCGAAGATCACGGTGCGCCAGCTGGCGAAGCCGGTGTCGTGGCCGTCCCACAGCGGGGAGTTCGCCGCCATCGCCGTCAGCGTCGGCAGCCACACCCGGATCCGGTTCATCACCCGCACGCCCGCCTCCCGGCTCGGCACGGCGACGTGCACGTGCATGCCGTTGACGAGTTGCTCCGCCACCAGCTGGGGCGCCTGCGCGCGCATGGCCCGGTAACGTGCCTGATCGGTGACGGCCACCGGGTGCCGGTGGCGCAGCGGCGGTGTCGCGCAGGTCGCGATCCGGCAGCCGTGCGCCTCGGCGGCGGCGCCCAGGGCGTGCCGCAACCGCAGCAGATGGCCTCCGACCTCCTCCACGGTGCCGCACACCGGGGTGGCCACCTCGACCTGTGCCTGCAGCAGCTCGCACTGCACCTCCTGATCGGTCACGAAGGATCCCAGGCCGGCCGAGGCCCGCACCTTGTCCGCCAGGGGAACCGGCAGGCCCGTGACCGGGTCCAGCAGCAGGTACTCCTCTTCCACACCGATCGTCGTCATCGGCCACCCTCTGTTCCGCCCGTGTGCCGGGGGTCCGCATGCGCCAGGCCGGCGCATGTCACACAGCAGTGATCACCTCGGAAGCGGTGCACGCTCTCGCGGAAGACCCGAGTGCCGCGACCACCTCATGACAAACCATGGCAAAGCACTGCGCATCGTGCATCGGGCACGCGCCCGGATACCTGTCGCATCCCGGCACTGAAGACCCATGGTTGTGCAAAACGTTTTGGATATCTAGCTTGTGCGCCATGAGCGACAGAACGCCTTCGCGAACCGGCCACCTCCTGGTGAGCGGTTGCGATGTGCTGCGGGTCCCGCCGCGGGGCGAGTGCGAGATTCTGCGGGCGCAGGACATCGTGGTGGCGGACGGCGTCATCGAGGACGTGCGACCGACCGGTGGCCCCTTCGGTGCGGGATTCGCGGCCGACGTGATCGACGGACGCGGCCTGCTGGCCGTCCCCGGTCTGGTCAACGCGCACACCCACAGCCCCATGGTCCTGATGCGCGGTGCGGCCGAGGACGTGACCGTCGAGGGCTGGTTCAACGACCGCGTCTGGCCGATGGAGTCCAACCTCACCCCGGCCGACGTGCGGATCGGGGCCCGGCTGGCCTGCGCGGAGATGATCCGCTCCGGGGTCACCACCTTCGCCGACCACTACTTCTTCCCCGCGCAGATCGCCGAGGCGGTCACCGAGACCGGCCTGCGGGCCGACATCGCGCCCACGTACTTCAGCAGCCGGGGCACAGAGGCCCTGGAGGACACGGTGAGGTTCGCGGAGGCCTGGCACGGCGGTGCCGACGGCCGGGTGACCGTCTCGCTCGGACCGCACGCCCCGTACACGGTCGACGACGGTGACCTGCGGACCCTCGCCGGGCACGCACGGCGGCTCGGCCTGCGGATGCACATCCACGCCGCCGAGCACCTGGAGCAGACCCGGTCCAGCCTGGATCGGCGCGGCATCACGCCGATCCGGGTGCTGCACGAGACCGGCGTACTGGAGGCCGGGGCGCTGATCGCGCACGGCTGCGGGATCGTCGAGGACGACCTGCCGCTGCTGGCCGAGTACGCCGGCACGACCGCCGTGGCCTGTTGCCCCAAGGTCTACCTCAAGCACGCCCTGTCCCCGCTCACCCCGGTCCGCGACCTGCTCGGCGCCGGAGTCACGGTCGCCGTCGGCACGGACGGCGCCGCCGGCCACAACACGCTCGACGTGTGGGAGGCGCTGCGGCTGGTAGCCCTCACCCAGAAGCAGGCGGTCCGGGACGCCACCTGGATGACCGTCTCCGACACCCTGCGCCTGGCCGTGCGCGGCGGGGCCCGAGCCCTCGGTCTGCAGAACGAGATCGGGGCGCTGGAACCGGGCATGCGCGCCGACATCGTCCTGACCGACCTGTCGGGACCGCACTGCCGTCCCCTGCACGATCCGCGCGCCGCGCTCGTGTACAGCGCCCGCGCCAGTGACGTACGGACGGTCGTCGTCGACGGCCGGATCCTGATGCGCGACGGCCGGCTGCTCACCGTGGACGAGCCCGCGCTGCTGGCCGAGGCCGACGCCCGGGTGGCGCGGATCCTCGACACCTCCCACGGCAGGGCGGTGCAGCACTATGACCCCTGAGCCGTACGAGACGACGACCTCCGAGCCGTACGAGACGACGACCTCCGAGCCGTACGAGACGACGACCTCCGAGCCGTACGAGACCACGACCCCTGAGCCATACGGGACCAAGACCTCCGAGCCGTACACGCGGGCGGCTGTCCGGCGCCCCGCGTCCATCAAGGACGTGGCCGCCGCGGCGGGCGTCAGCGCCACCACCGTCTCCCACGTCCTCAGCGGCAACCGGCCGGTCAACGAACACACCGCCGCACGGGTCCGCAGCGTCGTCAACCGCCTCGGTTACGTCCCGGCGTCGCTGGCCCGCAGCCTGCAGGCCGGTTCCACCTCGGTGATCGGCCTGCTGATCCCGGACATCAGCAACACCTTCTTCGCCGAACTCGCCAAGGGCGCCGAGGACGCCGCCCACGACCTCGGCTACGGCCTCATCCTGTGCAACACCGAGTTCGACGCCGACCGTGAGGACCGGTACCTCGGCATGATCCGCAGCCGGTTCATCGACGGCGTGGTGTACGCCTCGGGGTCCCCGCCGTCCCGGCGCAGGCTGGAGGCCCTCATGGGCAAGTTCCCCATCGCGCTCGCCGACGAGGAGGTCGACGGCCTCCAAGGCGCCCTCATCGCCACCGCCGACCATGAGGCGGGCGGCCGGCTGGTGGGGGAGCACCTGCGGGCGCTCGGTCACCGCCGGGCCCTCATGCTGACCGGCCCGCGCGCCCTGAAGAGCAGCAACGCCAGGGCGAACGGTTTCGTACGGGCCTTCCGGGGTGAGGTCGTCGAACGCGTCGGCGACTTCAAGGAGACCTCCGGATACGGCCTCGTCGCCAAGCTCCTCCAGGAGGGCGGTCTGCCCGAGGACTGCACGGCCGTCTTCGCCGCCAACGACCTGATGGCCTTCGGCGCCCTCCTCGCGCTGAGGGAGGCGGGGCTGTCCGTCCCGGAGGACGTCTCGGTGGTCGGCTTCGACGACATCCGGGCCGCCTCACTGGCCCACCCGCCCCTGACCACCGTCCACCAGCCGGCCTACGACGTGGGCCGCACCGCCACCGCGCAACTCCTCCAGTACGTCACCCGGGGCGAGGTCCCGCCCGCCTCCCGCCACACGCTCCCCGTCGAACTCAAGGTCCGCGGCAGCACGGCACCGGCCGCCCGCTGACCCTCACCTGACCTCAACTGCCCTCGCGTGGCACCAAGTTGCCGTGCCGCGCGGCGATCCCCCCTGCCTCGAAAGGCGGTCCGCCATGCCCAGAGTGCTCGTTGTGGGCGAGTCCTGGTTCACCTACACGGTTCATCAGAAGGGCTTCGACGCCTTCCACACCTCCGAGTACACCGAGGGCGGCGGCGCCTTCCTCGACGCGCTCCGCTCACGCGGCCACGACGTGACCTACGTGCCCTCGCACGAGATCCCGGCCCGGGTTCCGGCCACCGCCGCCGGCTTCGACGCGTACGACGTCGTCGTCATCAGCGATGTGGGCGCCAACAGCTTCCAGCTCCCGCCCGAGACCTTCCACCACTCCGTCCCCGCGCCCGACCGCTCCGAGCTGGTGCGCGCCTTCGTGGAGCGGGGCGGCGGGGTGCTGATGATCGGCGGCTATCTGACCTTCAGCGGCATCGACGCCCGGGCCCGATGGGGCCGTTCCCCGCTCGCCGACGCCCTGCCGGTGACGATCCTGGACCGCGACGACCGGGTGGAGCTGCCGGCCGGTGCCGTCCCCGAGGTGGTGGGCGAGCACGCGGTCGTACGAGGGCTGGAACGGTCCTGGCCCGCGCTGCTCGGCCTCAACGAGGTCACCGCTCGCCAGGAGGCGTCGCTGCTGGCCGAGTGCGCCGGGCACCCCCTGCTGGTCGTCGGGAGTCACGGCGCGGGCAGATCGGCGGCGTTCACCTCGGACGTGGCACCGCACTGGGCGCCGCCGCCGTTCCTCGCCTGGGACGGATACGCCGAGCTGTGGGACCGGCTGGTGCGCTGGCTGGCGGGAGCGGAACGGTGACGCCCGGACAGGTGCGTACGTCCGTCACCGGCACCCCCCATATCGAGGCTCGGCCGGGCGACTTCGCCCCGCTGGTACTGATGCCGGGGGATCCGCGCCGCGCCCGACGGATCGCTGAAACCTTCCTTCACGACGCACGGCAGGTCACCGACGTACGCGGCATCCTCGGCTACACCGGAACCCACCGGGGCGTGCCGATGTCGGTGCTCGCCTCCGGCATGGGCATCCCGTCCGTGACGATCTACGCGACGGAGCTGTTCCGCCACTACGGCGTGCGCAGGATCGTCCGGGTCGGCACGGCCGGCGCGATCCCGGCGGCGGTGTCCGTACGGGACGTGGTGATCGCCGCCGCAGCGCACACCGACTCCAGCCTCAGCCGCGTCCTCGTGGACGGCGTGACCCTCTCCCTCGCCCCCTCCTACCGGCTGCTGCGCGCCGCCGCCGACGCCGCCGGGCCGGCGCTCTGTGGGGACGCGGCCGTGCACATCGGACCGGTCCTCACCAGCGACCACTTCTACCTGGACCGCCCCGCCCTCTTCGACGCGCTGGAGGACCGGGGCACGTTGGCGGTCGAGATGGAGGCGGCGGGACTCTACGCCGTGGCCTGTGCCGAAGGCGGCGAGGCCCTCGCCGTGCTCACCGTGTCCGACCATCTGCGCACCGGGGACGCCCTCACCGCCGAGGAACGCGAGAGCGATTTCGACCGGACGCTGCGCATCGCGGCCACGGCGCTGCTCACCGGCGTCTGAAATTCCCTCGACGGAAATCAAACCGAAACCGCGCACCGTAGCCAAAACGTTTTGCACTTTCTACTGTCGACCCAGCCGCTCACTCGGCAACAAAACGATCAGGAGATCGATGATGAGATACGGAAGAAGCGCCGCAGTCGTGGTGACGGTGACCGGGATGCTCGCGCTGACCGCGTGCGGAGGATCCGGCGCAGACGATTCAGGGGCGTCCTCCTCCGGCAAGCCGCGCATCAAATTGGTGCTCAATGGCGGACTGGGCGACAAGTCGTTCTTCGACTCCGCCTACGCGGGTCTGAAGAAGGCCGAGAAGGACCTCGGCTACGACCTCAAGGTGGTCGAGCTCGGCTCCGACCGCACCAAGTGGGAGCCCGGCTTCGAGGACGCCGCCTCGGCCGACGACTACGACATCCTCGCCGCCGGCACCTTCGACGTCACCGACTACATCGGCAAACTCGCCCCGGAATTCCCCGACAAGAAGTTCTGGGTCTTCGACGCGCCCGTCGACTACAGCGGCAAGAACGGCGCCTGTTCCAACAAGTGCGAGAACGTGTACTCCGTCACCTTCAAGCAGAACGAGGGCGGTTATCTCGCCGGATTCCTGGCCGAGAAGCTGGTGGCCGCGAAAGCCCTCAAGGGCGCCGAATCCCTGAAGAAGGTCGGCGTCATGGGCGGCGTGAAGATCCCGTTGATCGAGGACTTCGTCGTCGGTTTCACGTCGGGGTTCCAGGCCGCCGGCGGAAAGAAATCCGACGTCCTCGTGCAGTACGTGGGCGGCGACAAGCCGTTCGGCGACCCCGCCAAGGGCAAGGAGATCAGCACCGCGATGTACGGCCAGGGCGCCGCGCTGGTGTGGCCGGTGGCCGGGCTCTCCGGGCTCGGCACCTTCGAGTCGGCCGTCAGCGCCGAGCGGTACGCGTTCGGCGTCGACTCCGACCAGTACCAGACCCTCACCGACCAGGCGCAGAAGAACACGGTCGTCACCTCCATCCTCAAGAACGTCGGCAACGCCCTCTACAAGGCGGCGCGGGACGACCAGAAGGACACCCTGAAGTACGGCACCGTCTCCACCGTCGGTCTCGCCGAGGACGCCGTCGGCTATGTGAACGACGACCACTTCAAGGAACTGGTGCCGGAGAAGATCCGTACCGAGCTCCAGGAGGCCGCCGACAAGGTCAGGTCCGGCTCCGTCACGGTACCCAGCGCCCTCTGACCGAACGGCCTTGATGATGAACGAGCCATGGGGCGAGGACGGACCGGCCGTAGCCGCCCACCAGGTCACCAAGACCTACGCCAACGGGGTGCGCGCGGTCCGGTCCGTGGACCTGGAGGTCCCGCCGGGCGAGATCCGGGCGGTCGTCGGGGAGAACGGGGCGGGCAAGTCCACGCTGATGAAGATGTTCTACGGCCTGGAACAGCCCAGCGCGGGCGCGATCCTGGTCGGCGGACGGTCCCGTGTGCTGCGGGGCCCGGCCTCGGCGATCGCCCTGGGCGTGGGCATGGTGCACCAGAACCTCATGCTGGTGCCGTCCTTCACCGTCGCCCAGAACGTCGTCCTCGGAGTGGAGCCCGGCCGTCGTGGTCTGGTCGACCCGAAGGCGGCCGTGGAGACGACCGCCCGGCTCGCGGAGGAGGCCGGACTCACCGTGGACCCCAGGGCGCGTGTCGAGGAGGTGTCGGTCGGGATGCGGCAACGCACCGAGATCCTCAAGGCACTTCACCGGAAGGCACGCGTACTGATCCTCGACGAGCCGACGGCCGTGCTCACCCCGCAGGAGACCGAGGACCTGTTCGCCGCGGTCCGCCGGCTGCGCGACGGCGGCATGACCGTGCTGTTCATCTCGCACAAGCTGCGCGAGGTACGGGAGATCAGCGACAAGGTGAGCGTGATGCGCGCCGGCTCCCTGGTGGGCACGGTCGCCACCGCCGACGCCACCGAGCGGTCGCTGGCCTCCATGATGGTCGGCCGCGACCTCTCCCTGGACGTGGAACGTTCCCCGGCCCGCCCCACGGAGACCACCCTGCGGGTACGGAGCCTCGGCTACGAGGTCCCGACCGGCCAGTGGCTGCACGGCCTCGACTTCGACGTGGCCGCCGGGGAGATCGTCGGCGTGGCCGGCATCGAGGGCAACGGCCAGAGCGAACTCGCGGAGATCCTCGCCGGGTTGCGCCGCCCCAGCACGGGCACGGTCCACCTCGACGGCACCGACACCGCCGGTCTGGACGTGGCAGGACACCGCAGGGCCGGCATCGGCTACGTACCGGAGGACCGGCTGTACAACGGCGCCGCCCTCGACGCGTCCATCGCCGACAACCTCGTCGTCGACCGCCATGACCGACCGCCCCTCGCCCGCCGTGGTGTCCTGCACCCGGGCGCCGTACGCGCCCACGCCGAGGAGCTGATCGACGAGTACGCGATCCGCACCCCCGACCCGTCGGTCCCGGTACGGGCACTGTCCGGCGGCAACCTGCAGAAGGTGATCGTGGCCCGCGAACTCTCCGCGGGACCACGCCTGTTGGTCGCCTCCCAGGTCACTCGCGGCGTGGACATCGGCGCGATGCGGTTCATGTACGAGCGTCTGGTCGCCGCGCGCGACGCGGGCGCCGCCGTCTTGCTGATCTCCGCCGACCTCACCGAACTCCTCGCCCTGTCCGACCGGTTGCTCGTTCTCAAGGACGGCTGCCTGGTCGCCCGGTTCGACGACACGACCGGCCTCACCGAGAAGCGGGTCGGGCTCTACATGCTCGGCGTCGAGGAGCACGACCGTGACCGGCTCACGGCCGGCCTGGACACGCTCACGGCCGGTCCGGAAGACCTGGGGGAGACCACGTGACGACCACTGCCATGACGGCGATCGAGACCGAGGACCGCCGCCAGTACCGAGCCACCCGGCGCCGTGACTTCGCCGTCGACCTCAGCATGGCCCTGGCCACCATCCTGGCCGCCCTGGCCATCGGCTTCCTCGTCATGCTCGCCACCGGCAACGACCCGGTACGGGCCTACGAGGTGATGCTCACCGGCCCGCTCGAACGCTCCTTCCGCGTCGGCCGCTGGCTGGAGGACGCCACCACGCTCACCCTCCTCGGGCTGTCGGTCGCGATCCCCTTCCGGGCCCGGCAGATCAGCCTCGGCGCCGAGAGCCAGGTGTACGCCGGGGCGCTGGCGGCCGCGACCGTCGCGATCTTCGTACCGCTGCCGCCCGTGGTCGCCGTGATCGCGCCGATGGCCGCCGCCGCCGCCGCGGGCGCCGGAATGGGCCTGGTGCCCGGCGCGATGAAGGCCCGCCTCGGAGCCAACGAGATCGTGGCGACGCTGATGCTCAACGCCATCGTCGTCCGCGTCTACGACTACCTGGTCAACGGCCCGCTGAAGGAGTCCGGCAGCAGCGCCGTGCACTCCAAGTCCATCCAGCGGGACTCCGCGCTCACGCCCCTGAGCGACTGGTTCGGCGTCCCGCTGGGCCGGGCCAACATCGGCTTCGGGGCGATGTTGCTGACCGCCGCGGCCCTGTGGCTGCTCATCACCCGCACCCCGCTCGGCTACCGCATCCGGATGACCGGCGCCAACCTCGACTTCGCGGCGTACGGCGGCATCCGCGTGCCCCGCGTCATCGAGTGGAGCTTCGTCATCGGCGGCGCCGTCGCGGGCCTCGCCGGAGCCCACCTCGTCCAGGGCGTGTACGGACGGCTCGAACCCGGGCTCGCCGGAAGCCTCGCCTTCGAAGGGATCGTGGTCGCCCTGCTCGCCAGGAACAACCCGCTGGTCGTCGTGATCGCCGGGCTTTTCTACTCCTACCTGCGCGCCGGGGGCGACATCATGGAACAGCAGACCGACGTCGGCACCGAGATCGTGGTGGTCATCCAAGCGGTCATCGTGCTGCTGGTCACCGCCCAGGCCCTGCCGAACCTGCTCAAGCGGCGCATCGCCCGGAGGCAGGTGGGCGTCCGATGAGTTCCGTGCTCGACGTCGTCCTCAGCAGCGCCTTCCTGGCTGCCGTGCTGCGGATCGCCACGCCGTACCTGCTCGCCGCGTTCGGCGGACTGGTCGCCGAACGCGCCGGCATCAGCAACATCGCCCTGGAGGGCCAGATGCTCTCCGCCGCCTGCACCGGGGCGCTGGTCGCCGGCTACAGCGGCTCCGTCGCGCTGGGCGCGGTCAGCGGCGTCGCGGTGGCGGCCCTGCTGGGCGTGCTGCTCGCCGCCCTCCGCCTGGAACTGGGCTCCGACGCGATCATCGCGGGCATCGGCCTCAACCTCCTCGCCTCCGGCGGCACCGCCTACGCCGTCTACAGCCTCCTCGACGACAAGGGCGGCACCTCCGGCCTGAAGAGCGGCAGCCTGCCGAGCATCACCCTGCCGGGCGTCGAGAACGTGCCGGTGCTCGGCGACGCGCTGAGCGGCCAGAACCTGGTCACCTGGCTGGCCTTCCTGGCCGCGCCGTTCGTCGCCTGGCTGTTCTACCGCACCCGCTTCGGCTTCCACCTGCGGGCCGTCGGCGAGATGCCGGACGCGGCCGAGTCGGTCGGGATCGCGGTACGGCGCGTCCAGTACACCGGCCTCGCCCTCAGCGGAGCCCTCGCAGGCCTTGCCGGGGTCTTCCTCAGCATGGGCTACGTCTCCTTCTTCGTCCGGGACATGACGGCCGGCCGCGGCTTCATCGCCCTCGCCGCGGTGTTCCTCGGCGGCCTGCGGCCGTGGGGCGTCTTCCTGGCCGCGCTCGGCTTCGGAGCCGCGGAGGCACTGGCCGTGCAGCTCGGCACCCTCGACGTACCGCCGCAGCTGGTGTCGACGATCCCGTACGTGATGACGCTGGTCGCCCTGGCGCTGTACGCGTGGCGCCGCAAGCGCCGGGGCCGGACCGTGCCGGCCGCCGCCTCGCTCTGACGCACCCACAGCCCCCTCTTCCCGCCGTCCCTCCGGAAGGACACCCATGCGCCACGGATCGCCCGCGCGCCACCGCACACGCGCGCTTCTCAGCTCCCTCGCCGCGGCCGGCCTCCTCGGCAGCCTCGCCCTGACGAACGGTTTCGCGGCGGAACCCGGAGCGACGACCCCCAGGAAGCCGCAGGAGGCGAGGCTCCTCGACACGCTCACGGTCCCTGCCGGGACGACGGAGTTCGGTATGCCGTTCGGCGGCCTGTCCGGAATCGACTACGACCCACGGTCCGGCGAGTACGTCGCCATCAGCGACGACCGCTCGGAGAACGGCAAGGCCCGCTTCTACTCCCTCCGGCTCCCCCTCGACGGGGCGGCCTTCGCCGGCGACCGGCCCGACCTCGACGGCCTGACCGTGCTCGCCGACACCACCGGAGAGCCCTTCGCCCCCAGGACGGTCGATCCCGAGTCGATCCGCTGGACCCCGGACGCCAGCAGCGTGCTGTGGACCAGCGAGGGAGCCTCTTCCGTCGGTCAGCCCGCCGTAGGGCCCTTCTGATGGATCTCCGCGGCGTCGCGACGCCCGGCGGCGGGTACGTACGCGAACTGCCGCTCCCCCAGGCGTACGCCCCCGTCCGGTCGGCCTCGGGCACCCTGATCGCGGGGGTACGCAACAACCAGGCCCTGGAAGGGCTCACCCTCACCCCGGACGGGCGCACGGTGGCCACCATCACCGAGAACGCCCTCGTCCAGGACGGCCCCGCGGCCGGCCTGACGACCAAGAGCCCGTCCCGGCTCCTCCTGATGAACCGTCGGGCAGGGCGGCCGGAGGCCGAGCACGTCTACGAGGTCGACCCGATCTCCGACGCGCCCACCGCCCCCCTGCCGCCCCCGGTCGGCACGTACTCGGCCGACCGCGGAGTCTCCGAGATCCTCGCCGTCAACCGGACCGACTACCTCACCGTGGAGCGGTCCTTCGCCTCCGGCGTCGGCTTCTCCATCCGCCTCTACTGGACCAGTACCGTCGGCGCGACGGACGTCAACGGCAAGGAGGCCCTGTCCGGAACCGAGAAGCCGATGCGCAAGAGGCTGCTGTACGACTTCACCACCTCCGGCACCGACGCCGACAACGTCGAGGGCGTCACCTGGGGACCGCGGCTGCCCGACGGCTCCCGCACGCTCGTGCTCGTCACCGACGACAACTTCGGCTTCAACGGCGGCGCCACGAAGTTCCATCTGCTGGCCGTCCGGGGCCTTGAACGCCACGACGGTCGCTGATGTCGCGTCATGACCTCGTGTGCCCGTCGGTGCGGCGGCGGCAGGGCGAAGACGATGCCGTGATGGGCCGTTACGGGCCGTGTCGCGGTTTTCGCCAGGCGCCGGTCAGAAGGGCGCGGAGGCACCTGACCGACCAGGGCTCACCCGTGCCTGCCGCCGCCGGACATCGGCGCTCCGGCAGCGGGCCTGGCTGGCTCCGTCATCCGGTCTGCCCGGGACCGGTTCAGCCGCGGGTGGCGACCGAGGCGCCTCCGAAGACCAGGCCCTTGGTCAGGGGCCGATCCATGAACGACCTCGGGAAGATCGGCTCGGGAGCGCCGACCGAGTGCAGCCGCGCGAGATGCTCGGCGGTCAGGACCACATCGAGGGCAGCGATGTTTTTCTCCGCCTGGGCGAGGGTGCGGGCCCCGATGATGGGCGAGGTCACCGCGGGGTTGGCAAGGGTCCAGGCGAGTGCCACCTGCGCCGGCTCGGCGCCCAGTTCGGCGGCCACCTCACGCACCACGTCGGCGACGGCGAGGGAGCGTTCCGTCAGGTTGCCGGAGGCTTCGATGACCCCCTTGCGGGAGCCGGCCGCGGTGCCCTGGCCGGTGTCGCCGACCAGGTCGTCCCGGCTGTACTTGCCGGTCAGAACGCCGCCGCCCAGCGCCGACCACGGCACGACCCCCATCCCCTTGCTCGCGGCCAGGGGAATCAACTCGTGCTCGACCGTGCGCTGGATGAGGCTGTACTCGATCTGCAGGGCGACGAAGGGCGACCAGTTCAGCAGTTCGGCCATGGTCTGCATCTCGGCGATGCGCCAGGCCGGCGTGTTGCAGATCCCGACGTAGACGACCTTGCCGCTGGTGACGAGGTCGTCCAGGCCGCGCATGACCTCCTGGGAGGACGTGGTGAAGTCCCAGCCGTGCAGATAGAGGAGATCGATGCGGTCCGTCTGCAGCTGGCGCAGACTGGTCTCCACCGACCGGATCATGTTGAGCCTGTGGTTGCCGCCGGAGTTGGGGTTGCCCGGCTCGCGGGCCATGGTGAACTTCGTGCCGACCACGACCCGGTCACGGCGGCCCTTGAGAAAGTTGCCCAGCAGTCGTTCGGCCGCTCCGTCGGTGTAGTTGACCGAGGTGTCCACGAAGTTGCCACCGCGGTCGAGGTAGAGGTCGAAGATCTTGGCAGCCTCCTCGGGGCCGGCGCCCCAGCCCCACTCCTCACCGAAGGTCATGGTGCCCAGGCTGAGGGGTGAGACGCGCAGCCCGGAGCGGCCGAGAAGGCGGTAGTCGTCAAGGGAGGGTGTGTGGGACATGAGGGATCTCCTGTGGGATGAAAAAGGGGGAGAAGGGAGCGGAAGAGGGTGCTTGCCGCCCGCGCTTCTCGACCGTATTCCTCTCGGGCAGGGGTGTCGTGGCTGTCCTGCACCCAGGAGCGGCACCCCTCCCTCCATGCCGGCGGGGGTGGCCAGGCTCTGTGACGCCGCGCCCGAGCTGCTCGCCCCGATGCCGCCGCGTGGCGCCCTGCGTTCCTTGGGTGGGCCGGTTCATCGACCGCGCGACCGCCGAACTGGGTATGGCCGACGCCCTGCGCCCGGCGAGCCGGACCAGCGGGAGCAGGCCGAGCGCCTCCTCGACCTCACCCTGGACGGACTGAGCACCGGCTGAGGTGAGGAGTGGTCAGGCGACCTCCGGACCGCCTCCCGTCGTGATCAACGGATGGGCGACCTCCCATCCGGCCCGCCGTGACTCCACCTGCGCGCAGCGGAGATCCATCAGAAGGTTCCCTAGGCGTGCTGTCCTGACCTGTCGACCGAGGGGTCAACCTTCTCGTGCTCCCCAGACGCATGGGGGCGGAGGTTCGACCGGACGAACTGGGTGGGCGTCTGGCCGAACTGCTTCTTGAAGGCTCGGATGAAGTGGCTGCTGTCGGCGAACCGCCAGTGCGCGGCGAGTTCCGACGTGCTCGGCCGGACACCCGGCGAGGAGAGCTCCAGCCGAGCGTTCTCCAGCCGCCTGCGGCGGATGTACGCGCTCACCGACTCGTCGGCCGCGGCGAACGCCCGGTGCAAGGTCCGTACCGAGACGTTGAGTTCGCGGGCCAGGACGGCGGGGGAGAGGTCGGGATCGGTGAGGCGGCCGTCCGCGATGTCCTTCGCCGCCTGGGCCAGCGCGGGAGCCAGCCGGGGCTCCTTGTCGTCGAACCCCCGCGTCAACACTCCCTTGACCAGTTCGACGAGAGAGTTGCGGGCGGCCCGCACACCGGCCGGAGCGAGGTCGTTCAGCGTGGCGTCGGCCATCTTGGTGTAGGCCAAGAGCAGCCGCAGTTCCGGTGAGTCCGCCGGTCCGACGACCGGCCGGTCGCCGATCAGCGGCCTGAGCGTCGAGGCCGGCAGAATCAGCACACCCGCCGCCGTACTCGGCTCCGTCTCGAACCGCACCGGCGGGCCGTTGTGCCGCACGATGAACTGCCCGGCCGGCACGGAGACCTCGTCGCCGTCGCGCGGTCCGGCGAAGCGCCACTCGCCACGCCGCATCACATGCACCAGGACCCGGTCGTCGAGATGGTGGGAGACGCCCCGTGTGCCGCCGGCCAGCGACGCGCCGTACATGTCCGCGATCACCGTGTCGTGCACCGTGGACGCGTGGACGCGGATCCGGAAGTCACCGGAGGCGAGCGGTTCGAGGGGCGGCAGCGGGAGCTCCTCACCGACCTGTCCCTCCCACTCGCGTCGGAAGACGTCGAAGCCCTCCCCCGCGGTGCTCGAGGCCGTGACATCCACGAAGAAGTTCCTGCCGGGCCCGCCGACCCGTGGTTCGGTGCTTCCCAGGTCGCTCATTGCGCCCAACGCCCCAACTCGCCCATCTGCCAATGACTTTCGCGGGTCATCTTTCACCATGCCGGGACGTGGACCATGGCACTGACGTTCTGTCGGCGCGGCGCTGCGATACAAGCCTGCGCCGTGGCGGTCTCCCTAGGGTGAGCCGTGGGGACTGTGCCGCAGAGCACGGGGGCCGGGTCTGTCGGCCCTGCCGTCCGCAGTCTCCCCCCTTCCGCATGCTGAGAGGTTCTGAACTGTCATGACTGAGATGCCGCGTGGTACCGACGTCGCGCCGAGCGATCCCGCGGCGGACGCCGCCGCCGTATTCGATCTGCTGAGCGGCCTCGCCGTCGCCCAGATCCTGCGGGCCCTGGCCGCGTTGCGCATAGCCGACCATCTCGCCGACGGCGCCCTGACCGCCGAGGAGGTGGCCGAACGCGAGGACAGCCATCCGCGGGCCACCTACCGGCTGATGCGCGCGGCCTCGTCGTTGGGTCTGCTGAGCTACGAAGGGGATCATCGTTTCGGCCTCACCGGACGAGGCCGGCTGCTGCGTTCCGGTGTGCCCGGCTCCCTGCGCTCGCTGGTGCTGACCCAGACGGGACACTCGCACTGGCAGTCCTGGGCCCTCTTCCCGGAGGCGGTGCGGCAAGGAACCACCCAGACGAAGAAGGCGCTGGGCTCGGACATTTTCGAGTACTTCGCACAACCGGAGAACGCCGACGAGGCCGCGCTCTTCGCCCAGGCGATGGGAGACCTGTCCGGCCTCGTGACGCAGGGCGCCGTGGCCGCGCTCTCCACCACCGGTGTGTCCACCGTGGTCGACGTCGGCGGTGCGAACGGTGATTTCGTCCTGGCGCTGATGGAGGCCGATCCGCGGCTGCACGGACAAGTACTCGACCTGCCCCACGCCGTCGACAGCGCACGCGGCGCGGCCGAGAAGCATGGTCTGTCCGGCCGCTTCTCCGCGCTTGCGGGCGACTTCTTCGCGGAGGTTCCTTCCGCGGACCTCTACCTCCTGAAGACGATCCTGCACGACTGGGACGACACCCAGTGCACGCAGATCCTGCGGAATTGCCGGTCGGCGGTGAACGACGGGGGACGCGCACTGGTCGTCGAGATGGTCATCGGCGAGATCGGCAAGCCCGACTTCGCCACCCGTGCGGACATGACCATGCTCACCATGACCAACGGCCAGGAACGCGATCTCGACGAATTCGACGCCCTCTTCGCGGCCTCGGGCTGGCGCCGCTCCACCACCTACCCCGTGGGCGGCGGCTACTTCGGTATGGAGCTCGTCGCCGTCTGACGGCTGTGCGGCGAACCGACGTACTTGCGCGCCCGAGCTGTTGACCGGACGCCATGCCGGAACTCCGTCAGACAGTGGCGCGGTCGTCGGGGTAGTCGGCGCTGAGGGTGACGTCGCGCCATGCGGTGAAGTCGGCCTTGAGGGTGTCGAGCCTGGCCGTGGCAACGTCAAGGGCGACCTTGCCCAGGAGCAGGCGCAGCGGGGGGTTCTCGGACCGCACCGCTTCGATGATGGCCGCGGCGGCGCGTTCGGGGTCGCCGGGCTGGTGCCCGTAGGTGTCCAGGGTGCTCTTGCGGCGGGCGCCGGCGGTGTCCGCGTAGTCGTCGATCCGCGTGGCCGACTGGCGCATGGAGGGACCGGACCAGTTGGTGCGGAAGGCGCCGGGCTCGACGATCGTGACGTCGATGCCCAGCGGTGCCACCTCGGCGGCGAGTGACTCGGACAGTCCTTCGACGGCGAACTTGGTGGCGTGGTAGTAACCCGTGGCACCGAAGGCGGCGAGGCCTCCGAGCGAGGAGATGTTGACGATGTGGCCACGGCCGCGGGCGCGCATTCCCGGCAGTACGGCGCGTGTGACATCCACCAGACCGAAGACGTTCGTGTCGAACAGGGCGCGGATCTCGTCGTCCTCGCCCTCCTCGAGGGCGGCGAGGTAGCCGTAGCCCGCGTTGTTGACGAGTACGTCGAGATGGCCGAAGGACTCCTGCGCGGCCTCGACCGCCTTCTCGATCTGCCGGGCGTCGGTGACATCGAGCGCCAGGCCGAGCGCGCGGTTGTCGTGGCGGGCGACGATGTCCGCCACCGCCTGCGGGTCGCGGGCGGTGACCACGGCTCGCCAGCCCCGGTCGAGAACCGCGTCGGCCAGGGCGCGGCCGAGGCCGGTCGAACAGCCCGTGATGAGCCAGACGGGTGCCGAGTCGTCAGGCATGGGGGAAATCCCTTCATGAGATGTGGCGTTGAGTGACACACCACGGTGTACGTGTGTGGCGTATCGGCATGACGTGCAGGCATGGCTTATGCGCATGACGGACGTGGCATGGCGTACGGGCGCGGCGAGCGTCAGGGAAATGGGGCGGCCGGAGTGAGTTCAGTCGCCTGTGGCCATGTCCTGCCGCGCGGAATCGGCAGCTTGCGCGGTGTCCGTCGCGGTGAGGCTGCCGAGCAAGGACAGTGCGTGGGCGGAGGGGCTGCCGGGCTCGGCCTGGTAGACGACGAGTTGTTGGCCCGGCGCGCTGTTGATGGTCAAGGACTCGTAGTCCAGGGTGAGTTCACCGACGACCGGGTGCCGGAAGCGTTTGGTCTCGTGCCTCTTCTGGCGGATGTCATGACGCGCCCACAACGTGCGGAACGCTTCGCTCTTGAGTGACAACTCGCCCACCAGGTCGATCATCCGCGGGTCGTCGTAGTCGGTTCCCGCGGCCTCGCGCAGGCCGCCGACCGTGTTGGCGGCGACCCGGTCCCAGTCCGGGTAGAAATCCCGGGCGTCCGGGTCGAGGAAGACGAGCCGCATCAGGTCCCCGCTGTAGGTGTGGCCGGCGAACAGGGCGCCGCCCAGGGGGTTGTGCGCCAGCACGTCCATGCAGCGCCCCAGGATCACGGCGGGTGTGCCGGTCCAGCTGTTCATCATCCGCAGCAGAGCGGGACTCACCCGTTGACGCCGGACGTTCTTGTCCTTGTGCCCACGTCCCGGCACGGGCCGGGCCAGCCGGTGCAGATGGGCAACGGCGTCGTCGTCGAGCAACAGTGCCCGGGCCAGTGCGTCGACCACCTGTACCGAGGGGTTCCTCTCGCGGCCCTGCTCCAGGCGTACGTAGTAGTCGGTGCTCAGTCCGGCCAGCATGGCGACCTCCTCCCGGCGCAGACCCGCCACACGGCGGCGGCCGATCACGGGCACGCCCTGCTCCTCGGGCCGCACAAGGCCGCGTCGAGCTCGCAGGAACTGTCCCAGAAGGTTGTCGCCGTCCATGCCTTCGACAGTAGACCCGCGCCATGCCCGAGGCAGCTGCGCAAGGTGGCCGCGATACTCCTACCATCGGCTCGGCTCCGCTACTTCACCTCACCGCGCCGCGCAGGGTCGGGCCGGTCGGAAGGGCCGCAGTCACTTCTGAACGCCGGCAGTCATGTCCTGGGTGCCGATCACGGAGAGAAGTTGCAGCTGAGCGGCGCCTTCGGTGCCGGGTGGTGCGCTGAACCACAGCAGACGCTGGCGTCCGTCCTCGCTGAACAGGCTGTGGCAGTCCAGCTCGATGACGCCCAGGGCCGCGTGCACGATGCGTTTGTGGTCGGTCCGTCTCAGGCCGACATCGTGGGTGTCCCACAGGTCGGCGAACTCCTGGTTGCGTCGTCGTAGCGTGGCCACCATCTGGTGCACCTCGGTGTCGCTGTCGCGCCGTGCGGCGACCGCCTGAAGGTCGGCGACGAAGACCCGCGAGTGGTGGGGGTGGTCCTCGGCCGGGTAGAGAGCCCGGGCGCCGGGATCGGTGAACCAGCGGTGGACGAAGCTTGCTTCGGGGCCGCGCACCGCCGGAGGCCGGCCGACGAGCGCGGCGGCCAGACGGTTCTGGACCAGGGTTTCGTGCAGGTCGGTGATGACCTGGGCGGGAGTGGTGGTGAGCTGGTCCAGCAGGCCGAGCAGGGCCGGCTGCACATGTGCCGTCGGGCCGTGCGCGGCCGGGGGGACGCGACGGCCGGCGAGATGGAACAAGTGGTCGCGTTCGTCGCCGTTCAGGCGCAGCGCCCGGGCCAGCGCGGCCAGCACCTGGGCCGAGGGCTGGGTGCCACGTCCCCGTTCCAGCTCCGTGTAGTAGTCGGCGGACAGGCCCGCCAGCTGGGAGACCTCCTCGCGCCGCAGTCCGGGCACCCGGCGCCGGGGACCGGTGGGCAGGCCGACGTCGGACGGGCGGACGCGGGCGCGGCGGGACTTCAGGAACGCGGCGAGTTCGGAGTGGTTCACGCTCCTCATCGTCACCTGTCCGGGTGTCCTGAGCCAGGGGGTGGCAACCCCTGGGTGGAGACAGCCCTGGCTGGTAAGGCAGCACCGGGCCACGCTTCAGAGGCAGGCGGGGGTCAGCCGGTGACGACGGCACCGACGCCCCGTCACGATCCACCCGTCGTGGCACTTCGTGTCCGGTACCTCTCACAGGAGTCATCATGTCGACCTCGAACCAAGAGAGCGCGGCGAGCCCCTCCGCGCCCGACCAGCCTCCGGGCCGGCCCCGCGTCGCCCTCGTCACCGGAGGCTCCCGGGGCATCGGCCGCGAGACCGTGAACCGGCTGGCCGCCGACGGGTACGCCGTCGTGGTCGGCTACGCGGGCAGCCGTGATCTGGCCGAGGCCGCCGTCAAGGAGGTCACCGCCGCCGGCGGCCGGGCCATCGCCGTCCGGGCCGACGTCGCCGACGAGCAGCAGGTGGCCGCACTGTTCGACACCGCCGAGTCCGAGTTCGGCGGCGTAGACGTGGTCGTCCACGCGGCCGGCCGGCTGTACCTGTCCCCGGTCGCCGACCTGGACCTGGCGAAGCTGGACGAGGTCCACCGCACCAACATCCGCGGGAGCTTCGTCGTCGCCCGGCAGACCGCCCGGAAGATCCGCAGCGGCGGTGCGATGGTCACCTTCTCCACGTCCGTGGTGGGCCTGGCCTTTCCCGGCTACGGCGCCTACAGCGCGAGCAAGGGCGCCGTCGAGGCGCTCACCATGATCCTCGCCCGGGAACTGCGCGGCCGGGACGTCACCGTCAACGCCGTCGCCCCCGGCCCCACCGCCACCGATCTGTTCCTCGAGGGCAAGGACGAGGAGACCGTCGCCCGCCTGGCCGCCCAGCCCCCTCTGGAACGCCTCGGCACCCCCGCCGACATCGCCGAGGTCGTCGCCTTCCTCGCCTCACCCGCCGGCCACTGGGTCAACGGCCAGGTCATCCGCGCCAACGGCGGCATCGTCTGACCCACCGCGGCGCCTGTGCCGTCCGGAGTCCGCATCACCCCCCGCCCACCCGCAGTGGACGACCCGTCAGCCATGCCGCCGAGAACCACCGAGAACCGAGTTCCGGCACCTTCGCGTCTGACTGGACCACCTGCTCACCACGGTCAGCACCCTGCGACCGACTCACCACAGAAAAGGAAACCACCATGCCGTTCGCCAACTTCAAGGTCCCTGCCGGCACCCTCGACGAGAAGCAGAAGGAGAAGATCGTCACCCGAACCACCGAGCTCTACGTGGAGATCTACGGCGAACGGGCCCGCGCCAACACCATGGTCCTCGTCGAAGAGGTCACCGACGGCGGCTGGGGCATCGGCGGCAACGTCCTGACCCTCGCGATGCTCGAGCAATCCCCCGAGGCCTGAGCGCCGGGCCGGCGCGCCTGAAAACCGGCGGAGCCTTACGGGGGCGGCCTGCCGGGTTCGAACTCCGGTCTCCCGCACTGACTCTGACGCCACGTCAGGAAGGGCTCGGCCGCACTGCACCCCTCGAGGGCAGGCGCGGACCAGTGTGGCCCCCCTCCGAGCGCGGAGACCCGATCACGGGAATGAGGAAGTAGCCGGAGTGGCAGAGGTGCCGGCGGGGACCGGGAGGGCGAGAGGGCGGGACCCGGTCCGTGCCGGTGAAGCTCCGGTGAAAACCCTGTGGAAGCGCTGTCGGTGGGGCCGTTTATGCTGCCCCGGACGATCACGCGGGACCAGGGGAGGGCGCGGCATGTTCGGCAAGCTGTTCGGCAGGGGTGCGGAGAGACCGGAGGCGGATCCGCACGCCCTTCCCGTCCCGCGCAGGCAGAAGAACGGCGTGTACACGCTGCGCGCACTCGGAGACGCGCGGGTGCTCGCGCTGGTCGAGGCGGCCGACGCGGGTGACTGGGAGGCGGTCAAGGCGGCGCTGGCTCCCTTCGACCTCGGCCGCGACCACCAGGTTCTCGGTGAGCTGGCCGACTTGGACGGCGTGCAGGACTGGATCGGCCGGGCCGTGGAGGAGGACAAGGAGCACCGGGCGACGGCCCTGCTGATATCCGGGGCGCGTCACATCATGTGGGGCTGGGAGGCGCGCACCGCCCAGCGTGCCGTGAACGTCACGCAGGAGCAGTGGCGGGTCTTCCACGAGCGGCTCGAGATCGCCGAGGAACAGCTCTTCCAGGCCGCCGAGTTGCAGCCGGAATGGGTCACGCCGTGGCGCCGCCTGCTCACCTCCGGACGCGGTATGTCGCTGGGCACCGCCGTCAACGAGACCCGGCGCGACGCCGCTCTGCGCCGTGACCCACTCGACCTGGAGACCCACCTCGAGTGGCTGTCGCAGTTGCAGCCCCGCTGGGGCGGCGAGCCGGGGCAGGCCCTGCGGTTCGCCCAGGAAGCGGCAGCCCGCGCCCCGCAGGGGCACCGTCTCGGCTGCGTGATCGCCATGGCCCACATCGAGGAGTGGGTCGAGTCGGAGCGTGGGGACTACCTCGAAACCGAGGAGATCCGGGCGCAGTTGCGGGAAGCCGCGGACCACAGCATCCTGCACCCCGCCTACGCGTGGCGCCCGGGCTGGCAGCACGACTTCAACATGTTCGCCATGGCCCTGTCGCTGGCCGGTGAGCGGCACACGGTCCGGCGTGTCTTCCAGACGCTGGACGGTGCCTACACCAAGTGGCCCTGGACCTACTTCGCGGATCCCGAGAAGCAGTTCGCCCGCCACCACCGCCGCGCCTGAGCGCGCCCGCTGGTCCCGATCCCGCCCGGCATCTCCTGCCTCTCCCACACCGGACTGCCCGATGACTCTGCCTGAAACCGCCGCCACCCCGGCCGACGCCGACCGCACCTTCCAGGTGGATCTGCGCGGCCTCGTCGACCTCCTCTCCCACCACCTCTACTCAAGCCCTCGCGTCTACCTGCGCGAACTCCTGCAGAACGCGGTGGACGCGCTGACCGCCCGGCACGCCCTCGAACCACCCGCGCCCGCCGACGCCTTCGGTATCCGCCTGTACGCCAACGGTTCGGTGGTACGCGTCGAGGACGACGGAGTCGGTCTCACCGAGGCCGACGTGCACGCCTTCCTCGCCACGATCGGCCGCAGCAGCAAGCGCGCCACCGAGGTCACCCCGGACGAGCCCATTCGAGGCTGGGGGAGGATCACCGAGCAACGCGGCGACTTCATCGGCCAGTTCGGAATCGGTCTGCTCTCCTGCTTCCTGGTCGCGGACGAGATCCACGTCCTGAGCCGCTCCGCCCGCACCCCCGACGCCCCCGCCGTGGAATGGCGGGGCCGCGGCGACGGCAGCTACACCGTCCGCGTCCTGCCCGCCTCCGCCCGCCCCCGGCCCGGTACCACCGTCACGCTGACGCCGCGCGTCGACGCGGGCGAGTGGACCTCCCCGGCACAGGTGCACGCGCTGGCCCGGCACTTCGGCTCCCTGCTGCGCCACCCGGTGACCTTCGACGACGGCACGGGCGGCCCGGGCGCGTCCGTCAACCCCGAGCCCGCACCATGGGCGCGTACCCACCCCACGCCGGGAGCCCGTTCCCGTGCGCTGGCCGCGTACGGCGCGGACGTCTTCGGTTTCACGCCGCTGGACACCATCGAACTGGACCTGCCGGCCGTGGGCCTGAAGGGCATCGCGTGCGTGCTGCCCGAGGCGGTGCCGGCCGGACGCCGCCACGGCCACCGCGTGCACGTCAAGGGCATGCTGCTGTCCGAGCGGGCCGAGGAGATCCTGCCCGAGTGGGCCTTCTTCGTCCGCTGCGTCATCGACGCCGAGAGCCTGCGCCCGACGGCGTCCCGCGAGTCCTTGTACGAGGACGACACTCTCGCCGCCGTCCGCGACGCCCTCGCGGAGCGGCTGCGCGCGTGGATCGCCCGGGCCGCCGCCAGCGACCCGGACCTGCTCGCACGCTTCCTCCAGGCCCACCACCTGGCCGTGAAGTCGCTCGCGGTGCACGACGACGAGATCCTGCGCATGCTGCTGCCCTGGCTGCCGTTCGAGACCACCGACGGGCACACCACCCTCGACGAGTTCGCGCGCACCCACCGCACCGTGCTCGTGACGTCGAGCGTGGAGGAGTTCCGGCAGGTCGCGGCGATCGCCTCGGCCGCCGGGCTCGGCGTCGTCAACGGCGGCTACACCTACGACCGTGAACTGGTTCACCGGCTGCCCGAGATCAGGCCCGAGGCCGGCGTCGCCGACCTCGACCCGGCGACCCTCACCGCCCACCTCGACCCCGTCGACCGGGAGACGGAGCTCGCCGCCGCGGCCTACCTCGCCCTGGCCCGCGACGCCCTCGCCGTCTTCGACTGCGACGTGGCGCTGCGCACCTTCCAGCCCGCCTCCGCCCCCGCCCTCCTCGTCGACAGCCGCGAGGCGCGGCACGAGCGCACCCGCTCCCAGCTCGCCCGTGAGCAGGAGGGCGGCCTGTGGGGCGACATCCTCGGCGCTCTGCGCCAGGAGGCCCCGCGGGCCCAGCTGATCCTCAACCAGCTCAACCCGCTGGTCCGCACCGCCGTCACCATCGAGGAGCCCGAGCTGGCCCGCACCAGCGCCGAAGCCCTCTACGGGCAGGCCGCGATGCTGTCCCGGCGTCCGCTCAGGCCCGCCGAGTCGAGCCTCATCAACCGCTCCTTCCTCGATCTTCTCGCCCACGCCCTCCGCAAGGACAGCTGACGATGCCGACCGCACCCCACCCCCAGAGCACAGACGAGCTGTACCAGGCGCTCCAGGAGAACGACCGGCGCCCCTACGGCCGCACCCGCACCGTCACCGCCGAGGAACTCGTCGACGCCGCCGAGCAGTTCGCGGAACCCGTGCCCCTCGTCCACGCGCTCCTCGAACTCCAGGAGGCGTACACCTACGGCTCCGAACCCCGGAAGTCGCCCGTCGTCTTCGCCCGCCTGCTCACCCTCTTCGACGAGCAGCCCGACGTCTTCGACGAGCGCCTGCGCCACATGCTGTTCTGGCGGTTCAAGTGGGTGGCCCACGCCCTGCGCCAGCTTCCCGAGATACCGCTGGTCAGCCTGCGCCAGTGGCTGACGGAGATGCGCGACCGGTACGAGAAGGCCGGCCTCGGCCTCCAGCCCTACTACGGACAGGCGTACCAGGTCGCCGCCCACGTCGGCGAGGACACCACTGCCGCCTACGAGCTGTGGGCGGGCCGCACCCGCACCCGGCTCAGCGACTGCGAGGCCTGCGAGACCTGCGAGCGCGCCCTGTACCACCTCGCGGCGGGCGACGACGAGCGGGCGCTGCGCACCTGGGAGCCCGTCCTGGCCGGGAAGGAATCCTGTCAGGAGGAGCCGGCTCGCTCCGTCTCGTACGCGCTGCTGCCCCTGCTGCGCACAGGCCGCACCGACCGGGCCCGCGAACTGCACCTCGCCGGCTACCGCAGCAGCCGCCGCAACCCCTCGATGTCCCAGGAGGTCGGCAGGCACCTGGAGTTCTGCGCGCTGACCGGCAACGAGGCTCGCGGCCTGGAACTGCTCGCCGAGAACCGGAGCCTGTTCGACGAGGTCGACTCGCCGCTGGACCAGCTCGGCTTCCTCACCGGCGTGGAGGTCCTCCTCCAGCGCGTCGAGCTCCTCGGCCACGGTGACCTGCCCGCCGCCGGGTACGCGGGCCGTACCTGGACGGTGGCCGGCCTGCGCGCCGAGGTGCGGGGCCGAGCCGACGACCTCGCCGCCCGCTTCGACGCCCGCAACGGCACCGCGGCCCACACCGACCGCCGCAAGGCCCGCCTCGACCGTGCCCCACTCCTGGACGCACTGGAACTGACCCTGCGCACCCGAAGCATCGAGGACGTGGCCCCGGCCGCACCGGTTGCCGCGCCCGCATCCCGTACAGACGCCGCCGTCCCCGACTCGCTGCCCGAACTCATCCTCCAGGCAAGGGAGCTGGACGAACAGGGGCACCCGGACTCACGGGCCTGCTGGGCGCGGCTGCGCACGCTCGTCGCCGCCCGCGGCTACACCCACCCCGACGACCCGGCCGTGGGCCCGCTCGTACACCTGCGCGCGGACCTGCTGGCCGACGAGGCGAACCGGGCGGGCGAGAAGGACGAGTACGCCGAGGCCGCCGCCCTCCACGAGGAGGCCGCGGCCCTGTACGACGACGCCGGAGCGCCGGGCCACGCGGCGCTCGCCCGCGCCTGCGCCCTGCTCGCCACCTCCGAGATCCCCACACAGGGCACCGACGGAGCGGCGGCGAAGGCCGCCGCACTGACCGCCGCCCACGCGTCCATGGTCCGCCTGCACGAGGAGACCCCCGGCCTCGCCCCGTTCCAGGAGGCCCGCCTGCTGCGGCTGCGGGCCACCGCGCTCGGCCTGCGCCTGCAGACGTCGGGCAGCGAGGAGCACGTCGCGCCGGTCCTCGCCGAGGTGGACGTGCTGCACGCGTTCGCGACCCGCCACGACCTCGTCGGGCAGATCTCCGGCGCCCTGCTGCTGCGGGCCAGCGCGTACGCCATCTCCGGCGACCTGCCCGCCGCGGTCACCGAGATCGACGCCATCCTCGACCGGCTGAAGGCGCACGGCCCCGCCTGGCACCAGCCCCGCACACTCGGCCTGCGCGGCCGGCTCCAACTCGGCCTCCGGGACGCCGAGGCCGCCTACCAGAACCTCAGCGAGGGCCTGCGTCTGGCCGCCGACTGGCCGGCCGACACGGTCGACACCGCCCGCCTTCACGGTGATCTGGCCGAGGCCTGCATGCACCTGGGCCGCCCCGACGAGGCCCTGCGGCACCTGACGCGCTCCGCGGAACTGGAGCTTCGCCGCGGCAGCCGAACGGACGCTTTCTGCTCCTACAGCAACGCGGCCCAGCTCAGCCTCGACCTCGGTCACGTCGAGGACAGCATCGCTCTGCTCGACTCCCTGCTGGCGGAACCGGACGTCGCAGCCGGAGAGGTGGACGACCGGCTCGTCGCTCAGCTGCGCCTGATCCGCGCCCGCGCGCTGCATGCGGGGGAGGACCTCAAGTCCGCCACGGCGGAGTTCGTCGCCCTCGCGGCCGAGTCGGCCGGCTGGGACGACGACCCGGGAAGCCACGCCTCGATCGCCGCGGAGACGGCCGTACTCCTCGGCGAGTCCGGCGAGTTCGGCCGGGCCCGCGACGCAGCGGACCAGGCGCTCGCCGCCCACGCCCGGGCTCCGCGCTACGAACAGCTCAGCAACTGCCTGCGTGAACTCGCCCGTCTCCAGGCTCAGCAACAGGGCCCCGACGGCCTGGCCGACGCCCTCGCCTTCCTCGCCGACGCCGGCCGGATCGCCGACGAGGCCCGCGCCGCCGCACACGAGGCGCACGGGCGCTCCCTGGAGACCGCTCTGGCCTACGAACACGGACGGGTCAACGCCTACGCGGGCGAGTACGAGGATGCCCTGGCCGCCCTGGAGAGGGCCCTCGCTCTGCTCGGCGAGCCGGGAAGGGACGACGACCGCGCCGGCGAGTGGGCCGAGTGCGTCCGCCTCGCCGGTGCCGTGGAGGGCATCTACCTGGAACGCCCCGCTCCCGCCCTCACCCGTCTCGACACGGCGGTCTCCCGCCTGACCGCCTTGGGCCACACCGAGGAGACCGAGCCGCTGATCTCCCTGGCGGCACGGCTGCGCGACGAGGAGTGACGCGCCGGTGCCGGGGCGACAGCCCGTCCCGGCACCAGGGCCCATCCACACGCCCCTGGGACGACGAGCACGCGCCGGAGCAGGCGAAATTCATCGAGGCGGCCCCGGCGCGGGGGAACAGCTCGTCGGCAGGCCCCAGGTATGCCTCGTCGCCCAGCGCGAAGGCGTTGCAGAACTCGGCCAGACGTCCGCTGACGCGATGCCGGGGGGCCTGTCGGAAAGCCGGGTGGATCCGTGGTCCATAGGCGGCGGGGGCCGTGAAGCCAGGCGACGACGGATTCGGGGACGTCGTTCCGGTGACCGCCGGTTCAGGGACACAGGCAGCTAGGCCCTTCTGATGGATCTCCGCGGCGTCGCGACGCCCGGCACGCACGCTCACACGCACCGAACGCCGCTCCTTCTCCCACGAAGATCCAGCAGAAGGGCCCTAAGTGCCGTGCGGGAATGTCCCCGTGGCACCACATGGCGCAGGTTGTTCGAAGCGTCTTCTGGCATCCAGAAGGTCCAGGGCAGGGCCGTTCTCCCTGGCGGAGGCCTTGTGGTCCAGGCGCGTCGAGGCAATCCGCACAGGCAGGTCCGGCTGTCGTCCCCGGCTCAGCGGCACAGCCACAGAAGGGCCCTGCCGCGGTGCCCCGTGCTAACGTTGGGCGTTTGCAACGTCGCTGTGTCGGTGCTCCGTTCGGTGCCCCTGGCTGGTGGCCGCGTCCCCGCCGCGCCTTCCTCGGTACGGTCCCTTCGGAGGAAGGCTTCTTGTGAGCGAACCAGCACGCGCCGGTGCCCGGCAGCAGGACGATGTGTCCGAGGTGTCGGGCGCCACGTCGGCATCGGCCACGGCGGCGTCCTTTACACAGCTGGGGCTGCCGGCCGAGCTTCTGCGGGCGCTCGACGAGCACGGTGTGACCGTGCCCTTCCCCGTCCAGGCGGCGACACTGCCGAACGCGCTCGCGGGACGGGACGTCCTGGGCCGGGGCCGCACAGGATCCGGCAAGACGCTCGCCTTCGGCCTGGGGATGCTCGCCCGGACGGCCGGGCGGCGCGCGCAGCCCAAAGAGCCGCTGGCGCTCGTTCTGGTGCCCACCAGGGAGCTGGCGCAGCAGGTCGGTGAGGCGCTCACCCCGTACGCCGAGGCGCTGCGGCTGCGGCTCGCGACCGTGGTGGGCGGAGTGTCCATCGGACGGCAGGCCGCCGCGATGCGGGACGGCGCCGAGATCGTCGTCGCGACCCCCGGGCGACTGCACGACCTCATCGAACGCAAGGCCTGCCGACTGGGACGGGTGCGCATCACGGTCCTCGACGAGGCCGACCAGATGTGCGACATGGGGTTCCTGCCGCAAGTCACCGAGATCCTGGACCAGGTGCGTCCCGACGGGCAGCGCATGTTGTTCTCCGCCACCCTCGACCGCGACGTCGACCAGCTGGTGCGGGGCTACCTGCGCGACCCCGCCGTCCACTCCGTGGACCCCTCGTCCAGCGCGGTCTCCTCGATCGAGCACCACGTCTTCGTCGTCCACGGCCCGGACCGGTACGCCGTGACCACGGAGATCGCCGCCCGGGACGGCCGCGTCCTGCTGTTCCTGGACACCAAGCACGGCGTCGACCAGCTCACGCGGCACCTGAGGGCCAACGGCGTGGCCGCCGCCGCCCTGCACAGCGGGAAGTCCCAGCCGCAGCGCACGCGGACCCTGGCCCAGTTCAAGAACGGGCAGGTCACCTCACTGGTGGCGACGAACGTCGCCGCACGCGGCCTGCACGTCGACGACCTCGACCTCGTGGTCAACGTCGACCCGGCCACCGACCCGAAGGACTACCTCCACCGCGCGGGCCGCACGGCCCGGGCCGGCCGCTCCGGCACCGTCGTGACACTCGTCCTGTCGGGACAGCGTCGCGAGACGAGCCAGGTCATGGCGGACGCCGACGTCGCCCCCAAGGTCACCAAAGTGCGGTCCGGCGAGGCGGAGCTGAGCCGGATCACCGGCGCCAAAACCCCCTCCGGGAAGCCTCTCGACGGCGGGCCGGCCGTACCGCGCCCCAAGAACCACAACGCCCCGTTCCGCGGCCTGGGCAGCACCAAGGACGCGAAGGGCGGCTCGGGTGGCAGGTCGTCCCGCAAGAGCGGTGAGGCCCGCGAGCTCGCGGAGGCCCGCAGGGCGGCCCGGGTGCGGCGCGGCGGCTGAGCCCGCTTCCCGGACCGCCGGGCGGTGTGTTCCTCTGCATTGCTGGACGGATACCCGGGTCCGGAGATCGGCCGGGGTGCAGCGGACGGCGTCACGTACAGGTGACCGTGCGCAGGGGGAGACGTGCAGGCGATGGAGAACGGCGCGGACCTGCCAGCTGCGGATCGGCGTCTCCGCCAGTACCTCACCGCCCACGGGTTCGCGTACATCGGCATCTGCACCGCCGGCCACTGCGCCGACGTTTTGCATCGACCAGTCACCCGCGGCCGACGCCGTTTCTGCTCGGTGACCTGTCAGAACCGGACAGGTGTGGTGGCGCTCCGCAGCCGTAGGGCGGTTGCCGCCGCCAGAGTCCGGCCCGGCGGCCGTATCAGGACCGCGTGAGACAGCGGCGGCCGCTCAGCTCCTCGACACGGGCCAGGGTGTCGCTGCCGAGCAACTGCCCGGCCGTGACCGCCACGCCGGATCGCGGGACAGCTGTGGGCGGATCTTGCAGGCCATCAGGCAATCGGGACCGGAGTTGCGGGTCGGGGCGGCCCACGCGTGCGGGCGACGCCGGGCTCGCGGGTGGTCTGCCGACGGGACAGCCGACGCCGCGTGCGGGACGAACTGCGCACGGACTCGCACCCGGTGCCCGGACTTGTGGCCGTAGGCCACCTTCTTCAGCCGACTTCGCTCGGTTGCGATCGGGGCTACCGGGAGGCTGGGACAACGGGCATGTCGACATCGGCCAGCGCGACGAGCCGTGGATCGTTCTGGCCGACCCCGAGGGCAACGAGTTCTGCGTGCTCCGCCCTCGGAGAAACTGACAGGGCTGTCGTCTGTTCTCTTCCGAGCGACGCGGCCCGCACCCAGCCCGGCGGCACGGCTCATACCGCCAGCCGGTGCTCGCGCGGTTTTGTGGAGTACGGCAGATGGAAGCGGTGGAACTCACCGAGCACCGGGTCGTCCCCGACGTCGGCACCGGTGTCCTCGGTCGCACGGCGCTCGAAACCACTGCTCTTGCTCGCGTCGCGGTGCCACTTCTCGGTGCGCTGCCACTGCGGGGGCACGCCGGGACCCCAGCGCAGGGCCGCGGCCTGGAACGGTATGCCGACCCCTTCGCGGTAGGCGCGGACCGCCGCCTCCGGACGGTCCAGCAGATCGACATCGTCACCCCGGCTACGTGCCCCGACAACCGTTTGGACCGCGATCATCCGAACAGTTGGCCGAGGCCGCCAGGGGTTCCGCAGCTCTCGCGGCCTCGTCCTCGTCCTCGGTCAGGCGACGTCGACCAGCCTTATGAAGCGCGTCCAGTCCCAGTTCGGCCCCGGATCGGTGTGGTCCGAGCCCGGTACCTCGTAGTGCCCGATGATGTGCGCCCGGTCCTTGGGGATGCCGTACTCTCCGCAGATCGCGGCCGTGAGTTTCGCCGACTGCTCGTACAGCGCGTCGGTGAAGTAAGCGGGCCGGTCCACCCAGCCCTCGTGCTCGATGCCGATGCTGCGGGTGTTGTAGTCCCAGTTCCCCGCGTGCCAGGCGACGTCGGCCTCGCGGACGCACTGCGCGATGTGCCCGTCGGCCGATCGGACGAGGTAGTGCGCGGACACCTGCTTCTGCGGGTTGGTGAAGATGGCCAGCGTGTCGTCGTACGTCTCCTCGGTGACATGGATGACGACGTAGTCGACGGGATAGGAGTCGGGGCGGTCGGACGCCGTGTAGTTGGAGGTGACGGCCGGCCGCCATTCGACCGGGGGATAGTCGACGGCCCGGGCCTGCGCCCGGGCGAGTGCCTGGGGCAGCAAGGTGGACGGTACGGCGGCGAGGACGGCGCCCTGCAACAGCCGTCGTCTGCTGGGATGGGCTCTTGCCCGTTCCATGGGGGAGTGCCTTTCGATGGTGGGGGGGTTTCGCCGTGGGGGTGGGGTTCGGCCGTGGGCGAGGCGGCGCTCAGCCTCGTAGCGTCGCCGCTGTCTCCCGAAGCCGGGCGTGCATGCCTCGGTGAGTCTCGCGCTCGGGCAGCCATTCCTTGCGGATCTTGGCCACGCAGGTGTAGTTGGTGTCGCACACGTTGGCCAACGGAGACTCCACGACCTGCGTCGCGAACTGGTATGCGTCCAGCTCGCTGAACCCGTAGTCGCGTGTCAGCCACCGCACCAGGTCGAGCTGCGATATCCGGAACGCGTCCTCCAACGGGCGTGCCGAACCCGTCGAGATGATGTGCGTGTCCGACTCGATGCGCGGCCAGGGAGTGGCGAGCCCCTTGAGCAGCTCGACGATCACCACGGTGTTCATCGCACACTCGACGGCCACGCCACAGGTCTCTCCCTCGCCCTGCCGGGCGTGCCCGTCACCCAGGCTGAGGAGGGCACCCTCCACGTTCACCCCGAGATAGCAGGTCACCCCGGCCCGCATCTCGGGTGTGTCCATGTTCCCGCCGTGCGCGTCGGGCACCAGCGCCGAACGTACCTCCAGGTTGGCGGGAGCCACGCCCACCGTGCCGTGCATGGGGTCCATCGGCAGCTCCACCTCGATGTCGCTGTCGTGGGCGCGGAACAACGCGGTGCGGCGGGCCCGGTCGAGCTGCCAGATCCAGACGGTCTCGGGGAGCGGGGGCTGCAGCGTGGCCGTGGTGTGCGTGGAGGTGAGGGCGCCGAACAGCGGGACCGTGGTGGACGCGGCCCAGTCCCGGGCCGGTTCGATCGACACGAAGTGCACGGCGAGCGTGTCGCCGGGCTCCGCGCCCTCCACGTGGAAGGGACCGGTCTGAGGGTTCAGGAACGGGAACTGGCACACCTCGGACACCAGGTCCTTCTCGGACCGCACCCGTCCGGCGAAGCAGTCCTCCGTGTACAGGTCGAGGACCGTGCCGGGGGCGATCCGTGCCACGGGAGGCGCGCCGCCGAACGTCCAGGCGTACTGGTCAGGTTCGGGGCGCACAGTCAGGATCCGGGGGTCGCGGGGGCGGGGGTCGTTCATAGCTGCACGGCTCCGTTCTGCTCAAGGCCGGTGGACGGCGGTCGGTCGAGGTGAACGCGGGCGTGGAGGGCGGCGGGCGGTCTCGGCTCTGTTCCCGGGACGTCGCCGCACACCCGCCGCTCACGAGGGCTGCGCCTCGCGTGGATCACGGTACGGCGCCGGCGGGGTGCGCAGTAGGGAGCCATGCGCTTCGGTGGACGGCGGCCCGATTGTGGATAACTCACTCGCCTGGACGAGTGAAAGCCCCCGGGGCGAGGTGCTTGGGAGTTGGGTTTGCCCCGTGCCCCGTGCCCTGTGCCCTGTGCCCTGTGCCCCGTGCCCCGTGCCCCGTGCCCCGGGCCCGTTCGCGGCCTGGGTTCCGGCCGTTCCTCTCGGGGTTCCGGCCCGTCCTGATCGGAGGTCGGCCCCTTTCGTTCATGGTGCGGTCGGCTCCTGTCCGGTGGTCAGCCCCGCTTCCGTTCACGGTGAGGCCGGCTCCTGGCCGGTGTCAGCCCCGCTTCTGCTCACGGTGCGGACGACGCCTGACCGGAGGTCAGGCCCGCTCCCGTTCGCGGTGAGGCGCGCTCCTGTGAGCGGTCGGGCCGCTTGCGGCTCGAGGTCAAGGCCCGCTCCTGTTCGTGCTCAGGCCCGTTCGACCCGTTCCGCCACGGACGCCGGATCGTCGAGCACAGCCCGGACCACCGAGTGCGCGGCCCCCAGCAACGGCCCCTCGGAGCCCAGCAGGGACACGGACACCGGACAGGCGGGCCCCGCCGTGCGCCGGGCCAACTCGTCACGGAGGGACGGCAGCAACCAGGGCGCGAGGCCCGCGAGCGCGCCGCCGAGTACGACGGCCTGCGGGTCCAGCAGATTGACCGCGCCGGTCAGTGCGATCCCGAGCGCCTCTCCCGCGCCGCGCAGGGCCTGCCGTACGTTCTCGTCGCCGTCCGTGGCCCGCCGCGCGAGCAACCCGACCCGGTCCTCGCCCGGCTCCAGACCGGCCGCCCGCAGCACGGCTTCCTCACCGGCGTACTGCTCCAGACATCCGCGCCCGCCGCACGGGCAGCCAGGCCCGTCCGGGTGGACCGGCACATGACCGAGCTCGCCCGCGAAACCACGGGTCCCGCGCAGGAGTCGCCCGTCCACCACGACCGCCGCGCCGATGCCGATCTCCGCGGACACGTGCAGGAAGTCGCGAGGGGTGCCCTCGCCGAGCCAGAGCTCGGCGAGGGCACCGAAGTTGGCCTCGTTGCCCACGGTCGCGGTGAACTCGGCGGGCAGCAGGGCGCCGAGATCCGTGTCGTGCCAGTCGAGGTTCGGGGCGCGTACGACGGTCCGGGCGTCGCGCGCCACCAGCCCGGGCACCGCCACGGCCAGCCCCGCCGGCCACAGCCCCTCGCTCTCCGCCTCGGCGACGACCTGGCGCACCAGTCCGGTGAGCTCCACGATCACCGGTTCGCAGGAGCGGCCCCGGTTCGTGCCGTACCGCACGGCCCTGGACCGCACCTGCCCGCGCAGATCGACCGCGCACACCGCCAGATGGTCGACACCGATCTCGGCGCCGATCCCCGCGGGTCCGTGGCCGCTGACGGCGAGCGCCGATCCGGGTCTGCCCACCCGGCCGGGCCGCTCGGGGCCCAGTTCCTCCAGCAGTCCCGAGCGGATCAGCTCGTCGACGAGGCTCGACACCGCGGCACGGGTGAGGCCGATGTGCGAGGCGACGCCGGCCCGGGACAGCGGTCCCTCGGCGCTGACGGCGTGCATCACCCGGGCCAGGTTGCGGCGGCGCATGCCCTGCTGGGTGTCGGGCAGCGCCCGGCCGGGGCCGGATGGGTGAGGCTCATGCAGCGGTGCGGTCATGCCTCCGTCCGTCCTCGGTCGGTGTCCGGTGATCGGTCCACGGGCGTGCCGCGCGGGGTGTCCGTCAGCTCGGGTCCGTCCCTCGCTCCAGCAGCGGGGCCGCGTCGGAGAGTACCCCGGAGATCCTTTCCAGCGCCGCCTGGTCCCGCTCCACGGCGTCGAGCACGGGCCCGGTGGCCGTGTTCCAGCGCCGGGCGACCGCGGCCGGGTCCTCGCCGGTCAGCAGGCCGGCCGCCTGGGCCGCCGCGCCGAGCGCCACCAGTTCCTTGGCCTCGGGCACCTGGACGGGGCGCCCGGACAGCCGACGCACGGTCTGCTGCCATGCCGTGCCCCGGGCGCCGCCGCCGATCAGGAGCAGCGGGGTCGAGCGGTCGGCGTCCTCGTCGAGGACCAGGTCGAGCGCGCCGAGCAGTGCGTGGACGGCGCCGTCGTACGCGGCCTGCAGCAGCTGGCCGCCGGTGGTGTCGTGGCGCAGCCCGTGCAGCAGGCCCGAGGCGTTCGGCAGGTTCGGGGTGCGCTCGCCGTCCAGGTAGGGGAGCAGGGTGACGTCGGAGGTGGGTTCCACGGCCTCGCGGTCGAGGCCCACGAGGGTGGCGATGCGGTCGACGGCGAGTGTGCAGTTCAGAGTGCATGCCAGTGGCAGCCAGTCGCCGTGCGCGTCGGCGAAGCCCGCCACCGTGCCGGTCGGGTCGGTGGGGCGCCGCTTCGACACCGCGTAGACCGTGCCCGAGGTACCGAGGCTCATCACCGCGGTGCCGGGACGCAGGCCCAGGCCGAGCGCGGCGGCGGCGTTGTCGCCGGTACCGGGGGCGACCAGGGTTCCCTTGGCGAACGGCAGGTCATGGCTGTCGCGCACGGTCCCGGCCACCTCGCCCGGGCGGACCACGCGGGGCAGCAGCGCCGGGTCGAGCCCCACGTGGGCGAGGATCTCGGTGTCGTACGACTCCGTCGCCGATGCCCACCAGCCGGTCCCGGAGACGTCGCCCCGGTCGGTGGTGCCCTGGCCGGTGAGCCGCTCGGTGAGGTAGTCGTGGGGCAGCCGTACGGCCTTCACGGTGCGCAGGGCCTCCGGCTCGTTCTCGGCCAGCCACGCCCACTTGGTGACGGTGAACGACGCGGCCGGGACGGATCCGGTGCGTTCGGCCCAGAACTTCGCGCCGCCCAGTTCCTCGGTGAGCCGACGGGCCTGTGGCGCCGAGCGAACGTCGTTCCACAGCAGGGCCGGACGCACCGGCTCGCCCTGCGCGTCGAGTGTGACCAGGCCGTGCTGCTGCCCGCCGATCGAGACCGCGGCCGCCTCGCGCGCCGCGTCCCCGCACTGGCGCAGGGCTTCGCACAGGGCGTCCCACCACTGGCGCGGGTCGCTCTCGCGGCCGGCCCCGGAGGTCACGGTGTGCGGTGCCTGCCCGCTCGCCACCACCCGACCGGTCGACGCGTCGACGACCAGGGCCTTGGTGGACTGTGTGGACGTGTCCACACCGACGACGAGCGGACCCTCGGCTGCTGACATCGGGCTCTCCTAAGTTTTTCCGCGGCTCTGCGGGGTCTGTCTTCCCAGAGATGCGTTCGCATACTAATTTGTAAACGGCCATGACGAAATAGATCCAGCACGCAAGGAGCCGCGGCATGAACTACCAGCCCACCCCCGAGGACAGGTTCACCTTCGGCCTGTGGACCGTCGGCTGGCAGGGAAGGGATCCGTTCGGCGACGCCACCCGCCGGGCCCTCGACCCGGTCGAGTCGGTACAGCGCCTGGCCGAGCTCGGCGCGCACGGCGTGACCTTCCACGACGACGACCTGATCCCGTTCGGGTCCTCCGACACCGAGCGCGAGGCGCACATCAAGCGTTTCCGCGAGGCGCTCGACGCGACCGGCATGAAAGTGCCGATGGCCACCACGAACCTCTTCACACACCCCGTCTTCAAGGACGGCGCGTTCACCGCCAACGACCGCGACGTGCGCCGCTACGCCCTGCGCAAGACGATCCGCAACATCGACCTTGCGGCCGAGCTCGGCGCCAGGACCTACGTCGCGTGGGGCGGCCGGGAGGGCGCCGAGTCCGGCGGAGCCAAGGACGTACGCGTCGCCCTCGACCGCATGAAGGAGGCCTTCGACCTCCTTGGCGAGTACGTCACCGACCAGGGCTACGACCTGCGGTTCGCGATCGAGCCCAAGCCCAACGAGCCGCGCGGCGACATCCTGCTGCCCACCGTCGGCCACGCCCTTGCGTTCATCGAGCGCCTGGAGCGCCCCGAGCTGTACGGCGTCAACCCCGAGGTGGGCCACGAGCAGATGGCCGGGCTGAACTTCCCGCACGGCATCGCGCAGGCCCTGTGGGCGGGCAAGCTCTTCCACATCGACCTCAACGGCCAGTCCGGCATCAAGTACGACCAGGACCTGCGCTTCGGCGCCGGCGACCTGCGTGCCGCCTTCTGGCTCGTCGACCTCCTGGAGAGCGCCGGTTACGAGGGCCCGCGCCACTTCGACTTCAAGCCGCCGCGTACCGAGGACCTGGACGGCGTGTGGGCGTCGGCCGCCGGCTGCATGCGCAACTACCTCATCCTCAAGGACCGCGCGGCCGCCTTCCGCGCGGACCCGGAGGTCCAGGAAGCCCTGCGCGCCTCGCGTTTGGACGAACTGGCACAGCCCACCGCTGCCGACGGCCTCAAGGCACTGCTCGCGGACCGTTCGGCCTTCGAGGAGTTCGACGTCGAGACGGCCGCCGCGCGCGGGATGGCCTTCGAGCGGCTCGACCAGCTGGCGATGGACCACCTGCTGGGAGCCCGCGGCTGAACGCATGCACGCACGCGTGCACTCGTTCGACAAGTGACCTTCGAGGCGCCTGTGGGGCGCCCCGCACGGAATGTTCCGGAATCATGCGGTCCCTGGCATGAGCCCGTACCAACTTCCGTGCAGGGGTCGCGACATGACCGGCTCCGGGTGACTCTGGACGGTATGGGCATGCCGCCGGTACCTCCTCAGCCGCCCGGACGACCGGATGACACCCCGCCGCAGGGCGGCGGTTTCGGACCACCGCCCGGACCACCTCCTGGGCCACCGCCCGGACCACCTCCCGGAACACCCCCTCAGGTGTACGGCCACGACGGGCCGCCTCCGTACGGCGGCCCGTATCCGACTCAGCCGATGAGCCCGACCGGTGATCGGGGCGGTCCGAAAAGGCGCCGCAGCCCGCTCTACATCCTGCTGGCCGTGCTCGTGGTGGCCGTGGCCGTGGCCGTGGTCGCCCTCATGGCGGCGGATGGCGACGGCTCGCCGGACAAGAAACCGCCGCCCGAGAGCAGCGCCGGCACGAGCCGTTCCCCCGCACCCTCCTTCAGCCTGCCGACCGAGGTGCCCAGCGACCTGCCGTCGAGGTTCCCGACCGAGTTGCCGAGCGGCTTTCCGAGCGACCTTCCGAGTGGCCTCGAATCGCTGATCCCGTCACTGGCCGACCAACTTCCCTAGTCGGCGGGGCCCCTGACATCAGGTGCCGTGCGGTAGCCGCCCGTACGTCCGTCCTGCCGCAACCGAGGATCAACTTCGGCGGGCCGCTCTCAAGGAGGCTGCTCCACAAGGCCCGGCAGGAGGCTCTTGACAAGGCCCGGAAGGTTCAGGAGTCCCTCGTCTCCTCCCTCCCCCTCTTCTCCTCCTCCATTGGCTCCGTCGGCTCCGTCGGCTCCGATCGACGCCAGTGCCGTCGCGGGGTCCTGGGTGGCACCTCCCGCCGGCACCCAACGCCCGCGTTCCCTCTGGTACGGCCACCAGCGGCCGTCCTGCCCCAGGCGCAGTTGGCCCGGTGTGCCGACAGCGGTCCAGCGGTTGCCCGTGGCCCGTAGCGTCGGCCGTTCGTCGTCGTCCCAGGCCGAGTCCAGGGCGGCACGCGCGCGTGCGAGTGTTTCCCCTTCCACGGCCCACTCCTCCTCGTACACGGACACCGCGGCCGCACCTCCGTAACGCCAGGCCCGCACGGCCGCGTCCAGTTGTTCGGCGGTGCGTCCGGACCCGACGGCGAGCCGGTCCGCGACGGACGGCGCGGGGGCGCCCGCGGCCAGGCGGACGGCGTCCTGGGCCACCGTCAACTCCGCTTCCGCCCCGCCGGGTTCCGGCCCCTCGCTGAGCGCGTCGACGAGCAGACGGTGCGCCTCCACCGCGGTCCGGGCGGCCAGGAACTCCAGAGCTGCCGGATCGACTCCGGGCGCGGGCGGAGCCTCCGTGTTCAGGGACGGCGGTAGGCCGGGCCCTGCGGGGAGTTCGGGCAGGCCGGGCAGCGGCGGCAGGATGTCCCCGGCCGCGTACGCCTCTGCGGCATCCGTCGTCGCCGGCTCAGCGGTCTCCCCTTCCGGCTCCCGGCTGGGCCCGGCGCTGTGCTCCTGGAGGGCGTCCAGCAGGGAGCGTTCGGCGCGTCCCCGCATCAGGATCAGCAGGAAGGGATCCTGGTCCAGCAGGCGGGCCACCTGGAGGCACAGAGCCGTCGTGTGCCCACAGTGGTCCCAGGCGCCGCAGTCGCACTCGGGTTCCAGGTCTCCCATGCCCGGCAGCAGCTCGACCCCGGCCGCTGCCGCGTCCTCGACCAGGTGCGACGGCATCTCCCGGTCCAGCAGTGCCGCGACATGGCCCGCCCGCTCGACTGTCATGTCGACAAACCGATTCCACTGCTCGCCGGACAACTCCCCGAGCAGGACGTCGGCCCGGTGCGCCGTACCGTCACGGTCCTTCACGACGGCCGTGACGCGTCCCGGGCGTACCGACACCGCGCCCACCGCTCCCGCGCGCGCGAGCCTGCGGCCCGCCTTCACCTGTTCCGAGTCCAGAGCGGTGTCCTCCAGGGCCTTCAGCCAGGCCCGCCCCCACCACGTCTGCGCGAAGCCCCGCCCGTCCGCGGGCGGCAGCGCAGCGAACGTGCGCTCCATGTCGTCGTACTCGGTGGCCCCGCTCATCGTCCACCCTCTCGCAGCTCGACCAGGTCGGACAGTTCCGTGTCCGTCAGTTCCGTGAGTGCCGTCTCTCCGGCCCCCAGCACGGCGTCGGCCAGCTCTCTCTTGCGGGTCAGCATGTCGGCGATGCGGTCCTCGATGGTTCCCTCCGTGATCAGTCGGTGCACCTGTACGGGGCGGGTCTGGCCGATGCGGTACGCCCGGTCGGTCGCCTGCGCCTCGACAGCGGGGTTCCACCAGCGGTCGTAGTGCACCACGTGCTCCGCCCGGGTGAGGTTCAGACCCGTACCCGCGGCCTTCAACGACAGCAGGAACACGGGAACCTCCCCCTCCTGGAAGCGCCGCACCATCGCCTCGCGCGCGGGGACGGGGGTTCCGCCGTGCAGGAACTGCGAGGCCACTCCACGGTCCGACAGGTGCCGTTCGATGAGCCGCGCCATCCGCACGTACTGCGTGAAGACCAGAACGCACGCCCCCTCGGCGAGAATGGTGTCCAGGAGTTCGTCCAGGAGCTCCAGCTTTCCGGAGCGCCCGGCGATCCTCGGCCGGTCCTCCTTCAGGTACTGGGCCGGGTGGTTGCAGATCTGCTTCAAGCCCGTCAGCAGCTTCACGATCATCCCGCGGCGCGCCATCCTGTCCGCGCCGGAGATCTCCGCGAGCGTCTCACGCACCACGGCCTCGTAGAGCCCGGCCTGTTCCCTGGTGAGCGGCACGGCACGGTCGGTCTCGGTCTTCGGAGGCAGTTCCGGGGCGATCCCCGGATCCGCCTTGCGGCGACGCAGCAGGAAGGGCCGCACCAGGCGGGTCAGCCGCTCGGCGGCCTGAGGGTCCCGACCGCCCTCGACGGCTTGCGCGTACCGTGTGCGGAAGGTGCCGAGGCGGCCGAGCAGGCCCGGCGTCGTCCAGTCGAGGATCGCCCACAGTTCCGAGAGGTTGTTCTCGACCGGGGTGCCGGTGAGCGCCACGCGTGCGCGTGCCCCGATGGACCGCAGTCGGCGGGCGGACTCCGAGTATGGGTTCTTCACATGCTGGGCCTCGTCCGCCACCACCATGCCCCACGGAACCTCGGCGAGCCGCTCCGCGTCCAGCCGCATCGTGCCGTACGTGGTGAGCACGAACTCCCCGTCGGCAGGGGCTTCCAGGCTGCGGCGCGCCCCGTGGAAGCGGCGTACGGGCGTGCCCGGCGCGAACCTTTCGATCTCCCGCTGCCAGTTGCCCATCAGGGAGGTCGGACACACCACGAGCGTGGGGCCGGTGGACGTCGGTTCCGTCTGCCGGTGCAGATGCAGCGCGATCAGGGTGATCGTCTTGCCGAGTCCCATGTCGTCGGCCAGACAGCAGCCCAGGCCCAGCGACGTCATCCGGACCAGCCAGCTCAGCCCGCGGAGCTGGTAGTCCCGCAGGGTGGCGTCGAGCGCGGCGGGCCGGCCGACCGGTTCCTGCGCCTCGGGGTCCGCGAGGCGCTCCCGCAGGGCCGCCAGCCAGCCCGTGGCGTGTACGGCGACGGAGTTCCCGTCGACCTCCGCCGAGCCCGTCAGCGCGGCGCTGAGCGCGTCCACGGGCGTCACCTTGCGGTCCTGCTGGGCGCGGGCCCGGCGCATTTCCACGGGATCGACGAGGACCCACTGGTCGCGCAGCCGAACCACGGGTCGGTCGGCCTCGGCGAGACGGTCCAGTTCCTCGCGCGTGAGCTGCTGATCGCCGAGGGAGAACCGCCAGTTGAAGGTGAGCAGGGCGTCGGCGGACAGGAACGACGGGGTGTCCGACGAGACCTTGGCCGGTCCCTCCGCGTCGCCCGGCGGACCCACCACCGCGCGTGCGGTCAGCTGGTGGGCCAGTTCCTTCGGCCAGTGCACCTCCACTCCGGCACCGGCGAGTGCGCGCGTGCCCTCGCCGAGGAGTTCGGTGACCTCCTCGGCGGCGAGTTCCACGGCATCGGGGACGGCTGCCGAGAGCAGTGGCATGAGCGGCGGCCAGGCCCGTGCCGCCCGGCGGAGCGCGAGCAGGGCGTCCAACCGCGCACGGGGGCCGAAGCCCGCGAGTGCCGCGCTCGAGCCCTCGCCCACCGCGCCGGAGCTCTTCCACACCTCCGTGGCATCCGCGACGAGCGCCGGGTCGCCGACGCTGTGCACCTGCAGCACGGCCCGGAACGCCGGCGCGGCTTCGTTCTGCGCCTCGGCGGCAAGACCCGGCACCTCGACCCGCAGGGAGAGCCGCACGCCCGCGTCGTGGCCCGCGGCGACATCTCCGGCCCACGCCCGCTGCTCGGGCAGGAACTGCGGCTCCTGTGCCGCATACGCGGGGCCGCCGGCCGCCAGCGGCGCGGCGGGTGTGCGGGGCAGGGTGTCGGCGACGGCGTCCAGGAAGGCGCGCAACAGCTGTTCGGGATCGGGCAGCCGCAGCGATCCGGGTCCGTCCACCGGCACGGCGTGGGCCTCGGGCGGCATGGCGGCGGCCAGCCGACGGACGCGCTCCACGTCCTCCGTCCCCAGTGGACCCACGCGCCAGGCGTCGTGGTCGCCCGTGGACAGGCCGGGCAACATCAGTCCGCGAGCGAGGAAGTGCAGGGCGAACACACTCGCCGTGCCCCAGAAGGCGGTCGCGCGGTCGGCATGCGGCAGGGCACGCACGCGCGTGAGGACCGGCAGCGCGGACCGCACGGGCAGCAGGACGGCCGGCACGCTCACCCGCTCGACCCCCGCGCCGCCGGACAGCACCACGATCAGGTCCTCGACCGACCCCGACGCGACGAACGGCGGGGCGACGCCATCCGGGCGCCAGAAGGCGACGGTGCCGGAACGTGCCGGGTCGCCGGGCACGAAAAGGGCGCAGCAGGCGGCCAGTTCGGAGAGATCGGACGGTAATGCCGAGGGAGAACTCCGCACAGCCGCTGTACTCCTCAAATTTGACTACTAAACTCGGAATCGCCGAGGATACAGCACCTCGACGGCCCATCCGGCATGACTAGGGTATGGCCCGCGTCACTTCCTTGCGGGGTGTTGTCAACCCCCCATCCGCGCGGTGCTGCCCCCCGTACCCACACGGGGGGTGCCCTCATGGCCGCGGCATGTCGTCGAACCGTACGTTTCCTCAGGTCAGCGCGTTTCCTCAGGAGAGCGGGAGTTCCGACATGTCCCAGACCACGCCGACCGTCGCAGTCCGCCCACGGGACACGTCCGGCCCGCCGCCCGGCGGGAGCGAGTTCGCGCCGCTCTTGCGCGTGGTCAAGAGCCAGGACCTGCTGGAACGCCGGTACGGCTGGTACGCGCGCGTCATCGCCCTCAACGCGCTCGCCCTGACCGGCGTCGCCGCGGGTGTCGTCCTGCTCGGCGACACCTGGTGGACGCTGCTCCTCGCGCCCGTACTCGCCGTGCTCTGCGCGCGCACGGCCTTCATAGGCCACGACGCCGGCCACGCCCAGATCACCGGCAGCAAGGCGGCCGGCCGCCTCCTCGGCCTGATCCACGGCAACCTGCTCCTCGGGATGAGCTATTCCTGGTGGAACCACAAGCACAACCGGCACCACGCCAACCCCAACCACATCGACAAGGACCCCGATGTCGCCGCGGACGTCCTCGTCTTCACCGGCGAGCAGGCGAAGGAGCGGACCGGCTTCCGGCGCTGGCTCACCCGGCACCAGGCCTGGCTGTTCTTCCCGCTCACCCTCCTCGAGGGAGTGGCCCTGAAGGTCCAGGGCTTCAAGGACCTGCGTCGGCAGTCGCCCGAGGAGCGGTCCGTGGAGGCCCTGCTCCTGGTGACCCATGTCGCGGGCTATGCGGCGTTGCTGCTGACGTCCATGACGCCCGGCAAGGCTCTGGCGTTCGCCGCCCTTCACCAGGCCCTCTTCGGCCTGCATCTGGGGCTGTCCTTCGCGCCCAACCACAAGGGCATGGAGATGCCGGACGTGAGCGGCCGGCCGTGGGGCCACCTGCGCCGCCAGGTGCTCACCTCGAGGAACATCCGCGGCGGTCTCCTGACCGACTGGTTTCTCGGCGGCCTCAACTACCAGATCGAGCATCACCTCTTCCCCAACATGCCCCGCCCGCATCTGCGGCTCGTCCAGCCCCTTGTGCGCGCCCACTGCAGGGAATTGGGTATCCCCTACGCGGAGACCGGGCTCGTCGACTCCTATCGACAGGCCCTGCGCCACATGCACGAGGTGGGAGAGCCCCTGCGCGCTGAACAGGGGCACATCTAGGGGATGTCTCAGGGGCGTCTCAGGGTCGCTTTCCGGAACCGTGGGAGACGCGAACCCGTTCTTCTGGACAGAGAGCGGCAGTGGCCGCGAAGGAGGCGACGCACATGTCGAAGAAGGCGAAGATCGCCGCAGGGGGTGTGGCGGTCGGTCTCATCCTGCTGATCTGGCTGCCCTGGTGGGCCGCGCTCCTGATAGTCCTGGGAGTCCCGGCCGCCGCGTATCTCACGTTGGACCCGGCCCAGCGGCGCAGGCTGCGCCGTGTGACCCGCAAGGAGCTCGGCCGCTGACACCCTGCCGACCAGACCCGGGCCGACCAGACCCGGGCCGAACAGACCCGCACAGGCCAACCATGTCGTCGAGGCCGACCACCGACGCGCCCCAGCCGACCCCCTAACCGCTCGCGGGCCTGCGCAGAGCATGGCTCGCGAGCGGGCGCACGCCGACCGGGGCCGGCCTTGTGGCTGTCGTACGACCCTTCGGGACGTGTGCGCCGCCCCTACAGCCTCAGAGCGGACGTACGGCGATCTTGTCCAGAGCCTCCAGGAGCCCCGGAAGTTCCGGCCCCCGGCCCACCGGCAGGACCTCGCCGGGCTCGTCGTCGAGCAGCACGAACGCGATGTCGTCGGTCCTGGCCACCAGCGACCAGCCGGGGCCGTCGGCCCGCAGGGTCCGGGCGTCCCCCGGGGCGAACGACGACCGGACGCGGCCGAGCGGCGGTGGCGCGTCCACATACGCGCGAGCCTCCGCGAGAACGCGCCGGATGCCGTTGTGGCTGCCCAAAGTCACGCCGTGCGCCGTCGAACCCCGTCCGTCGTCGCTGTCCCCGGCAAAGGTGCCCTCCTCGGGGGCGCCGGAGGGCGCGGCGTTCTCAAGGCCACCGCCGGCGGCGCCCGCGGACTTCACGTCGTCGAGCTGAGCCCGCCAGGTCGCCCACTGGAGCGCGATCTCGTCGGCCCCCAGCCGCCGCTGGGCCGGCCCCCAGACGGAGGTGTCCGGCGGTGCCAGCGGGGCACGGTCCGCGACCGCGGGGTCCGGGTCGTGCGGCTCCGGTACGCCCGGAGCCGACACGGCGACCGCCAGGGGCCAGCCGGGCAGCGCGGCGACCACCGTGCGCTCGTCGGGCGACAGGTCGTGCTGCATGCCGCAGTCCCAGGACGCGATGGCTACGGCGACCAGCGACACGTCGTCGACGACGACCGTCCATCTGGCGCCTTCGCCGTCCTGACCGAGCACCAGTCCGTACCCGTCGGCCAGCGGCGCGAGGCCGAGCGCCGCGCAGGCATCCGGATAGTCGTCGCCCAGCACGCTCGGGAACTTCGCCGGCGTCAGCAGCACCGCCGTCAGCACATAGAGCGCGTCCTCCGCGACGGCGACGGCATCCTCATCCGTCCCGACCATCCCAGCCTCCCCATCGGTTCGTCCAACCGCGCGCACCCTAGTGCGCCCGGAAGGCGCTTGTCACGACTCCCCTCCTGCGCGCAGCCGCTCCCCGGCCCACCCGGAGCTGCAGTTTTCCGGCCGGACGGGGCGAATCGACCACGCGTCACCGGAACCTCAGGCCGCCGGAAGCCCCAGAAGCGCCCGCGCCACGGTCCGAGGCGACTCGTCCCGCTCCCGCGCCAGCGCGATCACGGCCCGGCACGCCAACTCGTTCACCCCGAACGACAACGCCTCCGGGGACACCCAGCCCGCGGCCTCGTCGATCTGTTCCTGGTCGTCCTCCGCGCAGGCCGACACATAGGCGGCCGCTGCCTCGAACAGGTTGTGTGAGCGAGCCTGGCGGTCGGCCTTCTCCTCGGCGCGCACGCCGCTGAGGAACCTTGCACCGGACTTGCGGACCCTGCCGAACATGCTGACCGCCTCCCCTGGGTGGTTGCCCTGGCCGAACGTGCATCTCCTGCTACTCACCGTAGAGTTGGAGCTTTGGTGGCAGAAGGGGGCGGGGGCGGTGAAGCTTTTCGCGCGACGCGAAGGGCCACGCGAACGGCTCGGACGTCGCGTCTCCGGGTCCGCCCGGACAGGCCGGGTGCGTCAGCCCTCGCGTACGGCCAGGACCAGGAACCGGTCGTCCTCGTCGACGTACGACGTCATGCGCCACCCCGCACCGGCCAGCAGGGACCGCAGACGGGGTTCGGCGCGCAGGTCCTCCGGGGTGATCCGCCGGCACTGACGCGCGGCCAGCGCGGCCCTGCCGATGGGGTGGAACAGCGCCAGCGAGCCGCCAGGGCGCACCACGCGCCTCAACTCACGCAGGTTCTCGGCAGGATGAGGCAAATGGGAGACGAGGCCCGCACCGAACACGGCGGCGAGTGACTCCGAGCGCAGCGGCAGCGCGGTCACGTCGGCGAGCAGCAACCGCCCGTCCCGGCCCCGTCCGGCCCGTACGGCGGCCTGAAGCATGGCGGGGGTCAGATCGGCGCCCAGGACCACTCCCGAGGGCCCCACGGCCGCCCGTAGCGGCTTCAGGGCGCGTCCCGTGCCGCAGCCGGCGTCGAGCACGCGGTCGCCCTCGCGCAGGCCCAGCTCCGCGACCGCGGCGGCAAAGGCGGGACCGTCGTCGGGGAACCGGCTGTCCCAGTCGGCGGCGCGGGCGGTGAAGAACTCCTGCACACCTGTGTGGTCGTCGTTCATGGTCCGCATGATTCCTCACCGACAGGGATGGGCGTTCCTGTGCACGCGTTCGAGCGCCATGCGATCGTTCAGGTGCATCTCTGGGTCATATTCCACCACCTTTCGAAATGCGCCCCCTTTGTGCGCACCTGCCCGGACTAGCGTCCCGGAGCCATGGGACACCTGGACCACGCCGCCCTGGGGTGGCTGACCCCCGCGCTGTCATACGTGATGGCTTGCATAGGCGCCGCTCTCGGGCTGCGCTGCACCGTCCGCGCGCTCGGCGCCACCGGCCGGTCGCGACGGAACTGGCTCGTCACCGCGGCCTCCGCGATCGGCACCGGCATCTGGACCATGCACTTCGTGGCGATGCTCGGCTTCAGCGTCAGCGGCACCGACATCCGCTATGACGTACCGCTCACGATCGTGAGCCTGCTGGTCGCCATGGTGGTCGTCTGCGCCGGCGTCTTCGCCGTCGGCTACAGCCACGACCGCACGCGTGCCCTCTTCCTCGGCGGGCTCACCACAGGGGCCGGCGTGGCGAGCATGCACTACCTGGGCATGGCGGCGGTACGCCTGCACGGTGACGTCTCCTACGACCCGGTGCTCGTCGGTCTCTCCGTCCTGATCGCCGTCGTCGCGGCGACGGCGGCTCTCTGGGCGGGACTCAACATCAAGTCGCCCGTCGCGGTCACCATCGCCTCCCTGATCATGGGGGCGGCGGTGAGCAGCATGCACTACACCGGAATGTTCGCGGTGAGCGTGCGCGTGGTGCCCTCCGGGGCCTCTCTGCCCGGGGCCACGGCGATGCAGTTCATCTTCCCCCTCGCCGTCGGTCTCGGGTCCTACCTCTTCCTGACCTCGGCCTTCGTCGCGCTGTCGCCGACCACGGGGGAGCGCCGGGCATCCGCCTCGGCCCAGCAGGTCGAGAGCACGGCCCTCTAACGGCCACCCAGCGGTATTCCCTCACCCGCCACCGTGCGGACGGCCAGCCCCCCGACCCACTCCCCGAGCGAGGAGGCCATGCGTACACCGCGTAGGACCCCCACAACCGGCGCCGAGACGCCGTCCCCGCCCGCCGCACGCGGTCGCCGCGCGCACGCCGGACAGCCCGCCGACGAGCACCCGGACGAAGCCGCAGGTGCGATACCGAACGAGATACCCGCGCGCGGGGGAAGCTGGCGGATCCGACCGCGGACGGTGCGAGCCAAAATCGTCTGCCTGCTGATGGTGCCGGTCGTCTCCCTGCTCGCCCTGTGGGCGTACGCCACGGTCACCACCGCCCAGGACGTCTCCCGGCTCCGGCAGCTGCAGCGCGTGGACTCCGCGATCCGGGCCCCCGTCGCGGATGCCGTGACCGCTCTCCAGACCGAGCGTGCGGCGGCCGTCCGCTACGCGACCGACCCCTCGGCGGGGCAGAACGCCGGCCTGCGGCAACTCGCCCGGCGCACCGACCGCGCCGTGGCGAAACTGCGTCTCGGCGACGACGACACCATCGCCGACAGCGAGGAGCTGCCCGCCGGAGTGTCCCAGCGGCTCAAGGCCTTCGTCACCGGCGCCGAGCGGCTGCCCGCACTGCGCAGCGCCGTACTGGCCCACCGGATGAGCTGGCACGAGACGTACGGGCAGTACACGACGGCCATCGCCAGTGCCTTCGGCGTCGGGGGAGCCCTGACGGGCATTCAGGACGCCGAACTCGGCTCAGACGCGCGCGTGCTGCTCGAATTCTCGCGTGCGAGCGAGGCGTTGGCGCAGGAGGACGTCGTCCTGGGCAGCGCGCGCCTGGCCGGCGGACTGTCGGGCGAGCGGCTGCGGCTGTTCACCGGTGCCGTCGACACCCGCCGTGCTCTGACCGCCGCCGCCGTGGCCGACCTGCGCGGTTCCGAACGGGCGGCCTGGCGTGACCTCGCCGACGGCAGCGCGTACGCCACCGTGGGCACCACCGAGGACAAGGTCGTCGCCGAGGGGCCGGGCACCCGCGCCGTCGACGTCGTGCCGCAGGCCACCTGGGAAGCGGCGCACGCGCGCGTGCAGGACGGCATGCGGACGATCGAGGAGGAGGCGGGACGTGAGGTGGCCGACCGCGCCGACCCGTTCACCCGCGGGCTGCTCACCCCGGCCGGTGCCGCCGTCCTCCTCGGCCTCGTGGCCGTCGCCGCCTCTCTCGTGATCTCCGTACGCATCGGCCGCGGCCTGGTCGTCGAGCTGGTGAGTCTGCGCAACGGCGCGCTGGAGATCGCTGGTCGCAAACTTCCCGAGGCCATGCGGAAACTGCGCGCTGGCGAGGAGATCGACGTCCAGGCCGAGGCCCCGCCCGGGCCGCCCGCCGAGGACGAGACGGGGCAGGTGGCCGAGGCCCTCACCACCGTGCACCGCGCCGCCCTCAGGGCCGCTGTCGAGCGCGCCGAACTCGCCAGCGGCATCTCCGGGGTCTTCGTCAACCTCGCCCGCCGCAGCCAGGTTCTCGTCCATCGCCAGCTCAGCCTTCTCGACAGCATGGAACGTCGCTCCGACGACCCGAACGAACTGGGCGACCTCTTCCGGCTCGACCACCTCACCACCCGCATGCGGCGCCACGCCGAGAGCCTGATCATCCTCTCCGGGGCTGCGCCCGGCCGCGCCTGGCGCATGCCGGTCTCGCTGACCAACGTGGTCCGTGCGGCCGTCTCCGAAGTCGAGGACTACGCGCGCGTGGAGGTGCGCCAGCTGCCCGACGCGTCGATCGTCGGCGCGGCCGTCGCAGACCTCACCCACCTCCTCGCCGAGATCATCGAGAACGCCGCCCAGTTCTCGCCGCCCCACACGCGCGTGCGGATCACCGGCGAGCCCGTCGGCAACGGCTACGCCGTCGAGGTCGAGGACCGGGGGCTGGGCATGGGCAAGGAGACGCTCACCGAGGCCAACCGGCGCATCGAGCAGTCCGAGGCCCTCGACCTGTTCGACAGCGATCAGCTGGGCCTCTTCGTGGTCAGCAGGCTCGCCGCGCGGCATGACGTCAAGGTGCACCTGCGGCCTTCGCCCTACGGCGGCACCACAGCCGTCGTCCTGCTGCCGACGGCTCTGCTGCACCCAGGAGCGACGGAACGCTCCCCCCGCACGACGGCGGACGCCGAACTGCACTCGGAACACGACTACGCGCGCGTGCCCCACGTCTCGCAGCACCAGGAGTCCGTCCCGGCGCCGGCCGACCGGCCCGCGCTGGTGGCTCCCGCGCCGGCAGACACCCGCGCCACGGCAGACACCCGCGCCACGGCGGAGACCCGGAACACGGCGGAGACCCGGAGCATGACAGAAGCCCGCGCTGCCCGGACTGCGCCTGACGACGCGCCCCCCGGAGTCACCACCCTGCGTCTTCACCGCCACCCGGACGACTGCTCCGACGACTCCCGGGGAGACTCCGACGACTCCCCGGGGGACTTTGACGACCTGCCCCGCCGGGTACGCCAGGCGCATCTCGCCCCCCAACTGCGTGAGCGACCCGCCGAGGAACCCGTGCGGACATCCGCCCCCGAGACCGACGACCGGCGCACCCCCGAACTCGTACGGGACCGCATGGCGGCGTACCGCGAGGGGTGGGCCCGAGGCGGCGGCAGGCAGCCCGGCCGCGATGCCACCCCAGATTCCCCAGCGGGCAGCGACAGCAGCGAAGGAGATCTCGCATGATCCAGGATCCCAGCATGAGAGCCGCCGTGGGGGGCACCCCGCTCGAGCGAAGCCGAGAGTGGGGGAGGTCCGGCGAACTCGACTGGCTGCTGGACGACTTGGTACTGCGCGTGAGTGAGGTGCGGCACGCGGTGGTGCTGTCCAACGACGGTCTCGCCGTGGGCGCCTCGACCGACCTGCGCCGCGAGGACGCAGAGCACCTCGCCGCCGTGGCCTCCGGGTTCCACAGCCTGGCCAAGGGGGCGGGCCGGCACTTCGGCGCAGGCGGCGTGCGTCAGACCATGGTGGAGATGGACGACGGCTTCCTTTTCGTGGCCGCCGCGGGCGACGGCTCCTGCCTCGCGGTCCTCACCGCGGTGACGGCGGACATAGGTTTGGTCGCCTACGAGATGGCACGTCTGGTCAAGCGGGTCGGCGAGCACCTGTACACGCCGCCCCGCGTCGACGCGCGGCCTCCCTCCGCCGGATGACCGAGAAGGCGGTGCACGCACATGACCGAGGACCTGACCGGTGCCCCGTACGAGCAGGGCAGCCAGTGGTACGACGGGGAAGCCGGGCCGCTGGTGCGGCCGTACGCCATGACCGGCGGACGCACCACACCCGGTCCCACCGGGGTGCGGTTCGACCTGATCGCCCTCGTCACCCTCGACCCGGGCGCGCCCCGCTTCGACGACGACACCGCGCTCGGGCCGGAACACCGCGCCCTGGCCGACCTGTGCCGTGTCGAGACGCAGTCGGTCGCGGAACTGGCCGCGGACGCCGACCTGCCCGTGGGCGTGGTCAGGGTCCTTCTCGGCGATCTCCTGGAACTCGGCTGGGTCACCGTCAGCCGTCCTGTGCCGCCCGCGCACCTTCCCGACGAACGGATTCTGCGCGAGGTGATCGAAGGGTTGCGGGCCCTGTGATGAACGCGCGCAGCCACCCGGTTTCGCGCCGTGCCCACTCGTGCGCTCTTCCGGACACCACGGGGCCACGAGTCGGTCAGATCGGGCACATAGCGGTCGAAGCGCCTCGGAGGGGAGCGGCCGTTGCCATCATGCTGACGTCACATCGACGTACCGAAGACGTGGGCGGACGGTCCGTCCGTACGCGGCACCCACTCCCCGACGGCGACCCTTGCCGGCCCTCCCGAGAGAAGTGATCGATGGTCTCCGAGCACTCCGACGACCAGGACGACGAGACGACCGCCCTGGCGCTGAAGATACTGGTCGCCGGCGGTTTCGGCGTGGGCAAGACGACCCTGGTCGGCGCCGTCAGCGAGATCCGCCCCCTGCGCACCGAGGAACTGCTCAGTCAGGCCGGTCAGTTGGTGGACGACACGCAGGGCGTGGACCAGAAGGTCACCACGACGGTCGCCATGGACTTCGGGCGGATCACCATCCGCTCAGGGCTGTCCCTCTACCTGTTCGGCACACCGGGCCAGGACCGCTTCTGGTTCCTGTGGGACGAACTGTCGCAGGGAGCCCTCGGCGCGGTGGTCCTCGCCGACACCCGCCGTCTGGAGGACTGCTTTCCCGCGGTGGACTACTTCGAGCACCGGCACATCCCGTTCGTGGTGGCCGTCAACTGCTTCGCGGGTGCCCGGGGCTACGGCGCCCGCGATGTCTCACGCGCCCTGGATCTCGACGAGGGCACGCCCGTCGTGCTCTGTGACGCCCGTGACCGGGACTCGGGGAAGGAGGTGCTGATCCGGCTGGTCGAGTACGCCGGGCGGATGCACACCGCCCGGCTGCTCGACTCGGTGGGTTGACCTCACCGGGGAGGTCCGCAGGCCGCGCTCAGTCGGCGACCGCCTTCTGCGCCAGAACCTTGTCGACCGTGAAGCGGACGAGGAGTTCACCCGGGACGCCGTTGCGGGCGCCGAACTCCTCGGCCCGCTCCTCGCCCATGTACCGCGCCCCGATACGCCCGGCCCAGTGCCGGAGCTCGTCGGGATCCTCGGTGATCCGGGCGCGGCCCTGGAGGACGACGAAGTCGAAGGGCGGCCGGTCGTCGTCGACGCACAGCGCCACTCGGCCGTCCCGGACCAGATTGCGCCCCTTCACCGTGCTTTTTCCGGTGTTGAACACCACGTCGTCCCCGTCGAGCAGGAACCAGATCGGTGCGATGTGCGGGCTGCCGTCGGCCCGTACGGTCGACAGCTTCCCGGTGCGCGTGCCGCGGGAGACGAAATCCCGCCATTCGGTGTCAGTCATGTTCTGTGCCATGACTCCATCCTCCTTGCTCGCGCCCCCGGAGGTGGGGAAGGCTGAGGGACAGATCCTCCGGCCAGGGAGGAGACGTCACACGGGGAGACGGGCGACATGGCACACAACCAGGGACTTGGCTGGCTGCTGGACGACCTGACCGAGCGCGTGGAACACGTGCGGCACGTTCTGGTCCTGTCCAACGACGGGCTGGTGACAGGGGCGAGCACGGGACTGCGCCGCGAGGACGCGGAGCATCTCGCCGCCGTCTCGTCCGGACTGCACAGCCTGGCCAAGGGCTCGGGGCGACACTTCGGAGCGGGCCGGGTGCGGCAGACCATGGTCGAGTTCGACGACGCGGTGCTGTTCGTCACCGCCGCGGGTACCGGCAGCTGCCTGTGCGTACTCACTGGCGCGGAGGCCGACATCGGCCTGATCGCCTACGAGATGACCCTGCTCGTCAACCGGGTCGGCGAGCATCTCGCGGTGGGCGCCCGGCAGCCCGAGCGGAGCCCGTCCACGGAGCTCTGACCTGCTGATTCGTTATTTCCCGCGGAGTTATCCACAGGCTTGCCGCGATGTCCGGCAGACCGGCTACGGTTTTTGTCACGGCGAGCGCACACAGCGTGAGCACTGACTCCACGGGGGAGACCGGCCATGCCGACCGACACCACCACGAAACCGCACCACCTCTCCTGCGCGCCCAGCCGCGCCGCTCGCGAACTTGGCCTGAGGCGGGGTGAGTTCGACCTCGCCGTGCACCTCGGTCACATCCGCACCCTGCCCGACGAAGGCGGCGGCGGCCGACGCGTGCCCCGCTCCGAGATCGACCGGCTGAGCGCGGGTGAAGACTTCCCCGATTCCCTGCGCAGGCGGGTGAAAGCCGTGGGAACCACGGAAGGCGCGGCCGTCATGGACGTGCCACCGGGCAGGTTCACCCGCCTGGCACGCCTGGGCCTGGTCGTACCGGTGACCTTCTATCTGAACCGGTACCGAACGGTGGTCTGGCAGTATCTGGCCGAGGAGCTACGGCAGTTCGCGGCCGACGAGAAGAACTTGCGCCTGCTGAAGGACCGCATGCCCGAAGGATTGCGGGGTCAGTTGGAGGCCGGTCTGGATCTGCGCCCCCGCAACTGGCGCGGCCGGCACCTCGGCTTCCTGCTGCGGCAGGCCGAGGACCCGTGGGAACAGGCCGGGGCCGTGGCAGCCTTCCTCGACCCGGTCCAGATCGCGGAACTCGTCCCGGACCCCTACGAACGCTCGCATCTGAACCGCTTCCGGCCCGGGCCACCCTCCCACGGCGCCCCGGGTTCACCCACCGCGCACCTGGCGGAGCGGATCATGACGGCGGACGGCCCGGACGAGATCGGTTGGCTGAGGGCCGACCTGACACGGACTCTGGAAGAGGCACGCGAGCATCGACCTGCGCCCCGTCCGCGTCCCACGGCACAACCGGCCCCGGCCGTGGCACACCGGGACTCACCCGTCGAGACGTCCCGCGATGTGCCCGTGTCCGAGGAGCCGCTGCCGCCCCGCAAACGGCTGGGCTGGCTGCGCCGTGGCAAACCCCGGCCTACAACGCCCTGAACAGCCCCTCCTGGACGACCGACACGAGCAGCCGGCCCTCCAGGTCGTAGATCCGGCCCCGGGCCAGCCCCCGCCCGCCCGTCGCGATCGGGGACTCCTGGTCGTAGAGGAACCACTCGTCCGCGCGGAAGGGCCGGTGGAACCACATGGCGTGGTCCAGCGACGCCATGTCGAATCCCCGCGGACCCCACAGGGGTTCGACCGGGATGCGGACGGCGTCCAGGAGAGTCATGTCGCTCGCGTAGGTCAGCGCGCAGGTGTGCACCAGCGGGTCGTCGCCCAGCGGCCCGACCGCGCGCATCCACACCGCGCTGCGCGGTTCGGCGTCCTTGATCTCCTCGGGGCTCCAGCGCAGCCGGTCCACATAGCGGATGTCGAAGGGCTGGCGCCGGGCCATCCGCTCCAACTGCTCGGGCAGCGCGCCCAGATGCTCCCGGATCTCGTCCGAGACCGTCGGCAGGGACTCCGGGTCCGGGACCTCGCGGGCCGGCGGCAGCTGGTGCTCGAAACTCCCCTGTTCAGGCTTGTGAAAGGAGGCGGTGAGATTGAAGATCGTGCGTCCCTGCTGCACGCCGGTGACCCGGCGGGTCGTGAAGGACCGCCCGTCCCGCACCCGCTCGACCTGGTACACGATCGGCACCCCGGGCCGACCCGGACGCAGGAAGTACGCGTGCAGTGAATGCACCGGCCGGTCGCCCTCCGTGGTGCGGCCCGCGGCGACCAGAGCCTGGCCGGCCACCTGGCCGCCGAAAACACGCTGCAAGGACTCCTGGGGGCTGCGGCCGCGGAAGATGTTGACCTCGATCTGCTCCAGGTCGAGCAGGTCGACGAGCCTCTCGGCCGGGTTCGTCGTCATGGGTGGGATTCTCCTGTGCTCACAGCTGGCCGACGTCGGTGACACGTACGATCGCACGGCCCTCGGCGTCGGAGGCCGCGAGGTCCACCTCCGCGCTGATGCCCCAGTCGTGGTCGTCGTTCGGGTCGTCGAAGATCTGGCGCACGCGCCACAGGCCGTGCTGCGGCTCCTCCTCGATCATCAGCAGCTTCGGGCCGCGGGCTCCGGGCCCGGTGCCGAGGTCGTCGTACTCGTCCCAGTACTTGTCCATCGCCTCGCCCCAGGCCTCGGCGTCCCAGCCGGACTCCGCGTCCATCTCACCGAGCTCCTCGACCTGGTCCAGGGCGGCGAGTTCGACGCGGCGGAACATGGCGTTGCGGACGAGGACGCGGAAAGCCCGCGCGTTGGTGGTGACCGGCTTGACCTCGTCGGCCTTCTCCTGGGCCTCCTCCGCGGTCATCTCCTCCGGGTTGGCGAGCTGCTCCCACTCGTCCAGCAGGCTGGAGTCGACCTGGCGCACCATCTCGCCCAGCCACTCGATCAGATCCTGGAGGTCCTCCGACTTGAGGTCGTCCGGGACGGTGTGGTCCAGGGCCTTGTAGGCGCCGGCGAGGTAGCGCAGCACAATGCCCTCGGTGCGGGCGAGTTCGTAGAAGGAGACCAACTCCGTGAAGGACATGGCCCGTTCGTACATGTCACGGACGACGGACTTCGGGGAGAGCGGATGGTCGCCCACCCACGGGTGGCTCTTGCGGTAGGTGTTGTAAGCGTGGAAGAGCAGCTCCTCCAGGGGCTTCGGGTAGCTGACGTCCTGGAGGCGCTCCATGCGCTCCTCGTACTCGACGCCGTCCGCCTTCATCGCGGCCACCGCTTCGCCGCGTGCCTTGTTCTGCTGCGCGGCGAGGATCTGCCGGGGATCGTCGAGCGTGGACTCGACGACGGACACCATGTCCAGGGCGTAGGAGGGCGACTCGGGGTCGAGAAGTTCGAACGCGGCGAGCGCGAACGTGGACAGCGGCTGGTTGAGCGCGAAGTCCTGCTGGAGGTCGACCGTGAGCCGGACGATGCGGCCCTCGGCATCCGGCGCGTCGAGCTTTTCGACGATGCCGCCGTCCAGCAGCGAGCGGTAGATCGCGATCGCGCGGCGGATGTGCCTCAGCTGCTGTTTGCGCGGCTCGTGGTTGTCCTCCAGGAGGTGCCGCATGGCCTCGAAGGCGTTACCGGGCCGGGCGATCACCGACAGCAGCATCGTGTGGGTCACGCGGAAGCGGGAGGTGAGGGGCTCCGGCTCGGAGGTGATCAGCTTCTCGAAGGTGTTCTCCGTCCACCCGACGAAGCCCTCGGGTGCCTTCTTGCGGACGACCTTGCGGCGCTTCTTCGGGTCGTCACCGGCCTTGTTCAGCGCCTTCTCGTTCTCGATGACGTGCTCGGGCGCCTGGGCCACCACAAAGCCGGCCGTGTCGAAGCCCGCCCGTCCGGCACGACCCGCGATCTGGTGGAACTCGCGGGCCCGCAGCGTGCGCACCCGGGTGCCGTCGTACTTGGTCAACGCGGTGAACAGCACGGTCCGGATGGGCACGTTGACACCGACACCGAGCGTGTCCGTGCCGCAGATGACCTTCAGCAGACCGGCCTGCGCGAGCTTCTCCACCAGGCGGCGGTACTTGGGCAGCATCCCGGCGTGATGGACGCCGATGCCGTGCCGCACGTACCGGGAGAGGTTGCGGCCGAACTTGGTGGTGAAGCGGAAGTTGCCGATCAGCTCGGCGATCTGGTCCTTCTCCTGGCGCGTGCACATGTTGATGCTCATCAGCGCCTGGGCTCGCTCCACGGCCTGCGCCTGCGTGAAGTGCACGATGTAGACCGGCGCCTGCTTGGTCTCCAGCAGCTCGGTCAGCGTCTCGGTGAGCGGCGTGAGTTTGTACTCGTAGGACAGCGGCACGGGGCGGGTCGCCGAGCGGACCACCGACGTCGGGCGGCCGGTGCGCCGGGTCAGGTCCTTCTCGAACATCGAGACGTCGCCGAGGGTGGCCGACATCAGGATGAACTGCGCCTGGGGCAGTTCCAGGATCGGGATCTGCCAGGCCCAGCCGCGATCGGCCTCCGCGTAGAAGTGGAACTCGTCCATCACGACCTGGCCGACGTCCGCGTGCTTGCCGTCCCGCAGGGCGATCGAGGCGAGCACCTCGGCGGTGCAGCAGATCACCGGGGCGTCGGCGTTGACGGACGCGTCGCCGGTCAGCATGCCGACGTTCTCCGTGCCGAACATCTTGCACAGCTCGAAGAACTTCTCCGACACGAGTGCCTTGATCGGTGCCGTGTAGAAGGTCACCTCGTCACGGGCCAGCGCCGCGAAGTGGGCGCCCGCCGCGATCATGCTCTTGCCGGAGCCGGTGGGCGTGGAAACGATCACGTTCGCACCGGAGACCACCTCGATCAGCGCCTCCTCCTGGTGCGAGTAGAGCGTGAGACCGCGCTCCTCGGCCCACGACTCGAAGGCTTCGTAGAGGGCGTCGGGGTCGGCGGTCGGCGGCAGCTGATCGATGAGGGTCACCCACCCATCTTGCCTGCCCTCCTCGCCTATGGGGGAATCGGCTGCGGGCACGAAGATCGCGAACGCTACGCTGTGTCGCCGACGGAGCGTCAGCGCGCCCGGTCAACTGGACAGCGGCACACGACGAATGGGGCGGGCAGCGGCGATGATGGGACCAGCACACTCACTGTCGGGGGCCGCCGCCTGGCTGGGCGTCGGAGCGGCGGCCGCCGCCACCGGGCACACGATGCCCTGGCCGGTCCTTCTCGTCGGGGCCCTGATCTGCGCCGGCGCCGCGCTCGCCCCGGACCTCGACCACAAGGCCGCCACCATCTCGCGGGCCTTCGGCCCGATCTCGCGGGGGCTGTGCGAGATCGTCGACAAGCTCTCCTACGCCGTCTACAAGGCCACGAAGAAGCAGGGCGACCCGCGCCGCTCCGGCGGGCACCGCACGCTCACGCACACCTGGCTGTGGGCCGTCCTCATCGGAGCGGGCGCCTCGGTGGCGGCGATCACCGGGGGCCGCTGGGCCGTGCTGGCGATCCTCTTCGTCCACATAGTGCTGGCCATCGAGGGCCTGCTGTGGCGGGCCACCCGTGGCTCCAGCGCCGATGTCCTGGTCTGGTTGCTGGCCGCGACCAGTGCGTGGATCCTCGCCGGAGTCCTCGACAAACCGGGCAACGGCGCGCACTGGCTGTTCACGGAGCCGGGCCAGGAGTACCTGTGGCTGGGGCTGCCGGTCGTGCTGGGCGCGCTGGTGCACGACATCGGGGACGCCCTGACGGTATCCGGCTGCCCGGTCCTGTGGCCGATCCCGGTGGGCCGCAAGAGGTGGTATCCGATCGGCCCGCCGAAGTTCATGCGGTTCCGGGCGGGCAGCTGGGTCGAGCTGAAGGTCCTGATGCCGGCGTTCATGCTGCTCGGGGGAGTGGGCTGCGCGGCGGCCCTCAACTTCATCTGAGCGGGCTGGGCCGCGCGGACGCCTGCCTGGTCCACTGCCCGGTCCGCCTGGGCGCAGGACTCGCCGCCGTCGTCCGCGGTGCCTCACCACGCGCGGCCGCCGCCTTCAGCGGCTGGGGCCCGCAGTCGGCGGCTGCCGGCGGCGAGACCTCGTGCCTGGCCACCGCCAGAATCAGCGAGGCCCCACGCCTGGCCGCCGCAATCCGCTGTGCCTCACGCATCACGGCGGTCCTCGTCGGTCTGGACCGCAGGAGGTCACGACCCGTCGGCTCCCTTGCCCGCTGCCCCGGTGCCGTAGCGCCGTTCGAACTGGGCGATGCGGCCCTCCGAGTCCACCGCGCGGGCCTTGCCGGTGTAGAAGGGGTGGCTCTCCGAGGAGATCTCCACGTCCACGACGGGGTAGGTCTCACCGTCGTCCCACTCGATGGTGCGGTCGCTGGTGGCGGTGGACCGGGTGAGGAAGGCGTAGCCGGCGGAGCGGTCGCGGAAGACGACCGGGTGGTAGTCGGGCTGCTTGTCCTGCTGCATGGATCCTCCTTGTGCGGCACCGGCCGGGTGGCCGACGGCGCGGCGTCGGCGGGGTCAGCCGGACAGGGTCTCGCCGTCGACGATGTGCATCGCGGCCTCCTCGGCGGAGGCGGCCGCACCGTCGACGCCCACGTCCGTGGCGACCAGGGCACTCTCCTCGTCCTCGTGCGCCCCCTCGTCGGGCGCCACGAGACGGCCCGAGCGGGCCGCGCCGACCTCGTCGTCGAGGAGTTCCCCGTCGGTGCCGTCCGTGTCGCCGATGCCGTCGCCGTCGGGATCGACCGGGTCGGGCAGTTCCTCGGCGAGCCGCTGGTCCAGAGTCTCGCCCTGTCGGCGCTCGGCAGCCGTCACACCGGTGTGCTCCACCGCCCAGGGGCGTTCCGGTGGCGACCAGCCTCGGTCGAGCGGGTCAGCGACACCGTCGTTCTCCAGGGTGTCCTCCGCGTCGAGCAGTCCCGCGTCGTCCTGAATCTCGGAGCCATCGGGCTGATAGACGTCGTCTCCCCATCCGTCGGCGCTGTTCACGGGTACCTCCAGGTGATGGGGACGGGCCCGTCCTCCCCGTGGTCGGCGGCGGACCGCGGGCGTATCAGGCACATGCCGCGCCCGTCCCCGAACCGTCTGGTTCGCGGGCGCTCCCCGAGCTGGTGCCGGTATCCAGCCTTCCACTCGACTTCGGCACAGCGCAATGGCACGGAGCCGGGCCGGGGACCACTGGTCCCCGGCCCGGCTCCCCGGGCCCCGCACGCCGAAGGCGTCAGCCGGTCAGCCGTGCCAGGACCGCCACAGTGCCGCGTACGCCCCGTCGGCCACGACCAGCTCGTCGTGGCTGCCGAGTTCGCTGATCCGGCCGTTCTCGACGACGGCGATGACGTCCGCGTCGTGGGCGGTGTGCAGCCGGTGGGCGATCGCGACCACCGTGCGGCCGTCGAGGACCCGGGCCAGGGACCGTTCCAGATGCCGGGCCGCCCGGGGGTCGAGCAGGGAGGTCGCCTCGTCCAGGACCAGCGTGTGCGGGTCGGCCAGCACCAGCCGGGCCAGGGCGATCTGTTGCGCCTGGGCGGGAGTGAGCGCCAGTCCGCCCGAACCGACCTCGGTGTCCAGGCCCTCCTCCAGGACCCGCGCCCACCCGTCCGCGTCCACCGCGCCCAGCGCCGCCCACAGCTGCGCGTCGGCGGCGTCGGTCCGGGCGAGGAGCAGGTTGTCGCGCAGGGAGCCCACGAAGACATGGTGTTCCTGGTTGACGAGGGCGACGTGCGAGCGGACCCGTTCGGCGGGCATCCGGGAGAGCTCGGCGCCGCCCAGGGTGATCCGGCCGTCCCGGGGCGCGTAGATCCCGGCGAGCAGCCTGCCCAACGTGGACTTGCCCGCGCCGGAGGGGCCGACGAGCGCCATCCTGGTGCCGGGGGCGACCTCCAGGGACACCTTGCGCAGTACGTCCACGCCTTCGAGGTAGCCGAAGTGGACCCGGTCCGCGTGCACATCCCGTCCGTCGGGGGTCAGCGCGTCGTCACCGGCGTCCGGCTCGATGTCCCGGACTCCCACCAGCCGGGCCAGCGACACCTCGGCCACCTGCAGCTCGTCGTACCAGCGCAGGATCAGCCCGACCGGGTCGACGAGCATCTGCGCGATCAGCGCACCGGTGGTCAGCTGGCCGACCCCGATCCAGCCCTGGAGCACGAACACGCCGCCGATCATGAGCACCGAGGCGAGAACCGTCACATGGGTGACGTTGACGACGGGGAACAGCACCGACCGCAGCCAGAGCGTGTAGCGCTCCCACGCCGTCCACTCCTTGATCCGCCGTTCCGACTGCGCGATACGGCGGGCGCTGAGCCGGTGGGCCTCGATGGTGCGCCCGGCGTCCACGGTTTCCGCCAGGGCGGCGGCGACGGCGGCGTACCCGGCGGCCTCGGAGCGGTAGGCCGCTCCCGCCCGCCTGAAGTACCAGCGGCAGCCGACCACCAGCAGCGGCACGGCGAGCAGCACCGACGCGGCCAGTGGCGGCGCGGTGATCACCAGCCCGCCCAGCAGCAGAGCTGCCCACACGACGCCGATCGCGAGCTGCGGCACGGCCTCCCGCATCGCGTTGGACAGCCGGTCGACGTCGGTGGTGATCCGGGACAGCAGGTCGCCCGTTCCGGCCCGCTCCAGCACCCCCGGTGGAAGTCCCACCGACCGCACCAGGAAGTCCTCGCGCAGGTCGGCCAGCATCCGCTCGCCGAGCATCGCCCCGCGCAGCCGCACCTCCCGCACGAACACGGCCTGGACGACGAGCGCGAGCACGAACAGCCCGGTCGTCAGCCCCAGATGGAGCTCACGGGCACCGTCCGACACCCGCTCCACCAGTCCGCCCAGCAGCCACGGGCCCGCCATCGAGGCGACCACGGAGACCGTGTTGACGGCGACCAGGATCAGAAAGGCACGGCGGTGCCGGCGGAACAGTTCGGCCACGTAGGCGCGGACGGTCGCGGAGGCGCCGACGGGCAGGGTGTTCGCCGTCGTCGGGGCCGCCGGGTCGTACGCCGGTGGCGCCACGCCGATCATGCTGTCTCCTCGATGTCTTCCAGTGCGTCCAGTACGTCGTTCAACTCGGACCCGGTCCTCAGGCGCTCGTGCCGGGCGGTCTCTTCGTCGGTCTCCCGGGTCACCACGGCCCGGTACCGGGGTTCCGTGTGCACCAGGTCGCGGTGCACCCCGACCGCCACGACCTCGCCCTCGTGCACCAGGGCGACCCGGTCGGCGTGGTCCAGGAGCAGCGGGGAGGAGGTGAAGACCACGGTGGTGCGTCCGGTGCGCAGCTCCCGCAGACCCTCGGCGATCCTGGCCTCCGTGTGCGAGTCGACCGCGGAGGTCGGCTCGTCCAGGACGAGCACCTCCGGGTCCGTCACCAGCGACCGGGCCAGCGCGAGCCGTTGGCGCTGGCCGCCGGACAGGGACCGGCCGCGTTCGGTGATCCGGGCGTCCATGGGGTCCTCGGCGTCGAGCGACCCCTGGGCCAGGGCGGTCAGGACGTCCCCGCACTGCGCGGCAGCCAGTGCCTCCTCGGCACCGACGCCGCCCGAGGCGGGCACGTCGAGCAGTTCGCGCAGCGAGCCCGACAGCAGCACCGGGTCCTTGTCCTGGACGAGGACGGCGGTCCTGGCGGAGTCGAGCGGCAGGTCGTCGAGCGGCACCCCGCCCAGCAGGACCGACACGCCCTCCTCCGGGGGGTGCCCGCCCAGCCGCTCCGCCAGGACTCCCGCCGCGTCCGGGTCGCCGCACACCACGGCGGTGAGCCGGCCGGCGGGTGCCAGCAGACCGGTATCAGGGTCGTACAGGTCACCGGACGGGGCCTCGGCGGCCAGGGAGCCCCCGGTGTCCGTGGCCCGCTCCAGTGACAGCACCCGCGCGGCCCGCCGGGCCGACGGGCGCGAGAAGGAGTAGGCCATCGCGATCTCTTCGAAATGCCGGAGCGGATAGGTCAGGAGCATGACCGAGCTGTAGACGGTGACCAGCTCGCCGACGCTGATCCGGCCCTCGCGGGCCAGGTGGACGCCGTACCAGACGACCGCGATCAGCAGCAGTCCCGGCAGCAGGACCTGGATGGCGGAGATCAGCGACCACATCCGGGCGCTGCGCACGGCCGCGTGGCGCACCTCCTGGGAGGCGCGGCGGTAGCGGTCGAGGAAGAGTTCCTCGCCGCCGATGCCGCGCAGGACGCGCAGACCGGCCACGGTGTCCGAGGCCAGCTCGGTGGCGCGCCCCGCCTTCTCCCGCTGGACGTCGGCGCGCCGGGTGGCGCGGGGCAGCAGCGGCAGCACCGCGATCGCGAGCACCGGCAGACCCGCCGCGACGACCACGCCGAGCGCGGGCTGGTAGAAGACCAGCCCGACGCAGACCAGCACGATGGTGACGGCCGCCGCGGTGAACCGTGAGACGGCCTCCACGAACCAGCCGATCTTCTCGACGTCACCGGTGGAAACGGCAACGACCTCGCCGGCCGCGACCCGCCGGGTCAGCGCCGAGCCCAGCAGAGCGGCCTTGCGGGCCAGCAGTTGCTGGACGCGGGCGGCCGCCGTGATCCAGTTGGTGATCGCGCTGCGGTGCAGGAAGGTCTCGCCGACAGCGTTGCCGGCGCAGCACACGGCCAGCAGGGCGCCCGCCACGGCGAGCCGGGAACCGGAGCGGTCGACGACGGCCTGGACGGCGAGCCCTACGCAGAACGGCAGCACGGAGACGGAGCCGAAGTGCAGCAGCCCCCAGGCCAGTGACTTGAGTTGCCCGCCCAGCTGGTTCCGGAAGAGCCACCGCAGGAATCGGGGACCCGAACGCGCGTCGGGCACTCCTGGATCGGGATACGGAAGGTCTTGAATCTGCATGACGTCCCAGTGGCTCGTGTCAGGGGGGTGGGTGGGGGGACCGCTCGGCGGCGGCAACAAACCGTGAAAGGGTCGCGCCGCAGCGTGGTCGGAAGCAACCGGTTTTTGTGCCGCGGCGCCCGGATCCGGCTGGCCGCGGTGTGCCCGTGGGGCGATGCGCAGGGGTGACGCGCGGCGTGCCGAGGTGGCGGCGGCAGCCCCGGGAACGCTCGTGACCGCTCAGGCCGGCTGCGGCGATCCGGGCTCGGCACACCCCTTCGGCGCGGAGGCGGGAGCCGCGGGCAGGGCGGTTCACCGACCTGGACGGCCACCGACCCGACCCGTGTCCCGTGTGTCGGCGACCGGCCGCTGCGGGCGGATCCACGCCGACTCCCGCCAGGTTCTCGCGGTCGTCGGCGACGGCAGGGACTCGGCGAAGCCCACCGTCGTGCTCATACAACCGGGTCGGGGGCACCCCACCGAACGACCGGGACCGTCCCCAGGGCGAGTCCCAAGGGGCGGGATCCGCGTGCGCATGGACCACGACAGCGGTACGTCGGGGTGCGTCAGCCTGCTGAAGCCGGGGCTGCGTCATCCGCTGCGCACGCTCGACCACGACCGGCATCCGGTGGTGGTGATGGGGACAGAGCAGACCTGATGGGCTGACCTCCGTGGGGGAGGCCTCATTGCGGTTGGCGTCCGACTCGCCGTAGAACACCGGCCATGAAGAGACGGATCATCATGTCCATGCTCGCCGGGGCGACCCTCGTGGCGAGCACCCTCCTCGGGGCGGGCCCCGCCCACTCCGCTCAGGCCCCCGCCCCATCCGCTCGAACCCCAGCTCCCGCTCCCGCCCCCTCCTCCCAACCCGCCGACGTCCCCGCCGAGTTCGGCACCGACTGGCACGACCCCGTCACCGCCGCCCCGCCCGTCACCAAGCCCGCCGGCAAGTCCTGCGAGGTCACGCTCGCCGAGGCGCGGTTCCGGGACTTCACCCCGTACAAGGGGGCCTATACCCCGCCCGGCGGCTGTGGCGAGAGGTGGAGCAAGGTCGTGCTGCGCCTCGACGGGAAGGTCAAGGGGCGGCAGTACGACCGGCTCGGCTATGTCCATGTCGGCGGAGTCGAGATCTTCCGTACGTCGACGCCGCAGCCGTCGCCCGACGGCATCGAGTGGTCCGTCGAGAAGGACGTCACACGCTACAGCGACACCTTCCGCGCCGGCCACGATGTCGAGATGCTCATCGGGAACGTCGTCGACGACACCTACACCGGCGTCATCGACGTCAGGGTCACCCTGACGTTCTATGCGGGCAGGCAGGCCGCCGCACCGGATCGTGTGCTGACCCCCGACGGCACCTCACTGACCACTCCGCGCAACAGCGAACGCATCGTCGCCGAGGTGTACGCCACCGGCTCCGGCGGCGGCTGCGAGGAGTACTGGTATCTGACCGTGCCCGCCGCGGCGCCGTACTCCTGTCAGTCCGACAACGGCCCCTACCGTGAGGTCCAGATCAAGGTCGACGGCCAACTCGCGGGTATCGCGGCGCCGTTCCCGACCGTGTGGACCGGAGGCTGGTCCAACCCCTTCCTCTGGTACGTCGTTCCGGGGCCGCGCGCCTTCGACATCAAGCCGATCGAATACGACCTGACGCCCTTCGCCGGGATCCTCAACGACGGCCGCCCGCACCGGGTCGAGGTCTCGGTCGTCGGCGTGCCCGAGGGGCAGAGCGGCTGGAGCACTCCGGTCAACGTTCTCGTCTGGCAGGACGCGAAGAGCGCACACGTCGGCGGGAAGCTCACCACACACAAGGCCGGAGACCTCGCCGACTCCTCGACGTACTCGCCCGGTTCGGAGCATCGACTGGACACCGAGGGCGGTCACCGGCTGACCGTCGCCGGATACGTCGACACCTCGCACGGCCGGGTCACGACCACGGTCAGCCGTACTCTCGCGAACACCTCCGCGCACCGGTGGACCGACGGCGAGAACGTCGATGCCCTGGACGCCGCGTGGACCGATGACGAGACGGTGACCGTGGACGGACGCGGAGGCGCCCGCACGACGCGCACCGAACGGACGTACACCATGGACGGTACGACCACGCTCGGCGCGGCGGACCGGCTGCGCACCGTGCTGACCCTTGGCGACCGTGCCACGGTCACCGAGTCGCGAGGCGGTCGGCGCACGGCGTGGTCGCGGCTCGACGACACCTACACGGGCGACGCGACGTACACGGCGAACGTGCCGCGTGACCAGCGGCACGCGGTCGGCACGACGAGCGAGCGCTACCGGATTCATGGCTCGGCCGGGTGCTACGACCGCTCGCTGACGACCGTTCAGGGGGTGCTCACCGAGGAACACCGGGGCTGCTGAGGTCAGTTGTGTGCGATGTGTCACAGGCGGCGTTGATTTACGCGGCCGAAACGCGGCGGTCTTGTGCGGGATCAACGGCGCCTCCAAAGTGATCGACGCGGAAACCGCTTTCCGTATCGCAGAAGTCCCCGTGAGGGGTTTCTGAGTGCCGCCGTCCCCTCAAGGAGTGCCCGTGCCGCCGTCCGTCCCGCCCCTGCCGCGACGCGTCGCACGCATACTGCGTACCTCTCTCTTCGCGCAGGTCGCCTGCGCGCTCGTGCTCGGAATCGTCGTCGGGAAGCTGTGGCCCGACTTCGCCGCGGATCTCCAGCCGCTCGGCGACGGTTTCACCCGGCTCATCAAGACGATCATCTCCCCGCTGGTGTTCTGCGTGGTCGTCGTCGGCATCGCCAAGGCCGGTGATCTGAAGGCGTTCGGCCGGATCGGGCTGAAGGCCCTGATCTGGTTCGAGGTCGCGAGCACCCTGGCCCTGATCATCGGGCTCGTCGCCGCCAACGTCGTCCAGCCCGGCTCGGGGATGCACGTCGACCCGCCCACGCTCGACACCTCCGCGGTCGACGCGAAGACGGGCGGTGGTTCGCTTCCGTCGACGACCGAGTTCATCGTGAACGCGCTGCCCACCAGTTTCATCGGCGCCTTCGCCGAGAACTCCCTGCTCCAGGTGCTCATCCTGGCCTGCCTGGTGGGAGCGGCACTGCTGCACCTCGGTCACACCAAGGTGCCGCGGGTGCTGCCCGCCATCGAGCAGGCCCAGGAGATCATCTTCGCGATCGTCGGCTTCGTCATGCGCCTGGCCCCGATCGCGGTGTTCGGCGCGATGGCCGTCCTGATCGGTCAGTACGGACTCGGTGTGATCGAGACGTACGCAAAGCTGATCATTCTGTGCTACGTGGCCGCCGCGCTCTTCGTCGCGCTGCTCGCCGTCGCCCTCAAGGCGGTCACCGGGCTCAGTCTCTGGAAGTTCCTGCGCTACATCCGTGAGGAGATGCTCCTCGCGCTCGGCACCGCGTCCACCGAGTCCGTCATGCCACGTGTCATGCAGAAGCTGCGCAGGGCGGGCGCCCGTGACGACGCGGTGGGTCTCGTGCTGCCCACCGGCTACTCGTTCAACCTCGACGGTGCCTCGCTGTACCTGTCCATCGGCACGCTGTTCATCGCGCAGGCCGTCGGAGTGGACCTCGGTCTGGGCCAGCAGATCACCGTGGTCCTCGTGCTCATGCTGACCAGCAAGGGCATGGCGGGCATCCCCGGTTCGGCCTTCCTCGCCCTGTCCGCGACCGCCTCCTCGCTGGGCGCCATCCCCGCCGGCGCCGTCGCCCTGCTCCTCGGCGTCGACCGCATCATGGACACGATGCGCGTGGTGACGAACCTGCTCGGCAACTGCGTCGCCGTTTTCGCCGTCTCCCGCTGGGAGGGCGCGCTGGACGCCGACCGGGCGAGGAAAGTCCTGGACGGCGAGATCGTGCCGACCGAGGACGATGACGAGGCTCACGACGCGGGTGAGCCGACCGCGTCCGAGTCCTCCGAGGCGTCGGCCGCCCCCGACCTCGATGACCCACTCGCGGCCGTACCCGCTCAGCCGGCCAAGGAACCGGCCTCCGGGTCGAGTTGACACCCCTTGCCGCTGAACGAGTTGCCGCACGACGAACATGTCGCCGATGTGCCGCTCGACAACGCCGCAGCCGCCGCTCCAGCACCACGGAGCGGCGGCTGCCGTCTGCGCGACGCCGTCAGCAGGCCCGCCCCGGCCCCCGCCCCTGCTCCGGAGCCCCGTCCACCAGTGCGTCCAGCAACCCGCTCAGCACCGCGCGTTCCACCGTCGTCAGCGGATCCAGGATCTCCTCCGCGGCGGACACCCGCGCGCGCCACAGCTGTTGCACGGCCTTGTGCCCGTCGTCGGTGAGCTCGATCCGGATCACCCGGCGGTTGGTGGGGTCGGGCACCCGCCGCACCTTGCCGCCCGTCTCCAGCCCGTCGACCAGGGTGGTCACGGCCCGGGGCACCACTTCGAGGCGCTGCGCGAGGTCGGCCATGCGGGGCGGTGTGTCGCAGTGCGCCAATGTGCGCAACAAGCGGGCCTGGGCCGGTGTGACGCCGAGGCCGCGCTGCTCCAGGTGGCGCTTCTGGATGCGGTGCACCCGGCGCGTGAGCCGCAGCAGCTGCTCGGCGAGGAGGCCGTCGGAATCGGGCGTGGTCATGAGGGAACAATATCAGGACCACGTTCATTGTGAGTATAGGTAACAATGAGCTACGCTCTCTCAGTCCGCACCGTCTCACCCTCCGTAGGAGCCATGCCCCGCGACACCATCGACTGGACCCCCGTCCCCGGCACCTCGACCGAGCAACCCCGGCAGGTGCGCCGCATCCTCACGCTCTTCAAGCCCTACCGCGCCCGGCTCGCGATCGTCGGTGTGCTGGTCGGCGCCGCGTCGCTGGTCACCGTGGCGACCCCGTTCCTGCTGAGGGAGACCCTGGATGTCGCCATCCCCCAGGGCCGCACCGGACTGCTGAGCCTGCTCGCGCTCGGCATGATCCTCAGCGCCGTCCTCACCAGCATCTTCGGCGTGCTGCAGACTTTGATCTCCACCACGGTCGGCCAGCGGGTCATGCACGACCTGCGCACCGCGGTCTACGGCCGCCTGCAGCGGATGTCCCTCGCCTTCTTCACGCGCACCCGCACCGGCGAGGTCCAGTCCCGCATCGCCAACGACATCGGCGGCATGCAGGCCACCGTCACCTCGACCGCCACCTCCCTGGTCTCCAACCTGACCAGCGTGGTCGCCACGATCATCGCGATGATCGCCCTCGACTGGCGCCTCACCGTCGTCTCCCTGGTCCTGTTGCCGGTGTTCGTGTGGATCAGCCGCCGCGTCGGCAGCGAACGCAAGAAGATCACCACCCAGCGGCAGAAGCAGATGGCCGCGATGGCGGCGACCGTCACCGAGTCCCTGTCGGTCAGCGGCATCCTGCTGGGCCGCACGATGGGCCGGTCCGACTCGCTCACCCGCTCCTTCTCCGAGGAGTCCGAGCAGTTGGTCGACCTCGAAGTACGGTCGAACATGGCCGGGCGCTGGCGGATGGCCGTCATCTCGATCGTCATGGCCGCGATGCCCGCCGTCATCTACTGGAGCGCCGGTCTCGCCCTCCAGACGGGCGGCACCCGGATCTCCATCGGCACCATCGTCGCCTTCGTCTCGCTCCAGCAGGGCCTGTTCCGCCCGGCCGTGAGCCTGCTGTCGACCGGCGTGCAGATCCAGACCTCGCTCGCGCTCTTCCAGCGCATCTTCGAGTACCTCGACCTGCCCATCGACATCACCGAGGGCGAACAGCCGGTGCATCTCGACCGCGTCAAGGGCGAGGTCCGCTTCGAGGACGTGGAGTTCCGATACGACAGAGACGACAGCAAGGGGGGTCCCATCCTCGACGGCATCGACATCACCGTGCCCGCCGGCAGCAGCCTCGCGGTCGTCGGCCCCACCGGCGCCGGCAAGTCCACGCTGGGCTACCTGGTGCCGCGGCTGTACGACGTGACCGGGGGGCGGGTCACCCTCGACGGGGTCGACGTGCGCGACCTCGACTTCGACACCCTCGCCCGCGCGATCGGCGTCGTCTCCCAGGAGACGTACCTCTTCCACGCCACGGTCGCCGAGAACCTGCGCTTCGCCAAGCCGGACGCCACCGACGAGGAGCTCCAGCAGGCGGCGAAGGCGGCCCAGATCCACGACCACATCGTCTCCCTGCCCGACGGCTACGACACGGTCGTCGGCGAGCGCGGCCACCGCTTCTCCGGCGGTGAGAAACAGCGCCTGGCCATCGCCCGGACCATTCTGCGCGATCCGCCCGTGCTGATCCTCGACGAGGCGACCAGTGCCCTGGACACCCGCACCGAACACGCCGTCCAGGAGGCCATCGACGCGCTGTCGGCCAACCGGACGACGCTCACCATCGCGCACCGACTGTCCACCATCCGGGCCGCCGACCAGATCGTGGTCCTGGACTCCGGGCAGATCGCCGAACGTGGCTCGCACGAGGAGCTGCTGGAGCGGGATGGGCGGTATGCGGCCCTGGTCCGCCGGGACGCCCGACTGGAGCCGACGGGATGACGATAGGCCGGAGCCGACAAGATGACGATATGCCGGGTTTGTGAGCATGGTCGGGTTACCGTGCCCGCATGCAGACGAACACTCCGCCACGGAGCACGATCCAACTGACGCGCCGGGGCCGTCTCGCCCTCATCGCGACCGGGGCCGTCGTGGCCGGCACCGCTGTGGCGGTGCCGCTGCTGACCCTGGGCACCGACGGCGTGAAGAAGCCCGACACCCTGGTCATCCCTGAGGGCTGGCGGGCCGGGCAGGTATACGAGGCCGTCGACAAGGTTCTCGCCCTGCCCGCGGGCACCACCAAGAAGTCACTGGGCAAGGCCAACCTGAAGCTGCCCAACGACGCGGAGGGCAACCCGGAGGGGTACCTCTTCCCGGCGACCTATCCGCTCCAGGAGAAGGCGACTCCGGAGCAGCTGCTGGCCTTCATGGTCGACACCGCGAACAAGAAGTTCAACGGCGCTCCCATCGCGGCCGGCGCGCAGCGCAACGCGATGAACGTCTACCAGGCGGTCACCATCGCGAGCATCGTCCAGGCGGAGGCCACCGCCAAGGCGGACATGGGGAAGGTGGCCCGGGTCGTCTTCAACCGTCTGGAACGCGGGATGCCGCTGCAGATGGACTCGACCATCAACTACGCGCTGGGCCGCTCCACCCTGAAGACGACCGAGGCCGACACGCGGATCAACAGCCCTTACAACTCGTACCAGCGCATGGGGCTGCCGCCGACCCCGATCGGCAACCCGGGCGAGGACGCGATGCGGGCCGCGATCAACCCGGTACCGGGCGACTGGCTGTACTTCATCACGGTCAAGCCGGGCGACACGCGCTTCACGGCCGACTACGCGGAGCACCAGCGCAACGTCGCCGAGTTCAACCGCAACCACCGGCGGAGTCCGGCCGCGGCCGGCTGACCGGAAGGGGACTCACGCGGCGACCGGTTCCCCGGCCAGCAGCCGCCTGATGTCCCGTACGGCCGCGCGGCCCGCCCGGTTGGCGCCGATGGTGCTGGCAGACGGGCCGTAGCCGACGAGGTGGATCCGCGGATCGGCGAGCGCGCGGGTGCCTTCGACACGGATTCCGCCGCCCGGCTCGCGCAGCTTCAGCGGTGCCAGATGGTCGATGGCGGCCCGGAACCCCGTGGCCCACAGGATGACGTCAGCGGCTACGCGCCGCCCGTCGTTCCACTCCACGCCCTCGGGTGTGACCCGGTCGAACATGGGCAACCGGTCCAGGACACCGTCCGCGATGCCCTGGCGGATCGCGTCGTTGAGCGGCAGTCCCGTCACCGACACGACACTCTTGGGTGGCAGCCCCTGCCGGACCCGCTCCTCGACCAGCGCGACCGCGGCCCGCCCCACGTTCTCGTCGAAGGGCCCCTCGCGGAAGACGGGCGGCCGCCGGGTGACCCAGGTGGTGGAGGCCGCGTACGAGGCGATCTCCAGCAGATGCTGGGTGCCGGACGCGCCGCCGCCCACCACCAGGACCCGCTGCCCGGCGAACTCCTCGGGCCCCGGATACTGCGCGGTGTGCAACTGCCGTCCCCGGAAGGTCTCCTGGCCCGGATAGCGCGGCCAGAAAGGCCGGTCCCAGGTGCCGGTCGCGTTGATCAGCGCCCGCGTCGCCCAGGTTCCGGCCGACGTCTCGACGAGCAGCCGCCCGCTCTCGCCGTCGCGCACGGCACGGACGTCGACGGGCCGCCTGACCCGCAGGTCGAAGGTGCGCTCGTACCCGGAGAAGTACTCGGTGATGACGTCGGCGGACGGCCGCGCCGGGTCGGCGCCCGTGAGTTCCATGCCGGGCAGGGCGTGCATCCCGTGGACCTTGCCGTACGTCAGCGACGGCCAGCGGAACTGCCAGGCGCCGCCGGGGCCCGGGGAATGGTCCAGCACGACGAAGTCGCGGTCCGGCTCGTAGCCGACCCGCCGCAGGTGATAGGCGCTGGACAGTCCCGCCTGTCCAGCGCCTATGACGACCACCTCGACCTCACGCACGTTGTTCACGCTTCTGCCAACAGTGGCGCGTCCGTGGATCTTCCCAGGCCGTCAGCGGCCGCTCCCCACGAGGATCGGCGCGCCGGCCTTCGCGCCCTCGACCAGCCCACGAGCCGCCAGCTCGGGAATCACGCCCTCGCCGAACCAGTACGCCTCCTCCAGGTGCGGATACCCGGAGAGCACGAAGTGCTCGACGCCCAGCGCGTGGTACTCCTCGATCAGATCGGCGACCTCGGCGTGGCTGCCGACCAGGGCGGTACCCGCGCCGCCACGGACGAGACCGACCCCTGCCCACAGATTCGGGTGGATCTCCAGCTTGTCGCGTGAGCCGCCGTGCAGGGCCAGCATCCGCTGCTGGCCCACCGACTCACTGCGCCCGAGCGCTGTCTGCGCGGCCGCGACGCTCTCCGCGTCGAGGTCGTCGAGCAGCCGGTTCGCTGTCGCCCAGGCCTCGGCCGACCGGTCCCGCGAGATGGTGTGCAGCCGGATCCCGAACCGGACCTCGCGGCCCTCCCGCTCGGCGAGCGAACGGATCCAGTCGATCTTCTCCTTGACCTGCGAGGGCGGCTCGCCCCACGTCAGATAGACGTCGGTGTGCCGCGCGGCGACCGGCCCGGCGGCGGCGGACGACCCGCCGAAGAACAACTGCGGCACCGGGTCCGGCGGCAGCGCCGTCAGCCCGCCGTCGACCTGGTAGTGGCTGCCGTGGAAGTCGTACGGCTCACCGCGCCACACCCCGCGGACGACGGACAGGAACTCGTCCGTACGTTCGTACCGGCGGTCGTGGTCGAGCCGGTCCCCGAACCGCCGTTGCTCGGTCGAGTCGCCGCCCGTGACCACGTTCAGCAGCAGTCGTCCGCGCGTGACCCGCTGATAGGTGGCCGCCATCTGCGCGGCGAGCGTCGGCGAGATCAGGCCCGGCCGGAACGCCACCAGGAACTTCAGCCGCTCCGTGTGCTGGGCGAGCGCCACCGTCGTCAGCCAGGCGTCCTCGCACCAGGTACCGGTCGGGGTGAGGACCGCCTCGAAGCCCAACTGCTCGGCCGCCTTGGCGATCTGGGCGAGGTACTCGATGTCGGGTGCCCGTACGCCGCGTACCGGCCCGGCGTGGTTGGACGCGTACGCGTGCCGGTCGACGAGAGTGCGGCCGTCGCCGCCCGTCGGGAGGAACCAGTGGAGATGGACGGTCATGTCACGACCCTTCCGAGGGGCGGGGCGTGGTGGTCGACGGCGGCAGGTCGCCGTTGTACCGCGAGTCGGTGAAGTCGGCGAAGTCCACCTTGCGGGGGATGAGCTTCAGCCGGGTGAAGGTGTCGGCGATCTGCTGTTCGGAGGCGATGAGCGGCTTGTCGACGGCCACCGCGACCCGGGTGGCGTAGGTGCGCTTCACCGCGGCCAGCGCCACGTCCTCGGGCAGCCCGGTCTCCTTCGCCCAGACCTTCGCCCAGTCCTCCTTGTGGTTGTACACCCACGTGGTGGCGCGCTGCAGCCGCTGCAGGTAGTCCTTGATGGCGGCCGCCTTCTTCGTGTCCTTGAGCGCGCCGGGCGCCGCCACCTGGAAGGTCAGGCCGTTGGTGACGCCCTCGCCGGTCGTCAGGATCCGGCCCTGCTTGCCCTTGAGCACCTGCGAGGTGTACGGGTCCCACACCGCCCACGCGTCGACCTTGCCGGAGGTGAACGCAGCCAGCGCGTCGGCCGGCTGAAGATACTTGACCTTGATGTCGCTCAGGCTGAGACCGGCCTTCTTCAGGGACGCGACCAGCTGGTAGTGCGCGGAGGACCCCTGCGCCACGGCCACCGACTTGCCCTTGAGGTCCTGGGGCTTCGACAGCTTCGAGCCGTTCGGTACGAGGATGGCGTCGCCCTTGGACGTGCCGTGCCAGGCGGACACCACCGTGATCTTCGAGTCCGCGCCGGCCGCGAACACGGGCGGGGTGTTGCCGACGCCGCCGATGTCGACGGCCTTGGCGTTGACGGCTTCGAGCAGCGGCGGGCCGGAGGTGAACGTGGACCACTTGATCTTGTACTTGAGGTTCTTGAGTTCGCCGGCGGCCTGCAGGATGGCCTGCGAACCGCCCTTCTGGTCACCCACGTTGAGTGTGAGAGAGCCCGAACCGTCGGTGCCACCGCCGGTCGAGGCCGACGAGTTCCCGCCGCAGGCGGACAGCAGCAGGGCGAGGGGGAGAAGCAGCGCGGCGGGGACGAGGCGACGTCGCATGACGGATCCGTTCTGTGCAACTGGGAGAAGGACTGGAGGGGTGGAGAGGTGGGGAGGGAGGAAATGGCGAAACGGATTCAGGCGGCTTCGGTGGCGGTGTCGACACCCAGGCGGGCCAGGAGTCCGGCGCGCAGTTCGGCGAACCGCGGGTCGGTGATGTCGCGCGGCCGGTCCAGGTCGATCCGCTGTTCGTGCGCGATGACACCGTCGTCCATCACCAGGACCCGGTCGGCGAGCAGCACGGCCTCCTCGACGTCGTGCGTGACCAGCAGCACGGCGCAGCCGCGCCGCCGCCACAACTCGCCCACCAGGCGCTGGGCCTTGATCCGGGTGAGCGCGTCGAGCGCGCCGAACGGCTCGTCGAGCAGCAGCAGATCGGGCTCGCGGACCAGTGCCCGGGCCAGCGAGGCACGTTGGGCCTCGCCGCCGGAGAGGGTCTTGGGCCAGGCGTCGGAGCGGTGGTCGAGGCCGACCTCTTCGAGGGCCCGGTCGGCGAGGGCGCGCTCGGGCCTGCCGGGCAGGCCGAGCAACACGTTGCGCCACACCTTCTTCCACGGCATCAGCCGCGGCGCCTGGAACGCGACAGCCTTGCGGCGCGGGACGAGGACGGTGCCCTCGATGTCGCGGTCGAGGCCGGCGAGGATGCGCAGCAGGGTGGACTTGCCGCAGCCGCTGCGGCCGAGCAGGGCGACGAACTCGCCCTGACGGACGTCGAGTCGGAGGTCGTCGATGACGGCACGGCCGTCGAAGGACCGGGTCAGCCCCTCGACGCGGACGGCCTGCGGCACCGGGGGAACCGGGGGTGCCCCGGACTCCGTGGTCACCTGGGACACCTGGGAGGTCTCGGACGCCTGGGACCGGTCCGACACCTGGGACACCTGGGGATTCACCGGCCGGTGAACGTCGGTCGCCATTGCAGCAGCAGCCTTTCGAGGGTACGGACGACGAAGTCGGCCAGCAGGCCGAGGAAGGCGTAGACGATCAGGCAGACCACGATCACGTCGGTCCGCAGGAAGTCCCGCGCCTGGACCATCAGGAACCCGATGCCGGAATCCGCGTTGACCTGCTCGGCGAAGACGAGCGCCAGCCAGGAGATGCCGAGGGAGTAGCGCAGGCCGGTCATCGCCCCGGGCAGCGCACCCGGCAGCACGACGTGGCGCACCAGCCCCCACCGCGACAGTCCGAGGGACTCCCCGGCCTCGATCAGTTGCGAGTCCACGCCGCGGATGCCGGCGTACACGTTGAGATACAGCGGGAAGGTCACGCCGAGCGTGATGATGGCGACCTTCGGTGCCTCGCCGATGCCGAACCAGATGATGAACAGCGGGATGAGACCCACGAAGGGCACGGTCCGCAGCATCTGGACGGGGGCGTCCACGAGGTCCTCGCCGATCCGGAACAGGCCCGAGACCAGGGCGAGTCCGGTGCCGACGACCGTGCCGAGCAGCAGTCCGACCGCCACCCGCTGCAGTGAGGTGCCCATGGCGGAGGGCAGCGAGCCGTCGGCGATCAGGTCCCGGCCCACCTGGGCGATCCGCCCCGGTGAGGCGAGCACGTCGGGCGTCAACACGCCCGTGCTGCTGAGGAGTTGCCACAGCGCCAGCAGCAAGAGTGGGCCGGTGGTGCGGCGCAGCCAGCGGGGAACGCGGGCGCGGCGGGAGGAACTGGGGACGAGCGGCTGCAGGTCGAGCGGAGCGCGCTCGTCGGCGTCGGCGTCGGTCGTGCCGCCGGCCTTGGTGAGGTTGGATGCGGATATATCTGAAATATCGGCTCCGTGAGAGCCGGGCGGGGCATGGCTGATGCTCATGAGTGCTCCACGGGCGGAAGAGCGGCCGGTGAGGGAGTGCGCCCGCGCGCCGCCACGTCCCGGAGGTGAGCGGGGCGTGCGGGTACGGCGGTGCGGATCAAGGAGATCAGGCGCGGATCGGATCCAGGTCAGATCGGATCAGATGGAGAGATCGGATCAGGTGGAGAGATCGGACCGGATCGGACGAAGAGAGAGTGAGAAGGCGTCAGCGGCCGCGACGACACGCGGCGGAGGCCACCCGCAGCAGGTCGATGTGACCGCGCGTGGTGAGAAGAGCTGAACGCAACATGCGGCTGAAAGTAGTCATCCGACGCGCCCACGGTCAATGGTGTCTCGCGGAGTGGACCACTCGTATCGGAAGGTGGTCGGTCGCACATGTGTGAAACGCGGTCCGCGGGTGAGGATGGGAGGCATGTCAGACGTTTTCACCACCCGAGTCCTGAATGTGAGCACTGGCTCCACGGAGCGGATCGCCGATCTCACCGGCGACTGCGAAGCCTTCCTGAGGGAGGTGGCAGCCGGCCGCGACGGCCTTCTCAACCTCTTCGTCCCGCATGCCACAGCCGGCATCGCGATCATCGAGACGGGTGCCGGCAGCGACGACGACCTCCTCGCCGCCCTGCACACTCTCCTCCCCGCCGACGATCGCTGGCAGCACCGCCACGGCAGCCCCGGCCACGGCCGCGACCATGTGCTCCCCGCCATCGTCCCGCCCCACGCGACACTGCCGGTGATCGGCGGGCGACTGGAACTGGGGACGTGGCAGTCGGTGTGCCTGGTCGATACGAACCGGGACAATCCCGACCGGAAGATTCGGTTGTCGTTCCTCGGTTGAGGGCCGAGGCGTGCCGTCTCATGGCCACCCTGGTCACGAGGCTCGCTGATCGCCTCCCGCTTCTCCGGGCCGTTCGACGAGCCGGCCGTTCTCGAACCCCGCGCCGGGCGTTTCCGCGTCCCTCGGCTCACCCCGTGCCCGGGCCCGCTGACTCCACCGTGGCCTGGGCCTCGTGGCCATTCAGGGTGCCCAGGGTGAACTCCCGGGCGTAGGTGCCCTCGTCGATCGCGGCACGTACGCGTGCGGAGATGCGCTCCACATCACCCTGCTCCGCGGGAGGGTGAGGGGCTCCGGCCCGCTCCCTGGCCGCCGCCGCCGTGCCCAGCAGGCGCGCGGCCCGCTCCGGGTTCCCGGCCAGGGAGTGTGCGCCTGCCAGGCCTTCGAGCGTCAGGGCGACCGAGCGGGGGTCCTTGGTCGTCAGGGCAGCCGCGAGGCCGTCCCCGTGGTACGCGAGAGCGCGGTCGGTGTCGCCGCGTTGTTCGGCGATGAAGCCCAGCTCGGCCAGGACCAGCGCCAGTCCCGGCGCGTCGTCACGCCGACGGTTCCAGGCCAGCCAGGGCCGCAGCCACTCCTCGGCGTCGTCGAACCGGCCCTGGCGCCGGGCACTCAGCGCGAGGCCCAGCGCGGCGAACTGCTCGGCGGGCTGGTTTCCCTGCTCGGCCGCGAGCCGCAGGGCACGCGTGTGCAGTTCGTCGGCCTCCTCGAAGCGCTGCGTGAGCAGAGCTGTCCTGCCGAGGCCGGACAGTTTCGCGGACACCTCGGGCCACATCTGAAGGGTCTGGGCGATCCGCAGGCTCTCGCGGTGAAGCCGGGCCGCCAGGTGGTAGTCGCCGTTGATCCCGGCCAGCCTGCCGAGCAGGTCGGTCGTCTTCAACCTGCCCCAGAGATCCCCCAGTTCGGCGAAATGGGCCCGGGCGTCCTCGGCGTTGCCGCGCACCGCCTCCAGATCGCCGCGCGCCAGCGCGAAGCCGGCGCGCGTGGTGAGCGCGGCGGCGGTGCCCCACACGTCGCGCAGCGTCCGGAAGGAGAGCAGGACACGCTCGATCCGCTTCTCGCCGTCGGCCAACGCCCCGACCGTCCACTGCGCGTGCGCCAGGAACCACTCGGCCCTGGCCGATTCCACGGTGGACCCGGCCGCGTACTCACCAAGGGTGTCGCGCTCCCGGTCGCCCTCCCCGTCGGGCACCCCTTCGCATGTCCCGTCGTGCTCGCCGAGCAGCAGGCGGATGCCCGCGTGCCAGAACGTCGCCGCCAGGCGCTCCTGAGGTGCGGCCGGGCCGTGCGTCTCCAGGGCGGTGGCCAGCGCCCTGCGGGCCTCGCCGAGCCGGCCGCGTACAAACCAGTACCAGGTCAGGGAGTTGACCAGGCGCAGCGCGTCCTGTGCGGCCGAGGCCCGGCCGGCCTCGCGCAGAGCACGCTGCACGTTGGCCGCCTCCAGGTCCAGGGACTGGAACCAGCGGGACTGCTCGCGCTCGTGCAGATGCGGCCGGGCCCGCTCGGCGAGCCGGACGTAGTGGCGCAGGTGCCGGGTCGCGGTCCGGGCGCTGTCCCCGGACTCGGCCAGCTTGTCGCGCGCGTAGACCGCGACGGACTCCAGCAGCCGGTAGCGCGGCCCGTTCGGGCCCTCGATCCGCACGGCCAAGGACCGCTCCACGAGCAGGCTCAGAGCGTCGAGGACATCGGCGCGGGACATACCGCCACCGGAGCACACGTCCTCGGCGGCCTCCAGTGTGCACCCCTCACCGAAGGCCGATAATCGCCGCAGCACCGTCCGTTCCCGCGGGTCGAGCAGCCCCCAGCTCCAGTCGAGCGTGGCCTGCAGCGTCCGGTGCCGCGAAAGGGGCGTCCCGATAGCCGCTGTTGAGCACCTTGAAGCGGTCGTCGAGACGGTCGTGCAGCTCCCTGATGCCCAGCGAACGGACCCGGGTGGCGGCCAGCTCCAGGGCCAGCGGGATGCCGTCGAGGCGCCGGCACACGTCCGCGACGAGGGGGGCGGTGGTGGCGTCGAGCACGAACTCGGGGTCCGTGGCGGTGGCCCGCTCCACGAAGAGACGTACGGCGCCCGCGGACGACAGCGCGTCGAGTCCCGGCCGGCCTGCCGGGGGCAGGGACAGCGGTGCCACCGGGTACACCGTCTCGTGTCTGGTGCGCAACGGTTCCTGACTGGTCGTCAGGACGTGCAGGTGCGGGGCCCGGCCCAGCAGCAGGCCGGTCAGCTGCGCGACGGCCGCCACGACGTGTTCGCAGTTGTCCAGCACGAGGAGCAGCCGCCGGGCGGCCAGGGCGTCGGCGAGGCGGTCCGTCGGGCCCTTGCGGTCGTCGTCCGAGGCGTTCTCACGGATCCCGAGCGCCGCCATGACCTGCTCGGCCAGTGCCCGCGTGCTCGCGAACCGTTCCAGGCCCTCGATGTCCGCGAGTTCCACCACCCAGGCACCGTCGGTGAACGCGCCGGTCAGACTCTCGGCCGTGGCCTGCGCGAGACGGGTCTTGCCGACGCCTCCGGGTCCGGTGAGCGTCACCAGACGGCGCTGTAAGAGCAGTGACCGGATCCTCTGTACCGCCTGGTCACGGCCCACCAGGGGCGAGGCCGACGCCGTCGGTCCCGGCAGGACCGGCACTGCCACGGCCGACTGAACGCGCCGTTCGGGCGGGGCCAGTCGCGGGTCGTGCCGCAGGATGGCGCGCTGCAACGCCTCCAGGGAGGGGCCGGGCGTGAGACCCAGCTCCTCGTCGAGCCGACGCCGCAGATCGGTGAAGCAGTCGAGCGCGTCGGAGGAGCGCCCCGCCTGGTACAGCGCCCACATCAGTGCGCCCCGCAACCCCTCGCGCAACGGGTACGTGTCCACCAGCTCGGTCAGCTCACCGACCAGCAGGTTGTGCTCGCCCAACGCCAGCCGAGCCTGGGCGTGTTCCTCCACCGCTGTGAGGCGTTCCTCCTCCAGGCTCGCCGCCGTCGGCCGTACGCAGGCCTGGTCCGCGAACTCGGCGAAGGCGGGCCCGCGCCACAGCGCCAGCGCCTCGGTGTACAACGCCGCCCGCGCCCGGGGTTCTTCGGTGGCACGGGCCTCGGCGACCAGGGTGCGAAACCGCCCGGCGTCGAGCGCGGCGGCCGGGATGTCCAGGACGTAGCCCGGCGCCCGGTGCGCCACCAGCTCGCGGCCGCCGGCCTCCGCGTCCTCCAGAGCGCGCCGCAGCTGGGACACCTTGGCCTGCAGGGACGCCGTGGGCCGTGCCGTGAACGTCGAGCCGCCCCACAGGTCCTCGATGAGCCGGCCCACCGGCACGACCTGCCCTTGATGGGCGAGCAGATCGGCGAGGAGCATACGCACCTTGACTTCGGGCACCGGCACGCGGCGGCCGTCGTCGGTGCACACCTCCAACGGCCCCAGCACCCCGAACTTCATGATCTCAGCGTAACCGGCGGGCGCGCAGGGTGATCGGCGACGAAAGGGCCCGCCGCCGGTCAGGAGGGCCACCGCGCCGCAGGTCTGGGGCCCGTCCGAGGCGAGTGGGAAGCTGATCCGCATCGAGTCCGAAGCGATTCCGAAGCGATTCCGAAGGGGCATCAGACAGGCTTCCCTGAGGAACGCGGGGCGGGTGGCGGTGCGGAGGGGGCCCGGCGCAGCACTCCGGTGCTCAACCGCTCCGGTCGAACAGCAGTGCCGAGAGCAGCTGTCAGCCACCGTGCGCGCCGACGCCGTACCTCCCCGCGCTGTCCCGGACCGTTCCTTTGCCGGTGCGCCCGCGCCCCGGTTTGTTCAGCACACCGCTTCGTACTGGAGGAAATGATTCATGGGTGACAACCACACCTCGGTGTCGGTGATCGGGCTGGGCCTGATGGGACAGGCACTGGCCGCTGCCTTCCTGGGGGCGGGCCACGCCACCACCGTGTGGAACCGCTCGGCGGACAAGGCCCGCGGGCTCGTCGCGGACGGCGCGGTCCTCGCCGCCACTCCCGGGGACGCCGTGGCCGCGAGCGACCTCGTGGTCGTGTGTGTGTCGACGTACGACGTGGTGCACGACGTGATCGGCGCACTGGGTGACGCGCTGCACGGCAAGACCCTGGTCAACCTGACCTCGGGCTCCTCCGCGCAGGCCCGGCAGACCGCCGAGTGGGCGGAGAGGAACGGCGCGGCGTACCTCGACGGCGCCATCATGATCACCCCGCCCGGTATCGGCGCCGAGACCTCGGTCCTCTTCTACGCCGGCGACAGGGCCGTCTTCGACGCCCACGAGCCCGTGCTGAAACTGCTCGGCGGAGGCACCACCCACCTCGGCACCGACCACGGCAAGCCCGCCCTGTTCGACGTGTCGCTGCTCGGCCTGATGTGGGGCGCCCTCAACAGCTTCCTGCACGGTGTCGCCATCGTGGAGACCGGCGGGGTCAAGGCGCTGGAATTCCTTCCCTGGGCGCACATGTGGCTCGACGCCATCAAGATCTTCACGGCCGACTACGCGGCGCAGATCGACGCGGGTGACGGGAAGTTCCCGGCCCACGACGCCACCCTGGAGACGCACCTGGGCGCGCTCAAGCACCTTGTCGAGGAGAGCGAGGCGCTCGGCGTCGACACCGAACTGCCCAAGTACTCCGAGGCCCTGATGGAGCGCGTCATCGCGCAGGGTCACGCCAGGAACAGCTATGCCAGCGTCGTCCAGGCTTATCGCCGCCCGGCCGGCTGACGAGGTGCGGGTCCTCCCCGTCCGTTCCCGACGGAACCCGGCGCGCTCAGCGTGTCCGGTACGGGCAGCCGGGGCCACCGCCCCAGTGGGTCCCGGCTGAGCCGTCAGCGCAGGATGTTGACGGCCCGGGCGACCACCAGGACCACGGTCACCAGCGACACCGAGGACTGCAGCATCATCAGCATCTTCGCCCACCGCGACAGCGGCATCACGTCGGTCGGGCTGAAGGCGGTGGAGTTGGTGAACGACAGGTACAGGTAGTCGAGGAACGCCGGCTCCCAGTCCGGCGGCGCGGTCTCGGGGCTCTGCATCTGTACGAAGAGGAAGTCGGCGAACTGGTGGTGACCGCGGGCCCGTGCCATCGGGCCGCCGCGGTCCCACTCCCAGTACCACAGGGCGAACACGATGACGTTCGTCAGCCAGATACCGCCGCCGGTCAGCAGCAGCGGCCCGGCGTCCGCCCCCTCGGTGCCGTTGACCAGGCCCGCCACCAGGCGGACCGCCGCCCAGCCGTTGGCCAGGCTGATCAGGCAGATCAAGGCCAGGCCCAGCCACCGCAGCCACCGGGTCCGGGGCTCCACCCGTCGCGGGTTCGCGGCGATCAGGCCGGCCAGCAGCAGGAGCTCCAGGACCGGCAGCACCCAGTACGGCTGGAAGGCGAGCCGGTGCGGCAGCGTGGCCTGGAGTACGACCGCCACCAGGATCACGGCGGTCACCGCCCAGCGCGGCTCCCCTTGCGTCGCTCGGCGCCACGCGGGTGCCGCTTGGCGCTCGCCGCTCTGCAGCAGTCGCTCGATTCTCGCCAGGCGGCTCTCGGCGTCGTCCCTACCGTCGGTCATGGCGATGATTGTCCTGGGTGCCGGTTTGATCAGAGGACCGGCCGGCCCATGGAAGGACAGCGCTCGCGGTGAGAGGATCGTGCGTGCGCAGAAGTGTTGGCTTTCGCCGTCTAAGCTGCTGAAACAGGCATGGCCTTTCAGGGAACCGAACACGGCTCGTGCTTTCACGGGTGGTGTGCACACCACGGACAGGGGACGACGCATGGCGGCACCGCAGGACCGATGGAGCGCCTTGCTGGACATACTGACGCGCGACGGGCGGATCGAGGTCGAGAGCGCCGCGGAGGTACTGCGCGTCTCCACCGCCACGATCCGACGCGATCTGGACGAGTTGGCGCGTCAGCAGATGGTCACCCGTACCCACGGCGGCGCCGTGATCAACGCCATCGCGTACGACCTGCCGCTCCGCTACAAGGCCGCGCGCAACGCTCCGGAGAAGGAGCGGATCGCCAACGCGGCGGCGGGGCTGGTGAAAGCGGGTGCCGTGGTCGGGCTGAACGGCGGCACGACGACCACCGCGGTGGCCCGGGCGCTGGCCATCAGGCCCGAGCTGAGCACGGAGGGCGCCGAGCCCTCGCTGACGGTCGTGACCAACGCGCTGAACATCGCCAACGAACTGGTCGTACGCCGCCATGTGAAGCTCGTCCTCACCGGGGGAGTGGCCCGCCCGGCCTCGTACGAACTCACCGGACCGCTCGCCACCGGGATGCTCGCGCAGATCACCCTCGACCACGCCTTCATCGGCGTCGACGCGATCGACGTCCGGCACGGGGCGACGGCCCAGGACGAGGGCGAGGCGGGCATCAACTGGGCGTTGGCCCGCCGCGCCCAGCGGGTGATCGTGGTCGCGGACTCCTCCAAACTGGGACGGCGGGCCTTCGCCCGGATCTGCCCGGTGGGGGACGTCGACGTACTGGTGACCGACAAGGCGGCGGGCCCGGAGCTGACCGAGCCGTTCGCAGCGGCGGGCGTGGAGATCGTCCGGGCCTGAACGCCTTCGGGCGTCCCAAGGGGGCTACTTGATGCCGCCGGCCGTCAGACCGCTGATCAGATAGCGCTCCACGAAGACGAACAGGACGACGACCGGCACGATCGCGATGAGCGACGTGGCGAAGAGATACTGCCACTGCTCCTGGTACGCCGTGACGAATCCGGGGATGGCCTTGGTGAGCGTCGTCCGGTCGCCGGACGAGGTGATGGTGAGGGCGACGACGTACTCGTTCCAGGCCCCGATGAACGTGTAGACGAGCGCGGTCACCACCCCGGGCAGCGCCAGCGGCAGGGTGATCCGGACCATGGCGCCGAGCCGGCCGGCCCCGTCCATGAACGCCGCCTCCTCCAGCTCCTTGGGGATGCTCGCGAAGTACGCGTTGAGGATCCAGATGCAGAACGGCAGGTTGAACGCCGCGTTGACCAGGATCAGCCCCTCCGCGGTGTCGGTGAGATCGAGGCTGACCATCTCCCGGTAGATGCCCACCAGCAGTGCGGTCGGCGCGAACATCTGGGTGACCAGCACGAGCAGCAGGAAGGCGCCGCGCCCGCGGAACTTGTGGCGGGCGGTGTAGTACGCGGCGGGCAGTCCCACGGCGAGTGCGAGGAGCGTGGACATCCCGGCGACGTACAGCGAGAACAGGAGCGCGTCGGAGACCGGCGGATCCTTCAGCGACCAGACGTCGGCGAAGTTCGACCACTGCCAGTGCGACGGCAGATAGGACGGCGGCGACTTCATCAGTTCCGGTGTCGGCTTCAGCGCCGTCAGCAGCATCTGCAGATACGGCGCCAGGAAGAACAGGGCCACCAGCCAGCCCACCGCGGTGAGAACCGCGGTGCGCAGCCGGAGCGGCCGCCGTCGCCGGACCGTTGCGGAGGGAACGGCGGAGGGGGCTGTGGTGGATCGGGCCGTGACGGCGGACATCAGCCGGTCTCCTCTCGCCCGCGGACGACGCGCAGGTACACCAGCACGACCAGGAGGATCAGCGCGAAGTTCACGACGGCCATGGCCGCCGACTCGCCGACGGCCTGGTTGTCGAACGCGAGCTTGTACATGTAGGTGGTGGTCGTGTCGGTGGCGAAGCCCGGACCGCCGCGGGTCATGGCCCAGATGACCGGGAAGGAGTTGAACACGTTGATGACGTTGATGATGGCGGCGACCATCAGCGACGGGCGCAGCAGCGGCAGCGTGATGGAGAGATACGTGCGGGCCGTTCCCGCCCCGTCCAGGCGGGCCGCCTCGTACACCTCGGCCGGGATGGTCCCCAGGCCGGAGAGGATGACGAACGCGGTGAACGGCAGGGAGACGAAGACCGCCACGGCCATCATCCAGGCGAACGCCTGCGCCGGGTGGGCCAGCCAGTTCACCGGTTTGTCGAGGATGCCGACGTCCATCAGGACGCGGTTGACGACGCCGTAGAAGTTGTTGAGCATCCAGCGCCAGGTCAGTGCCGTCATCAGGACCGACGCCGCCCACGGCACGATCAGCGCCCAGCGGACCATCCGTTGCCCCGGGAAACGTGAGTTGAGCAACTGCGCGAGCGCCAGGGAGACCGTGATGGTGACGGTGACCACGCCCACCACCCAGACCAGGGTGCGCAGCACCACGCCCGGCAGGTCAGGCTCGGCGAACAGGTCGGCGTAGTTGTCGCCTCCGGCGAAGCCGCGGGTCAGTCCGGTGGAGCTGATGTCCATCAGGGAGGTGCGGACCATCTCGACGACGGGCCAGATGACCACGGCCAGGATCAGCACGAGTGCGGGGCCGAGCCACAGCAGCGGCTCCAGCGCCCGCAGTCGGCGACCGTTGCGGGAGGGGCGGGAACCGGATGCCGGCGCCGCCGGCGTTCCTTCGCCCCCGGACCGGGCCCCGGCGGTGCGTGTGGTGACGTCCTGTACGGCCACGCTGTCAGCCGTCCTTCTCGGCGGTGTCCTGGATCTCGGTCAGCACCTTCTCCGGTTCGGCGCCCGACACGGCGGTGCCGATGCGCTGCTTCACGGCGCCCTCGACGGCCGACCAGTTGGGGTTGTCGGTGGGGGCGAACCGCGCGCCCGACAGCGCGTCGACGAACGGCTTGTAGTAGGAGGAGTCCGAACTCAGCGCGTCACCGGCCGACTTGGTGACCGACAGGAAGCCCTCGGTGGACAGGAACTTCGAGGCGTTCTCCTTCTGGTAGAAGAAGTCGAGGAACTTGTTGACGGCTTCGCGGTTCTTGCCGTCGTCCTTCTTGAAGGACACCAGGTAGTCCTGGACGCCGAGCGTGTTGTGCGTCGTGCCGTCCTTGCTGGGCAGCGGCGCGACGCCGTAGTTCAGGTTCTTGTCGACCGTGTCGATGAACCCCTTTCGCATGAAGACGGCGCCGTTGATCATGCCGATCTTGCCCTGCGCGAACTGGTTGAAGACGTCCTTGCGGTTGGTGGCCTCGGGGTTGGGCTGGGTCAGCCCGGCCTTCGTGAGCTTGCGCAGGTAGTCCAGCGTCTCGACGTTGGCGGGCTGGTCGACGGCCCACTTGCCCGACTTGTCGGTCCAGCCGCCGCCGTTGTTCATCGCCCAGATGTAGAACTCGGCCTGGGCTTCCTCCGCGCCGAGCGGCAGGCCCAGCGGGATGTCCCCGGCCTTCTTTATCTTCTTGGCGTCCTCCTCGACCTCGGCCCAGCTGGCCGGCGGCTTGGAGATCTTGGCCTTGCCGAAGATGTCCTTGTTGTAGAAGAAGAGCCGCGCGCTGGAGATGAACGGCAGGCCGTACTGGGCGCCTTTGTACTGCGCCTGGTCGGCGAAGAGCGGCAGGAAGTCGGCGAGCACCTTCGGCGACACGACGTCCTTGGCCTGGTAGATCAGGTCGTCGCGGGCGAAGTCCGAGAACTTGTTGTAGTTGAGGACGTCGGGCTGCTGCCCGGTCTGGACGTACGTCTTGACCTTGGAGTCCATCTGCTCCCAGTCGACCACCTCCAACTTGACCCGGTAGCCGGGGTTCGCGGCCTCGAAGGCCTTGATGAGGTTGTCCCAGTAGGGCTGGGTGTCGTCGTCGTACTTGGCGGCCACGAAGGTGATGGTCTTCCCGTCGGAGCCGCCGCCTCCCGACGAACCTCCCTTGCCGCATCCGCTGAGGACCAAGGCGAGGGCGACACCTGCCGAGATGCCGATGACGTGCCGTTTCATGGGACCACCTTCGCTGCAAGCTGGTGATTTTTTGTGCTCGAAACTGGCTTACTTCAAGCAGTAATCACCATCATGCCCAACAGGGCGCGCGCGATGTCAAGGGAGGAACGGTTGCCGGTGCGTTACGTCATGGCCGCGGGTCGCTCTCTGCGGGGGGATCGGTTTCCGGCGGCTCGCCGCGCGCGAACCACCCGGTCCGCAGCCGATTTATCACCTTGATGCGCTTCGGCCGTTTCGGCAGTTTCAGCCGTTTTCTGTCGTGGTCCGGTGGTCGACCCGCCGTGGTGTGGCGGTGGGCGGCCACGGCCGGAACCTGACTCGGCGCCACGCGTACTGGAATCACCCGATTCGGGCGCGGTTCACGCAGAATTTACAGCCGCTTTCGTCGGCGTGACCCCCTCTCCGAGCAGGGCGCGGACCCCGGAAGGTGACTGTCACCAGGGTCGACAGTGGCCCGTGTTGCTGCGGAGAAATCATGGAAGGGAATGTTGACAGCTGACGTTTATCGCCAGAACATGAGCAGAAATGAGCATGATCTTGCCGTGCTGCTCCCGCTGAGCAACGCCCCGCCCCGCCCGCTGGAGGACGTGAGTGCGCACCCAACCGTTCAGACGGCGCAAATCTCCCAGGCCCGCCACACTGTTGGCCGCCGCGCTGGCCCTGACGCTCGTACCGACTGTCGCCGGACCCCTCACCACCAAGGCCCAGGCGGACACCACCGCCCAGGCGGACACCACGCTCCGGCCGAAGGTGACCCGGACCGCGGACGGCCTCGCCCTGTCCGTGCCGGGCACCGGGAACGCCCCCGGCTACACCATCGACATCGCCACCGACGAACTCACCCTCACCACCGAGCGCTCCGGTAAGACCGTGCTCGGCACGGCGAGCGGCGACACCGGAGGGCTCCGCTTCCGCTCCGACGGGAAGTGGGAACACGCCACCGACGTCACCGACTGGACGTGGAAGAGCGGTGTCCTCACCCTCACCACCGACACCACCCTCGACGGCGCCACCGTCAAGGCCCGGCTCACCCCCGAGGCCGACCGCTACCAGCTGGACTGGGACGTCGAAGGCGGCAGCCCCGACCAACTCGGCCTCACCTACGACCTGTCGTCGGCCGGCCACTGGTACGGCCACGGCGAGGCGGAGACCCCGCAGGGCGGTCCCGGCACCAACCAGCCCTGGCCGCTGGACGCCGGCGAGGTCGACCACCCGACCTTCGGCCCGGCGTCGTACCACATGATCGACCCGTTCTGGTACACCTCCAAGTCGACCGGTCTGCGCGTCGACACCGGGAACGTCATGGACGTGGCGCTCAACAAGGGCAAGGACGGCCTCGGCACCTTCGTCGTCGAGTCGCCCGACACCTACAAGGCCACCGTGTTCGTCGAGTCGACGCCGCTGGAGGTCTACCGCGACTACATCGGCATCGTCGGCAAACCCACCAAGTCCGACGCCCCGTACGAGCAGTACGCCAAGCCGCTGTGGAATTCCTGGGCGCAGTTCTACACCAAGGTCGACCAGGAGAAACTGCTCGACTACGCCACCGACCTCCACGACAACGGACTGGACGGGCACACCATCCAGCTCGACGACAAGTGGGAGTCGAACTACGGCAACCTGACCTGGGATCCCAAGACGTTCCCCGATCCCAAGGGCCTCTCCAAGAAGATCCACGACATGGGGTTCGACTTCGGCGTCTGGGTCACCTTGTGGATCAACCTGGACTCCGCCAACTACCAGTACGCGGTCGACCACGGCTATCTGCTCATGGACGCCAAGGACAAGACCAAGCCGTGTGACGTGACCTGGTGGAACGGCGAGGCGGGGATCATCGACCTGGCCAACCCCGAGGCCAAGGCCTGGTACGAGGGCAACCTCAAGTCCCTCATGGACACGTACGACATCGACGGGCTGAAGTTCGACACGCGCTTCTTCGACGAGAGGTGCGCGCCGCGCGAGGGCTCCCAGGTCACGGACTACCAGAAGCTCGGTACGCAGCTCGCCGACGAGTTCGACCTCCAGGGCGCCGGCATCCGCGTGCACTGGAACAAGACGGCCCACGAGGCCGGCTTCGTCACCCGCCAGGTCGACAAGGGCACCGGCTGGGACTCCCTGCGCGCCTCCGCCTCCCAGAACCTGGCGATCTCCACCATCGGCTACCCGTTCGTCGAGTCCGACATGATCGGCGGCTCCGGCGGCCAGCCCGCGCCGACGAAGGACGTACTGGTGCGGTGGGCACAATCCGCCTCACTGATGCCGCTGATGTACGCCTCGACCTCGCCGGTGGACACCAACGACACCACCACCGGGCAGAAGGTGGACTACGACCAGGAGACGGTCGACCTCTACCGGCAGGCGATCAAGACGCACGAGAAGCTCGCCCCCTACATCTGGGACCAGGTGCAGAGCACCCTGAAGACCGGCGATCCGATCATGCGGCCGCTGTTCTTCGACTTCCCGAAGGACGAGGCGAGTTACACGGTCGCCGACGAGTGGATGCTCGGCCCGGCCGTACTGGCCGCGCCCAAGCTGAGCACCGGTGCCACCCGCTCCGTCCATCTGCCGCCGGGCACCTGGTACGACGTGAACCAGGGCACCGTGATCCGCGGCCCCAGGACCCTGAAGGGCTACTCGGCGCCGCTCGGCGTCACCCCGGCCTTCGTCAACCTCAAGGCACAGGGCGCCGCCAAGGCCATCAAGGCGCTCAAGCGCGACGACGCGCCGGCCGCCTCCGTCCTGATCACTCCGGACGCGCCGGCCACCGACGCGGGCAAGCCGTTCCAGGTGACCACCGAAGTGACCAACTGGAGCACCGGAATCATCAAGAGCGTCAAGGCGGCCCTGGACCTGCCCGACGGCTGGAGCGCCAAGCCGGCCGGTCCGACCACCGCGAGCTCCCTCAAGAACGGCGCCTCCCTCACCACCACCTGGACGGTGACCCCGGCCGAGGACGCCCGCTGGGGCAGCCATGACCTCACCGGCACCGCCGCCTACACCGGATCCAAGGGCTCGACGAAGGTGTCCGACACCGTCCAGGCGCAGGTGAAGGCCGCCCCGGGCAGTGTGCAGGCGCCCTACCTGACGACCGACACCACCTCCGAAGACCCCCAGTACGCCCAGGCCGGCGACCAGTTCGCCATCTGGGCGGGCGGCCAGGACCTGTCCGGCTGGAAGGACGAGAAGGGCGTCATCTACCGCGACGAGGCGGCCGGCGAGAAGTCCACCGTGCAGGCCCAGTTGGTCTCGCAGAACAGCGCCTCGCCGGTCGGCAAGGCGGGCGTCGCCCTCGCCAACGACCTGACCGCACCCGAGAAGGGCGGTTACGCGGTGCTGGTCATGACCCAGAGTTACGGACTGGAGTTCATGACCGACAGCAACGGCGACGGGAAGCTCGACACCTGGGCGGGCGGTAACTCCAGCTATCACCCGGCGTATCTCAAGCTGACCCGGGACGGCACCACCTACACGGCGTACGCCAGCAAGGACGGCCAGACCTGGTCGCAGGTCGGCACCGCCGAGGTGCCGTCGGCCGCAGGTACCGAGGACGCCGGGATGGTCGCCAGCGCGGCCAACGTCAACTACCCCGGTGAGGACATCGAAGCCGTATTCAGCGGATTCACCGTCACCTCCTGACACGCCGGTATCACCAGCCCCACCCCCCGTTCTCCGGCAGGCCCCCCTCCCCACTGCGGGCCTGCCGGAGACCATCCCCGCTTCCCGGCAGGCCTCCCACCCCCCGGGGGCCTGCCGGGGACCACTCCCTGCAAAGCCGTGAGAGAGGGACCCACCCCCATGGCACGTACATCCTCAGCTGTCGCCGGCTTCGTCGCCGGCGTGGTCGTGGCCGCCGGCACCACCGCGATCGCCGTCACCGGTACGACGACCGGCACCGACCCCAACTCCAAGGCCACCACCACCTGGCTGACCGTCAAGGTCGCCGACGCCATGGGCACCAGGGACACCATCACCTGGGTCCCCACCGGCTCCTTCGCCGGCTCCGCGGAAGAACGGGTCCCGCGTTACCCGATGACCCCCATCCAGGGCAAGGACACCAAGGAGCTCAAGCTCTCCGCCGTGCGCAACGAGCAGGTCTCGGCGCAGCTGGCGATCGCCTCCGGCAAGAACCTCGACGACGTCAATGCCGTGGTCGGCGACCTCACCGGGCCCGGCGGCGCCAAGCTGTCCGGTGCCGGCACCCAGGTCCGGTTCGTCAAGTACGTGCCCGTGCAGCGCTCCAAGAGCGAGGTCGACTGGTCCGCCACCATCGACCAGGTCAGCTCCGGCAAGGAGGTGTCCGGCGACCGCAACCCCGACGTGGTCGGCGACCCGCTGGAGGAGAAATCCTCGGTGGACGTGCCCGCGTACGCGGCGCAGCCCCTGTGGTTCACCTTCCACATCCCCAAGACGGCCAAGCCCGGCACCTACACCGGCACGGTGAAGGTCAACGCCGACGGCCGCACCCAGAGCACGTACCCGCTGACCATCGAGGTCGCCGACGCGAGCGTGCCCGACCCGAAGGACTACAACTTCTTCCTCGACGTGTGGGCGCAGCCGGAGACGATCGCCAAGAACCACGGCGTCAAGCTCTGGTCCGACGAGCACTGGAAGCTGATCGACAAGTACAACCGGGACCTGGCCTCGCGCGGCCAGAAGGTCATCAACACCACCATCGTCGACAACCCGTGGCACCACCAGTGGTCGCTCGGCACCCGGGAGTCGCAGACGGCCACGCCGTACACCAGCATGGTGGGCTGGAACTGGGACGGAAAGGCGTTCTCCTTCGACTTCAGCCGCTGGGACAAGTACGTCCAGACCGCCAGACGCGCCGGTCTCGGGCCCGACATCGGCGCCTTCTCCATGCTGGCCTTCCAGGACCAGGAGCACCTCACCTACACCGACACCAGCACCGGCAAGACGGTCTACGAGAACGTCGATCTGGGCGGCGACCGCTGGCGTCAGGCGTGGGGATCATTCCTTCCCGCCTTCGAGAAGCACCTGAAGGCGAAGGGCTGGCTGAACGACACCTACCTGTCCTTCGACGAGCGGCCCATCGACACGATGACGGTCGTCAAGAACTTCGTCCACGAGGTCGCGCCGGCCTTCGACGACCGCATCTCCGTGGCCGGTTCCATCAACACCGAAGGCGTCGCGTCCAACCTGTCTGTCGACTGGGGCGGCATCGACGCGATGACGAAGGAGAAGGTGGCGGAACGGCGCAAGGCCGGCAAGATCACGACCTTCTACGTGTACGGCTCGCCGGCCCACCCCAACACGCTGTCCTACTCGCCCGCCGTCGAGTCGCGGATGCTGCCCTGGATCTCCGCCCAGCGGGATCTGGACGGCTTCCTGCGCTGGTCGTACAACAGCTGGACCAGCGATCCCTTCAAGCAACCGGTGCACATCTTCACGCAGGGCGACGAGTACCTGGTCTACCCGGGCAAGGACGGCCCGATGTCCAGCATCCGCTGGGAGCAGCTGAAGGAGGGCATCGAGGACTACGAACTCATCGCGGAGCTGCGGAAGAAGGACGGCGGCACGGACAGCGACGCGCTGACCGAGGCGCTCACCACCGCGACCCGGAACCTCGACGGCCGGACGAAGGACGTCGGTGACATCGAGACCGCGCGGGCGGCCGTCGTGAAGGGGCTGACATCTTGAGAGGCAAGTGGAGATCTCTGCTGCTCGCCGGAGCGCTGACTGTCATGCCCCTGACCGGCGCCGGTGTCGCGACACCGGCCCGGGCGGAGCAGCAGACCCAGGCGCGGCACACCGTCACCTACGACCAGTACTCCGTGCGGGTCGACGGCAAACCCCTCTACATCTGGGGCGCCGAGTTCCACTACTTCCGGCTGCCCAGCCCCGACGCGTGGCGCGACGTCCTGCAGAAGATCAAGGCGGGCGGATTCAACGCGGTCTCGCTCTACTTCGACTGGGGTTACCACTCCTCGAAGCCGGGCTCGTACGACTTCACCGGCACCCGTGACGTGGAGCGGCTGCTCGACGAGGCCGAGCGCGCGGGCCTGTATGTGATCGCCCGACCGGGCCCGTACATCAACGCGGAGGTCTCCGGCGGCGGCATGCCCGCCTGGCGGTCGACACAGACCGGCGTGAACCGCACCTCCGAGCCGGAGTACCTGAAGGCGGCCCGGGAGTGGATGAGCCGGATCAACCCGATCATCGCGCGCCATCAACTCACCCGTGGCACGGGTTCGGTGATTCTGTACCAGGTCGAGAACGAGTACCAGGGCGGTCGCCACGACGCCGACTACATGCAGACCCTCATCGACTGGGCGAAGGAGGACGGCATCGATGTGCCCACCTTCGTCAACGACGGCGGCGCGAACCAGAACTGGGTGAGCGGCAAGGGCGCCCCGGACATCTACGGCTTCGACGCCTACCCGCAGGGCTTCGACTGCAAGGACCCCGACACCTGGAAGAACCTGCCCGACTATTCGTACGTCAATGAGTGGAAGCCCGAGTCCCCGCTGATCATCCCGGAGGCACAGGGCGGCGCCTTCGACCCCTGGGGCGGCACCGGATACCAGGACTGCGCGAAGCTCACCGGCACCGACTTCACCCGGGTGTTCAGCAAGATGAACATCGCCGCCGGCGTGAGCGGCCAGTCCTTCTACATGACGTACGGCGGCACCAACTGGGGCTGGCTCGCCGACCCCAACGCGGTCTACACGTCGTACGACTACGGGGCCCCGATCAACGAGTCCCGCCAACTGACCGACAAGTACCAGGAGTTCAAGCGTCTCGGGTACATGGTCAATTCCGTCACCTCGTTGGCGCGCACCGACAAGGCCGAGGCCCCGACCCCGTCCGACGACGCCCTGCGCATCGACCGGCGCGTCAATCCCGACGACGGCACGCAGTTCTTCACCGTGCGGCACGCCGACACCCGCGTGAAGGACAAGGACGAGACCACCCTGTCCCTCTCGGGCAAGGACGGCGACTACCCGCGCGTACCGCAGCAGGGAACGATCACCGTCGACGGCCGGGACGCCAAACTCCTCGTCGCGGGCTACGACCTGGGCGAGAAGCAGCGGCTCGTCTACTCCACCTCGGAGATCATGACGCACGCCGAGATCGGCGACCGGGAGGTGGCGCTGCTGTACGGACGTGCGGGCGAGGCCGGCGAGACCGTGCTGCGGTACACCGCGCGGCCCAAGGTGACCGTCCTCGACGGCGATGTCACCACCACCTGGGACGCCGCACGCGGTGACCTGCGCCTGAACTACACGCACAAGGGCCTGGCCCGCGTGCTGGTGAACGGCATGGAACTGCTGATCGCCGACACCGCCGAGACCGCCCACTGGTGGCGCCAGGACACCGCCGCGGGCCCCGTCCTCGTACGCGGCCCTTCCCTCGTCCGTACCGCCGAACAGGCGGACGGCACCCTGAAGTTGACCGGTGACTCCACCAAGGCCGCGAAGATCGAGGTCATCGCGGACGCCAGGAAGGTGACCTGGAACGGCCGCGAGGTCGCCGTCACCCAGGCGCCGCGCCCGGTCGAGCTGCCCAAGCTGACCACGTGGAAGTACAAGGAGGAGGCGCCGGAGTCCGCGCCCGGCTTCGACGACTCCACCTGGACCACCGCCGACCACCTCACCGCCAACAACGCGGCGCTCGACGGGTCGTTGCCGGTCCTCGCGATGGACGAGTACGGCTTCCACCACGGCAACGTCTGGTACCGCGGCCGGTTCAGGACCACCGGTGCCGCGACCGCGCTGGCACTCGACGCCAAGACCGGCAACACGGGCCAGTACGCGGTCTGGCTCAACGGCCGCTACCTCGGCACCTCCGGCGACGGCGCGCACACCTTCGACATCCCGGCGGGCACGCTGAAGTCCGGCTCGGGCGGCGGTGACAACGTCCTCTCCGTCCTCGTGGAGAACGCGGGCCACAACGAGGAATGGGGCCACGACTACTCCAAGGAGCCGCGTGGTCTGCTCAGCGCCGAGGTGATCGGCGGGGCCTCCACCCTCACCTGGAAGATCCAGGGCAACCGGGGCGGCGAGGACCCGGTGGACACCGCCCGGGGCCCGTACAACAACGGCGGGCTGTACGGAGAGCGGGCCGGCTGGTCGCTGCCGGGCTTCCCCGACGGCAGCTGGAAGAGCACCACCCTCTCCGGGCAGGCCGCCAAGACCGAGCCCGGCGTGCGGTGGTACCGCACCTCCGCCCGGCTCGACCTGCCACAGGGCCAGGACAACGCGCTCGCGCTGGATCTGGCCGAACCCACAGGCGGCAGCACCGGCTACCGCGCCGAGATCTTCGTCAACGGCTGGCTGATCGGCCGCTACCTGCCGGACACCGGACCCCAGACGCGGTTCGTCATCCCCAAGGGCCTCCTGCGTGAGCAGGGCGACAACACCATCGCCCTGGCCGTGTGGTCCACCAAGGCCGGCGCGGGCCCGGGCTCGGCCAAACTCGTCGACCTCGGCGCCTCCGCGGGCGGGATCAAGGTCGGTACGGTGGCGGCGCCCTCGTACGACGCCAAGACCTACGCGATGCCGACCGCGGGCGCCCGGGTCACCGTCGACGCCGAGCCGTTCCTGGCCACCGGCACCGCGACCAAGGTCCCCGTCACCCTCAGCGTGCCGAAGGACGCGCCGACGGCCTCGAACGTCGCGCTGGCGCTGAAGGTCCCGGACGGCTGGACCGCGACCACCGACGACACGACCCGTTTCGACCGGGTCCGGCCCGGCGACACCGTGACCGCGGACTACACGGTCACCCCGCCGGGTGACCCGGTCCACTACGCCGTCCTGTCCGCGACCGCCAAGCTCACCCAGCCCGGCCGCCCGGGCACCGTCACCGGCGTACGCGCCGTACAGGTGCCACCGCCGGGACTCTCCGCCGACGCCTATGTGAGCGACCTGACCCTGGTCAAGGCGGTCAACGGCTGGGGGCCGGTGGAGAAGGACGCCTCCAACGGGGAGGACGCGGCGGGTGACGGTCGCCCCCTGAGCATCGGCGGCACCACGTACACCAAGGGCCTCGGTGTGCACGCGAACAGCCAGGTCCGCGTCTATCTCGGAGGTGGCTGCACCCGGTTCACCGCGACCGCCGGGGTGGACGACGAGGTCGGCGACGGCGGCAGCGTCTCCTTCCGGGTGGTCGCCGACGGCCGCTCGCTCACCACCACCCCGGTGGTGCGCGGCTCCGACGGCGGCACCGACATCGACGTGGAGGTGACCGGCGCCCGCTGGCTGGACCTGTCGGTCGACGGGGACGGCGACATCTCCTCGGACCATGCCGACTGGGCCGACGCCAAGCTGACCTGCACGGGAGGCACCTCGTGAACCTCGCCCGCATCGGACGACTGAGAGCCCTGCTGTCCGCGGCGCTGGCTTCCGCACTGCTCGCGGTCCTCGCCGCTGTGGTGCCCGCGCACGCCACGGTCCCGGCCGACGCCGCGGCCGCCAAGCCCACGCCCCACACGGTCAGTTACGACAAGTACTCCGTCAAGGTCGACGGCAAGCGGCTCTTCGTCTGGTCCGGGGAGTTCCACTACTGGCGCCTCCCCAGCCCCGACCTGTGGCGCGACGTGCTCCAGAAGATCAAGGCCAGCGGCATGAACGCCGTCTCGATCTACTTCGACTGGGGGTACCACTCCCCGGCGAAAGGCCGTTACGACTTCACCGGTATCCGTGACGTCGACAAGCTCCTCGACATGGCCGAGGAGGCCGGGCTCTATGTCATCGCCCGCCCGGGCCCGTACATCAACGCCGAGACGGACGGCGGAGGGTTCCCCGGCTGGCTGATGACCCAGAAGGGACAGGCCCGCTCCACCGACCCCGAATACCTCGACGCGGCCCGCGAGTGGCTCAAGGAGATCGACAAGATCCTCGCCCGCCACCAGGTCACGAACGGCACCGGACCGGTGCTGCTCTACCAGGTCGAGAACGAGCTGTATGACCCGCAAGGCCGCGACTACATCGTCGAACTCTCCCAGCAGGTACGGGCCGACGGCATCACCGTGCCCCTCGTCGGCAACGAGCCGATGCCGCAGTACGCGGGCGGCGAGGGCCTGGACTTCGTCGGCGAGCTGGACCAGTACAACTCCTTCTGCAAGGGCGAGTGGTGGCTGCCCGCCCTCAAGCGGCAGCAGGACGACGCACCGCTGTCGATCTTCGAGGCGGGCACCGGCTGGTTCCAGACCTGGGGCGACACGGGCTACGAGAAGTGCCCCGAGAAGATGGGCCCCGCCTACCAGAAGATCGTCAACAAGCACGAGGTCATGCAGGGCACGACCATCGAGAACCTGTACATGACCTACGGCGGCACCAACTGGGGCTGGCTCGCCGACCCGCGCCAGGTCTACACGTCGTACGACTACGGCGCACCGATCAGCGAGCCGCGCCAGACCGGCGCCGACTACGACGAGATGAAGCGGCAGGGCCTCTTCTACACCACCACCGCCCCGCTCACCGCGACCGATCCGGCCGACGTCCCCGCCTCCTCCAACGAGGCCGTGCACATCGAGGCGCGTGCCAACCCGGACACCCACACCCAGTTCCTCTACCTCCGGCACGGCGACCCGATGGCCGACGCCGACGCCACCACCACCTTCGACTGGAAGACCCCGGACGGCACCTATCCGGTCACCGCACGGCTCAACGGCAAGACCGGCAAGATCCTCGTCGCCGGCCACGACCTCGGCGGCGGCCAGCGGCTCGTCTACTCCACCAGCGAGCTGCTGACCAGCGCGAAGACCGGTGGCCGTACCCAGGCCGTGCTGTACGGCGGCGAGGGCGACCCCGGGCAGACGATGCTCCGCTACTCCGCCAAGCCCAAGGTCACCGTGCTGGACGGCAGGGCGGACGCCACCTGGGACGCCGCGCGCGGCGACCTGAAGCTGGACTACACCCACTCCGGACTCACCCGGGTCCTCGTCCAGAGCGTCGGCCGCCCCGATCTGCTGCTGCTCATCGGCACCGACGCCGAGGCCGCCGGCTTCTGGCGGCAGGACACGGCAGCCGGTCCGGTCCTGGAGCGCGGCACCGAACTGGTCCGCACGGCGACCGTCACCGGCCGGACGCTCGCCCTCACCGGCGACGCGAAGAAGGCGGGCCCACTGGAGGTCTTCGCCCCGTCCGGCGTACGGAACGTCACCTGGAACGGCGTACCGCTGACCGTGAAACCGACCTCCTCCGGCAGCCTGCTGGGCACCGTGCCCGGCCCGAAGGACGTCAAGCTCCCCGGGCTGACCGGCTGGAAGACGTCCGCCGAGACCCCCGAGGCCGCTCCCGGCTTCGACGACTCGTCCTGGACGTACGCCGACAAGCTGACCACCGACAACCCGACCAAGCCCGGGACTCTGCCGGTGCTCTACCAGGACGAGTACGGCTACCACTACGGCTACGTCTGGTACCGGGGCCGCTTCAAGGCCACCGGCACCGAGAAGTCCCTCTCCCTGACCGCCTACGCCACCAACCCGGACACCGGTTCGGCCGCGGTGGGCGCGTACTCGGTGTGGATCAACGGGAAGTTCGCCGGGACGAGTCAGACCGGCCGCAAGACCTTCCCCCTCGCCGACGGTCTGCTGCGCAAGGGCAAGGAGAACGTGATCTCCGTCCTGGTCGGCACCATGGGCCACAACGAGGACTTCACCTGGAACAGCGACGACCACAAGCAGCCGCGCGGCCTGACCACGGCGTATCTCGCCGGCTCCGACGCGCAGATCACCTGGCGCATCCAGGGTGCCCGGGGCGGCGAGCAGCCCGTCGACACCGTCCGCGGACACATGAACAACGGCGGTCTGTACGGGGAGCGTTCGGGCTGGACCTTGCCTGGATTCCCTGACGGGTCCTGGGACGCGGCCACGCTGCCGGCCAGTGACACCACGCCCGGCATCCGCTGGTACCGCACCACCTTCAACCCCAAGCTGCCCAAGGGCCAGGACGTCTCCGTCGGCGTCACGATCACCGACAACCCCGACCGCGACTACCGCGCCCTCATCTATGTCAACGGCTGGCTGATGGGCAACTACGTCAACGACACCGGCCCCCAGCACACCTTCCCCATACCCAACGGCATCCTGCGCGCCGACGGCAAGAACACCATCGCCATCGCCTCGTGGAGCGAGAACGCGAAGAGCGGCGGCCTCGGCAAGGTCGGCCTCACCACGCTCGGGAATGTCACCTCCTCGCTGCGGGTCGCCGACGTGACCGCGCCGGCCTACGACGCCGCCACCTACGCCGCCCCGGCCACCCCGGCGCGGGTGACCGTCGACGCGCCCGACACCGTCGAGCCGGGCAACAGCTACCAGGTCACGGCGACGGCCTCCGTACCGGGCAACGGCAGGACGCTCAGCGGCGTCAGCCTCAGCCCGAAGCTGCCCGACGGCTGGACCGCGAGCCCGGTTGATCCGGTGAAACTCGGCACCCTCCACCCCGGAGCCTCGGCGCAGGCACGGTGGACCGTCACCGTGCCCGCCGACCAGAAAACGGCCACCGTCGCGATCCTCCGCGCCACCGCCGACTTCACCCGGGCCGGCAAGCCCGGTTCGGCGACCGGGGAACAGGTGGTGGCGGCGCAGCCACCGCCGCTCACGGCCGGCGAACACTACGTCAGCGATCTGCCGTTCGCCTCCAGCAGCAACGGCTGGGGCCCGGTCGAACGCGACCAGTCCGTCGGCGAGAACGCCGAGAACGACGGCCTGCCCCTCACTCTCCACGACACCGTCTACGACAAGGGTCTCGGCACCCACGCCGCCAGCAGCGTGCAGGTGTGGCTCGGCGGCACCTGTACCACCTTCCACGCCGCGCTCGGCCTCGACCAGGAGACCTACGGCCGCTCCGACGGCCCGGCCACCGTCACCTACACCGTCCTCGCCGACGGAACACCCGCCTACGAGAGCGGCACCGTCGACCGGGACACCGCGACGAAGGAGATCGACGTCGACGTGGCAGGCGCGCGGCGGCTCGAACTCGTCGTCTCGGACGCCGGGGACGGCAACGCCCTCGACCACGCCGACTGGGCCGACGCCAAGCTGACGTGCGGCGGTGGTGCCTGATGCCCCCCACGGCGAGACGAGCCGTCCGCTGCGGCGCGGCGGCCCTGACCCTGGCCGCCCCGCTGCTCGGCGGGGCGCCGGCCGCTGCCGACTCCGGGCCGATCACCTTCACCACACCCGCCTACGAACTGCGCGTCGCCACGGACCGGTTGACCGTCACCACCGTGCGGGCGGGCCGGACCGTGCTGGCCACCGCGCCCGCGGCGTTCCGGTTCCGGATCGGCGCCGACTGGCACATCGTCCGGGAGGTCACCGGCAGCACCCGTACCGGCAACACCCTGCGCGTCACCGCCGCCACCGACCTGCCGGGCGTCAGCGTCGATCTGCGGATCACCCTGCGCTCCGACCGGTACGACATGAACTGGTCCCTGTCGGGCATCCGGGCCGACGCGCTCAGCACGGCCTACGACCTCGGCAGCGCCGGCCACTGGTACGGACACGGCGAGAACAGCGACCAGACCGTGCAGCCGTGGCCGCTGGACTCCGGTCAGGTGGTGGACACCGGGTTCAGCCCGGCGTCGTACCAGGTGGTCTCCCCCTTCTGGTACACCTCCAGCGCCACCGGGCTGCGGGCCGACACGAACGATCCGATGGACGTGCGGATCAACTCCGGCGGCAACGGGCTCGGCGAGTTCACGGTCACCGGTGAACGCCCCTCCGCCTCCACCGTGTTCGTCGAGGACACCCCCGCCGAGGTGTACCGCGACCACATCGCGCTGGTCGGCAGGCCCGAACGCTCCGACACCCCCTACGAGCAGTACGCCACCCCCCTCTGGAACTCCTGGGCGCAGCTCTACGGCGAGCAGACCCAGGAGAACGTCCTCGCCTGGGCCCGGGCGCTGGCCGGCGCCGGGCTCGGCGGGCACGCGGTGCAGATCGAGGAGAGCGTGATCGCCTCCGACTTCGGCGAACGCTTCCCCGATCTGCCCGCGCTGTCGAGGCAACTCGGCCGCCTCGGCTTCGACCTCGGCATGTGGACGGGCCTGTACATGCCCGAGACCGCCGCCAACTTCTCCGAAGCCGTCGACAACGGCTATCTGCTGAAGGATCCGTCCGACCCGTCCAAGCCGTGTCTGTTCACCTGGTGGAACGGCCGCCAGACCGGGTTGATCGACCTGGCGAACCCGGCCGCTCGGCAGTGGTACACCGATGATCTCAAGGCGCAGACAAGCGAGTTGGGGGTGGCCGGCTTCAAGTTCGACACCGCCTTCTTCGACGACCGGTGCGCCCCCTACCCGGGGGCCACCCGCGCCGACTACGTGAAGTACGGCACCGAGCTGGCGGACGAGTTCGATCAGCAGGGGGCGGGGTTGCGGGTCGCGTGGAACGCCGCGCAGGCCAAGGGCTTCGCCACCCGCACGGCCGACAAGCCGACCACCTTCGCGGGGCTGCGCGCCGCGGTCTCGGCCAACCTGGCGGTCTCCACGATCGGTTACCCGTTCGTGGAGACCGACATGATCGGCGGCTCGCTCAGCTACCCGCCACCCACCAAGCAGGTCCTGGCCCGCTGGGCGCAGGCGGCCTCCCTGATGCCGCTGATGTACGCCTCCACCTCACCCACCGGTGTACGGGACGCGACGACCGGCGCGTGGGTCGGTTACGACCGCGAGACGGTCGACCTCTACCGGCAGGCGATCAGGACGCACGAGAAGCTCGCCCCCTACATCTGGGACCAGGTGCAGAGCACCCTGAAGACCGGCGACCCGATCATGCGGCCGCTGTTCTTCGACTTCCCGAAGGACGAGGCGAGTTACACGGTCGCCGACGAGTGGATGCTCGGCCCGGCCGTGCTCGCCGCGCCGAAGCTCGACGAAGGCACCACCCGAGACGTCTTCCTGCCCACCGGAACATGGCGGAACGCCACCAACGGCAAGGTCGTCCGCGGCCCCGTGACGCTCAAGGGCTACGCGGCGCCGCTCGGGGCGACCCCGGCGTTCGTGAACCTCAAGGCCAAGGGCGCCACCAAGGCGTACGAGGCGCTCGCGCGCACCGGCGCGGAACAGTAAAGGGGCGTCACATGCATGGGATACGCGGCAGGCTCGCGGCGTTGCTCCTGGCGGTCTCGGCCGTCATGACCGGGATGGTGGCCCCCGCCGAGGCCGGTCAGCAAGGCGACGGGCGCGGCTGGACGGGGACCTGGGCGACGGCGGCCAGTGAGCACTACGAAGTCTCGGGGATGTCCGAGGTGACGGTACGGATGCCGGTGCACACCAGCGTCGGCGGCTCGTCCGTACGCATCCGGCTGACCAACGCCTACGCCACCGACCCGGTGACGATCGGGCACGCGACTGTGGGCCTGCGCGACGGCGGTTCCGCCGTGGCCCGCCCGTACGACCTGCGGTTCGGCGGGAAGCGCGCGGTCACGATCCCGCCTGGCGGCCAGGCTGTCAGCGATCCGGTCCCACTCGCCGTGCCGGCCCTGACCGACCTGGTCGTCAGTCTCCATCTGCCCGGCCAGGTCACGCACATCACCGACCACTGGTGGGCGCAGCAGACCGTGTACTGGACGGACTACGGGGCGGGCGACCACGCCGCCGACACCTCCGGCGACGCCTACACCTGGACCACCACGAGCTGGCCGTTCCTCAGCGGCGTCGACGTGACCGCACCGAGGACAGGGTCGGTGGTGGCGCTCGGCGACTCGATCACCGACGGGTCCTTCTCGACGGCCGACACCAACCGGCGCTGGCCCGACCTTCTCTCCGCCCGCCTCAACGCCTGCCGGCCCGGCGCCGGGGTGCTCAACGCGGGCATCACCAGCAACCGGATCACCGCCGGGTCCGAGACCAACCCCTCGGCGCTCGACCGGCTCGAACGGGATGTGCTCTCCCAGCCGGGCGCCAGGACCCTGATCCTCTTCGAGGGGATCAACGATCTCGGCGGGGCGAGTGCCGAACAGATCATCGCCGGCATGAAGACGATCGCCCACCGGGCCCACCAGCGCGGGATGCGGGTCGTCGGCGCCACGATCACCCCGTACAAGGACTTCACCTGGGGCGGCTGGAGCGAGGAGACGGAGGCGCGGCGACAGCAGGTCAACACGTTCGTCCGGGACTCCGGCGGGATCTTCGACGACTACGCCGACTTCGACCGGGCCGTCCGGGACCCGGCGGATCCGCGGCTGCTGGGCGCCGCGTACGACTCCGGTGACCATCTGCATCCCAATGACGCCGGGATGAAGGCATTCGCCGACTCCATCGACCTGAGGTCGCTCGGCCTCGGCCGCGGCTGTTCCTGAGGAGGAACCGTGTCTGGACGGCTTCAACATCTGCGCGCACACCGGAGATTCACGGTTCTGGCCACCGCCTTGGCGGCCACCGTGGCCGCCCTGCTTCCGGCGACCCCGGCCTCGGCCGGGACCGGGCAGCCGGGGTGGACGGGAACGTGGGCGACCGCGCAGCACGCCTCGTACGACCCGGGCACCTCCGAGGTGACGGTGCGGATCCCGGTACGGGTGAGCGCGGGCGGATCGAGCGTACGCATCCGGCTGACCAACGACTTCACCACCGAGCCGGTGACGATCGGGCACGCGACCGTGGGGCGCGGTGACGGCGGTTCCGCCGTCACGAAGCCGCAGCGGTTGCGCTTCGGCGGGAAGAGCGAGGTGACGATCCCCGCCGGTGAGCAGGCCGCCAGCGATCCGGTCCGGCTCACCGTGCCCGCTCGCAGCGACCTGCTCGTCAGCCTGTACTTCCCCGGCCGGCTCACCCACATCAGCCAGCACTGGATGGGCCTCCAAACGGTCTACTGGACGCCCGACGGAGGTGGCGACCACGCCTCGGACGCCGACGGGGACGCCTTCACCAGGACCGATTCCACCTTCCCGTTCCTGACCGGTGTCGACGTACAGGGTGGTGACGCGGCGGGCGCCGTGGTGGCGCTCGGCGACTCCATCACCGACGGCGCGGCCTCCACGTCGAACGCCAACCGGCGCTGGCCCGACTATCTGGCGGGGCGGCTGTCGGCCTGCTCGACCACTGCCGGAGTGCTGAACGAGGGCATCAGCGGCAACCGGATCACCGCCGGCGTCGACGGCAACCCGTCGGCGCTGGACCGGCTGGAGCGCGATGTGCTGTCGCAGCCGGGCGCCAGGACAGTGGTCCTCTTCGAGGGCGTCAACGACCTCAGCTGGGGCGGCGCCACCGGCGACCAGGTGATCGACGGCATGAAGGAGATCGTGCGCCGCGCCCACGAACGCGGGCTGCGCGTGATCGGCGCGACCGTCGTGCCGTATCGCGGCTGGGGCGACTGGTGGACCGAGGACAAGGAAGCCGACCGGCAGAAGGTCAACACGTTCGTGCGCGACGGCGGCGTCTTCGACGGCTACGCCGACTTCGACAAGGCCGTACGGGACCCGGACGACCCCACCCGCTACGCCACCGCGTTCGACTCCGGTGACCATCTGCACCCCAACGACACCGGGATGAAGGCGTTCGCCGACGCGGTCGACCTCGCCGGCCTGCGGGTGGCCCGTGACTGCCCCTCGGCCCGGGTCCGGCTCACCCCCTACCGGCCGACCCTGCAAGCCGGTGGCGACGGCACGGAGATCACGTCGACCGTCACCAACACCGGTCCCAGGGCGGTCACTCAGGTCAGCACTCGCCTCGACGTCCCCGACGGCTGGTCCGCCGAACCGGCCGGGAGCACGAGGAACCGCTCCCTCGCCCCGGGTGACAGCGCCACCGTCACCTGGACGGTGACCCCAGCGGCCGACGCGGTCTGGGGCACCCACGAGATCGGGGTACGCACCTCCTTCCTCCAGGACGGCCGCACCCGCCACGACTCCGACAGCGTGGACGCCACGGTGACCCCCGCTCCGTCCGAGGTGCGGGCGCCGTATCTGACGACCGCCACCACCACCGAGAAGGCCCAATACGCGCAGAACGGCGACCAGTTCGCCATCTGGGCGGGCGGCCAGGACCTGTCCGGCTGGAAGGACGAGAAGGCGGCGGTCTACCTCGCGGACTCGGCGCCGCCGTCCGGCACCGTGACCGCCCGGGTCGTCGGTCAGACCGGCAGCGGCCCGTCCGCCAAGGCGGGGATCGCCGTCGCCAACGACCTCACCTCGCCCCAGGCGGGCGGCTACGCGGTGCTCACCATGTCCGCGCAGTACGGCCTGGAGTTCCTGACCGACAGCGACGGCGACGGGAAGCTCGACACCTGGGCGGGTGGCGGCAGTTCGTATCACCCCGCCTGGCTGAAGCTCGTCCGCGACGGCACCAGCTACACCGCGTACTCCAGTTCCGACGGCACCACCTGGCAGCAGGTCGCCACCGCCACCGTGCCGTCCGCGAGCGGCACCGGCGACGCCGGGCTGGTCGCCAGCGCCGTCAACCTCAACTACCCCGACCAGATCACGACAGCACTCTTCGACTCCTTCTCCACGCACGCCTGATCGACGTCCCAGTGAGAGGCACGTATATGGCAGTCAACCGCAGACACTTCATGACCACCGCGGCCGCCCTCGGCGGCGCGGTGCTGCTGGCCCCGCCCGGCACCGCCCAGGCACTCGCGGCGGGCACTGCGTCCGGAGTCCCGGGCATCCCCGACTACCAGCCCACCAAGGCGTCCCTCGACACCCATCCCGTGCCGCGCTGGTACAAGGACGCCAAGTTCGGCATCTTCGTCCACTGGGGCATCTACTCGGTGATCGGCGGCGCGACACCGAGGAGCGCCTCCGAGTGGTACCTGTGGTACCAGAGCACCAAGGACTCCGCCGAGTGGAAGTACCACCGCGACACCTATGGCGAGAACGTCACCTACGACGACCTCATCCCGCAGTTCAAGGCCGAGAAGTACGACCCCGACGCCTGGGTGAAGCTGTTCGAGCAGGCGGGCGCCGAGTACTTCGCGCTGACCAGCAAGCACCACGACGGATTCGCCCTCTACCCCAGCAAGGTGACGGACCGTCACTCCGTGGCGTACGGCCCGAAGCGTGACCTCGTCGGTGAGCTGATGACCGCGGCCCGCAAGCGCGGCACCGTGCGGCCGGGTCTGTACTACTCGCTCGGCGAGTTCTTCAACCCGGCGATCGGCCGGCCGATGCGCAACTTCTACACCGACCAGGAGATCCCGATGACCGGCTACAAGCCGGTCCAGGACTACGTCGGCGACTACGAGCTCAAGCAGCTGTACGAGATCGTCGACCGCTACGACCCGGAGCTGCTGTGGGCCGACGGACAGTGGTTCCGGCCCACCGGCAACCCGCCGTGGCGCAGCGAAGAACCCATGGCCCACTACTACAACCAGGCCAAGAACCGTAGGAACCCCAAGGGTGTCGTGATCAACGACCGGTTCGACACCCACTTCGACTTCGCGACGTACGAGCAGCGCACCAACCCCACGATGGACCCGCAGAAGTGGGAATGCTGCATGACCATCGGCTACTCCTGGGGCTACAACAAGCACGAGCCGGACGAGGACTACAAGACCTCCGAGTTCCTGATCCAGCTGCTCGCCGACGTGGTCAGCAAGAACGGCAACCTGCTGCTCAACATCGGCCCCAAGCCGGACGGCACGATCCCCGACATCATGCAGGAGCGGCTGCGCGACATCGGCGCCTGGCTGAAGATCAACGGCCCGGCGATCTACGGGTCGACGCCCTGGGTGCGGGCGGAGGAGGAGGGCAGCCCGCTCGGCATCCGCTACACCGTCTCCCCGGGCAAGTTCAACATCATCGTGCTGGGCAAGCCCAGCGGCACCCTCTCGGTGCCCGGCGACATCCCCATCAGCGCCACGTCCCGGATCCGGCTGCTCGGCACGAGCGGCAGTCTGCGGTGGACCCGCCGTGACGGAAAGATCAACATCACCGTCCCGTCCTCCCTGCCCAGCGACATCGCCAACGTCTTCACCGTCGACTGGGCCCGGTGACCGGCATGGGAATCAGCAACGGTACCCGGTTCGACACCCTGGGCCCCACCCTCACCGTCACCACGCAGCCGGCCGAGCCCGCCGGCGGTGACACGGTCACCGCCACCGCGGTCCTCACCAACGACTGCCCCTTCCCGCTCCGCAACGCCGTGCTGTACCTGATCAATCCGGGCGCCACCACGGCGGCGAAGACCATCCCGCTCGGCGACCTGCGGCGCGGCGCGAAGACGACCCGGCGCTGGGAGACGGCGATGCCGGCCGACGTGGCCGGGGACGTGTCGTTCACCGCGCACGTGGTCTTCGACGTCGACGAGCGCAGCAGCGACTGCGCGCGGTCCGCGAAGACGTTCACGGTGCCCTACGAGCCCAATGAGGTGCGGGACCCGTACCGGACGTTCGCCACCACCGACGACGCGAAGTTCGGTCAGTACGGCAGCCAGTTGGTGATCTGGGCGGGCGGCCGCGACTTCTCGGGCGGCACCGACGAGAAGGGGGGCATCCTCCTTCCCGGCTCCGCCGCCGAGTCGAGCGTGGTGCAGGTCAAGACGGTCAGCCTCACCGGCAGCGACAACCCCACCGCCAAGTACGGCATCGCCGTCGCCAACGACCTCACCGCACCGGAGAAGGGCGGCTACGCCGTACTGACCATGTCGAAGTCGTACGGCGTGGAGTTCATGACCGACAGCGACGGCAACGGACACCTCGACACCTGGGCAGGCGGCGGCGTTTCCACCCATCCGGCCCTGCTGCGCCTGGTCCGCTCCGGCACCACCTACACCGCGTACACCAGTATCAACAACGGCCTCTCCTGGAACGAGATCGCGAGCGCGACCGTGCCCTCCGCGAGCGGCGCCCTCGATGCGGGCGTGGTGGCGAGCGCCGTGAACCTCAACTACCCCGGCACGACGGTCCAGGCCGTGTTCGACCACTTCACCGTGGAGGAGTCGTGACCGCCTACCGTCCCGAGGAGGACTTCCTCTCGCCGCCCGTCTCGCTCACCGTCACCCCGTCCGCACCCGAGGCCGGCAAGGCCGTGACGCTGACGGCCACCCTCACCAACTCCACCAGGATCGCGCTGCGCGGCACCGTGCTCTATCTCGCCGTGGACGACTCCGCCGAACAGGACGGCCTGGGCGACCTCGCGCCCGGGCGGTCGGTCACCCGCACCTGGCGGACCCGGCTCGCCGACGACGCCGAGGGCCGGATCGTGTTCACCGCGCACGCCCTGTTCGACGTGCACCGCCACGGCTCCGACTGCACCCGCGCCACCACCCCCGTCCTGCTGCCGTACCGCTCGCTGCCCAAGGCGTTCGACAATGCGGGGATCTCCTCCGCCGACGCCCTCACCGTCGCGAACATCGACGGCTCGAACTCCAGCCTGTCCGCCGAGGCGCTGGCGTCGGTGGGGCTGACCCCGGGCGCCACGGTCACCTACGACGGGGCGACCTTCACCTGGCCCGACACTCGGCCGGGGACCGAGGACAACGTCATCTGCTCCGGCCAGAGCGTGCTGCTGTCCGGCTCCGGCTCGCGGCTCACCTTCCTCGGCACCAGCACCTGGGGCGACGGCCGGGGCGACGGCAAGGTCGTCTACGCCGACGGCACCGAGCAGTCGTTCTCCGTGGCGGTCCCCGACTGGTACGGCGCGAACCCCTCCGCGGCCGTCGTGCTGCCGTACCGCCACACCGCGACCGGCCGGGACGACAACCCGGTCAGCCTGTTCACCTTCGGCGTCGACCTGACGCCCGGCAAGGAACTGCGCTCGGTGGTCCTGCCCGAGGTCAGCGACGGCATCCAGCCGGGCAGCCCCGCCCTGCACGTCTTCGCGATGGCCACCAACTGAGATCGACCGAGTTCGACCGAGATCAACCGAGCACTGCCGGAAGGACGTTCATGCACGACAACCGAGGCGACCTCGACGACACAGGCAGCACAGGCGTCAGCCGCAGACGGATCCTCACGGGCGCGGTCGTGCTGGGCGGCGCCGCACTGCTGACCCGCCCGCAGGGCGCGTACGCGGCCCCGGTGGGCGGGGAGAGCGCCCTGTTCGACACCGCTCCCGCCGCGGCCGCGCTGCAGCGGCTGCTGCCCGGGCACTACCGGCAGATCACCCTGCGGGCGGTCGGCGCCGGCACTGCCGGGACGGACCGCTTCCGGGTGACCGGCCGGGCCGGACAGATCACCGTGGAGGGCACCAGCCCCGCCGTGCTCCTCACCGGCCTCAACACCTATCTGGCGCGGGCCGCGAAAGCCGACATCTCCTGGAACGGCGAGCAGCTGAACCTGCCGCGCGCGCTCCCCGCGCCCGCCGGGGAGATCACGGGAGCGGCGAACGTACCGCACCGGTTCGCCTTCAACGACACCAACGAGGGCTACACCGGCGCCTACCGGGACTGGGCGGCGTGGGAGCGCGAGATCGACGTCCTCGCGCTGCACGGCATCAACGAGGTGCTCGTCTACATCGGTGCCGACGCCGTCTACTACGACACCTTCCGGCAGTTCGGCTACTCGGACGCCGAGCTGCGGGCCTGGATCCCCGCCCCGTCGCACCAGCCCTGGTGGCTGCTGCAGAACATGTCGGAGTTCGGCGGCCCGGTGTCCAAGCAGCTCATCGACCGGCGCGCCGCCCTCGCCAAGAAGATCATCCAGCGGGTGCGCGAGCTGGGCATGACCCCGGTGCTGCCCGGCTACTACGGCACCGTGCCGGACGGGTTCCAGGCCAAGAACCCCGGTGCCGCACTGGTCCCGCAGGGAACCTGGGGTGCCTTCAAGCGGCCCGACTGGCTCGATCCGCGCACCGACCTGTTCGCCGACGTCGCCGCCGCGTTCTACCGCAACCAACGCAAGCGCTTCGGCGACAGCACCATGTTCAAGATGGACCTGCTGCACGAGGGCGGCAACCCCGGTGACGTGCCGGTCGGCGAGGCCGCCAAGGGCGTCGAGGCGGCTCTGCAGAAGGCTCACCCCGGGGCGGTCTGGGCGATCCTGGGCTGGCAGAACAACCCGAGCCGGGAGATCCTCGGCGCGGTCGACAAGAGCAGGATGCTCATCGTCGACGGCCTGTCCGACCGCTACACCACCGTCACCGACCGCGAGAGCGACTGGGACGGCACCCCGTACGCCTTCGGCAGCATCTGGAACTTCGGCGGCCACACCCCGATCGGCGCCAACGCCCCCGACTGGGTGGAGCAGTACCCCAAGTGGCGCGACAAGGAGGGCAGCAAGCTTTCCGGGATCGCGATGATGCCCGAGGGCGCCGACAACAACCACGCCGCGATGGCGCTGCTCACGGACCTCGCCTGGACGCCCGGCACCATCGACCTCGACGCCTGGTTCGCCTCGTACGCCGTGTCCCGGTACGGCGGAGACGACCCGCACGCCGTCGCCGCGTGGAAGGCGATCCGCGACACCGCGTACAACATGACCCGCAAGGACTCCTGGAGCGAGGCACCCGACGGGCTGTTCGGCGCCCGGCCGAGCCTGGGCGCCAACAAGGCCGCCGCGTGGGGCCCGGAGGCCGACCGCTACGACACCACGGCCTTCGACACGGCCCTGACCGAACTGCTCCAGGTCTCACCGCGGCTGCGCGACAGCTCCGCCTACGCCTACGACCTCACCGACGTGACCCGTCAGGTGCTGTCCAACCGCAGCCGCGTCCTGCTGCCGCGGATCAAGGCGGCGTACGAGGCCGGGGACCGCGCCGGCTTCGACCGGCTCACCAAGACCTGGCTCAGCTGGATGAAGCTGATGGACAAGGTGCTGGCCACCTCCCCGCAGCACCTGCTCGGACGGTGGCTGGCGGACGCCCGGTCCTGGGGCGCCACCGGGGCCGAGAAGGACCAACTGGAGTACGACGCACGGTCGATCATCACCACCTGGGGCGGCCGGGTCAGCAGCGAAGAGGGGCTGCACGACTACGCGAACCGGGAATGGGCGGGACTGGTCGGCGGCCTGTACCACACGCGCTGGAAGACGTACTTCACCGACCTGTCCGCCGCCCTCGCGGCCGGCCGCGAACCGGCCGACACCGACTGGTTCGCGCTGGAGGACCGCTGGGCGCACCAGCACGACAGCTACCCGGTGAAGACGTCGGGCGACATCTACAAGCTGGCCCGGCAGGTACGGGACACCCTGGCCACCAACACGGACCAGGTGGTGCTGACCGGAGCCGCCGACCGGGGTGCGGTGGCGGAGGGCCGCCCGGTGACGGTCACCGTGTCGTTCACCAACCGCAACGGCTTCGCGCCGGCGACGGATGTGAAGCTGTCCCTCGACGCACCGGAGGGAATGACCGCCGAGCCGGCCGGCACGACCACCGCGGCGTCGGTCGCCCCCGGCGCCACCTTCTCGGCCACCTTCACCGTCACCCTCACCAAGGACACCGGCGCGCTGATCTCCCGGGTGCCGGTGCGCGCGTCCTACCGCACCGGGGGCACCCGCGGCTCGGCCTCGGCGGCCGTCCGGCTGATGGCGGGCAACGGTGTTCAAACGCCTTACCGAACCGCCTCCTTCAACGACGCGGTCTTCGGTCAGTCCGGCGACGCGATCGCCATCGAGGGCGCGGGCGCGGACCTGTGGGGCGGCACCAACGAGTTCGGCACGGTCTACCGTCCCGCCGCCCTCGGGTCCTCCTCGACCGCCACGGTCCAGGTCACCTCGCAGGACACCACCGGCGGATGGGCCCGCGCCGGCCTGATCGTCCGCAACGACCTGTCCGAGAACGGCTCGGCCGGCTACGTCAACCTGGCGGTGACCCCGTCCAACGGCTGCACCCTGTCCTGGGACTCCGACGGCAACGGTCAGTTCGACGCCATCGAACTGACCGGTTCCCTCACCGCTCCGGTGCACCTGCGGCTGACGCGCTCCGGCACCACGTACACCGGCGAGTGCAGCCGTGACGGCGTCTCCTGGACCAAGGTCGGCACCGCCACACCGGGCGGCGTCGCCGACAGCCAGGACATCGGCGTCTTCATGACCGCCGCCAACGGCTGGACCGACACCCGCGGGATCGCGGGTTTCGAGGGCTTCTCCGTCACCTGAGCGCGGGGCCCGTGCCCGGCCGGCGCCGCCGCACCCCGCGGCTCCGGCCGGGCGCGGACGGTAAGGGCGCGGTGCTACCCGATGTCGACCACCCGTGCCCACGCGGGCGGTGCGTCAGGTACGTAGTCGGGGTCGCTCTCGTCCCAGGAGTCGCCCCCGTGCGGCCGGGAGAACAGGCCCACCACGGTCCGGCACGGCGGCCGGCTGTCCGGCCAGGGGGTCTGACCGTCGGTCAGGACCACGACGACGTCGGGGCGGGGCCTGGCGCGGAGGGCTCTGGCGAAGCCCGCGCGCAGATCCGTACCCCCACCGCCCGTCAGCGGAATCCCCTCCGCGCGGCACAGCCGGTGCACCACCCCGGCGGCCGCGTCGCACGGCACCACGGTGACCAGGTCGCGGCGGCCGCCCACCGCCCGGGAGATCGCGGCGACCTCCAGGAGCGCGCTGCCCAGTTCGGCGTCGCTGACGGAGCCGGAGGTGTCGATGACGACACAGACCCGGGGCGGCCTGCGCCGCAGGCTCGGCAGGACCGCGCCGGGCACACCGGCCGAGCGGCGGGACGGCCGGCCGTAGGTGTAGTCCTCGCCCGCGCCGGGACCGGAGGCCGCCGAGCGGACCGCCGCTCCCAGCAACTCCCGCCAGGGCTGCGGTGGATGGAACGCCTCGTCGGCCCACCGCTGCCACCCCTGCGGGGCGTGCCCCGGCCGGGCGGTGATGCCCTGCGCCACACGGAAGCGGACCGCGTCCCGCTCCTGCGCGCTGAGGCCGTGCGCGCCGTCAGGTCCCAGGTCCCACTCCCGGTCCAGCCCGTCGGCGCCGCTGCCGCAGTCCAGCCACGCCAGGTGCTGCAGACGCGGACCGAGCCGGAACTGACGAAGATAGTCCTCCATGAGCTGCCCGGTCGGCAGCATCAAGGTCGACGGCTGGACGGCGCCCTCGGGCCGCACCAGCCCGTCGCCGAACACGTCGTCGTTGATCTCGCAGTCCGCGGCGATGTTCATCCGCAGCCGTTCCCCCGCGCCGGTCAGCCCGCGCTCCCGCGCCACCCGGTCACTGCGCCCGTGGTGGTCGCGCAGCAGATGGGACACTTCGTGCACCCACACCCCGGCCAGTTCCTCCACCGGCGTCCGGTCCACGAACCCCGGGGCGACGTAACACCGCCAGTGCCGGTCGACGGCCATCGTCGGAACCCGCCGCGACTCGACGGGGTGCAGGGCGAACAGGGCGGTCGCCAGGTAGGGCCGGGCCCTGGCGGCCTGCAGCCGGGCGGCGAAGAGCTTGTCGAGGTCCAACGTCCCCGTACCCGTCGTCATCGGCGGCCCTTCGTCGCGGCCTCGGCCCGGGCGGCCGCCCGATCCGCGTGCCGGGACAGGGAGACCACACCGGCGAGTCGTTCGATCGATTCCGGTACGTCCCAGTCCTCGCGGCGCAGCGTGGCGAGGGTGGTCGCCGGGACGACCACCAGGTCCGGCGCACCCGTCTCCAGCGCCCGGACGAGGAGCGACCAGGCCGCGTCCCAGCGGGCCCGCTCCGGCCGTTCGCGCACCGCCGCCACGATCCCGTCGAGCACGGCCTGGCGCAGATCCCCCCGCTCGGGCAGGTCGGCGGCGGACGGGTCGGCGAGCAGCACCTCCGGGTCCGGGAGGTCCATCCGGTCCAGGCTCGCCAGCAGTTCCAGCCCCGGACCGTCCCCGACCGTGCCCCGGACCAGCAGGGACAGCACCTCCCGGGTGGAGCCGGCCGCGGTCGCGAAGGCGAGCAGGGACAGCGTCATCTCCCAGCTGCGGGGCGACGGCCAGGGCCCGCCCCGGCGCGTCTCGCTGTTGGGCAGCCGGTGCACGAGCGCGGGGCGCGCGGCAAGGAGCCCGCACACCGCACGGCGGGCGAAGTCCACGGCGTCAGGCAGCCTCGCCGGGTCGAGCCGGGGCAGGCCGGCCCGGGGCCAGGTACCGCCGAGTCCGCGTACGACGACCTCGTGGTCGTGGGTCCACTGCAGATGCACGAACCGGTTGGCCAGGGGAGGGCTCAGCTCCCAGCCGTCGGCCGCCGAGGACCGCGGGTTGGCGGCGGCCACGATCCGTACGCCGGGCGGCAGTTGGAGGGAGCCGATCCGCCGCTCCAGCACGAGACGCAGCAGAGCGGCCTGCACGGCGGGCGGCGCGGTGGACAGCTCGTCCAGGAACAGCAGTCCCCGCCCGGCCCGCACCAGACGCACGGCCCAGTCCGGCGGGGCCATCGGGACGCCCTGGTGCGCGGGATCGTCTCCCACGACGGGCAGTCCCGAGAAGTCGGACGGTTCGTGCACGCTGGCGATCACCGTGGTCAGCGGAAGGTCCAGGGCCGTGGCGAGCTGGGTCAGCGCCGCGGTCTTGCCGATCCCCGGCTCACCCCACAGCAGCACGGGCAGATCGGCGGCCACGGCCAGCGTCAGCGCCTCCAGCTGGATGTCGGGGCGCGGTTCGGTGGCCGAGTCGCGCAACAAGGTCAACAGCTCGTCAGCCACGGCGAGTTGGGATGCGGCAGCCGGGTCGAGTGGGGAGGCGGGCGCCGGGCCGGTGAGGGCGGGGGCAGGAGTGGTGGGGGCGATGGACGGGGTGCGTGTGGGCATGTGTGAGCACCTTTGGGTTCGGGGGTGAGCCGAGTGAGGGGGGCCGGAGCCCCCGGGTGGGTGAGAGGTGGCGATGGCGCGAGGGCACGAGGCCCCGGCCGGCGGAAAGGGAAGCGGGCCGCTAGCGGGAGCTCCCGGGTCGGTGGGAGGAGCCGGTGGGCCGGAAACAGAAGGCCCCGGATCTCAGGTGAACGTGGCGTGCCGCGTCCGCGTGCCGCCGATGACCGGACGGCGGCGCTCCTCGTAGAGGCCGATGTGGCCGGGACCGGGCCCGATCATGCCCGCCCTGAACAACCCGTAGGTGATCCGGCGCCGTGCGGCGGCCTCCAGTTCGTCCCGCAGCGCGCCGTCACGCAGCACCGCGTCGGGACCCAACAGCCCCTCCACGACGGCCAGCGCGCCGGCGATGTCGCCGTGGTCGAGACGTTCGCGGACGTCGGTGAGGCACTCCGGATGACGGTGCGCCTCGTCGATCGCCTGGAGACAGGGGAGCGGTGTGCCGGTCAGGGCGACCAGCAGTTCCTCGCGCCGGAGTTCCCCCGGGTCGTGGTCCAGCGGGGCCAGCACCCCGTCGACCAGCCCGATCCGGTGCCGCGCTCCCCGGCACTCCACCAGCCGCGGCTGTCCCGCCCGGTCCGCGATCCGCGCAGGGCCGGCCGGCGAGTGGTCCGGTACGAGTGCCGAGGCGACCAGCGGATGCAGCCGTTCGACCTCGATCGCACCGGCGCGGAGCAACTCCAGATCGGGTGGCACCCAGGTCGCCGCATCGGGCAGGACCGGCAGCGCGGAGGCATCGCCCTCCGGGGACGCCGCGATCCGTACCGTGGGCGGTCCGAGGCCCCTGTCGTCCGCCACCAGGTGCAGGACCAGGCGCTGCCGGGCCCCGAACCGTACGGCGACGGGGCCGGTGGACCGCCCCTGGTCGCGGAGCAGGATCTCCGCCTCGGCCGCCCATCGGTCGACGGCGCAGCGGCGCCCGTGCCCCCGCGGGACCTTCCCCAGCAGATCGGTATCCGGCAGGGGAGGGCCGTCGGCGGTCCGGTCCGCGCCGGACCGGGCCCGCAGCTCATCGGTCCTGCGCGCGTCCCAGAGGTGGCGGTGCAGGTCCAGACGGAACCGCCGGCTGGGGCGGGGATGCGGATGCCGGCGGTCGCCGGCCTCGGCACGGGATCCGCCCCACAGCGCGAGGATGAACCGCTGACCGGCGTCCGCCCAGGCCGGCGGGGTCCGCACGACGAGGTGCACCGGACCGGCGCGCCCCACTGCCCCGTACCGGGCAAGCGACAGCGTCAGCCCTGGACGCAGCAGTCCGTCGGGAGCGATCCTCGGCAGGTGCCAGCGCAGCAGGTCGGGTGCCAAGTGCCGGAGATCCGCGCGGACTTGGGCCGCGAGCTCCCGGCCGTAGGTCAGCGCGACGGAGCGCGGGTTGAGGTCGACGTCGATGCCTGCGGCGGCGCACGCCCCCGCCCAGTCGCCGACGGCACGCCGGGCGGTCGCAGTCTCGATCATGGAGGGTGGCACGGCGAACTCGCGCACGCGCAACCAGAAGGAAAGGCGGGAATCCCCACGCGCGGTGTGAGTGAGCATCAGCACTCACCTTGCGCGGACGGGGCCCCCAATCTGTCAACAGAGTGAGTCGTCATCGCCGCAGAGCATAGCTCAGCGCCCGGATTCCCTCCACGGCAAATCGTCCTCCCGGGCCACGTTCCCTCACGGGGCCGTCGCGGCCCACGCGGCGTCGCTCAGGGCGAGGAAGGAGTCGGTCTCCGCGCGCGGGGGCAGGACGGGCACGTCGTCCCGGGTGCGCAGCGCGGCGGCGGCCGCGAGGTGGCCGAGGCGGAGGCGGGCACGTTCGTCGCGGTCCTCCAGGACCGCGGCCAGGTAACCGGCGGCGAAGGCGTCGCCCGCGCCGACCGGTTCGACAACCTTGGTGGGCAGCGACGGCACGAAGGTCCGCACACCGTCGGCGTACGAGGTCGCCCCGTGCTCGGCGTCCTTGACGACCACGACAGGCGCGGGGCCGAGCAGGTCCGCGATGTCGTCCGGGCGGGCGGTGCCCCACAGCGCCTCGGCCTCGTCCCGGCCGACGAACACGATGTCCGCGGCGCGGGCGAGCGGCAGCAGGGCCCGGGCGGCGTCCGTACCGGCGGCTCGCCACAGCGCCGGGCGGTGGTTGACGTCGAAGGAGACGGCCGGGCCGCGGCGGGCGCCGTCCCGTTCCGGCAGCAGTGCCTCCAACAGCCGGGCGCAGCTGTCGGAGAGGGCCGCGGCGACACCCGACAGGTGCACGATCCGGGCCCGCCGGAGCGCCGGCCGCCGGGCCAGTTCCGGTCCCATACCGGTCGCCGCGGATCCGCGGCGGTAGTAGTGCGTGCGGGTGTGGTCCGGGCCCGGATCCTTGAAGTAGACCCCGGTCGGCCGCTCCGGGTCGGTCTCCACGGCGCTCACGTCCACGCCGCGCGCACCGAGCTCGGCCAGGATCCGACGGCCGAACGGATCGTCGCCGAGGCGGCTCACCCACGCGGCGCGGTGCCCGAGTCCGGCCAGCCCGCAGGCGACGTTGGACTCGGCGCCGCCGATGCCCAGGCTGAGCCAGGGCTGCTCGGCGAGCGGGCGGGAGTCCGGCGGCGCGAGCACGGCCATCGTCTCGCCCACGCACACGACATCGGCCGGCTGCTCTTGGCCCTGGGCGGGGGCGTCGCGGGGAGCGGTCGGGAGGGACTGGACGGGATGCAACGGCAATCTCCTGGCGGACGGTGCGGGTGTGCGTGCGCGGGGGAGGGTGGTGGGAGGTGTTCAGGCTGGGCGTGGGGTGGGGTGGGGTGGTGGGAGGTGTTCAGGCTGGTCGTGGGTGGGGTGGCGGGAGGTGTGCGGGGTGGTCGGCGGCGAGTGAGAGGGGCCCGAGTTCGGCCGGACCGGCGCGGTGAGCCCCGGGCCCGTGGGCGCCGCGGACGCCAGGAACGGATCCAGCAGGCCCGGCTGCCTCGGGCCGGATCCGGTGGGACCGGGCTTCGTGGTGGTCGCGGGCCCGGCTGGGCGGTTCGTCGGTCCGGTGTGGCGGGGGCCGTGTCTCAGCCGCTGTGCCCGGATCGGACAGGTCTGGTGGCCTCGGGCCGGATCCGGTGGGAACGGGCTTCGTGGTGGTCCCGGGCCCGGCCGTGCGGTTCGTCGGTCCGGTGTGACGGGGGCCGTGTCTCAGCCGCCGTGCCCGGCATCGTGTACCGGCGGACGTCGCGGCCGGCGCCCGCCGGTCCCGCTCCCCAGCCGTCACGCCTCGCCCCTCAGCCGCAGCATGACCTTGCTGCTCCCGCTGCCCGGGTCCGCGGCGACGGCGAGCGCCTCCTCGGCCCGGTCGAGGGGGAAGCGGTGTGTGATCAGCGGGGTCACGTCCAGGCCGTCCGCGAGGGCGCGCAGCGCGTCGTCGATCTCGTCGACGAAGCGGTACGAGCCGATCCAGGTGATCTCCCGGGTCACCAGGTCGCCGAGCACGGCCGGCGCCGCCGCACCGGGCAGGTTGCCGACCTGCACGAGGGTGCCGCCCCGGGCCGTGGCCCGCAGCACCGGCCCGAGCGCGGCCGGGGCGCCGGACGCCTCGAAGACCACGTCCACCTCTTCGGGCAGACCGTCGCCGCCGGCCAGGTCACGAGTCTCGTCGGCGCCCATGGCGCGGGCCACCGCGAGGGACGAGGACGCCAGGTCGGCGGCGACGACCCTGCCCGCTCCCCGGTACCGGGCGGCGGCGACGACCAGTGAGCCGATCGGCCCGCAGCCGTTGACCAGGACCGTACGGCCACGCAGCTCCGGCACCCGGCCGACGGCGTGCAGCGCGACGGCCAACGGCTCGGCGAGGGCGCCCTGTTGGGTGTCGACCCCGTCGGGGAGCGGCCGGATCTGGGGCGCGGGGACCGTCCGGTACTCGCTGAACCCGCCGTCGGTGTGCGGCTCGAAGGCCGCCGAGCCGAAGTAGCGGACGTACGGGTGGAGGTTGGTGCGGCCGGCGATGCGCTCGGGCAGGACGCCGTCGCCGACCAGTTGGGCCGGATGGACGGTGACCGCCTGCCCCTCCCGGAGTCCGGTCACCGCGTCGCCGAGCGCGGCGATCCGGCCCGCGACCTCGTGCCCGAGCACGAGCGGATGGGCGAGCGAGGCGGTCCCGGACGCCCCCTTCTTCCAGTACGCGATGTCGGACCCGCAGATCCCGCCCCACTCCAGTGCGAGCAGCACCTCGCCGGGTCCGGGCACCGGCCGGTCCCGTTCGTCGATGCGCAGGTCGCCGGGGCCGTGCACGACGACCGCCTTCATCAGGCCGGTCGCGGGCCGCGCGGTGCCTCGCTGCGTGAGGGTGGTCATACGGCCCTACCTTCTTGAGTGGGTCCCGTGAGTTCGCGACTCTGGGACTGCGCGGGTGGGGCAGGGATGGTTTTCATGCTGGCTGCCCTCGATGGCTCAGGACGCTGATCCCCCTGCCCCGCCACTTCTTCCGGACTGCTGATTAGGCACTGCGAACGATCGCTGAGTAGGGCGAGGACAGGCGGAAGGAGTCGCGCCACACGCTGCACCGGGAGGGGACCATGACCGCCAACGCAGGCTTCGACATCGCCAAGGAATTCCACTGGCTCGCGGTCACCGACGACCGCGGCCGCCAACTCCTCAGCCACCGCGTCGACAACACACCCGACGCCATCGACACCTCGATCGGCGAACTGCACAGCATCGAGGCCGAACACGGCCCCGTAACCGTCGGCCTGGACATCCTCGGCGGCATCGCCGCCCTGCTGACCGCCATGCTCCTGGCCGCCGGCTTCCGCGTCGTCCACGTCCCCGGCCTGGCCGTCAACCGCGCCCGCCGTGCGACGAGGGGCGGCGAGAACAAGTCCGACCCCCGTGACGCCAAAGTCATCGCCGAACAGGTCATGCTCCGCGACGACCTGCGCACCGTCGAACTGCCCGACGACAGCGCCGTGGAGCTGCGGCTGCTGGTCAGCCACCGCACCACGCTGGTCAAGGAGGCCACCGCCCGCACCGCACGGCTGCGCGACCTGCTCACCGGTATCCACCCCGGCCTGGAAAGGGCCGTCGACCCGACGAACCAGTCCGGGCTCATCCTGCTGGGCCACTACGTCACCCCGGCCGAGATCCGCCGCGCGGGAACCGCCCGGATCGCCGGCTACCTGCACCGGCACGGGGTCAAGACCACTACCGCACAGCCGCTGGCCGACGCGGCGCACACCGCCGCGCTCGCCCAGCATGCCGTCCTGCCCGGCGAACGCCGCACCGCCCAGCTCATCCGCGAACTCGCCGACGAGCTGCTGACCGGCAAACACCGGATCAAGGCCCTGGAAGCCGAGATCGAGAAACTGGTGACCGGCCACCCTGACGGGGCCCTCATCCGCAGCCTGCCGGGGATGGGGGCCGCCCTCACCGCCGAGTTCATGGCGGCCGTCGGCGACATCCGCCGCTTCACCAGCGGCGACGCGCTGGCCGCCGCCTCCGGGCTGTCCCCGGTGCTCTCCCAGTCCGGCAAGATCCGCTACTCGCGCAGCGCCACCGGCGGCGACAAGGCTCTCAAACGGGTCTTCTACCAGGCCGCGTTCTGCTCCATCCAGCGCGATCCCGCTTCGCGCGCCTTCTACGACCGCAAACGATCCGAAGGCAAACGACACCATCAGGCCCTGATCGCCCTGGCCCGGCGCAAGATCAACGTTCTCTACGCCATCCTGCGCGACCGACGCCCCTACGAGGCCCGGCCACCTCTTCGTCTCGTGGCTTGACAACAGCATTAGGCAGCGTCCTCCAGGCGGACGAGATCCCGGCCGCGTGTCTCGGGCGCGAGCAGCGCGCTGACGAAGGTGATGAGGGAGTAGACGACGAGCATCGCCGCGATGGGCCACCAACTCCCGGTGACCGCCGTGAGGGTGGCCGCGAGGACCGGGCCGATGGCGGTGGCGAGGATGCCGCCGATCTCCTTGGCGAGTGCGAGCTGGGTGAACCGGGTGCGGGAGCCGAAGAGTTCGGCCATGGTGACGCTCTCCAGCGAGAACAGACCGAGGACACCGACGTTCAGCCCGAGGACCATGCCGAGCATCACGCCCGGGGTCGAGCCGGAGGTGATGAGGAGCATCACCGGGAAGGCGATGACCACGGTCAGCGCCGTGAGCACGAGGTAGACGACGCGGCGGCCGAAGCGGTCGCCGAGCAGACCGATCACCGGCACGGTGGCGAAGCCGAGCAGCGAGCCGTACAGGATCGCGTCCGTCGGGACGGACCGGCCCACCGCCAGGTTGCTCGCGATGTAGCCGACCAGGAACGTCTGTACCAGCCCGGAGTTGCCCGCCTGACCGAACCGAAGTCCCAGCGCGAGGAAGAACGCCTTGCCCTTGCGCTGCCGGATGCCGGCGGCCAGGACGTCGCCCTCCCGCGCGTCGGCCGCGGCGATCGCGGTCTCCACCTCGCCCTTGGCGAGCGCCACCCCGTCGACCACGTCGGGCCGCTCCTCGAAGACCGGGCTCTCCTTGAGGCCGCGCCGCAGCCAGACCGCGAACAGCATCAGCGCGAAGCTCAGCAGGAACGGCAACCGCCAGCCCCAGGACAGCAGTTGGTCCTCGGTGAGCACCGCGAGCAGGATCGCCCACAGGCCGGAGGCGGCCAGCGTTCCGGAGTTGGTGCCGAGCGACACCAGCGAGGAGATCAGGCCGCGCCGCTTGACGGGGGCGTACTCGGCCAGCAGCACGGTCGCGCCCGCGATCTCCGCTCCGGCGCCGAAGCCCTGCACCAGCCGCAGCACGACGAGCAGGACCGGCGCGAGGATGCCGATGGTGGCGTACGTGGGCAGGGCGCCGATGAGGGTGGTGGAGGCGCCCATCAGCAGGATGGTGAGGTACAGGACCTTCTTGCGGCCGATCCGGTCGCCCATCCGCCCGAAGTAGACCGCGCCGGCGAGCCGGGCGACGTACCCGACGCCGTAGGTCGCCATCGCGGCGATCAGTCCGATGGCCGGGCTGACGTCAGGGAAGAAGATCTTGTCGAAGACGATGGCGGCGGCCAGCGAGTAGAGCTGGAAGTCCATGAACTCCATGGCCGTGCCGAGCCAGCCGGAGACGGCGGCCCGGGCCAGATCGCGGGTGCTGCGTTGAGCGGGTGGCGTCTGCTGAGCGGCTGTGACGCTGTCCTTCATCGTGAACTCCGTTGTCCGGGGACTGCAGTGCGGCTCTCGCGTGGGAGGTGGCTCAGGTACGGGTGGTGCGGGGCGGGGCGGCTCAGGTCTCGACGCGTCCGGCCCGCAGCGCGGGCAGCCGGTCGGCGACGGCGGCGACGAGGGCGTCGTCCGCCGCCAGGTCCGCCGCACCGAGGACGCGCAACAGCGCGCGTACCGACGCGGACGGGCGGGTCGAGGGGCCCCAGCAGCCGGCGAGCGCCTCGGCCGCGGGGTCGGGGAGGACACTGTCGGCCGGGCGGGTGCTCGACATCCAGGCGGCGAGGGCGAGTTCCAGCACCGGCGTGCTCGCACCACGGGCCCGCAGCGCCCGCAGTGCGGGCAGCCAGCGTTCCGTGATCTTCACGGATCCGTCGGTGCCGATCTGCCGCAGCAGGTGCCGCATCGCGGGATTGCGGAACCGCACGACGAGGTCCTCGGCGTACTCCACGGGATCGGGGTGGCCCGCGGGGAGTGTCGGGGCGACCTCCGCGCACAGCGCCCGCACGAGCCGTTCGCCCCAGTCGGCCGCCATCGTCTCGGCGATCGTGGTGAGGCCCGCGGCCGCGCCGAGGTAGGCGAGCGCCGAGTGGGAGCCGTTCAGCAGCCGCAGCTTCGTCAGCTGGTACGGCGTCACGTCCGGGACGAACAGGGCGCCGTCTCGCTCCCAGGGCGGCCGGGGCGCGGCGAAGGAGTCCTCCAGCACCCACTGCCGGTACGGCTCGGCGGCAACGCACAGGGCGTCGCGTACACCGAGAGCGGCGTGGGCCGCCGCCAGGTCGGAATCGGCGGTCGCGGGCACGATCCGGTCCACGACCGTCGCGGGGAAGGCGACGGAGGAGGCCATCAGATCCAGGACCCGCGCCCGGTCCGGCCAGGCGGACGCCCGGACGAAATCGTGGACGACCCGGCGCAGCGCGTCACCGTTGTCCGCCATGTTGTCGCAGGACACGACACTGATCGGCGGCGCACCGGCCCGCATGCGTGCCGCGAGCCCCGCGGCGAGGCGCCCGACCACCGTGCCGAGGGGCCCGGCGGGGTCCGCCGCGAGGTCCGCGGCGACCGGCGGGGCCGCGCTGTCCAGCGCGCCGGTCGCGGGGGAGCGGTGGTAGCCCTTCTCGGTGACGGTGAGCGTCACGACCGTCACCTCGGGGTCGGCGAGCAGGGCGTCGACGTCCTGGGCGTCGGGTCCCATCACCAGCGCGTCCACGACCGAACCCACGACCCGCGTGCGGTGCCCGTCCGGACGGCGCTCGGTGACCGAGTACAGACAGTCCTGGTCCCGCAGGGCGCGTACGGTCTTCGCGGAGCGGGGGGCGACCGCCGTGATGCCCCAGGGTTCGCCGGAGAGGGCGGCGGCACGCTCGGTGTACACCGCCTGGTGCGCCCGGTGGAAGGCGCCGAGACCGAAGTGGACGACCCGGGTGCGCAGTGCGGCGGGATCGACCGCGGGACGCAGCCCGGGAGCGAGCCGGGTGGCCGCCGTACGGTTCAACGGAGCGCCACGGTTCGACAGAGCGCTCACCAGTCGTGCACCGACCCGTCGAGGCGCCGCGCGATGGGCAGATAGCGCCGCTGGTAGGGGAACCGCTCGGCCGCCTTCTCGTCGTACTCGACGCCCAGGCCCGGCTCCTCGGAGGGGTGCAGCATGCCGTCGGCGAAGGTGACCCCGGTACGGAAGACCTCGGCGGTCTCGTCGGGGTGGCCCATGTACTCCTGGATGCCGAAGTTCGGCACGGTGAGGTCGAGGTGGACGGCGGCGGCCATGCTGACGGGGGAGAGGTCGGTCGCGCCGTGGGAGCCGGTGCGCACCTGGTACAGCGCGGCGAGGTCGAAGATCCGCCGCAGGTGCGTGATGCCGCCGGCGTGCACGACGGTGGTGCGGACGTAGTCGACGAGCTGCTCGGTGATCAGGTGCTGGACGTCCCAGATCGAGTTCATCACCTCGCCGACCGCGATCGGCGTCGTGGTGTGCTGCCGGATCAGCCGGAACGCCTCCTGGTTCTCGGCCGGGGTGGGGTCCTCCATCCAGAACAGCCGGCAGCCCTCGACGCTCTTGCCGAACCGGGCCGCCTCGATCGGGCTGAGCCGGTGGTGCACGTCGTGCAGGAGATGGAATCCGAAACCGAACCGCTCCCGTACGGCCTCCAGATAGGCGGGCGCGAAGCCGAGGTACGCCTCGGTGTCCCAGGGCTGCTCCTCGGGCAGTTCGGTCGCGGCGGGCTCGTAGACCTTGCCCTTGCGCACCCCGTACGTCCCGCCGACGTCGGGCACCGCCGCCTGCGCGCGTACGGCCTTGTAGCCCAGCTCCAGATAGCGCTCCACGTCGTCCAGGAGGGAGGGCACGTCGGTGCCGCTGGCGTGGGAGTAGACCAGGACGCCGTCCCGGGAGCGGCCGCCGAGGAGCTCGTAGACGGGCAGCGCGGCGACCTTGCCCTTGATGTCCCACAGGGCGGTGTCGACGGCGGCGATCGCGGTCATCGTGACCGGCCCGCGCCGCCAGTAGGCGCCCTTGTAGAGGTACTGCCACATGTCCTCGATGCGGGCCGGGTCCCGGCCGGTCAGCAGCGGGGCCACATGGTCGCGCAGGTAACTCGCCACGGCCAGTTCACGGCCGTTGAGGGTGGCGTCACCCAGTCCGGTCACGCCGTCGGTGGTGGTGATGCGCAAGGTGACGAAGGTGCGGCCGGGGGAGGCGACGAACACCTCCACACGCTCGATCTTGCTCACTGCGGCTCCTAGGTCGGGCTCCTTGGCGGACCCTGTCGAGTGCTCCAAGGCGGAATCCTTGGGTCGGATCGGGTCTGCTTAGTCGACTTCCTGGTCGCGAAGTACTTGTATACAAGCACTAGTCGCGCAGCAGGGCAATACTTGGCCGCCGCTCTACGTACGATGGGCCCATGGCTCATACCAACGGCCGGCGGACGAGTCGGCGTGACATCTACCTGAAGTTGCGCCAGATGGTCCTGACCCTCGAACTCGCCCCGGGCGCCGCCCTGTCGGAGAACGAACTCGCCGCCTCCATGGGCGTCAGCCGCACCCCGGTGCGGGAGAGCCTGATCCTGCTGGCCCAGGAGGGCCTGGTGCAGGTCTTCCCGAAGATCGGGTCGTTCGTCTCCCGGGTGGACCCGGCGCAGGTCGCCGACGCGCAGTTCCTGCGGGAGGCGGTCGAACTCGCCTCGCTCGACGACCTGCCCGGCGACCTCGACGCCGCACTCGTCGAGGAACTGCGGGACAACCTGAAGCGCCAGCGCCACACCGACCTCGACCTGGAGGAGTTCTTCACCCTGGACGAGGCCTTCCACCACGGTTTGATGCGGCTGAGCGGCCACGGTGACGTCTGGACCACCGTCGCAGCCGCCAAGGGCCACCTCGACCGGGCCCGGCGTCTCGGCCTGCACGAGAACGAGTCCCCGGCCGTGTTCGCCGCCCAGCACCACGAGATCCTCGACGCGGTCGTCGGCGGAGACGTCCCGCTCGCCCGTACCGCCATGCGCACCCATCTGCGGGCCGTCTTCCAGGACATCGAACGCATCCGCGCGCACTCGCCGGAACTGTTCGCCGCCGACGCCTCCACGGTGCCGGTGCGGCGCAATGTCGTCGTCTGGGAGTGAACCGTCCAGGCCCCGGCGTTCGAGTGGTGACGGTCGGGGCACCGGCGTACGGTCGAACGGTGCACGCCACCGTTCACCCAGGCGTCGCGAGGGTGTGAGCCCTCGAGAGACGGCACACCATGAGCAGCAGCCCGCAGCCGACCTCCGCGCCGCAGACCGCCACCCGGGAACCGGGCGGTGGCGGACACGCGATGGCCCTGCTGGTCATCGCCTCGTGTCAGCTGATGGTGGTCCTGGACATCACCATCGTGAACATCGCGCTGCCGGACATCCAGCGCTCCCTGGGCTTCTCCACCACCAGCCTGGCCTGGGTGGTCAACGCCTACACCCTCACCTTCGGCGGCCTGCTGCTGCTCGGTGGCCGCACCGGCGACATCCTCGGCAGACGGCGCGTGTTCGTCTTCGGCGTGCTGCTGTTCGCGCTCGCCTCCCTGCTCGGCGGGTTCGCCCGGAACGAGGCCCAACTCCTCGCCGCCCGCGCCCTCCAGGGCGTCGGCGGCGCCATCGCGTCCCCGACCGCCCTCTCCCTGGTCAGTACGACCTTCCGCGAAGGCCCCGAACGCAACCGGGCCTTCGGGGTGTTCGCCGGGGTCTCGGCGGGCGGCGGCGCGATCGGGCTGCTCGCCGGCGGGATGCTCGTTCAGTGGCTGAACTGGCGGTGGGTCCTGTTCGTCAACGTCCCGATCGGCCTGCTCATCGCCCTCGCCACGCCCCGCTGGATCAGGGAGTCCGAACGCCACCCGGGCCACTTCGACATCGCCGGCGCCCTGACCTCCACCGTCGGCATGGTCCTGCTGGTGTACGGGTTCATCAGGGCCGCCCAGGAGGGCTGGCGGGACGCGCTCACGCTGGCCTCCTTCGCCGGGGCCGTCGTCGTCCTCACGCTCTTCGTCCTGGTCGAGCGCGGATCCAGGCAGCCGATCACGCCCCTGCACATGTTCGCCGACCGCAACCGCGCGGGCACCTACGGCATCATGCTCTGCCTCGCCGCCGCGATCTTCGGCATGTTCTTCTTCCTCACCCTCTTCGTGCAGAACGTGCTGAACTTCAGCCCGCTGGCCACCGGGTTCGCCTTCCTGCCGGTCAGCGTGGTCATCGCGGTCGGCGCCGGGCTGGCCTCGCGGTTCCTGCCGAAGTCCGGCCCCAAGCCCTTCATGGTGGGGGGCGCGCTTCTCGCCTCCGCGGGCCTGGCCTGGCTGACCCTGACCGACGTCCACTCCACCTACGCCGGCAGTGTCCTCGGCCCGATCCTCGTCTTCGCCCTGGGCATGGGCATGGAGTTCGTCTCGCTCACCCTGATGGCCCTGTCCGGCGTCTCCGTCCGGGAGACCGGCGCGGCCTCCGGGCTCCTCAACGCCACCCAGCAGGTCGGCGGCTCGCTCGGGCTGTCCATCCTGGTCACGATGTTCGGCACGGCCGGCACCCACGAGGCCGGCCGACAGGTGTCGCGCTTCCTGGCCCAGGCGACCCCCGCCGAGCGCCTGCGCTTCCAGCGCACCGGCCGGCTCCCGAGCCCCTGGTCCGACGAGGTCCTCACCTCCGGGGTCTCGGCCGCCTTCGTCGGGGCCGCGGTCTTCGCCGCGGCCGCCGCGCTGATCGCCCTCCTGGTCATCCAGGTCCGCCCCTCCGATCTGGAGCGTCTGAAAGGCGGGGCGGGGCGCGGCCCGGTCTGAGGTGTGCGACACATCGGCGCGTGATCCGGGTCTCATGGCACGGTCGGGGTATAGCGGGGACCATGGTGTTCTTCACCGGCAGGCCGAAGGGAACGGGAATGCTCCGCAAGGTACTGGTCGCCAACCGTGGTGAGATCGCGATTCGCGCGTTCCGCGCCGGCTACGAGGTGGGCGCGCGGACCGTCGCCGTCTTCCCGTACGAGGACCGCAACTCACTGCACCGGATGAAGGCCGACGAGGCCTACGAGATCGGTGAACCGGGGCATCCCGTACGGGCCTACCTCTCCGTGGAGGAGATCGTCCGCGCCGCCCGCCAGGCCGGCGCCGACGCCGTCTACCCGGGCTACGGCTTCCTCTCGGAGAACCCCGACCTCGCGCGCGCGTGCGAGGAGGCGGGCATCACCTTCGTCGGGCCGAGCGCGCAGATCCTGGAGCTGACGGGCAACAAGGCCCGCGCGGTGGCCGCGGCCCGCGCGGCCGGCGTTCCCGTCCTGGGCTCCTCGGCGCCCTCCAGTGACGTGGACGAACTGGTCCGCGCCGCCGAGGACGTCGGTTTCCCCGTCTTCGTCAAGGCGGTCGCAGGCGGCGGCGGGCGCGGCATGCGCCGGGTCGAGGAGCCGGCGCAGCTGCGGGAGTCCATCGAGGCGGCGGCCCGCGAGGCGGCCTCCGCGTTCGGCGACGCCACCGTCTTCCTGGAGAAGGCCGTCGTCGAACCCCGGCACATCGAGGTGCAGATCCTCGCCGACGGCCAGGGCAACGTCATCCACCTCTTCGAACGCGACTGCTCGGTGCAGCGCCGACACCAGAAGGTCATCGAGCTGGCGCCCGCGCCCAACCTCGACCCGGAGCTGCGCGAGCGGATCTGCGCCGACGCGGTGCGCTTCGCCCGGGAGATCGGCTACCGCAACGCCGGCACCGTCGAGTTCCTGCTCGACCGCGACGGCAACCACGTCTTCATCGAGATGAACCCGCGCATCCAGGTCGAGCACACGGTCACCGAGGAGGTCACCGACGTCGACCTCGTCCAGGCCCAGCTGCGCATCGCCGCCGGCGAGACCCTGGCCGACCTCGGCCTGTCCCAGGATATGGTCACCCTGCGCGGCGCCGCCCTCCAGTGCCGGATCACCACCGAGGACCCCGCCAACGGCTTCCGCCCGGACACCGGCCGGATCAGCGCGTACCGCTCGCCGGGCGGCTCGGGCATCCGGCTCGACGGCGGAACCACCCACGCCGGTACGGAGATCAGCGCCCACTTCGACTCGATGCTGGTCAAACTCACCTGCCGGGGCCGGGACTTCACCACCGCGGTCAACCGCGCCCGGCGTGCCGTGGCCGAGTTCCGCATCCGGGGCGTGGCCACCAACATCCCCTTCCTCCAGGCCGTCCTCGACGACCCGGACTTCCAGGCAGGCCGGGTCACCACGTCGTTCATCGAGCAGCGCCCGCACCTGCTGACCTCCCGCCACTCCGCCGACCGCGGCACCAAGCTGCTCACCTACCTGGCCGACGTGACGGTGAACAAGCCGCACGGCGAGCGGCCCGACCTGATCGATCCCACCACCAAGCTGCCACCGGCCACCGACACCGAACCCCCCGCCGGCTCCAAGCAGCTGCTCACCGAACTCGGCCCCGAGGGCTTCGCCCGCCGGCTGCGCGAGTCCCCGACCATCGGCGTCACCGACACCACCTTCCGTGACGCCCACCAGTCGCTCCTCGCCACCCGCGTCCGCACCAAGGACATGCTCGCCGTCGCCCCGGTCGTGGCGCGCACCCTGCCCGAGCTGCTGTCCCTGGAGTGCTGGGGCGGCGCCACCTACGACGTCGCCCTCCGCTTCCTGGCCGAGGACCCGTGGGAGCGCCTGGCCGCCCTGCGCGAGGCCGTCCCGAACATCTGCCTGCAGATGCTGCTGCGCGGCCGCAACACCGTCGGCTACACGCCGTATCCCACCGAGGTGACCGACGCCTTCGTGCAGGAGGCCGCGGACACCGGCATCGACATCTTCCGGATCTTCGACGCGCTCAACGACGTCGGCCAGATGCGCCCCGCCATCGACGCCGTACGCGCCACCGGCACCGCGATCGCCGAGGTCGCCCTCTGCTACACCTCCGACCTGTCCGACCCGAACGAGCAGCTGTACACGCTCGACTACTACCTGCGCCTGGCCGAGCAGATCGTGGACGCGGGCGCCCACGTCCTCGCCGTCAAGGACATGGCCGGCCTGCTGCGGGCTCCCGCCGCCGCGAAGCTGGTCTCCGCCCTGCGCCGGGAGTTCGACCTGCCGGTGCACCTGCACACCCACGACACGGCGGGCGGCCAGCTCGCCACCTATCTCGCCGCGATCCAGGCCGGCGCGGACGCCGTGGACGGGGCGGTGGCCTCGATGGCGGGCACCACCTCGCAGCCGTCGCTGTCGGCGATCGTGGCCGCGACCGACTACTCCGAACGGCCCACCGGCCTCGACCTGAAGGCCGTCGGCGACCTGGAGCCCTACTGGGAGAGCGTCCGCAAGATCTACGCGCCCTTCGAGGCGGGCCTCGCCTCCCCGACGGGCCGTGTCTACGACCACGAGATCCCCGGCGGCCAGCTCTCCAACCTGCGCACCCAGGCCGTCGCCCTCGGCCTCGGCGACCGCTTCGAGGACATCGAGGCGATGTACGCCGCCGCCGACGGCATCCTCGGCCACCTGGTGAAGGTCACCCCGTCCTCCAAGGTGGTCGGCGACCTCGCCCTGCACCTCGTCGGCGCCGGCGTGTCACCGAAGGAGTTCGAGGCGACGCCCGACAAGTACGACATCCCGGACTCCGTCATCGGCTTCCTCCGCGGCGAACTGGGCACCCCGCCCGGCGGCTGGCCCGAGCCGTTCCGCAGCAAGGCGCTCAAGGGCCGCGCCGAGGCCAAGCCGGTACAGGAACTGGCCCCCGAGGACCGCACCGGCCTGGAGAAGGACCGGCGCGGCACGCTCAACCGCCTGCTGTTCCCCGGCCCGACGCGCGAGTACGAGACGCACCGCGAGACCTACGGCGACACCAGTCTGCTGGACAGCAAGGACTTCTTCTACGGCCTCAGGCCCGGGAAGGAGTACGCCGTCGACCTCGAACCCGGCGTCCGGCTCCTCATCGCGCTGGAGGCCATCGGCGAGGCCGACGAACGCGGCCTGCGCACCGTGATGTCGTCCCTGAACGGCCAGCTGCGGCCGATCCAGGTCCGCGACACCGCCGCCTCCTCCGACATCCCCTCCACCGAGAAGGCCGACCGCGCCAACCCCGGTCACGTCGCCGCGCCCTTCGCCGGAGTCGTGACCCTCACGGCCGCCGAGGGCGACGAGGTGGACGCCGGGGCCACGGTCGCCACCATCGAGGCGATGAAGATGGAGGCCGCGATCACCGCCCCGAAGGCCGGCCGCGTGTCCCGGCTGGCCATCAACAAGATCCAGCAGGTGGAGGGCGGCGACCTGCTCGTCGAGATCGCGTAGGTTGGCGGAACGCCGCCGCCCGCTTCCTCACGGCCCTTCGGCATTGCGGCCCGGTCCGGGGCGGCGGACTCTGGACGTCCGGACGCACGCGCGGCCGGGCAGTGAGGAGAGCAGGCGATGGCGACTGACGCGGGCGCACCGGACGCCGAGCGGCGACGGCTGGCTCAGGCCGACGCGGGCTCGGCGCCCTGGCGGCGCTGGGGCCCGTACCTGAGCGAACGCCAATGGGGCACCGTCCGGGAGGACTACAGCCCCGACGGCGAGGCCTGGTCGTACTTCACCCACGACCAGTCCCGCTCCCGCGCCTACCGCTGGGGCGAGGACGGCATCGCCGGCGTCAGCGACGACAAACAGCGCCTGTGCCTCGCCCTCGCCCTGTGGAACGGCCGCGACCCGATCCTCAAGGAGCGGATGTTCGGCCTGACCAACGCCGAGGGCAACCACGGCGAGGACGTCAAGGAGTACTACTTCTACCTCGACAGCACGCCCACGCACTCGTACATGAAGTTCCTCTACAAATATCCGCAGAGGGCTTTCCCCTACGCCGACCTCGTCGACACCAACCGGTCCCGCGACCGCCGCGACGCCGAGTACGAACTCCTGGACACAGGTGTCTTCGACGAGGACCGGTACTTCGACGTGTTCGTCGAGTACGCGAAGGCCGGACCGGAGGACCTGCTCGTCGAGATCACCGCGCACAACCGCGGCCCCGAGGAGTCCACCCTCCACCTGCTGCCGACCCTCTGGTTCCGGCACACCTGGTCGTGGGCGGGCGGCTCGGCGGTGCCGGCTCTGCGCGCGGAGGACGGGGCCGTCCGCGCCGACCACGACGAACTCGGCACCCGCAGGCTCTACTTCGAGGGCGCCGAGACCCTCTTCACCGACAACGAGACCGACAACGAGCGGATCTTCAACAGCCCGAACACCACGCCGTACGTCAAGGACGGCGTCGACCGGTACGTCGTCCACGGCGAGACGGACGCCGTCAACCCCGCCCGCACCGGCACCAAGGCGGCCGTCCACCACGTCCTGACGATCCCCGGCGGCGCGAGCGCCACCATCCGCCTGCGCCTGACCGACGCCGAACTCACCCATCCCTGGGACGAGTTCCGGGCGACCATGGACATCCGCCGTACCGAGGCCGACGCCTTCTACGACGGCGTCATCCCCGACGGCGCGGGCGAGGAACAGCGACACCTCGTCCGGCAGGCGCTGGCCGGAATGCTGTGGAGCAAGCAGTACTACTACCTCGACGTCGAGCGCTGGCTCACCGAACACGGCGTCGACCCGCTCTCCGCCGACCCCCGGGTCCGCAACAGCGCCTGGTACCACATGGTCAACGACGAGGTCATGTCGATGCCGGACACCTGGGAGTACCCGTGGTTCGCGGCCTGGGACCTCGCCTTCCACACCCTGCCCCTGTCCATGGTCGACATCGGCTTCGCCAAGGGCCAGCTGGCGCTGCTGCTGCGGCGCCTCCTGCTGCATCCCAACGGCCAGATCCCGGCATACGAATGGAACTTCGGGGACGTCAACCCGCCCGTGCACGCCTGGGCGGTCCTGTTCGTCTACGAACTGGAGAAGCACCGCACCGGCCACGGTGACCGGGCCTTCCTGGAGAACGCCTACCAGAAGCTGATGAAGAACTTCACCTGGTGGCTCAACCGCAAGGACGTCGACGGCAACAACGTCTTCCAGGGCGGCTTCCTCGGCCTCGACAACATCGGCGTCTTCGACCGCAGCGCCCCGCTGCCCACCGGCGGCCACCTCGACCAGGCGGACGGCACCGCCTGGATGGCGCTGTACTGCCAGAACCTCCTGGACATCGCCATCGAACTCGCCGTCGACAACCCGGTCTACGTCGAGCAGGCGCAGATGCTGTTCGAGCAGTTCGCGTGGATCGCCGTCGCCATGAACCGCATCGGCAAGGACAACGCCAGCCTGTGGGACGAGGAGGACGGCTTCTTCTACGACGTCCTGCGGCTGCCCGACGGCACCGCGACCCCGCTGAAGGTGCGCTCCCTGGTCGGGCTGATCCCGCTCGCGGCGACCAGTGTGATCGGCGGCCGGGCGGACCAGACCTTTCCCGAACTGGTCGAGGGGGCCCAGGAGTTCGTCAGGCGGCACCCGGCCGTCGAGGCGTACGTCTCGCGGCACGCCACCACGGATCCCACCGTCGACGGCCGTTATCTGTTCGCCCTGTTCGGCGAGGACCGGCTGCGCCGCATCCTGGCCCGCATGCTCGACGAGGACGAGTTCCTCGGCCCGCACGGCATCCGTTCCCTCTCCCGCCACCACGCCGAGCACCCCTACACCTTCGAGGTGCACGGTCAGACGTACGGTGTCGGCTATCTGCCCGCCGAGTCCGACTCGGGCATGTTCGGCGGCAACTCCAACTGGCGCGGCCCCGTGTGGTTCCCGGTCAACGTCCTCCTCATCCGCGCCCTGCTGAACCTGCACGGCTACCACGGGCCCGACTTCACCGTGGAGTGCCCGACCGGCTCCGGCCGGCGGATGAACCTGTACGAGGTCGCCCGCGAGATCGCCGACCGGCTCACCTCCACCTTCCTGCGCGACCCCGACGGCCACCGCCCGGTGCACGGCAACCGGTCCGAGTTCGCCAAGGACCCGCACTGGAAGGACCTGATCCTGTTCTACGAGTACTTCCACGGCGACAACGGGGCGGGACTCGGCGCCTCCCACCAGACGGGCTGGACGGGTCTGGTGGCGGCCACCGCGACGCTGTTCCACACCATCAGCGCCGACGACTGGCACCGCGGCGGCCGGGACTCCCTGAAGCCCGTGGACGAGTGTGAGGAACCTCTGTCGTGACGGTCGTCCACGAGATCAACACCCTGGTGTGGCTGGGTGAGCTGAGCCGACGGTACGGTCGCCCGATCGGCCTGGGTGACGTGCCCGCCGACATCTGGGACGACGTGGCCCGTCCCGGCATCGACACCGTCTGGCTGATGGGCGTCTGGGAGCGCAGCCCGGCCGGAGAGCGCATCGCCCTGCGCGACGAGCGACTCCTGGCCTCCTTCCGCGAGGCTCTGCCCGACCTCACCGAGGAGGACGTCACCGGATCCCCGTACTGCGTACGGAACTACGTCGTCGACGCCCGTCTCGGCGGACCGGAGGGCCTGGCCGCCGCCCGCGCCCAACTGGCCGCACGCGGACTGCGGTTGATCCTCGACTATGTCCCCAATCACGTGGCCCCCGACCACCCCTGGCTCATCGGACGCCCCGACTGCCTGATCCAGGGCACGACGGACGACCTCGCCCACGCACCCGACGCCTTCGTCGAGACCGGCGGGCGGATCTACGCCCGTGGCCGCGATCCGTACTTCCCGCCCTGGCCGGACGTGGTCCAGCTCAACGCCTTCAGCGACGACCTGCGCGCGGCCACCGTGGACACGCTCGTCTCCATCGGCGACCAGGCGGACGGCGTGCGCTGCGACATGGCCATGCTGATGATGAACGACATCTTCGCGAAGACCTGGGGAGAGCGGGCGGGGCGGCCGCCCACGGAGGACTTCTGGCCGTACGTCGTCCCGCGCGTCCGCGAGCGCCACCCCGGCCTCCTCTTCGTCGCCGAGGCCTACTGGGACCTCGAACGGCCCCTCCAGCAGCAGGGCTTCGACCACTGCTACGACAAACGCCTCTACGACCGCCTCCTCCACGAGGACGCCGAATCCGTCCGCGCCCATCTCCGGGCGGACCTCGCCCACCAGCAGGGCCTCGTCCGCTTCCTGGAGAACCACGACGAGCCGAGGGCCGCCGCGGCGGTGCCCGGCGCGCGGGGACGTGCGGCAGCCGTCGCCGTCGCCACCCTGCCCGGCGCGACACTCTGGCACGAGGGTCAGTTCGAGGGCCGCCGCGTACGTCCACCGGTGTTCCTCACCCGCAGGCCGCGGGAACCGGTCGACGAGGAGACACGCGAGTTCTACGGCCGGCTGCTGCCGACCGCGTCCGCCGTTCGCCGCGGCACCTGGCGGCAGGCGGACCCGGTGGGGTGGCCGGACAACGACACCCACCGCCACCTGCTGGCCTGGAGCTGGACCGACGTGAACGCGCGGCACCTGATCGTCGTCAACCACTCCGACCGCGCGGCCCAGGCGCGCGTGCCCCTGCCCTGGGACGGCCTGCGGGGGCGGGAGCACCGCCTGACCGACCTGCTCACCGGGCGGACGTACGACCGCGACGGCGACGAACTCACCGATGGCGGTCTGTACGTCGACCTGGACGCCTGGGCCTGCCACGTTCTCTCCCTCTCGCCCTGAGACGCGGTCTTCCGGATACGCGGACTTGCGCGATGTCTTGACGTGTACCCGACGCGATGGCTTCATGGGAGCGCTCCCATACCTCAACCCGTTGCCTGAGTTTCTTGGCGCTCACCCCTCCCTGGAGCCGCAGTGAGAAGAACAAGAAGCACCACACGAAGGAACCCGTTGACCAGGCTGCTGGCCGCACTCGCGGCCCTCGTCGGGCTCGCCGTGGTCGGCGCCCTGTGCCCGGCCGTGGCGTACGCCGAGTCGTCCGGCGCCCGGGCCACCGGCCTGCACATCAGCGACGGCCGGCTGGTCGAAGGCAACGGCAACGACTTCGTCATGCGGGGCGTCAACCACGCCCACACCTGGTATCCGAACCAGACGCAGTCGCTGTCCGACATCAAGGCGCTGGGCGCCAACACCGTCCGTGTGGTCCTCTCCGACGGCTACCGATGGGCCAAGAACAGCGCGGCCGACGTGGCGAACGTGGTCTCGCAGTGCAAGGCCAACCGGCTCATCTGTGTCCTGGAGGTGCACGACACCACCGGGTACGGAGAGGAGGCCGCGGCCGGGACCCTCGACCACGCGGCCGACTACTGGATCAGCCTGAAGGACGTACTGGCCGGCCAGGAGAACTACGTCATCATCAACATCGGCAACGAGCCCTGGGGCAACACCGACCCGCAGGGCTGGACCGAGCCCACGATCGCCGCCGTGAAGAAACTGCGGGGCGCCGGATTCGAGCACACGATCATGGTGGACGCGCCCAACTGGGGCCAGGACTGGCAGGGCGTCATGCGCGCCAACGCCCGGTCCGTGTATGCCGCCGACACCACCGGCAACCTGATCTTCTCGATCCACATGTACAGCGTCTTCGACACCGCGACGGAGATCACCGACTATCTCAACGCCTTCGTCGACGCCGAACTGCCCATCGTCATCGGGGAGTTCGGCGGCCCCGCCGACCAGTGGGGCGACCCCGACGAGGACACCATGATGGCCACCGCCCAGCAGCTCAAGCTCGGTTACCTGGCCTGGTCCTGGAGCGGCAACACCGATCCGATCCTCGACCTGGCGATCAACTTCGACCCGAAGCAGCTGAGTTCCTGGGGCGAGCGCATCTTCCACGGCGTGAACGGCATCGCCGAGACCGCCAAGGAGGCGACGGTCTTCGGCGGCGGCAGCCCGAGTGACACCCAGGCGCCGACGGCTCCGGGCACCCCGACCGCCTCCGCCGTGACGGCCACGTCCGCCACCCTCACCTGGACGGCCGCCACGGACAACGTGGGCGTCGCCGGCTACGACGTCGTGCGCGTGAGCGGCGGCACGGAGACCAAGGTCGCCGCCTCGACCACCACCTCCGCGACCGTCACCGGCCTCACCGCCGCCACGCCGTACACCTTCGCCGTCTACGCCCGGGACGCGGCCGGAAACCGCTCGGCGCGCTCGGCCACGGTGAACGTCACCACGGCCGGCGCCCCGAGCGGCACCTGCTCCGTCGGATACAAGATCGTCGGCGAGTGGCAGGGCGGCTTCCAGGGCGAGATCGCCATCCGCAACACCGGCACCACCGCCATCACCGGCTGGAAACTCGCCTTCGCCTTCGCCGACGGCCAGACCGTCACGAACATGTGGGGCGGGACCCCCACCCAGAGCGGCGGCTCGGTGAGCGTGACCCCGGCCTCCTACACGTCCACCATCGCCGCCGGCGGCTCCGTCACCGTCGGCTTCATCGGCAGCAAGGGGGCGACGAACTCGGCGCCGACCGGGTTCACGCTCGACGGGGCGGCGTGCTCGTCCGGTTGACATCCCGTCGACCTCCGGCGGGGGTTGTCGACTCCCGCCGGTAGTCGGCTCCCTCGCGTAGGTTGTGGAGCAGGAGCAGGAGTCGCCGAAGGAAATCCGCCGTATGAGCTCATCACACGGGATCGGGACCTCAGAGGTCCCGGAGGCGTTGGCGGCCTCGTGCGCCCGTGGGCCCGGCGAGGAAGGCCGGGACCGGGTCGCCGCGCTGCCCGCCCTCGCGGTGGAGTTCCTGGAACGCTGGGGGCTCAGCCGCGAGGGAGAGCCCTGGGCGGGGGAGGCGTCCTTGGTGCTTCCGGTGCGGCGGGAGGACGGCACCGGAGCCGTGCTCAAACTTCAGCCGCCCCGGGAGGAGACCACCGCCGCGGTCATCGGACTGCGAACCTGGGACGGGCGCGGCATGGTGCGGCTGCTCGATCACGAGGTGGAGCGGGGTGCCATGCTGCTGGAGCGGCTGGACGGAGCCCGTGCGCTCGCCTCCGTCGAGGACGACGACGAGGCGACGGGCATCCTGGCCGAACTCCTGGCGCGACTGGTCGCCGTGCCCGCGCCCATGGGGCTGCGGCGGCTCGGTGACATCGCCGCTCAGATGCTGGAGCAGGCCCCGCTGGCGGTGACGGCGCTCGCGGACCCCGGCGAACGGCGGCTGCTGAGCGGCTGGGCCGGAGCGGTGGCCGAACTCGTCGACGAGCCCGGTGACCGGATGCTCCACTGGGACCTGCACCACGGCAACGTCCTCGCCGCGGAGCGCGAACCGTGGCTGGCCATCGACCCCGAACCGCTCGCCGGTGACCCCGGCTTCGACCTGTGGCCCGCGCTGGACAGCCGGTGGGACGCCGTCGTGGCCGGTGTGGACCCGGTACGTGCGGTGCGGCGCCGTTTCGACCTGCTCACGGAGGTACTCCGACTGGACCGTGGGCGCGCGGCGGGCTGGACGGCGGTGCGGCTGCTGCAGAACGCGTTGTGGGACATCGAGGACGGGGAAACGGCACTGGCCGCGTCCGATGTCGTGATCTCGGCGGCGCTGCCGACCTGAGCGGGGCCTGGCCCGCCCATCTGCGGCGTCGTCGGTCGCCGACTCTGCCACGCTCGCACCACCTCGTGCGGGGGCACCCTCATCGCGTCGACTGCCTCCTCCGCCTCGCATCTGGACGCACCAAGCTCCGCTCACCCGTGCCGACAAGGCACCCTTGCTACAGCCGGCCTGATCCACCGGACAGGCCCCGGCGTCCGGGCGCCCCCGCGCGCAACCCGTCCATGACGATGTCCAGCAGCCGCGTCGCCTTCGGCTGCCAGTCATCGTGCGGGGCGAGCTGCCACAGGCCGGCGATGGCCAGCATGAAGTCGTCGGGCGTGACGCCGGGACGGATCGTGCCGGCCTCCTCGCAGGCGCGCAGCAGGAGGTCGGCCGCGTCGGTCACCGGGGTGTGGCCCGGCTTCGCCACCTTCCCGGACGAGGTGCTCAGGACCTGGCGGATCGCCTCCGCCAGGCCGGCCTTGGTCATCGCGAACCGGGCGAGGTGGTCCATCCACGCACGCAAGGCGCGGTCGGGTTCCCCGCTCTCCAGCAGCACGGACGCGGTGTCGGCGACCTGCTGCACCTCGTGGCGGTAGAGCTCGAGGACGAGCGTCTCGCGGTTGGGGAAGTTCCGGTAGAACGTGCCCTGGCCGACGCCCGCCTTCTTGGCGATCGCGCTCAGCGGGGTGTCGGCGGCCCGGGAAAGCTCGGTGAGGGCCACTTCCAGAATGCGTTCGCGGTTGCGTTGCGCGTCCGAGCGCAGGTGCGGATCGTTCTTCTGCCGCACTCGTCCTCCTCGCCGGCTCGTGTCCGAAAGCGGTCCTTGAGAACCGGACAGTTGTCCACTACGTTCGGAACCGATGCGGACAACTGTCCGGTTGAGCTCACTCTAGCGTCGGACTGACGCCCCGACGTGTACGGGATACGTGAAAGAAGGCTGAACATGGCCCCAGCCCCCTCGTCGACGTCCAGCGACATCACCCTGAACATCAACGGCGAGAAGCACACCCTGCCCGTCGACCACCGCACCACCCTGCTCGACGCCCTGCGCGAGCGCCTCGACCTGACCGGTACCAAGAAGGGCTGCGACCAGGGGCAGTGCGGCGCCTGCACGGTACTGCTGGACGGGCGCCGGGCGGTGTCCTGTCTGCAACTCGCCGTGGCCGCCGAAGGACGCGAGATCACCACCATCGAGGGCCTGGCCGACGGCGACCGGCTGCACCCGGTGCAGCAGGCGTTCCTCGACCTGGACGGCTACCAGTGCGGCTACTGCACACCCGGCCAGATCTGCTCGGCGATCGCGGTGATCGAGGAACACGCGGCCGGCTGGCCCAGCGCCGTCACCGACGACGTCCGCCCCGAGGCGGGACCACCACCCCTGAGCCCCGAGGAGATCCGGGAACGGATGAGCGGCAACCTGTGCCGCTGCGGCGCGTACGTCTCGATCGCCCAGGCCGTGGCCCGGGCGGCGGAAGCGAAAACCGGGGAGGCGGCAGCGTGAGGGAGTTCGCATACGACCGGGCCCTCGACGTCTCGGGCGCCCTCGCCCTGCTCGACGCCGACCCCGACGCCCGCTTCCTGGGCGGCGGCACCAATCTCGTCGACCTGATGAAGACCGGCGTCGAGCGGCCCGCCCGCCTGGTCGACGTCCGCGAACTGCCGCTGGACGACATCGAGGTGACGGCGGACGGCGGTCTGCGCATCGGCGCGACCGTCACCAACAGCGACCTCGCCGCCCACCCCGAAGTCCGCCGCCGCTACCCGGCGTTGGCCCAGGCCGTACTGGCCGGCGCCTCCGGTCAGCTGCGCAACATGGCCACCGTCGGCGGCAACCTGCTCCAGCGCACCCGCTGCGGCTACTTCGCCGACGTGACCAAACCCTGCAACAAGCGCGTGCCCGGCAGCGGTTGCCCCGCGATCGAGGGCGAGCACCACAACCACGCCATCCTGGGCGCCTCCGAACACTGCGTGGCCACCCACCCCTCGGACATGGGCGTCGCGCTGACCGCCTTCGACGCGGTCGTCAGTTACGAAACCGCGGACGGGCCGGGAGAGTTGCCCCTCGCCGACTTCTACCTGCCGGTCGGCGACACCCCGCACCGCGAGACGGCGCTGCCGCCGGGCGCGCTGATCACCGGCGTCACCCTGCCGCCCGCTCCGGTGGCCGCCCACTCCCGCTACCGCAAGGTGCGCGAGCGTGCCTCGTACGCCTTCGCCATCGGCTCCATCGCCGCCGCGCTCGACGTCCGGGACGGCGCCGTACGCGAGGTGCGCCTCGCCTTCGGGGCGGTCGCGTCCCGGCCGTGGCGGGCGACGGCTGCCGAACGCGTCCTGACCGGGGCGCCCGCCGACGCCGAGACCTTCGCCGCCGCCGCGGACGCCGAACTCGCCGCGGCCAAGCCGCTGCCGCACAACGCATACAAGGTGACCCTCATGCGCAACCTCGTCGTGGCCGTGCTGACCGAACTGGCCGAGGAGGCCGCCCGATGACCACCGCCCCCACGGCACGCGAGAACGCCGTCGGCACCGCGCACACCCGCGTCGAGGGACGCGACAAGGTCACCGGAGCCGCCCGCTACGCCGGCGAGATCCCCTTCGCCGACCTCGCGCACGGCTGGCTGGTGCTGTCCACGGTCGCCCGCGGCCGCGTCCGCTCCATCGACACCGCCGACGTCCTCGCCATGCCCGGCGTGGTCGCCGTCCTGCACCACGGCAACGCCCCACGAGTGGAGACCGGGTACGTCGGTCTGCTGGGCGTCCCGGACCCGACCGCGGCCGTCTTCCAGCACGACCGGGTGCCGCACGCGGGCTGGCCGGTGGCGCTGGTCGTCGCCGACACCTCCGAACAGGCCCGGGAGGCCGCCGAAGCGCTGGTCGTGCACTACGAACAGGAGCCGCACGACGTCGACTTCACCGGCGAGCACCCCGACGCGTACCCGGTCGACAGCCATGGTCCGGCGGTGATCGAGAAGGGCGACCTGGAGGCCGAACTCGCCGCGTCCGCGGTCGTGGTGGACGCCGAGTACACCACCCCGGAAGAGCATCACAACCCGATGGAGCCGCACGCGGCGACGGCCCGCTGGGACGGCGGCCGACTCGAGCTGGTCGACTCCAACCAGGGCACCTTCTGGGTCGCGAGCGAACTCGCGAAGATGTTCTCGCTCGACCCGGCCTCGGTCCGGGTACGTTCCGAGCATGTCGGCGGCGGCTTCGGCAGCAAGGGCCTGCGCGCCCACCAGGTGGCCGCCGTCATGGCCGCGACCGAACTGCACCGTCCGGTACGGGTGGTCATGACCCGGCGGCAGATGTTCTCGCTGGCCGGCTACCGCAGCCCTACCCGGCAGCGCCTGCGGCTCGGCGCCGACGCCGACGGCCGGCTGCGCGCGCTGGAGCACCGTTCGCTGAGCGCCACCTCCACCGTGCACGAGTTCATCGAGTCGGCCGCCGGACCGGCCCGGACCATGTACGGCGCCGAGGCCCACCACACCGCCAACCGGCTCGTGCGGCTCGACGTGCCGACCCCGACCTGGATGCGCGGGCCGGGCGAGGCACCGGGGTCGTTCGCGCTGGAGTCGGCGTTCGACGAACTCGCCGAGAAGTGCGGCCTCGACCCGATCGAACTGCGCGCCCGCAACGACCCCGAGGCGGGCCCGGTGTCCGGGCTGCCGTTCAGCGGACGCAATCTGATCGCCTGCTTCCGGGAAGGCGCCCGCAGGTTCGGCTGGGCCGACCGCGACCCGCGCCCCGGCCTGCGCCGCGAGGGACGCTGGCTGCTCGGCACCGGCACGGCCGCGGCCTCCTTCCCGGCGGGCGCCGGACCGTCCACGGCGGCGGTGACGGCGGAGGCGGACGGCACCTACACCGTGCGGATCAACGCCGCCGACATCGGCACCGGCGCGCGGACCGCGATGACTCTGGTGGCCGCCGATGCCCTGCGGACCGCTCCCGATCAGGTCCGCGTACGCATCGGCGACAGCGACCTCGGCCCCGCGTTCATCGCCGGCGGCTCGATGGGCACCCGCTCCTGGGCATGGGCGGTCACGATCGCCGCCGAGGAACTGCGGGAACGGCTCGCCCTCGGCGTCGACATCCCGCCGGAGGGGATCACCGTACGGTCGGACAGCACCGAGGCCATCGGCGCCCTCGCCCAGAAGGAACGGCATTCCTTCGGCGCCCAGTTCGCCGAGGTCGCCGTGGACCCCGCCACCGGTGAGGTCCGCGTGCGCCGCATGCTCGGCATTTTCGCGGCCGGCCGGATCGTCAACCCGCTCACCGCCCGCAACCAGTTCGTCGGCGGCATGACCTGGGGCATCTCCATGGCCCTGCACGAGGAGGCGGTCCGCGACCGTGCCTTGGGCAGCCACTACGGCGCCGACCTCGCCGGTTACCACGTCGCCGCCCACGCCGACGTTCCGGCCATCGAGGCGGACTGGATCGACGACCCGGACCCCGACGACCCGGTCGGCATCAAGGGCATCGGCGAGATCGGCATCGTGGGCGCCGCCGCGGCCATCGCCAACGCGGTCTGGCACGCGACCGGCGTACGCCACCGGGACCTGCCGATCCGCCCCGACCGCGTCCTGATGGCAGGCGTCCGTGCTTGACCTCGCCGGGGAACTGCACCGCTGGATGGAGGAGGGCCGCGCGTTCGCCGTCGCCACCGTCGTGGCCGTCGGCGGCAGCGCCCCGCGCGGCCCCGGCGCCGCCCTCGCCGTCGACAGCGAGGGCACGGTCATCGGCTCGGTCTCCGGCGGCTGCGTGGAGGGAGCGGTGTACGACCTCTGCGTCCAGGCGCTGCAGGACGGTGAGACGGTCGTCGAGCGGTTCGGATACAGCGACGAGGACGCCTTCGCGGTCGGGCTGACCTGCGGCGGGATCATCGACATCATGGTCACCCCGGTCGGCACGGACGCGGCCGCGCGGCCGGTGCTCCGGTCGGCCCTGTCGGCCGCCGCCCGGGGCGAGCCGGCAGCCGTCGCCCGCGTCGTACGCGGCCCCGTCGAACTTCTCGGCACGGCCCTGCTGGTGCGGCCGGGCGAAGCGGGAGGGGGGCCCTCCCGGCCCTCCCTTGCGGAGTCCGGGGCAGGCTCGTACGAAGGCGGACTCGGCGGGCACGCGGAACTGGACCGTACGGCGGCCGGCGAAGCCCGCGCCCTGCTGGACGCCGGCCGCACCGGCACGGTCGAGCTGTCGGCGAGCGCAGCGAGATGGGGGTCCCCCCGGACGGAGTCTGGGGGAGGCTCGCGCTGCCCCGGCGGACTGACCTTGCTGGTCGAGTCGAGTGTGCCGCCGCCCCGCATGATCGTCTTCGGGGCGATCGACTTCGCCGCGGCACTCGTACGGGTGGGCAAGTTCCTCGGCTACCACGTCACCGTGTGCGACGCCCGCCCCGTCTTCGCCACCAAGGCCCGCTTCCCCGAGGCCGACGACGTCGTCGTCGACTGGCCGCACCGCTATCTGCGAGGCACCGTGACCGACGCGCGCACGGTGCTGTGCGTGCTCACCCACGACGCCAAGTTCGACGTGCCCCTGCTGGAAGCGGCCCTGCGGATGCCGGCCGCGTTCGTCGGCGCGCTGGGCTCACGGCGTACGCACGCCGACCGGGAGCGACGGCTGCGCGAAGCGGGCCTGACCGACGGGGAGTTGGCCCGGCTGCGGTCGCCGATCGGCCTCGATCTCGGCGCCCGCACACCCGAGGAGACGGCCCTGTCCATCGCGGCGGAGATCGTCGCGACCCGGCGCGGCGGGACGGGCACGCCGCTGACCGGATCGAGGACACCGATTCACCGCGAGGAGGCGACGAACGGCGCGGGGACGAGCTCCGGCCCCTCGGCGCGGAGCACCGTACCGATGCGAGCGTCCGTGCCGAGCTTGCGGTAGTCGGTGGCGATGTACCGCCGTGTGTTTGTGGACCGTACGGCCCGAGAGGCCGGACGGCGGCCCGTGGCGGCCGCCGTCCGGCGTCGGAGCACAGTGGCGGCGCACGGCCGGCGTCGATGACGTGGCCGAGCAGCCGAGCAGCCGAGCAGTCGGACGGTAGGGCGGTTACCGGACCGGAGCATCCAGGCCCGGTGCGTACCCGGGGTCCGGATTGAACCGCGGGTGGTAGCTCTCCGGCGGCGCGAGGTAGGTGGCGGGCAGACCGCCGGTGTCGACGACGATCTGGTCCACGGCGATCGCGGCGTCCACCATGAACACCCGCAGGACGTGCTCACCGGGCGCGGCGACGGTCACGGTGGCGGTCAGCTTCTCGACGCCCTCCTCCACGTTGCGGGCCCAGGCGTCCCCCCGGTTGCCGGTGGCGATCGCCTGGCCCGAGAGCACGGTGGCCGGCTGGTCGTCGAGGGCGACCGCCACCCGGCGCAGCCCGCGCTCGTCCAGGGAGGGCAGGCGGAAGACGGTCACCGGAAAGCTCCCGGCGCTCGTGAACCGCACCCGGTACCGCAGTTCGGGCGCCCGGCCGGCGAAGTCCCCGGTGACCGCCACCGCCGTCGACGGCACCGACTCCACGGCCCCGGTACGACGGCCCAGCCCGCGCACCGTCCGCCAGCGGGCCCCGCCGCGCGCCACCCGCCGCTCGGTGTGCACGGCGTCGATCGACACGTACCCGTGCGCCTCGACGAACCCCCGCGCCCGGTCCCGCGCCCGCTCCCCGGCGTTGACCACCCGCAGCGGCACCTCGACCCGCTGCCCGGCCCCGGCGACGGTGACCGTGGCCTCGTACGTGCCTTCCGGCACCCGTGTCCAGTCGACCTCCACCCACACCCGGACCTGCTCGGTGAGCGAGCCGCCCGACGCACTCAACCGCACCCACGGACGACTGGCCTCGGCCGTCCAGTCCACCGTCAGGAAACCGGTGTTGAAGACGTCCACGAACCTCCGGTCACGGGTGAAGGAGGAGAAGGACAACGGCCGGGCGGTCCCCGTCTCGTTGCCCTCGCAGGCCACGCCCAGCCCGGAGGTCTCCGTCCGGGCGATCCGGGTGACGGCCGGGCGGCCCGGCGCCTTCGGTATCTGCGAGGGGTACGGGTTGACGATCCCGTCCCACTTACCGCCGGCCACCTCGGTGTTGTACCTCTGGGTGATCGCCGCCTCAGCGGCGTGGGCCGCCTCGGCCAGGTCCGCGAAACGATTGGTCCCCGCCCCGCGCCCCTGCCGGACCGCGAGGGCGTTGCGGTCCGCCCAGTAGTACTTCAGGTTCATCAAGTACGCGCCGTGCACCGGGTATTCGACGAGCTCGAAGTAGGTGTCCCGGTAGGCCTCGGGCAGCTCGGCGCCCAGCACGCGGACCCGCTCGAGCAGCCGGTCGTAGGCGGCCAGCCGACGCCCGGCCTCGTCGCCGTGGTGGACCACGGAGAACATCTGGCGGTCGATGAACTCCGGCCGCCGCTCGGCCGCGAGCCGGTAGTACTCGGTACGGATGGCGGCGATCTCCGGGGCGTGCCGACGCCCGAACTGCCGCCCGTACCACTCGGCAAGGAAGTCCTCGACGTCGTCGGCTCCCCACCGGTCAACGTCCCATGCCATGTCCATCGCGAAGGACAGACCGGTCTCGATCGACTTGAGGTCCCCCACGTTGAAGATCCACATCCGGTCCACGCCGTGCTCGTGAACTCGGCGCAACTCCTGCCAGAGCTTGGCGAGCTGGGTGGTGTCCAGCCACAGGTAGCTGCGCGGACGGCCCCAGTAGGAGAGGTGGTAGTAGATGCCGTTGCCGCCGGAGCGGGCGCGCTCCGCCTCGTTCGGCAGCTGGCGCATGTTGCCGTGGTTGTCGTCCGGCCAGATCAGCGTCACGTCCTCGGGGACCTCGACGCCCGCGTTGTACAGCTCCAGCACTTCCTTGTACGGGATGAAGATCTGCGGCTCGGCCCCGGTGCCGACCTCCTCGGTGAGGATCCGGCGCTGGTCGGTGACGATGTCGTTCATCACCGCGACCTTCTCCGCGACGGTGGTCGCGTACTTCGTCTCCAGCGCGGTGTCGTGCAGTCCGCGCATACCGAGGGTCCAACTGCTCTCGTACGCCGCGTTCTGTCTTGCCCGGGCTCTCCAGTAGTCGGAGATGACGGCGGGGTTCACCGTGTAGTCGTACACCGGCAGGCTGCCGTCGGCGTTGGGGTGCTCCTGCGCCCACGGCTCCCACTCGTGGACGCCGTTGCGCAGCAGCGCCTCGGGGTGACTGGAGCCGACGACGATGCCGTAGCGGTCGGCGAGTTGGGGGTTCTCGCGGTACTTGTTGAAGAAGTCGGAGTACGGATGCATGGCGGGCCACAGGTAGTTGGCCTTGAGCCGGAGCAGCAGCTCGAAGACCCGCTCGTACGTCCGAGGCCCGATGTTCTTGTCCGGCTCCTGGGTGCGGTGCGACCAAGTGGTCAGGTTCTGCTCGTCGTTGATGAAGACGCCCCGGTAACGGACGGACGGCTCGAACCGCTTGAGAGGGCCCGCCGGGACCGTCACGGAATCGCGGTGTACGACGGGGACGTCCGCCCACCAGTACCAGGGGGAGACCCCGATGCGCTCCGAGGTGTCGTAGACGCCGTAGACCGTGCCACGCCGGTCGCTTCCGGCGATCACCAGGGCGCGGTCCACTCCGGGCAGCGGACGGTCCACCACCTGGGTCACCGACGCCTCCCAGCGCCCCTTCACGCCGGAGACGTCCAGACGCCGGTCAGCGACCAGCCGGTCCACGACCGGGCTCGCGCCCAGGGTGCCCACCACGACCAGGAGCGCGGCCTTCTCGGGCACGGTGTGCCGCAGGTGGGGGCGGATGCCGGTGACCCGCTCCACGTCCGCCTGGAGGTCCCCGGCGGCGCGGAGCGCGGCGGGGTCGTCCGCCGCGTCCACGAACACCTCGACGGCGGCGCCGTCGCGCACCAGCGGGAAGTCCGGCCGGCCCGACGGCGCGGCCTCGGCGGTGGCGGGGAGCACCGCCGGGAGCAGGGGGGCGACTCCTACGGCGGCCATGCCCCGCAGGAAGGACTTACGCGTGGGCGGCAGGGCGGGCGGCATCGACGGGACCTGCGGTTCGTGGTGCGGCACGAGACGCTTCCTTTCCGCGCCGGCCCGCGACGGCTGAGGGTGCGGGCCGGCGGCGGAGCCGAGCGCAGGGAGAGTCGGGGTGGTCGGTGAGCTTCGAAGAGGACGCGCGCAGGGGTTGGCATGGGCAGGCTAGAAAGCGCTTGCTGTGAAGCCTAGATCAGGTGCGGAAGGGGAGTCCAGGGGCGTGCGGTGGGTGGCGGTGGGG
>JODI01000006.1 GCA_000720805.1 Streptomyces violaceoruber
TCGCAATCCACACCGAACCGGAAGGCCCTCACCTGTTCAAGACCCCTCAGCCGAGACCTGCCCCACCCGTCCACAACCTCCCGGGACAGAACACCTAGGCCGGTGACCTCGCCTGGCGTGCGGCAACGGCCATGACGACGACGGAGATCAGGCAGATACCGGCGCCGACGTAGAGCGGGGAGGTGTAGCCGAGGCCGGCGGTGATGGCCAGGCCCCCGAGCCAGGCGCCGAGGGCGTTGCCGATGTTGGACGCGGACACGTTGGCGCTAGCGGCCAGTGCCGCCCCGTGGGCGGCGTCGGTGACACGGGTGATCATGCCGGGCACACTGGCGAAGCCGGTCACCCCCATCAGGAACACCAATACCACCGATGCGGTGGCGCTGGCGGCCAGCAGACCGAACACGACCAGGGTGATGGTGAGTCCGAGAAGGGCGAGCACCAGGGCGCGGTCACGGTCCTGGTCGGCCGCTCGCCCGCCGACCAGGTTCCCGACGACCAGGCCGGCGCCGTAGACCATCAGCAACCAGGCGACATCCTCCGAGGAGAAACCGCCGACCTCCGTGAACGTGTAGGCGATGTAGCTGAACGCGCCGAACATCCCCCCGTAGCTGAGCGCGGTGGCCGTCAGGGTCAGCCAGACCTGCCGGGAGCGGAACGCACGGAGCTGGTCCCGCAGGCCGCCGGCCGGTACCGGGTCCGCGGGGCCCTTCACCGCCGCGGGTCCCGCCTCTCCCGCGCCGCCGGGGACGAGGGCGACAATTCCCGCGAGCGCGAGCACGCCGATCGCGGTGACCGCCCAGAAGGCGGCCCGCCAGCCCCAGCGCTCACCCACCAACGCACCGAAGGGCACACCCAGCACGTTCGCGACCGTCAGCCCGGCGAACATGACCGCCACGGCGCGGGACTTCTTCTCCGGCGCGACGAGACCGCGGGCGACGAGAGAGCCGATGCCGAAGAACGAACCATGGCACAACGCCGCGACGATCCGCCCGGACAGCATCACCGGATAGCTCGGCGCGACGGCGGACATCAGGTTGCCGATGACGAACAACACCACCAGACCGACAAGGACTTGCTTCCGGGGCAGCCGAGCCGTCGCCGCCGTCAGCACGATCGCGCCGATCGCGACACTCAGCGCGTACCCGGAGATCAGCCAGCCCGCTGTCGCCTCGGACACCGCGAAACTCGACGCCACCTGGGGCAGCAGCCCGGCGATCAGGAACTCGGTCAGACCGATACCGAACCCGCCGAGCGCCAGCGCGATGAGTCCACTCGGCATGCGTCGTCCTCCGCTCGACCGTCCGACGAATCGCGGGGGTACGGGACTTCCCGCCACGGCTTGCGGGCCGCCCGGATCCCGCACCGCACGCACCGCGACGCGGTGCCGGACCGCGCGGCGCCGACGCATCACTATGCCATCAGGGGTACGGAGTTCGTACGGGTGTTCCGTCGCCTGGTGCTGCTCACGCACCTCCTGCGGATATGCCCGGTGGGGCCGTACGCGCGTGTCCTTCCCAGGCGACCGGATCCCACCCTTCCGGGCGTACCACTCGCGCGCATGAACGCGTTGCGGAGCGGCTGACGACATCCTGTGACCTGGACGGGAAGTCGGGCGCCCCCGTCCGGTTTCCCGCCGTGAAGAGAGGACCATCTGATGGACACCACCCCGCTGCGAGATGCCTACCGCACGCTGCTGGACGCGGCCGCCACCGTGGCCGACGCCGGCGACACCGGCGTCGCCCCGCCGGCCGGTGAGTGGAACGCCGAGCAGATCCTGGCCCACGTGACCATGATCAACGCCGTCACCATCAACGCGGTCTCCCTGATCGCCTCGGGGGCGAACGCCACGTATGACAACCGCCTGGCGCTCGACACCTGGACCCTCGGGCGCGTCATCAAACGCGCCGGGGGCGAGGCGGGGCTTCGGGACCGCATCCGTCTCCAAGGGGACGCCCTGTGCGCACTCGGCGGGCCGATGCTGAGCGAGGCCGAGCTCGACACACCGGTACCCACCCTGCTCCTGTCCAACGGCGCGCTCCTGGTCGATCAGCCGATGCCGCTGAGGAACCTCCTCACGGGCCTCGTGGAAGCGGAGCTGCCCGGGCACACGAAACAGCTCCTGGCCCTCCTGCCTGAAGGCGCACGGCCCGAAGCCGCACGGTGAAGGGACGAGCGGTCCGGGCGAGTGGTCCCGGCGAGTGGTCCGGCCGCCGGTGTCCCAGGTGGCGGTGTCTCAGGTGGCGGTATAGCCGAGTTGGCGTCTCATGTACGGCGTCATCAAGGTCTTCGCCTTGGCGAGGACCGTCGTGCGGCCGCCGAGGACGGCGGTTTCTCCACCCGGGACGGGCAGCATGGTCAGTCCGTCGGCCGGGCCGAAGGGCACGATGAGGGGGGTGCGGTGGACGGCCCGGTACAGGCGGGGATCCTTGCGGTGCCTGCCCGAACTGGTCAGGTGGGCACGGATGTTCCAGGCGGCGAGGTCCGCCTGGGCAAGCGCCGCGGGGGTGATCTTGAGCTCGGTGGCGTCGTTCACGTCACCGACCGCGAACACGTCCGGCCGTCCCCCGACCCGCAGCGTCCGGTCGACCTTGACCTGCCCGTGCGCGTTGAGCCAGTCGCCGTGTCCGCCCAGACGCAGCCACAGGGTGTTCGGGGTCGTGCCCGTCGCCCAGAAGGAGAGGTCGGCTTCGACGACGGTGCCGCGGGCATCGCGATAGGTGCCGAAGGCGACGCCGGGCGACATGAAGGAGTCGAGCCGCACCTCGACGTCGTGCGCCTCCAGCCAGGCCCGGGCCCGGCGTCCGGCCCGCTCGCTGCCCGTGGAGTCGAGCAGCACCGGCCCGGCGTGGGCGAGCGTGACCCGGGCGTCGGGTCTGGCCAGGCGGACCTCGGCGCTGAGTTCGACGCCGGAGGGTCCGCCGCCGACGACAAGGACATGATCGGCGGTGGCGATGTCGCGCTGGTGGGCGGCGAAGGTCTTCGCCGCCTCCTCGGTGGTGGTTCCGGTGAAGCGGGCCGGTTCGGGATAGTCGGCACCGGTGGCGATCACCACCACGTCGTAGGGCAGCCGCTCCCCCGTGGCGAGCACCACCTGCCGCTCGACGGTGTCGACACGGACCGCCTTGCCCGCCACCACACGGCCGTCGCGCAACAGCCGGTCGTACGGGATGAACGGGGTCACCGTCCACTCGGGGCGCACCCCGGCCCTGAGGGAGGCGATGCGGTGGAAGAAGACCTCCTTGCGGTCCACCAGCGTGACCCGCGCGATCCCGTCCAGTCGTTTCGCGAGACGGACGCCCGCGTATCCGCCGCCGATCACCACTACGTCGCCGTCACGCACACCGATTCTCCTGTACCTGGTGGGGCAGGTGAGCACCGCGGCGGGGGTCGTCCCCGGTCACTCAGCCCGCCGCGAGCGTAACGATTGAAACTTAAAGCTCCAGGGATGCTTTGTGAGCGTTGCGTGAAGCGATGGCGTGGACGGCTGCCGGTGCGGGCGCGTACGACGTTCCGCACGTCGTCGCCCACCAGGCCGAGTCGCTCCGTCGCCCACCGGCCGAGGCCGCTCTATGGACTGGCGCCCCATGACCGCCTCACACCCGTTCCTGCGCTACGTGGCGATCGGCGACAGCCTGACGGAAGGCATCGGGGATCCCGAGCCGACGGGCGGTCACCGGGGCTGGGCCGACCGGCTCGCCGAAATCCTGACGGAGGGGCAGCCAAGGCTCGGCCATGCCCATCTCGCCGTGCGCGGGAAGACGAGCGGCCAGATCAGGACCGGTCAGCTCGGCCCGGCTCTGGCGCTCGAGCCGGACCTGGTGACGGTGATGGCCGGCATGAACGACGTCGTACGGCCCCGCTACGACGCCTGGTCGGTCGCCGCGAACATCGAGGAGATGTTCGCCCGGCTCACCGCATCCGGCGCCCGGGTCGCCACCTGACCTTTCCGGACCTACGAAAGGCCTCACCGGTGGCCCGCCGGATCCTGCCCCGCATCCTCGGCCTCAACGACCGGGTGCGCGCCCTCGCCGGACCATGTCGCGCCCTGGCTGTGGCGACGGCTGCGCGGACGCACACCGGGAAAGGGCCACTCGGCCAAGCGGCCCGAGCCGGGGCCCGTGACGACGTTCAACCACTCAACGTGAGGCTGGAGTTGCCGCTGCTCTGGTAGCCCTCCGTCGCGAGGATCATGTAGTACCGGAAGCTGCCCAGTGTCATTCCGGCACGGGCCCATGCGTCGAAGTGGTTGCCGGTGGTGATGGTTCCCCCGGTCCGCTTCGACTGCCGGACGCTCCAGTACTGGTTGAACGTGCGCGTGCCTTCGACGGACGGGGCGTTGTACCGCGTCGTCTGATAGATGTCGTACGTCCCGCCGTCGCTGGTCACCGTTCCCTTGTATGTGCCCGTCGGCCGGTAGGTGCCCCAGTTGTCGACGATGTAGTACTCGACCAGCGGGTTCGACGTCCATCCGTAGAGGGCCAGGTAACCGTTGCCGTACGGGTTGAAGCTGCCCGAATACCGCACCGTCCGCCGGCCGCCGTTGCTCCAGCCCTTGCCGCAGACGAAGTTGCCGCAGTTGGTCCAGGAGGTCCGGTAACTGCCGCCGGATGCCAGGGTCATGGAGACCGCGCCACCGCCGTCGGTCCAGAACGAGTAGTAGAAGCCGTTGTCGGTGCCGGTCTGGTTCGTGGTGATGGTCGTGTCCGCGCGTGCCGTTCCCGGCAGGATCAGCCCGGACGCGGTGGCCAAGGCCAGGGCTCCGGTGCCGCCAATGAGACTCCTACGGCTGATTCGGCCGACGGGGCCGTCGTTCTTCTCCATGCTTCCTCCTCGCGAAAACCGGCGGAAACGTTCGTGGGGGGTTGTGCGGTGCCCGTCAGTGTTGGTCGGCGGCGTGTGACTGTCAATGGTTCGGCGGTCATTACGAAACTTGCCCCGGAGCATCTCTGCATTCGCGGAGACATTACGCCTGTTCAGAGCCCATCCATTCAGAGCGACCTGACCGACCCAGCCGGAACTTCGGACTCCTAAATCGAAAGTGCGATCAAAATCTTCGAAATATTTCGGACCGCCCCGTGGGTGGTGGTCATGCTCCGGCACCTTCCGTGGCGTCGGCCGCGAACGCGGTGCCGACCGTGCCGAGGCCTTCGATGTGCGCGGTGAACTCTTCGTCCTCGGCGGCGACCGCCATCGGGCCGAGGGCGCCGGTCGGGACGATGTCCCACGCCCGCAGCGGGTCACCGAGGCCGGCGAGGGTGGAGGCGAGCCAGAGGGCGGCGGTGCCCACGAGACGGTCTCGCCGTTCCTGGCCAGTGTCATCCCTACGCCGCGCAGGTCGACCCGGTCCATCGGGACGGGGGTGCCGTCGAGGACGAACAGGCCGCTGGAGGCGTTGTCGGCGACGCGTCCAGCACCAGCGCGACCTGTGCCTCGACCTTGGGCCGCACCAGGCGCCTGGGAGCGATCGTCGCCCCCAGGGGGACGGCCATGTCGGCAAAGAGGGGTGCCGAAGTCGGGCCGGTCGAAGCCGAGTTGGGTTTGCACGGCGGTTGAGGTCAGCCCGATCTTGCGGCCCACCAGCCGCCGCCCGCGGTGACGGCACGCTCGACGTACAGCCGTTGCACGGCGTAGGCGGCCGCGACGTCCGCCTCGGGCGGGATCCGGCACACCGGGGAGCAGGGACGCCCGTGCGGGCGGCTTCGTCCAGGACGGCCGCTGCCTTGGTCACGGCACCGGCGGAATCGGGAACGGTCACGCCCGCCCCCGGCCCGGAGTCGTACGGCGAGGATGGGAACAGGCCTGCGGCTACCTCCGGGATCGGGCGGACACGGCGGAGGATGGTAGGCCTGCGGGGCGGCGGCCGGCACGTCCGCCGGCAGCCGGCCGCCGATGCGGGACGGCAGCGACAGGGTCTCGTGGCCGTGGTGCACCGGGGTGGGCAGGGCGCTGCCGGCGTTCTCCGGCATGGAGCTGACGGACGCCGTACTGGCGCGGCCGCCGGCCCGGCTCACCCCGCACTCGGGCACCGACCCGGCGCGGCTGCGCACCGCCATCGAGCAGGTCCAGGCGTCCGGACTCGCCTACGAGGAGCAGGAGGCCGCGCTCGGCGTGAGCTGTATCGCCGCGCCCGTCTTCGACGGCCCGCCTGCGGCGGCGGCGCTGTCGGTGGCCGTGCCGCGGTCCGGTTCCACCCGGCCCGACTGGCGCCCGTCGTGCGGACGGCCGCGCTGGGACTGTCGCGTGTACTGCGTACGGGCAGGGACGCGCAAGGGGGTGCCTACTGATTCCCTGCCGGCTGACGCCGTTCATTAAAGTAACTGCAGCCAGTGCCGGCGATCCATGGACAAGTGAGGTAGTCGCGAACCATGCCGACCGAAACGTTTGAGTTCCAGGTAGAGGCCCGTCAGCTGCTCCAGCTGATGATCCACTCGGTCTACTCGAACAAGGACGTCTTCCTCCGTGAACTCGTCTCCAACGCCTCCGACGCGCTGGACAAGCTGCGCCTGGCCGCGCTGCGGGACGACTCGCTCGACGCCGACATCTCCGACCTGCACATCGAGCTCGAGATCGACCAGGACGCCCGTACGCTCACGGTGCGGGACAACGGCATCGGGATGTCGTACGACGAGGTCGGACAGCTCATCGGCACGATCGCCAACTCGGGGACGGCCGAGTTCCTGCGGGAGCTGAAGGAGGCGCAGGACGGGGCCGGCGCCGAGGGGCTGATCGGTCAGTTCGGTGTCGGCTTCTACTCCGGCTTCATGGTGGCGGACGAGGTCACCCTGCTGACGCGGCGCGCGGGCGAGAAGAAGGGCACCCGCTGGACCTCGCGCGGTGAGGGCACGTACACCCTGGAGGAGGCCGACGACGCGCCGCAGGGCACCTCGGTCACGCTGCGCCTCAAGCCGGCCGACCCCGACAACCAGCTGCACGACTACACCTCGGTGTGGACGATCAAGGAGATCGTCAAGCGCTACTCGGACTTCATCACCTGGCCCATCAGGCTGGTCGGGGAGGCCGCGAGCGAGGGTGACGGGCCGGCCGAGCCGGAAACGCTGAACTCGATGAAGGCGCTGTGGGCGCGGTCCCGCGACGAGGTGTCCGAGGACGAGTACCACGAGCTGTACAAGCACATCAGCCACGACTGGCGCGACCCGCTGGAGACCATCCAGCTGCAGGCCGAGGGGACGTTCGAGTACCAGGCCCTGCTGTTCGTCCCGTCGCACGCCCCGCACGACCTGTTCACGCAGGACTTCAAGCGCGGGGTGCAGCTGTACGTCAAGCGCGTGTTCATCATGGACGACTGCGAGGCACTGCTGCCGCCGTACCTCCGCTTCGTCAAGGGTGTGGTCGACGCGCAGGACCTCTCGCTCAACGTGTCCCGCGAGATCCTCCAGCAGGACCGGCACATCCGGATGATGCAGCGGCGGCTGACCAAGAAGGTGCTGTCGTCGGTCAAGAGCATGATGGCCGGCGACACCGAGCACTACGCCACGTTCTGGCGGGAGTTCGGCGCGGTGCTCAAGGAAGGGCTGATCACCGACTCCGACAACCGCGACGCCATTCTCGCGGTGTCGTCGTTCGCGACCACCCACGGCGCGGACGAGACGGTCACGCTCAAGCAGTACGTGGAGCGGATGCCGGACGGGCAGGAGAGCATCTACTACATCACCGGCGGGTCCCGGCAGAGCGTCGACAACTCCCCGCACATGGAGGCCTTCCGGGAGCGGGGCATCGAGGTCCTGCTGCTCACGGATCCCGTCGACGAGGTGTGGGTCGACGCGGTCGGCGAGTTCGAGGGCAAGCGGCTGCAGTCGATCGCCAAGGGCGAGATCGACCTCGGTGCGCGCGGCGACGAGAAGTCCGAGGGCGAGCGGGAGCAGCAGGCCGAGGAGTACGCGGGTCTGCTCGGCTGGATGAGCGAGCAACTGGAGGAGGACATCAAGGAGGTGCGGCTGTCGTCCCGCCTGACGGTGTCCCCTGCCTGCGTCGTCGCCGACGCGCACGATCTGACACCGGCGCTGGAGAACATGTACCGGGCCATGGGGCAGGAGGTGCCGCACACCAAGCGCATCCTCGAACTCAACCCGGACCACCAGCTGGTCAAGGGCATCAACCAGGCGTACAAGGAACGCGAGGACCGCTCCGACCTCACCGAGACCGCCCAACTGCTGTACTCCCTGGCCGTCCTGGCGGAGGGCGGACGGCCGGCCGACCCCGCACACTTCGTGAAGATGGTGGCGGACCGCCTGGAACGCACCCTGTGACCACCCTCCGCGCCTCCGCGGAGACGGCGCGCGGACGTCCCGCGGGTCTGTTCGTCGGCCTGTGCACGCTGGACGTCATCCACCTCGTGGACCATGTGCCGGCGTCGAACGAGAAGCTGACGGCCCGTGAGCAGGTCGTCGCGGCGGGCGGTCCGGCGGCGAACGCGGCCGCGGCCTTCAGTCACCTGGGGGGCGCGGCCAGGCTGCTCACCGCGATCGGCTCGCATCCGCTGGCGCAGGGCGTCAGGGCGGATCTGGACCGGCTGGGCGTGGCCGTGTCGGATCTGGCCGCCGACTCGGTCGAGCCGCCGGTCGTGTCCTCCGTGCTGGTGACCGCGGCCAGCGGTGATCGTGCCGTCGCCTCGACGAACGCGACGGGCCGGCGGCTCGACCCGCCCGATGATCTCGACGCTTCGGTGCGGGCCGCCGACATCGTCGAGTTCGACGGCCACCACATGGAGTTGGCCGTGGCCGCCGCCCGCGCCGCGCGGGCGGCGGGCCGCCCGACCCTCCTGGACGGGGGCAGCTGGAAGGAGGGCACCCGGCGACTGCTGCCCTGGATCGACGTGGTCGTCTGCTCGGCCGACTTCCACCCGCCGGGCGCGAGCACACCGGCGGACACCCTGCGGTTCCTGCGGGAGCAGGGGGTCGTCTGGTCGGCGGTCAGCCGAGGCGGGCGGCCCATCCTCTGGGCGGGACCCGACGGCGGTGGCACGGTGGACGTGCCCGAAGTCCGCGTGGCCGACACGCTGGGCGCGGGCGACGTCCTGCACGGGGCACTCGCCCATCACCTCGCCGTTCAGGGCTCCTTGACCTCGGAGGGCTTCGTCGAGGCCCTGCTCGGTGCGGCCGAGGTGGCCTCACGGGCCTGCGCCTCGTTCGGCACCCGGGCGTGGATGGTGGGGACGTGACGCCGGTACGCGAAGAGCCGGGGCGGGCGCGTGCGGCGGAAGGCTCACCTCGCCGTTGCCCCTGCCGCTGAGGCGTGGCGTCCCGAACGTGTGGTCACCGTGGTGCCGACAGAGCGGTCACCCCTCCAGCTTCTCGAAGAGGAACTCGTGCTTGAGGAAGGACGTGTCGTACTCGTGACCGGGGTACGGCGGCAGCAGCTGGGACGCCTGGAACAGGCGCCAGCCGTCCCGCAGGGCGGCGAGACCCGTCTCGTACGGCGGCTCGTCGCTGTCCCCGGTCGTCGGGCGGGAGGCGCCGGTGCCGTCGTAGCGGGACCAGCCCACCACGCCGGAGTCCAGGGCCGACGAGGCGAGGTAGAGCACCAGGACCTGCTGTTTCACGTGTGGCTCCCCAGAGTCGGCCGGTTGCTGACACGGGTGACCCAGTAATCGATGTCGAAGGAGTCGTCCCCCGTCAGCGCACGCCACAGCAGGACGCGGTTGTAGATCTCCAGCCGGGCGGTGGCCGGCTCGTACCACGGGAAGTGGGTGTTCAGTTCCGCCGTCACGGCGGGATCGTGCAGGTCGGAGGTGTCCCAGAGACGGACCTGCGGCACCGTCGGATTCAAGCGGACCTTGTACATGTAGCGCCGCCTCCCGGTGTCGTTGCGGCGGCCGCTGTGCCAGATCCCGTGGTGGACCAGGACGACGGTCCCGGCCGGGCAGGTCAGACGGGTCTGCCCGCGCAGGTTCTGGACGCGCCCGATGTCGGTCTCGTTGACGCGCCGCAAGTGGCTCCCCGGCACACTGAGGGTGCCTCCCATGTCGGGGGTCACCTCATGCGGGTAGTACATGAGCTGGACGTCGAAGGCGTCCGGCCGTACGTCGATGATCGCGTCCCCGTGCAGGTCCTGGGCCGTACCCTCGTGCGGTTCGCGTATGTGCACCGCGTGGTGGTCCACCGTCGGCTCGGGTCCGACCAGGCTCTGAACGGCGCCGGACACGAGCGGCAGGCTGAACAGTTCGCGGACGAACGTGCCCTGAGCGAACGCCTTCGACAGCGGAGTGCCGTACGGCAGTCCGGGCATCCCCGCCGACAGGGCCACGATGGCCTTCTCGTTGATCTCCCCCGGCACGATCCCGTCCAGGCGCAGGAACCCCTGCGCGACGAAGCGCGCGGTCTGCACCGAGGTGAGGAGTTGTGGAGTGGTTGACATGCGACGAATGTAGAGCGCGGATTCCGCGCGGTCGTGGGGCGCATTCGCCGACTACTGGTAAATTTCCGCCTCCATGGATCACGTGTCCCTCTCACTCGACGCACCGCCCGAGGTGGCGAGCGCGGGTGTCGGCGTGCACGGGGTCTCCACGGCGCACGAGGTCTTCCGGCTGCCCGACCTGTGGCAACTGCACCTCTACAACTACTCGGGCGCGCTGTCCGTGGGCGGCGCCGTGCACCCCATCCGGCCCGGCCATGTGAGCCTGGTTCCGCCGGACACGGAGGTGCACTTCCACTACCGCGGCCGGTCGGAGCACCTGTACGCCCATCTGCGCCTCGCGGACACCGGCGTACCGCACAGGGTGCCGGTGATGCAGGACGCCGCCGCCGAGGGGGCCCTGCTGGCCCACCTGCTCAGGCACGCGGTCACCGCGGTGCCCCTCTCCCCCGCGCGGGCCTGCGCCGAGGTCTGGACGGTGCTCTGGCACGTCGCCCAGTTGGCCGGCTCCGATCGCGGCGGGCGGCAGCACCCCGTCGTCGCCGCCGCCCAGGCCTACATCGAGGAGCGGCTGGCCGACCCGCTGACCGTGCCCGACATCGCCCGCGCGGCCGGCGTCTCGCACACGCACCTGACCCGGCTGTTCCGCGCCGAGACCGGTCACACGGTCGTCGCCCACATCCGCCACCGGCGACTGGAACGCGCCCGCCACCTGCTGCTTGCCTCCACCCTGCCCATCCCGGCCGTCGCGGCCGCGGTGGGCATCGCCGACCTGCAGGCGTTCAACAAGGCCTGCCGTCGCGAACTGGGCGCGGGCCCACGGGCCGTACGCGACGCCGGTGCCGCGGTGAGCCAGAGCTGAACCGGGGACGTCCCGCACGGTGTGGTGCACCGAAACAGAAGCTGTCCTCGGATCGTCCACAGACTTGTCCTCCTACCTATTCACACAGCTGTCATCTCGGTTCACACGGTTGACAGCCCAGTGAGCCCAATCAATCATCAGACATCCGATGAATTGGAGCCGCTCATGAGCACCTATCCGAGACGTCAGGTCCTGGGTACCGCAGCCGGAGTCGCCGCCTCGGCAGCCCTTCCCCTCACCATCGCCACCAGCGCCCACGCCGCCGAACCCGTCGCCGAGCAGGCCGGGCAGGCCGGGTCGTGGGCTCCCGTCCCCGATCCCGTCCCCGTCCCGCTCGACACCCTCTACGACAACGACGCCATCGACACCGCCTCCGCACCGGGCGGCGACTTCGACGGCTCGGGCTACACGTTCCCGGGCGAGGAACTTCCCGTGGGCCGCGTCGAGGTCGACGGAGTGCCGTTTGTCTTCCCGGGCTCGGCCGCGGGCGCGAAGAACAACGTCGTCGCACTCGGCCAGCGCGTCGAACTGCCCAAGGGCCGCTACCTCTCCGCCGTCTTTCTGACCGCCGGCAGCTACGGCAACGCCTCCGGCAAAGCCACCGTCCACTACGCGGACGGCTCCACCACGACCGCGGGCCTCGGCGGCGCCGACTGGTACGCCGCGGGCGGATCGCTGTCGGCGCCGTACCGCTACAAGCCGGACGGCACCAAGGACGACCACAGCGTCGGCATCGGAACGTCCGAGGTGTGGCTGGACTCGCGACGGGAGGCGGTCGCGATCACCCTGCCGGTCACCAACCCGGCGGAGGAGAACAAGACGTCCCTGCACGTCTTCGCGCTGTCCCTGCAACCCGCCGCACAGGGACGCGCGTTGACCCTGCGGGAGGCCCGCTCCACCAACTCGCTCCTGGAGTCCACCGGCGCCCAGAGCGTCGAGGCCACCCTCGTCAACGCGGGCACCGTCGCGGTCCTGGCCGCGGACGGTGTGTCGGTCCAGGTCGACGTGGCGGGAGCACGCACCGTCGAGCCCGCCAAGGTGCGCCGACTGGACCCCGGCGAGCAGGCCCGGGTCCGCGTCGGCATCCGCAACCGTGCCGGCACCGCCCCCGGCACGGCGCGGGACGGCGCGGTGACCGTCACCGGACGCGGCACGCAAGCCACCTCGCGGAAGGGCCGGTTGACCCTCGGCGTCGCCGACTACCAGCCCACGGCGACCTCCCTCTCCGGCCACCAGGCGCCGTACTGGTTCCAGGGCGCCAAGTTCGGCATCTTCATCCACTGGGGCGTCTACTCGGTGCCGGCGTGGTCGCCGGTCGGCAAGCAGTACGCCGAGTGGTACTGGAACCACATGCAGGACCCCGCGAACGCCGTCTACGGGTACCACCGCGACAAGTACGGCGAGAACTTCGCCTACGACGACTTCATCCCGATGTTCACGGCGGAGAAGTTCGATCCGCGCGCCTGGGTCGAACTGTTCCGGGACGCGGGCGCGCAGTACCACGTGCTGACCTCGAAGCACCATGAGGGCTTCGCGCTGTGGGACACGAAGGTCTCCGACCGCAACTCCGTGAAGATGGGCCCGAAGCGGGACCTCGTCAAGGAACTCTTCGCGGCGTCCCGCCGGTACACCCCCGAACTCCACCGCGGGCTCTACTTCTCCATGCCCGAGTGGTTCAACCCGGACAACCCCTGGATGGGCCACGCCCCTCGCAATCCGTACACCCTGGAGCCCTTGCCCTACACGGGCTACACCGCGGGCAAGGACTTCGTGAAGGACTACCAGGCCCCGCAGATGCTGGAGCTGATCCAGGGCTACGACCCGGAGCTCATCTGGTGCGACATCGGCGGCGCCAACGACAGCCTCCATGTCCTGGCCGAGTACTTCAACCACGCGAAGAACCGCGCCCGGCCCATCGAGGTCACCGTCAACGACCGTTCGGGCATCGGCTTCCACGACTTCACGACGCCCGAGTACACGACGTACGACAACACGGTCGTCGCCAAGTGGGAGTCCAGCCGCGGCCTGGACCCGTTCAGCTACGGGTACAACCAGGCGACCCCCGACGACGCCTACATGACGACCGAAGCGGTCGTGCAGAGCCTCGTCGACATCGTCTCCAAGAACGGCAACTTCCTGCTCGACATCGGTCCGCGCGCCGACGGCACCATCCCCGCGATCATGCAGACCCGGCTGCGCGAGACGGGCCACTGGCTGCGCACCAACGGAGAGGCGATCTACGACACCACGTACTGGTCCCGGATGGCCGAACTGGGCGACGACCTGAGGTTCACGGTCCGCCCGAACGAGGCCTTCTACATTCACTCCCTGGCCGAGCCGGGCGCCAAGCTCACCGTCGAGGCCCCGGTCCCGATCCGCGCCGGCGACACGGTGACCATGCTCGGCCACGATCGGCCGCTGACCTGGACCGTCAGCAACGGATCCCTGGTGATCGACGTTCCCGCGGCCGCGCGTAAGGCCGGTCAGTACGCCTGGGTGTTCAAGGTGGCCTGGCGCGCCTGACCGAACGGCTGCGGCAGCACCGACCGGTGTCGCGCCGGTTCCGAGACACGAGCGGCACCGGTCCCCCGCGTCCGGACCCGACACCGTCGGCTTCCTGCCCGGTGCCGCCGACGAGCTCACACCTGCAGGTGGCGCTCCATCCAGTCCGCCGCGGCCCGGCGGAACAGGCGCCGGTTGTCCGCGCGCAGGAAGTCATGGCCCTCGTCGCGCAGGGTGAGGAGTTCCGCGGGGATGCCGCGTTCGCGCGCGGCGCGCACGAACTGCTCGGACTCCCCCGGTGGCACGTTGGTGTCGTGTTCGCCGTGGACGGCGAGCAGCGGGACACGCAGGGCGTCGACGCGGCTCATCGGGGACAGGTTGCGCAGCAGTTCGCGGTCGCGTTCGGGGTGACCGTACTTGTGCGCCGCCGACTCCGCGAGCCAGGGCTCCGTACCGGCGAAGAAGGTCAGCAGGTCGGACATGCCGCAGACGGCGATCCCGGTGCGGAACAGGTCCGGGTGCCACACCAGTGAGGCGTAGGTGAGATAGCCGCCGTACGAGCGCCCCATGACCGCCAGCCGGGTCGGGTCGGCGAGGCCCGCCGTCACCGCGTGGGCCGCGCAGTCCGCGACGTCGTCCAGCGCGGCGAAGCGGCCGGTGCCCAGGTCGGCGTCGACGAACGACCTGCCGTGTCCTGAGGAACCGCGGACGTCGGGGGCGAAGACGTCCAGTCCGCGCCCGAGAAGCTCGTGGTAGAGCGGGTTGAAGACGGGGCGTTCCTGCTCCTCGGGACCGCCGTGCAGGTGGACGACACAGGGGGCCGGCTCGTCCGGGGCCCGCCCGGGGGCCCGGTAGTACCAGCCGCTCAGGGGCAGCCCGTCGCGGGCCCTCAGGCGCACGGGGACGGGCCGCACGGGCGGGCGGCCCGGCGGGACGGAGTCCTCGTCGCGGGAGGACCACGGCGTCCGCAGCACGGACACGCCTTCGTGGACCCACCACACACCCGGACGGCGTTGCGATCCGGCGAGCGCGAGCAGCAGCCGCCCCGGCCCGGCCGCCGCGATCCGCGTCACGACCTCGTGCGGCAGCGAGACGGGCCTCGCCGGTCCCGCACCGCCGAGGCGCCGGCGCGACGGGAAGGTCTCGACGAGTTCCAGTTCGCTCGCGCCCTGCACGTTCCAGGCCAGCACGGCCGTGCGGCCGTCCCGGGCCATCGACAGCAGTTCCAGGTCGCTGCCCGCGCGTTCCGCCACGACCGACCTCCCCCGCGGCTCGCCGTCATCGCCCAGGGCGACCGCGAACAGCGCCGCGTACTCCCGGGCGGCGTTGCTGCGCAGCCACAGCGTCCGCCCGTCGGGAGCGAACCGGCCGATCCACGGGTCACCGTCGGCTACCGGAACGGCGCAGGTCGTCGCCGAGTCGACGGTACGCCGGACGATCGCCTCCCGCCGTCCGCGCGGGCCCCGGCGCAGCAGCGCGAGCGTGCCGTCGTGGCTGAGGTCGCACACGCGCAGGGTGGCGGCGTGGGTCTCGGTGGCGATCAGCACGGGGGAGGCCAGGCCGTCGGGGTCGATCAGGTAGGCGGACAGGCCACCGCCGGCGCGGACCGCCGGTGCCGCGAGTGCCAGGAGGTCGATCGGGGTCGAGGCCGGTGCCGTCCGCGGTGCGGCGTCGTACCGGGCGCCGCCGAGGAGCGTCGCGCGGCCGTCCCGGTCGGTCCAGTCGGGTGGGAGGGGAGCACCGGTGGGCTCGGTGTCCATCGGGAGGTGTCCGGGATCGTCCGCGTACGTGCGGGTGGCCGGTGCGGCGAGGGTGACGGCGACGGCCGAGCCGTCGTGCGTCCAGCAGCCCAGGTACGCGGAACTGCGGGGGTCCGCTCCGGCCAGGATGCGACGGCCGGTGCCGTCGGGCCGTACGCACAGCACCCGGGTGTGCTCGCCGCCGCCCGGTGCGGTGGTGTACGCGATCCAGCGGCCGTCGGGCGACCAGGACACCTCCTTGACGGGCTCCGGGGAGGAGTCGAGCAGCCGGACCTCGTCGCCGTCCACGGGCCCGGCCCACAGCTGGGGGACGCCGCCCCGGTCGCAGATGAAGGCCACCTGGGTGCCGTCGGCGTCGGCGGAGGGATACCAGCAGCCGTGCGCGTGCAGCCGCGTCACCGCGTCCCGCGGGCCTCCCGCCCCGGGCAACGGCACCGGAGCGGGGGCGGCGGCGAAGCCCGGTCCGTACGCGTCCGCCGACCGGGTGTCCGGGGTGTCCGACGGCCGCGGAACCGACGCCAGGACACCGGAGGTATCGGAAGGAGGTGCCTCGGGGCGAGGGTCGCCGGGACGAGGTACCCCGGGATGAGGGTCGCCGGGACGGGAGTCGTCGGGAAGGCGGGCGGCTGACGGCCGGGCGGGCGCCGCTTCGGGCGGGACTGGCGTGCCGAGTTCGTCGGTCACTTGATCTCGTGCGTCTGCAGCCATATCTCCAGCAAAGCCACCTGCCACAGCGCGTTGGCTCCGCGCCTGGTCCGGTGCTCGTCGGGCGCCGCGAGGAGCTCGGCCACATACGGCTCCTGGAAGATGCCGCGTTTCTTCGCCTCGGGTGCCTCCAACGCCTCGCGCACCCGGTCCAGGACGGGGCCCGCCATGTGCTTGACGGCCGGGACCGGGAAGTAGCCCTTGGGACGGTCGACGACCTTCCGGGGCAGGAGCTTCCGCCCGGCTTCCTTCAGCACTCCCTTGCCGCCCCCGGCCAGTTTCAGTTCCGGCGGGCAGGCCGCGGCCAGCTCCACCAGCTCGTGGTCGAGGAAGGGCACCCGGGCCTCCAGACCCCAGGCCATGGTCATGTTGTCGACCCGCTTGACGGGGTCGTCCACGAGCATGACGTGCGTGTCCAGCCGAAGGGCAGCGTCCAGTGCGGTCTGGGCCCCGGGCACCGCCATGTGCTCCTTCACGAAGCGGCTCGAGACGTCGTCGACGGGCAGCAGGTGGGGCTGCAGGATCCGGGCGAGGTCGGCATGCGACCGGTCGAAGTACGTCTCGGCGTACCGGTCCGGTTCGTCCTCGCGGGCGACCTCGGCCAGCTGCGGATACCAGTGGTAGCCGGCGAACACCTCGTCGGCGCCCTGCCCGCACTGCACGACCCTGACCTCCTTCGACACCTGCTCGGACAGCAGGTAGAAGGCGACCACGTCATGGCTGATCATCGGCTCGCTCATCGCCTCGACCGCCCCGTCCAGCGCCGCCGACACCCGATGGGAGGGAACCATGAGCCGTCGGTGGTCGGTGCCGAACTCGCGGGCCACCAGGTCCGAGTAGGGGAACTCGTCGCCCTCCTCGCCGCCCTCCGCCTCGAACCCCACGCTGAACGTCATCAGGTCGCGCTGTCCCTCATCGGCGAGCAGCGCGACGATCAGGCTGGAGTCCAGCCCGCCGGAGAGCAGCACACCGACCTGGACGTCGGAGACCATCCGACGGCGCACGGCCGCACGCAGGGACTCCAGCACCGCGTCACGCCATTCGTCCGGGGCCATGGCGGCGTACTCGGTCCGGCGGGTGTAGGACGGCTGCCAGTAGCGGTGGTCGTGGTGGGTGCCGTCCGGCTCGACGACGCGCACGGTGGCCGGCGGGAGCTTGCGCACACCGTTGAGGACGGTGTGCGGCGCCGCCACCGTGGCGTGCCAGCTCAGGTACTGGTGGACGGCCACCGGGTCGAGGGAGGTGTCCACGTCCCCGGCGGCGAGCAGGGCCGGCAGCGAGGAGGCGAACCGCAGCCGGCCCGGCGTCCGCGCCACATACAGAGGCTTGATCCCGAGCCGGTCGCGGCCCAGCACGACACGGCCGGTGCGGTGCTCGACAAGCGCGAAGGCGAACATGCCGTAGAAGTGCTCGACGCAGGCGGTGCCCCATTGCCGGTAGGCCTTCAGTACGACCTCCGTGTCGGACGTCGACTCGAAGTGGTGGCCGAGTCTTCGGAGCTCCGCGCGCAGTTCCTGGTAGTTGTACACGCAGCCGTTGAAGACACCGGTGATCTCGCCACGGGCGTCGGTCATCGGCTGCGCGCCGTGATCCGACAGGTCGATGATCTTCAGTCGCCGATGTCCCAGCGCCACCGCGCCCCGCGCCCAGACGCCCCGGCCGTCGGGCCCACGGGCGGCGAGCCGGTCACTCATGCGCTCGACGGCCGCGAGGTCGGGTCGCCGACCGTCGAAACGGATCTCCCCGCTCAGACCGCACATCGGGTGTCGCCTCCCTTCCAGCCACTGTAAGCCGGGACTCCCGGGTCCCGCCTTCCGGTCACGATCCGGTCGGCGCTGCTGGACATGACAAAGACGCTCCTGAACAGGTGGGGGGTGTGGTGTGGTCCCGTCGAATCGGTCGCGCGCACGGCAGGCGCGCGCTCGGCACGGTCGTGACCGTCACGGCGAGTGGGCGGGGTGCGATGCGATGCCCCCGCGACGCGGCCGGGCTGTGCGGACCTCATGGCGTTCATCGGTACGTCAGCGGCCGATGACCTCCGGCGCTTCGGGGCCGAAAGAGGGGCGTGCCGCGTCGGTGCCGACGGACGGACCGTGTGCGCGGCCGCGATCCGGGTCAGTGGACGGGACGCCCGAGCGGCCGCGATCCGCCGTGGCGGACGGGGCGCCCGAGTGGCCGAGCGATGTCGGCCTTCGGTTTCTGCGTTCGCCCCGGGTTTCGGCGATCAGCAGGTCGACGCAGGCCAGCAGATCCTCTTCCTGGGCGGTACGGCGCATGCGCTGGGCGGCGCTGCCCTCGGCGAGGGTCGCGTCCGTCAGCGCCTTGACCGTCTCCCAGTCCCCGTGGGCCTCGAGCGCGGGGCGCAGTCGAGCGAGCAGCTTCCGGACGGCCTGCGGCGCGGGTTGCTCCCGGTGGGTCTCGGGATCCACCAGGGTGCCTTCGAGACCGGACCTGGCCGCCCGCCAGGTGGCGCCGCGCAGCCACTCGTGCCGGCCCTCGCACGCCCGTGCACCGCCCGCCCGCAGCCGCCCGCGGGCCTCGGTCACCAGAGCACGGAAGAGTCCGGCGATGAGCACGACGGTCTCCACGCGCGGGCAGGCGTCACAGATACGGAGTTCCAGCGTCGGCAGATGTGCGGACGGGCGTACGTCGTAGTAGATCATCCCCGGGTCGCTGATGATCCCGGCCCGGACGAGGTCGCGTACGGCGGCGTCGTACTCGGCCCCGGTCGCGAAACAGCCGGCCGGGCCCGCGGTGGGCCAGCGCTGCCACAGCAGCGTGCGCCAGCTGGCGTATCCGGTGTCGGAGCCCTGCCAGAACGGGGAGCTGGCGGACATCGCCAGGAGCACGGGCAGCCAGCCGGAGACCGCGCACATCACCTGTACCGCCGTGTCGCGGTCGGGGATGTCCACATGGACCTGGTCACCGCAGATGAGCTGCTCGTCGGCGACCTTGCCGTATTTCTCGACCATGTGCCGGTAGCGCGCGTTGGGGGTGGGGTGCGCGGAGGCACCGGGGGCCAGCGGCGCCGTACCCGCGGCCACCACCGCGAGCCCCGCCGAGGAGGCGGCAGCGTCGAGCCGTCGTCTTGTCCTCGCGAGGTCGGTGTACAGGGCGTGCAGCGACTTGTGCACCCCGCTGTTGGACTCCACGGTGGACTGGTGCAGTTCGGTCGTGAAGTTCCCCCCGGGAAGCCGTCGCAGGACGGCGGCGGCCCGTGGCACGAGCAGCCCGCTCTCCACCTCCAGGATGTGGAACTCTTCCTCCACTCCGATGCGAATGCTCACGATCACTCCTTGAGGCGCCTGGACGTCTGTCCGTGCCGGGAACGGTCCCTCTCCGGGGTGCGGTGGCTGGATGACCCCCAAGTTCCCAGGACGGCGATCCGTAAGCGCGGCTACGCGCGTTTGACGTGGGGGCATCACAGATGAGCGGCGGTTCGCCCGGGGAGTACGTCCACTGGTACCGCGGTACCAGTGGCGGGCGGAAGTGTCGCCCTCGGTCCCACAGCCGTGGCCGGGCGCCCTCGTAGCGTCGGACACAGACGCCGCGGTGACACCGGGGCCGAGTGCGAGGCGAGGAAGGCCCCCATGATCGAAGCGAGTGAGCTGACGAAGCGGTACGGGGACAAGACGGTGGTCGACCGGTTGAGCTTCACCGTCAAAGCCGGCGAGGTGACCGGCTTCCTGGGTCCCAACGGCGCGGGCAAGTCCACGACCATGCGCATGATCATCGGCCTGGACTCCCCGACCGGTGGCTCGGTCACCGTCAACGGACGCCGCTACGCCCAGCACGCGGCGCCCCTGCACGAGATCGGAGCCCTGCTGGAGGCCAAGTCCGTCCACCCGGGGCGCACCGCCTTCAACCACCTGATGGCGCTCGCGTACACCCATGGCATCTCCCGCCGCCGGGTGGACGAGGTCATCGAGCTGGCCGGGCTCGGCAGCGTGGCCGGCAAGCGCGTGGGCGCCTTCTCGCTCGGCATGGGCCAGCGGCTCGGCATCGCCGCCGCCCTGCTCGGCGACCCGGCGGTGGTCATGCTCGACGAACCGGTCAACGGCCTCGACCCGGAGGGTGTGCTGTGGGTGCGCAATCTGCTGTCCGGGCTGGCCGACGAGGGCCGCGCCGTGATGCTCTCCTCGCACCTGATGAGCGAGACCGCGCTGATCGCGGACCATCTGGTGATCATCGGCCGGGGACGGCTGCTCGCCGACACCACGGTCGACGCCTTCGTCCAGCAGGCCGGCGGCGGCGGTGTGAGGGTCTCCACCGCCGAGGCCGGGAAGCTGCGTTCGCTGCTGGCCGCGCCGGACGTGACGATCAGCTCCTCCTCGGCCGAGGAACTGCTGGTCTTCGGGCGCGACGCCCGTGAGATCGGGGCGATCGCCGCCGCGCACGGGGTGGCGCTGTACGAACTCACCCCGCAGTCCGTCTCCTTGGAGGAGGCGTTCATGGAACTGACCAGCGACGCCGTGGAATACCACAGCGCCCCCGCCGCCCTCGCCGGAAAGGCCGCCTGATGACCGCCACGACCCTTTCCCCGGCGCCTGCCCAGAAGGTCGCGCACAAGGTGACCGGCCGCCGGGTGCTGCGCTCGGAGTGGGCCAAGTTCTGGTCGCTGCGCTCCAGTTGGATCACCCTGGGCGTCGCCCTGCTCCTGCTGATCGCCATCGGCGCGATCGCCGCCGCCACCTACAGCCCCGACGCCCCCGCCGACAACGGCCCGCCCGGCCGGGGCTCCGGCGTGAGCGACGCGATCAGTGTGGCCCTGACCGGCTCGACCTTCGCCTCCCTGGCCATCGGGGTGCTCGGGGTGCTGATCTCCGCCGGCGAGTACAGCACCGGCATGATCCGTTCCACGCTGGCCGCGGTTCCGCGACGGCTGCCCGTCCTTTGGTCGAAGAGCGCCGTGTTCGGGGTGACCGCGTTCGTCCTGGCCACGGTCGGCGCGCTGGCCGCGTTCCAGCTGGGCGCGATCGGCCTGGACGGCGAGAAGATCGCGCTGTCCCTCGGCGACGACGGAGTACTGCGCAGCCTGGTCGGCGCGGGCCTCTACCTGGGTCTGGTCGGGGTGTTCGGCGTGGCCCTGGGAGCCCTGGTCCGCTCCACCGCCGGCGGCATCGCGATCCTGGTCGGCCTCCTGCTCATCCTGTCCGGCCTGACCAGCCTGCTGCCGAACTCCTGGGAGGACACGATCAGCCCCTACCTCCCCGGCAACGCCGGGTCCGCCATGTACGCCCTGCACGAGTCCGCGAACTCCCTCTCGCCAGGCGCCGGGCTCGCGGTCTTCGCGGGCTGGGTGGCCCTGGCGCTGGCCGGAGCGGCGTACCGACTGGTCCGCACCGACGCCTGACCGGCGAAACGATGACAATGGGTGCCATGAATCCGGAACGGGCGCGGGCCGCCGCGGACACCGCCCGGGGAACGGCCCTCCCGCCGTCTCCCGGGCTGGAGGCCGTCTGGGCGCACCCGCTCCTGGGCCGTCTGATGCGCGGGCACAGCCGCCAGCAGCGGCTCGACCGGCGGCATCCCTGGCTGCTCGACACCGCGGTGGTGCTGGCCATCACCCTCGTCAGCCTGCCCGACGTGCTCTCGGGCGGCGGCCACGACGGTCCCTTCGGGGACAACGGCAACCGCGGTGATCTGCCGACCGCCGTCCTGCTCGGATTCGCCGTCGCTCTCGTCGTGCCGCTGTGGTGGCGCCGCAGGGCTCCGGTGACCACCTTCTTCGTGATCTCCCTGGTCTCGATCGCCCAGTGGTCACTGGGGATCTGGCAGCAGGCCGGCATCAGCCTGCTCGTCGCCCTGTACAGCCTCGCCCTGCACGGTTCGCTGCGGGCGCTGGGCTGGGCTTGCCTGGTCACCCTCGCCGAGTTGGTACCGGCCGTCTGTTTCCTGGTGCCCGTCGAGCATCCGCTGCCCGGCCTCTTCTTCCTGGTGGGGACGGCGACCGCCGCCGTCACCCTCGGTCTCGTGCTCCGTATCCGACGGATGTATCTGGCGGCCCTGGAGGACCGGACGGCGCGCCTGGAGATAGAGCGCGACCAGCGCGTCCAGCTCACCGCCGCCGCCGAGCGCTCGCGGGTCGCACGCGAGATGCACGACATCGTCGGCCACAACCTCTCCGTCATGGTCGGCCTCGCCGACGGCGCCGCGACCCTCGCCGCCCACAGCGACGAGAACTCCGTCGAAGCCCTGCGGATCATCGGCGACACCGGGCGGCAGGCCATGGGCGAACTGCGCCGCGTGCTGGGCGTTCTGCGTGAGGAGCAGCAGGAGAACGTACGGCTGCTCAGTCCACAGCCGGGGATCCGCGACCTCGACGCCCTGTTGGCGCGGGTCCGCGCGGCGGGGCTGACGGTGACCTACCGGACGGTGGGCGATCTCGACGCACTGGGCGGCGGCGTCCAGCTCACCGTGTACCGCATCATCCAGGAAGCCCTCACCAACACGCTCAGGCACGCCGGGACGGGCTCTGCCGCAGAGGTGACCGTGGCCGCCGACGGCCGGGAGGTGCGGGTCCGGGTCGCCGACACGGGAACACCGCGCGGGGCGGGCGTACGGACGGAGCGGACCACCGGCACCGGCGAACCCGGGCACGGCCTGGTCGGCATCCGCCAGCGGGCCGCCATGTACGGCGGTGACGTGACCATCGGCCCACGCGACACCGGCGACGGATGGATCGTGGACGTGGTCCTCGACGTGCCCGCCGCCCCCGCCCTGTCGGTGTCAGGAGAACAGCTGCCATGACCACCGTGCTGATCGCCGATGACCAGCCCCTGCAACGCCTCGGCTACCGCATGCTCCTGCAGGGCACCCCCGGCCTGACTCCGGTCGGCGAGGCCGACCACGGCGCCGAGGCCGTCCGCCTCGCCGCGGAGCTGCGGCCCGACGTCGTCCTGATGGACGTACGGATGCCCGGCATGGACGGCATCGAGGCGACCCGCCGCATCGTCGCCGGCGGGGGCCGCACCCGGGTGCTCATCGTGACCACCTTCGACCTCGACGAGTACGCCTACGACGGCCTGCGCGCCGGGGCCAGCGGATTCCTCCTCAAGGACGCCCGCCCCGAGGAACTCGTCGCGGGCATCCACGCGGTCGCCACCGGCGACGCCGTCGTGGCCCCGAGCCTGACCCGACGCCTGCTGGACGCCTACGCCCACCAGGTGCTCGCACCGTCCGGCGCACCCCCGGTCGCCGCGGATCCCCGACTGCAATCGCTCAGCGACCGCGAACAAGAGGTACTGGTCGCCATCGGCCACGGCTGGACGAACACCGAGATCGCCGAACGACTCGTCCTCACCGAGTCCACGGTGAAGAAGCACGTCGGCCGGGTCCTCGCCAAGCTCGGCGCGCGGGACCGCATCCAGGCCGTGATCATGGCGTACGACGCGGGGCTGGTCAGGGCCAAGCCGTAGGGCCCTTCTGATGGATGTCACCGCGTCGACCAGGAGGCAAGGCATGATCGGTACGGTGACACCCGGGACGACACGAGGGGGCGGCGAGGCCGTGAGCGAGCAGGCGGGGATCAGGAACGCGAAGGAGGCCGCGGACCACGAGCTGATTCTCGCGTTCGGACGGCTGCAGGGCGCGGCCAACCGGCTGGAGTACATCCTCGGGCGGGCCCTGGAGGTGGAGTGCGGGATCAGCCATCTGATGTTCGAGGTCCTGCTGATCCTCGGGCGCGCCGACACTCCGGGCCTGTCGATGCGGGCCATCGCCCAGGAGCAGGTCCTGACCACGGGGGGCGCCACCCGCCTGGTGGACCGCATGGAGGCGGCGGGTCTGGTGGCGCGCGCGGAAGCCCCCGACGACCGGCGCGCGAAGCTGGTGCGGCTCACTCCGCTGGGTGAGGAGACGACGGTCCGCGCTTCTCGGGTCCATGTGGAGAACATCCAGCGGTACTTCGTGGAACCGCTGCCGGCCGAGGACCGTGAGCGGTTCGCGGAGGACCTTCGCATCCTCAGCCACTCGGCCCGGGACAAGTTGCCCCGTCTCCCCTGACCTGCGTCTCGACGTCAGCGCCGGTCCGATGACGACCATCACACAGCTGTGACGCAGTTCACAGAGCCGAGGAAATATCTGACAGGTCAGTTACTGTTCTGTCAGATGAATCGCCCGCATCCGGCGGGCGCCGTCCCCTGTCGAGGTCCTCGGTGAAGCTCGTCTACGTTTTCGATGCCTACTGCGGCTGGTCGCACGGCTTCTCCGGAACGCTGCGCGAGGTCGTCTCCCGCCACCCCGGACTCACGGTGGACGTGGTCTCCGGCGGTCTGTTCACCGGCGAGCGCCGCGTACCGCTCAGCGGCTTCGGCTACATCGAGAAGGCCAACGCCGACATCAGCCGGATGACCGGTGCCGTCTTCGGCGAGGGGTACCGACGGCTCGCAGCCGAAGGATCATTCGTCATGGACTCCGAGGCCGCCGCCCGCGGCGTCGCCGCCCTGCGGCGCAGCGCCCCCGACCGGGCGGTGGAACTCGCCATGGCACTGCAACACGCCTTCTACGTCGACGGACTCAGCCTGTCCGACCCCGCCACCTATCGGCAACTCGCCGAGGCGGCGGGGCTGGACGCCGACGCCGTGGTGGCCGCCTTCGAGTCGCCCGACGCCCGGGAAGCGGCCGAGGCCGACTTCCGCCGCGGCGCCGAACTCGGCGTCACCGCCTTCCCCACCCTTGTCGCCGTCGACGGCTCGCGCGCCGTACCGGTGGCCCGCGGCCACGCCACCGCCGACGAGGTCGACCGCCGCCTCGCTTCGCTCGGCATCCCCCGCACGTCCTGACACGCCACCCGTCACCCCCTCCCGAGGAGCACCCATGAGCACGCTCTCCTTCACCGTCCTGGACCTCGACTTCCCCGCCGGCACCAAGAACAAGACCGCCACTCTCGTCACCGGTGAGACCGAGGCCCTGCTCGTCGACGCCGGCTTCACGCGGGCCGACGGCCACCGGCTGGCAGCCGAGGTGCTCGACTCGGGCAAGAAGCTGACCACCGTCGTCGTCAGTCACGGCGACCCCGACTTCTACTTCGGCGCCGAAGTCCTCGCCGACGCCTTCCCCGACGCCACCTTCGTCGCCACCGACCACGTCATCGAGCACATCCAGCACTCCTACGCGGGCAAGCTCAAGGCCTGGGAGGCACTGGGTCCGAACCTGCCCACCCGCCTGGTCGACCTCGAGCCGCTGACCGACGGCCTCACCTTCGAGGGGCACCGCTTCGAACTCAAGGGCGGTGGCGCCCAGCTGCCCGACCGCCACTACCTGTGGCAGGCCGAGCACCGCGCCCTCCTGGGCGGCGTGCTGCTCTTCCAGCAGGAGCACGTCTGGGTCGCCGACACCGCGCAGCCCGAGCAGCGCGCCGCCTGGATCGGCCTGCTGGACGAGATGGCCGCCCTCGACCCGCAGCTGGTCGTCCCGGGGCACCGCCTGCCCGGCACCCCGGCCGACGCCTCCGCCATCACGGCCACACGGGACTACCTGACCGCCTTCGAGGAGGAGCTCGGCAAGGCCTCCGACGGGGCCGCGCTGACCGACGCTCTGGTCCGGCGCCACCCCGACCACGGCATGCTGATCGCCGCGCAGATCGGTGCGAAGGTCGCCAAGGGTGAGATGGCCTGGGGCTGATCACGATGACCACGAACACAGCGAACACCACGCACACCGCGACATCCGCACCGAGCACCGACTTCGCCGTCTCCGACGCCCCCGCCGACGTCGTCCGCCGGCAGTACCTGGCCTCGGCGGCCGGCGACCTGGAGGCCCTGCGCGCCACCCTCGCCCCCGACGTCGAGTGGACGGAGATGGCGGGCTTCCCGCTGGCCGGCACCTACCGCACGCCGGACGGCGTCACCTCCCACGTCATGGAGAAACTCGCCCAGGACTGGGACGGGTGGACCGCGCACGACGACACCTACGTGGTCGACGGCGAGAACGTCGTCGTCCTCGCCCGTTACACCGCCGCCAACAAGGCGACGGGCAAGCAACTCGCCGTCCGCGTCGCCCACCACTTCGTCGTCCGCGGCGGAAGGATCGTCCGCTTCGAGCAGTTCGTCGACACCGCGCTCGTCCGCGACGCGATGACGAACTGAGAGACCGCGCCTCTCCGCCCGACGTGGATCGGACCCGGCCTACTTGGACTCGACCCGTCCGAGCGGGCTGGGGCCCGCCGTCAGGGCGTCACAGGCGGCCCGCCAGGCGGAATCCCCGGGATACAGCTCCGTGCGGAGGTAGGCCCAGGTGAGCCGCTGGACCGCGGCGACCCGCTCGGGGTTCTCGTCCGTGGTCTCGGCGACGTCGTATCCGGAGATCCCACCAAGCCCGTGCTCTGCGTCGAACAGGGTGACCAGGGACTTGGGGCCCGGGGAGAGGACGTACGGATCGGCGTGCCATTCCGGGCCCCGGACCGTCAGGTGGGGCGAGGCGTCCTTGTCGCCGGCGACCACCAGCGCGGGTGTGGCCATCCCGGAGAAGTCCGTGGTCGAGAAGAAGGGCAGGTTCTCGGCCACGGACTCGGTGAGGGCGTCGCCGCCCCTGCCGGGCGCGGCAAGCAGGACTCCCGCCTTGATCCGGGGTTCGGTCAGGTTCACTTCCGTTCCGTCGAGCGGGTCGATGAGCCGGGCGCCCAGCAGCAGGCTCGCGGTGTGCCCGCCCATCGAGTGCCCGGCCACGGCGACCCTGCTTCGGTCCAGGCGCCCGAGGAGCTGAGGAACGGCGGCCTCGATCACGTCGAACCCGTCCAGGACGCGCCGCATGTCCTCGGCTCGCGACCGCCAGAACAGTGGCGCCCCGGGAGTGCCGGGATCCAGACTCAGCGTCGTCGAGCTCAGGTGCGTGGGCTGGATCACGACGAAGCCGTGCGCCGCCCAGAAGTTGGCGAGGGGGGCGTAACCGTTCAGCGAGGAGAGGTGGTTGGAGTAGCCCTGACCGTGCGAGAGGAGGATGACCGGCAAGTCGCCCCCCGTCATGGGCGCGGAGACTCGCACCTCCAGGTCCACGGCCCGGCCGGGAGCCGGCAGCACGACCGGACTGACCGAGAGCACGGGGCTGGGTGAGCTGAGGGTGGCGGCTGCGTGGGTCGAATCAGTCATCATGCCTATTCCGTTCAAGAGCCTCTGCCACCGGTCCGGTCGGACACCGACGGTCCGGGTCGGCCGATGGCAGGCGAGAGGGTCGGGAGCGTCCGGATGCAGTCGCACTGCAAACGGAGCGTCGTTCCGATTACGTTACGGAACGACGTTCCGCTTTGTCAACGGCCGCCGGAGAGGGAGTCGAGGAGCCGCGCCGGCGCTCAACCGCCTCCCGCCGCACCGCCCTTCGTCAAGCGCCGTTCCATCGGCCGGATCGCCACGCTCGCCGTCAGCGCCAGGCAGCCCACGACCACCCACGGCAGCACCCGGTCCACGCCGTACAGGACGCCGAACAGGCCGGGCGTCACCATGTCCGCCGTCGCGAACGAGTACTGGAAGACCGCCAGACAGGTACCTCGCGCCCCGGGCGGCGCCGCCTCGGCGGAGAGCGCGTTCGAGGCCGGTCCGTGCAGCATCTCCGCCGTCGCCCACAGCAGCATCACCAGCGCCAGGTAGCCGACGAGCAGCGGGCCGCGCGGCAGCAGCACGGCCAGAGCGGCGGCCACGCACCGGGCCGCCCACAGCCGGCCGCCCCAGGCCATCGCGCCGGCCCGGGAGGTGCGCCGTCGGGAGCGGCGGGTGACCTCGGCCGTGCAGGTGGCCACGACCACCGTGGTGATCGTGAGGAAGGCGCCGACCGTCCAGCCCGGCGCGTGCAGCACGCGGATCACGTGGACCGGCATCGCCACGGCGAGGAAGACCGTGCAGATGTTGAACAGGACGTTCACGCCGATCAGGCCCAGATACGGCCGGTTGCGCAGCAACTGCCGTGTCCCGCCCGGGGATCGGCCGCCCGGTTGGTTCGCGTGCCGCCGTGCACCGCGCACGAACAGTCCGACGGTGACCGCCGCGCCGACGAAGGAGAGCGCGTCCGCCAACACCATTGCGTGGTAGGCCCGTTGTGAGGCGAGTCCGAGAAGCACGCCCGCGAGCACCGTGCCGGCGCCGGCGCCGGCCGCCCGGATCATGCTGGCCCGGGCGAACCACTGGTCCCTGGCCCGGCCGTCCGCCTGATCGGCGATCAGCGCGAACACCGAGGACCAGTAGACCCGCAGACCCACCGCCTCGACCAGCGCCGCGAGGAACAGCGACGCCGGACCGGCCACCCCCAGGTACAGGAAGAACCCGGCAGCCTGCAGCAACTGCCCCGCAATCACCACGGACCGGGCCCCGACGCGGTCGACGATCCGCCCGACGAGCAGCGGCAGCGGGAGCGAGGAGGCGGCAGCGGCGGTCATCAGCAGGCCGACGTCGGTCTCCGACAGGCCGGTGACGGTAAGGAAGTAGACCAGGGACAGCGGGAGACAGAGCCCGGTGCCGATGGCGTCGACGGCCAGCGCCACGGGTAACGCCCAGGCGGCGCCGTCGCGGGCCCGCGGCCACCTCACGGTGTGCAGGGTGCGGACGACACGGCGCCGCTCGTTCGCACGGGGAGACCCTCTCCTTCTGTGCGGGGGCATCGGGATCCGCCGGACCGGCCCGCACCCCCTTCGCAGGAGAACAGGCGTTCCGCAAGCCTCACGTTGTAACCGCCGGCGTATGCCGACGTCAACGGTGCGGGGCGGCCTTGGCCGCGCCCGCCCGTCAACGGCGCGGAAAACTCACCGCGTTCGGGTCCCCGCGGCCGTCCGCCGCCGACGGACGGCGGCGAGCGTGCGCAGCAGCAGTGTCACCAGCGACGCGGCCCCCACGGTCAGGCCCAGCCGCAGGCCCGGTGTGTGGAACGTGCAGGTGACGCTGGTCGCCGAGGTGCCCAGGGGTACGGCGATGAGGCCGTAGTACTCCCGGGCGGGTGTGGCCCCCGCGTCTCCCGCGGCACAGCGCCAGCCGGCGATCCTGGGTGCCGCGACGACGGCGGTGCCCGTGGTGCCTGCGGGGAGTTGGGCCCGGATCGTGCCGCCGGAGACGGTCACGTCGGTGGCGCCGGTGGTTTCGAGGTGCTCGACCGCGGTGTGCAGCCGGGTGGTGTCCAGGCAGCCGACCGCGCCGTCCGGGATACTGCTCGGCTGGTTGGGAGACAACTCGATGGTCAGCCGTCCGGACGCCGGGACGGTGCCGAGCCGCGCCATGGCGGCGATCTTGGTGACGGGGTCGGACCGGAAACGCCCGGTCGGGCCGTCGGAGGAGGCACCGGTGAGCCGTGCGGTGCCGGCGAAGTGCGGAGTCCACAGGTACACCTCGCTGTCCGCCGGGCACCGGGCCGTGATGGTGGGCTTGCGTACGGCGGTTCCCCGCCCGAGAGCACCGATGCGTACGCCCGGCCGCTCGCCGTCGACGCGCTGCGCGGGTTTGCCGGTGCCGGTGCGTACCGTGAGGCGGGGCACGGTGTAGACGCGGGTGCCCAGCAACAGTTCCTGGTTGCGGTAGGGCGAGGGCCCGAACGCGGACACACGCGTGCGGGCGGTGGCGGCGGACGGTCGTACGGTGACCAGGGGCGGCACGTCCTGGCGGGTCACCGTCACCCCGCTGCCGTCCTGCGGGAACCAGTTCTGGTGCGGGTCCGGCGGGGAGTGCACCCGCGCGCCGACGGAGAAGATCACGTCCGTGACGGCGTTGTCCAGGCTCTGCAGGCTGCGGCCCCCGGAGGTCCAGCCGCCCCCGAGGGCGGTGAGGGTGCGGAAGAGGATGTCGGAGGTGTGACTGCTGTAGTACTGCGCTCCCTGACCGCCCACCAGCAGCGGGTCGTTGCCCACGGTCTGCTCGCGGCCCGGGTCGGTGCGGTAGCGGGGCCAGCCGTCGGCCTCGGCGATCGCCTCCGCCTGCTGCTGCCGCCGGTCTCCCCAGGGCGCGTAGTCGTCCATCTGCGCCAGCCGCATCCGAGTGGTCACGGCGGCGGTGGCGGTGGTCTCACCGAGTTGCGTGCCCACGAGCAGCAACACCGCGAGGACGGCCGGCACCGTACGCCGCCCGCTGCCGGCGGGACGGTTGCCGCTCGTACGGGCGAGCAGGGCCAGTCCGCCCAGCGCGCCCGCGACGGCCGTCAGCAGGATCGGCCACACGAAGGGCCGTACCAGCTCGCTCCGGCTCGCGTAGGCGGTGATCAGAGCGAGCAGCGCGGTGGCCGCGGCCAGCGCGCGCCGGCCGGGTGGGCCGTAGGAGAGGGTGTGCCAGGCGGCGATCACCAGGAGGGCGCACACCACGAACGTCTCGCGGTACGAGCTGCCCTGCGGTGGGGTGAAGGCGTGCCACATCAACTGGGTGGGAGCCCACTGCATCGACAGTGTCACTGTCACCATGAGCACTGTCCAACCGGTGCGCACCCGCCGGGGCGCTGCCCGGTGGAAGGGCAGAGCGAGGGCGAGCAGCAGCGCCGTGGTGCCCACGTAGAGGGCGGGCGAACCGAAGCTGTACGTCGTCGGCAGCAGGCGGGCCAGCAGGTCCTCGGTCGCCACCGGCGTGAAATCGGTGAATCTGCCTGGGGAAGCGTGCGTGGTGCCGAAGTACACGACTGTCACCAGGGGCGCCGCGATGCCCATTCCCAGTGCCACGGTCAGGCCGCCCCGTCCCGCCACCGCGAGAATGCGGCGGCGCGGCGGACCGGAAAGCGACAGCCTCAGCAGCAGCACGAGAACGGCGGCGAGGGTGGCCATATAAGCCGTATAGAAATTGGCGATCCAGGCGGCCGTCACAACCACCACCCCGAGGACCGGACGCCGTCCGTTCAGCACCCATTCGCCGACCAGGCACAGCAGCGGAAGGGCGATCAGGCCGTCGAGCCACATCAGGTTGTAGACGGCGCTCGCCACGGTCCAGCCGCACAGGGCGTAGGAGGCGCCCAGCAGTCCCGCCGCCCACCAGCGGCCGGGGCGCAGAGTCAGCAGCAGCCGGGCCATGACGGCAGCGGCACACGCGATCTTCAGCACGGTGATGACATAGACGGCGAGATCGATCTCGTCCCGCGGAAACACCCCTACGAGCAAGGCGAACGGGCTGGTGAGGTATGTACCGAGGTCGGGCAGAAAGCCGGCGCCGTACCCGGACTGCCAGTTGAGGAACAGGCCGCCGTCGGCCCGTCCGTGCAGGAGGTCCCACAAGTGCGCGTGGAAGGGCACATACTGGTTGCCGAGGTCGTTGACACTGCGGGTGTGCGGGCCGAAGGGGTAGCTGCGGGCCACGAGGTCGCCGGCGCACAACACGGTCACGCTGAGCAGCGCCGCGAACAGGGCGGCGGTCCGCCTGGGGCGCGTCGGGCGCACCAGACGAAGCCACCCTTGACGGTCGTCGGATCGGCCCGGTGGCGAACTGGCGGGCGTGGTCGGCCCGGGCACCTCCGGCGCGGGCAGGAAAGGACCCCCACCGCCGAGGCCGGCATCGGTCTTCGACTCCGAACGGGCTACCGGTCTCACACCAGGCCCCTGTCCGCTCGCCGCTGTGCACTCCGGTGCGCGACAAGACCGTGAGCCACGGCCCCGCGCAAGGTCAGACAATCCATAGGTGACAGGCCCTCAGAACATCGGGACGCATGGTGTCCCGGCCGGGGATTTCAGCCCCCGCGCGTCATCAATTCGCCGAATTAGACAGACACTGTTGCCGGTTGGTTGTGTCGACGACAGAAAAAGACAGAGTCATCTTCGAATCAGGCCGACCTGTGCACGAATTCAGTTACCATCGAGGAAACACAAGATGTCCGGTACGCCATTGGTGAGTTAACGGCGTACCCTTTCAACTTCTTCGACGAACTGAACTCATGGCTCGCGGAGACGCGCTCCTCCGTGGCCCGGCCGCCCTGACACGGGGCACACTGGCGGGTGACTCAGGCTGCGCAGGTGGGACACCAAGCATCCGGTTGTCCGTACTATCGCTACGGTTAAGGCTCCATGTACTGCGGGTGCTGCCGCTTCCGGATGACCGTTCGGGACAGCGCTCGCGTGCAGTCGGGTCCTTCCACTGCGGCCCGCGCCGAGGAAAGGTTGTGCATCGCATGTCCGAGACCACCTCCCCCACCGAACTGACCTCGCAGTACACCGCTCAGGTCAGCGCCGACCTCGAACGCAACAGCAAGGAGCAGGAACGGATCGGAGCTGAAATCGCCGCCCTGCAGGAGCAGTTGACCGCTCTGCAGCGCGACCACCAGGTGCTGGTCGGCATCCAGCAGGTGATCGACACCGCACCGCCGTCCGCCCAGACCGAGCCCGCGGCGGCAGCCGACAGCGCCGCCGTGCCCGCGCCGCGCACGGAGACGGCCACCACCCCGGGCACCGGAACACGGAAGCGGACGAAGGCGAAGAAGACCGGCTCGGCCGCACGTCTCAGTCCGGCCAAGAAGCCCGCCGCCGCACCCACCCCGGCCAAGAGTGACACCGCGAAGACCAAGCAGACGAAGCTGGTCGACCTGGTCCGCGGTCACCTCGCCGAGCAGAGCGAACCGCGCTCGGCGGCCGAGATCGCCACGGCCCTCGGCCAGGCCCATCCCGACCGCAACATCAAGACCACCGTCATTCGCACCACCCTCGAAGGGCTCGTCGCCCGCACCCAGGCACAGCGCACCAAGCAGGGCAGCTCCGTCTACTACACCGCCCCCGAGACGCCCGAGAAGGCCAACTCGAAGCAGACGGAGGAGGCAGCGTCCGCCGACGCGTGACCCTCCGCCGACGAAGGCGTCGACAGAGGCCTCGTCAGTCGCGGTCCAGTACGGCGGCGACGCGGCGCCTGAAGCGCAGGGTGACCGGGCCGAGCAGGCCGGAGGGCAGGGGCTTGTTGCGTTCGTTGGACAGGGTGTTGGCGACGCGCACCGACAGTTGGTTGCGTCCGGGCTCCAGCAGGTCGGTGACGTCCGTGACGAACGGCGCCCACAGCAGCGGGTCGCGTGCCGTGCCGTTGACGGTCACACACGCCACGTCCCGCACTTCCCCGAGGTCGAGCAGGACGCGTCGGCCGTCGTCGAGGTGGACCCGGTCCACGTCGAACTCCTTGGTGTAGGTGCCGCTGCCGGAGAACAGCGGGGCGTACGCGGTCCAGCTGCCGAGCGGGCCGGTGACCGGGGTGTCCCCGTCGCGCTCCAGGGTGAGGGTCCAGTCGCCGGTGACGGGGACCGGGGTGAGCGGGTCGTCGACACGGACCGTGCCTCGGTAGGCGCGGCCGCCATCGGTGCCGGTGAGCCGGTGGCTGCCGGGAGCCCCGGTCTCGACGGTGGCGCGCAGGACGCGGCCGTGGCGTTCGACGGAGAGGACGTCGAACGTGCCGGCGTCCGTCAGGTGGGGTGGGACCGGTGCGTCCCGGCGCACGACGACGATCCGGGTCTCGTACGGCGCGAAGGTGAGCGGCACACGCAGGCCCCGCTTGCTCGTCCGGTGGACAGGTGCCGGCGCGGTCTCACCGGTCGTCGGGTTCCACAGTTCCGGGGCGCCCTCGGCGGGCAGGACCGCCGTGGTCCCGACGGCCGCGGCACTCTCGTTGTTGAACAGGAAGGCGGTGTCCTCGCCCCGGGTGACCCGCAGGGCCCGGATCGTCTCCCGGGCGGGTTCGAGGACGGCCGCCGCGGCCCCGGCCTCGTGGGCGGCCGCGCCCAGGGCCGCCGCGTCGGCGACGCGTACCGCCTCTCCCCGGCCGAGCGGGCGGCTGCCGGGGACGGTGTCGCCGAACAGGTCGTGCAGGGCGCGGCTCAGGGAGCGGTCGTTGCCGTCGGCCTCGTCGGCGGGCAGCGCGCCCACGGCGACGACAGTCCCACCGGCCCGGACGAACGCGTCCAGGGCGCGGACGGTCGCCGTGTCCAGGGTGGGGGTGAGCGGCAGGACGACGAGGTCGTAGCGGGCGGCGCCGACACTGAGGCGGCCCGACCGTACGCGGGCGTGGGCCAACAGGTCCGGGTCGCCGGTCAGGGCCCCCTCGTGCAGGAGGTCGAAGTCGACCTGGGCGCGTTCCAGCGCGTAGGCGGCGTCGGCGAGCGCACTGTCGACCTCACCCTGCCGACCGGTGCCGGTCCACTGTTCGGCGGCCCGCTGGGGCTGGAGGATCGCGGTGCCGGCGGCGGACGTGCCGCGACCGGCCTCCATGACCCGGCCGATCCACTCGGCGAGCGGGCGCATGGACCACCACCACGGCGCCCGGGGACCGAACGGCGGCGGGAAGTAGACGACGGCCTCGTCGGTCCACAGTGCGTGCAGGACGGTCAGGTTGACCCCGCGCGCGGCCTGCGCGCCGACGGTCGCGTGCACGAAGCCAGGTGTCACCTGCCAGCCCATGTTGCCGAACATCTCCATCAACGCCCGCTCCCGGCCCATCTGGTGGGCGACCGACACGGGGTTGCGCGGCAGCATGGTCTGCTGCCCGGCCACGTACTCGGCGGTGATGATGTCGCCGCCCGGTACGTGTGCCCACTGATGGACCTTGTGCAGGTCTCCGGTGGTGGGGACCCGTTTGGTGGGCGCCGCCTCGTCGTAGAGCGGGTTGGTGATGAGGGCGACGCCCCGCTCCTCGCACCAGCGGGCCTGTGCGCGGAAATAGCGGGCGAAGCGGTTGGAGACGGCCTGCCAGTAACGGCCGCGGGCGACACGGCCGGTGCGGCCCAGGTCGTCGTAGGCGGCGGCGTAGGCCACGCCGGGCTCGACGTCCACCGCGCGCAACGCCGCGTCGAGCGTGGGCGACCAGGGCAGCCGCTTGAAGTGGGCCTCCGCGGAGGCGAAGAACGGCTCGTCGTCCCAGAAGCCGGGGACGACAGTGCCGAAGTAGCGGCGGAAACGGCGGTGGTACTCACCGGGGACGATGTCGAGGAACAGCCGCACCGGTTCGTCGTCGAGCAGGTCCACGTAGCTGCGGCTGTAGCCCTGCGTGTCGTCGATCAGCGGGACGCCGCCGAACAGGTCGATCTGCCAACGGCCCGCGGGGACCCGCCAGATGCCGTCCGCGGTGAGCTGTGCCGTCAGGTCGACGACGTCGGCCGCGTCCGTGGAGCCGGCCGGGCGGGCCGCCGCGGCGACGGCCCGGACGCCGAGGGACGCCCGCTCGGGGAAGTCGCCCGCGGTGGCGGCGTCGTCGAAGGTCGTCGAGTACAGCGTGGTGCCGTCGGCGGCGGTGACGGTGAGGCTGTCCCACAGGCCGCGTTCGTCGCCGACCGCACGCACCCCGACACCGCCGGACGGATACTGCTCGTCGGCGACGGTGCCCTTGTCGCGGCCGTCGAGGGTGACCGAGAGACTGCCGCCGCGAACGGTGACGGCGAGGGTGTGGTACTTGGTCTTGTTGAAGCCGTCGGTGCGGGTGCTGCGCAGCAGTTGCACGGGGTCGGCGTCGCGGGCCAGGCGCTGCACGGTGACGACGCCGGTCTGGTCGAAGGCGACAGCGTAGCCGTCGAGGGCGTCCGCGGAGGCGCGCACCACGAGCCCGGCGGCGGTGTGGTCCGCCTTGGCGCTCGCGGTGACGCTGAGGTCGCGCCAGTCCTCGCCGCCGCGCAGCACGGTGGCTCCGCCGAGGACCGCGGCGTCGGCGACCAGGTGTCCTGCCTCCACGCCCACGCCGGTGCTGCGCCGCAGATCGGCCCGGACCGGGCCCTCGACGACTGTGGTGGAACGCCACAGCGCCTTGAGCCGGAGGTCAGGGCGAGGCTGGTAGGTGCGGGAACCGACCGTGCCGCCCTTGACGATGTACTCGCCGGCCCGGCCGCTCGGGAAATGGTCGTCGTTGAACAACCAGACGCGCATACCGGTGCGTTCGGCGGTGCGCAGCACGTGCCCGACGATGTCGAACCATTCCTCGCTGAAGAACACGGGCCGCATCGCGTCGTTGTCGAAGGAGAAGAGGATCACCTCGTCCATGCCCTTGTCCCGCAGGTCGGCGAGCTGCCGGTCGACGAGTTCGGGGGTGACGGGGCCGTTCCAGTACCAGTAAACGGTGGGGCGGCTGTCCTTGGGCGGGTCGGTGAAGCGCCGGGTGGTGAAGGCGGCGGGGGCGGTGTCCGGTGCGAAGACCCCGGGCGCGGCGGAGGCTGTCGGTACGGCGAGGCCGAGGCCGGGCAGGCCCGCGGCGACCGCGGTGCCCACGCCGGCCGCGGCGACGAACCCGCGTCTGGACAGGGGGCCTTCGGGAGCGGCGGGGGTGGTGTCGGACATGCGTGGACTCCTGCGGGGTTCGGCATGCGGGTGCGGCCGGTGACGGAAAGGGGGAGACAACGAGAGGGGACCGGAGAGCGGTTCAGCCGACGGCCTGAGCGGCCACTTCGTTCGCGGTGAGGACCCGGTTGTGCACCCGCAGTTCGCGCACGGCGCCCCGCAGATACGGATGCGTGCTGTTCTGGGAGCGACCGAGGTAGGAGCGCGTGGTGACGCCCAGCAGCAGCGGACTGGCGACCATGGCCGGGTTGCGGCCCACCTCGACGCCGTCGACGTGGAGCACACCCGTGCCGCCGCCCAGGGTGAGCGCCACGTGTGTCCAACGGCCCACGGGCAAAGGCGCGTTCGCGTCGACGAAGTCCTCCCGCTCCATTCCCGCGATCTTCAGCGCGGCGCGGGCGCGGCCGGCTCCGGTGGTGGCGGCCAGGAAGAGATAGGTGTCCTTGTGATAGCCGAAGTCGAAGACGCGGGCCGAGGCGGCGAGTGCGTCGACTCGGACCCGGACACTGATCGTCACCTCGTCCAGACCGCGCAGCAGCCCTGCGGGCAGGGCGACATGGCCGCCGCGCCCGTCCAGCGACACGGCCGGGCCCGTGCCGTCGTCCGCCCAGCCGGCACCGGCGGCCAGGGTCGCCGCGGCGAAGGCACCGGTGGTGTCGGTGGCGGCGGTCCCGGTGCCCTCGATCAACGGGTAGTGTGCGACGTCCCGTTCACGGCTTCGGCGCGGGGTCACCGCCCAGTAGACGTTGTAGCGCTGGTGGTGCACCTCGTGGAAGGGACGCAGTCGCACGGGGCTGCCGTCCGCGAGGGCGGTGAACCGCGTGGCGGTGCCGGGGACGGGGCGCAGCGACGAGGGGCGGATCGTCGGCAGGGTGGCGAGGGTGGTGTCGCCGTACTGGCCGGCCAGCACCAGGGGGCCGTACGACAGCGATGTCACCTGCGGGTTGTCGGGCGCCGGGGACCACACGGGGGTGCGCGGGAGGACCAGGTCGACGGTGTCACCGGTGCGCCAGGACCGTTCCACGGTGGCGTAGGTTCCCGGGCGGACCCGGGTGGTGACGGGGCGGCCGTTGACCTTAAGTACGGCGCGGTGGCGGGTGTCGGCCACCCAGGCCGGGATCCGGATCCGCAGCGCGAAGCGTCCCCGGCCGGCGGTGACCGTGAGCCGGGTGCTCCCCTCCGTCGGGTAACGCGTCTCCTGATGTACCGTCACTCCCTGTGCCCGCCAGCGCACTTCGGAGGGTATGAACAGGTTCACGTACAGGGCGGGCGGTTGCCTGTCGCCGGAACGGAAGTAGACCGAGTCGGCGAACTTGGTGTGGGTCTCCAGACCGGTGCCGTGGTCGCAGGAGAAGTTGTCGTAGTCGCCGCTGTAGCTGCCCGGGGCCGAGCCGAGTCCGCCCTTGGGTTCGCGCCGGGAGCCGGCCCACAGGCCGGTGTAGTAGGTGACGAAGCCGTGCGCGGAGTCCGGGTCCTGCTCCCCCAGCATCTGGTTGTAGAGGGTCCACTCGTAGTGGTCCATGAACTCCGCGCGGTCCGGGCGGTGCAGGAAGAGGTGGCGCCCCAGCTTCAGCATGTTGTAGCTGTTGCAGTTCTCGCAGGTGACCTCGGAGAGGCGGCTGACGACCTCGTCGGGCGGCCCGAAGAGTTCCTGGTTGGAGTTCCCGCCGATGGCGTAGGAGTGACGGCGTACGACGGTGGTCCAGAAGGTGTCCGCGATGTCCAGGTAGCGGGACTCCCCGGTGGCCTCGAACGACGGGACGGTTCCGACGATCTTGGCGATCTCGGTGTTGGCGTGCCGTCCGGCGAGTTCGTCACGGCCGGCGGCGAGCGGCGCGTACAGCTCCTCGTGGTCGAAGCGGCGGGCGGTGCGCAGGTGCGCCGGGTCGCCGGTCTCCTGGTGGAGCCTGGTCAGCACGTCGTTCATGCCGCCGAACTCCACCTTGAGCAGGTTCTGCATCCGCTCGTAGGGCAGCGGCGCGGTGCGGGCGTCCACCCACGCGGCCATCCCCCGCAGCACCGTCAGCGCTTCGCGGTTGCCGCTCAGACGGTACTGGTCGAGCAGCCCGGCCATGATCTTGTGCAGCGTGTAGTACGGCGCCCAGGGCTTGCCGCCCGCCTCCAACTGGTCGAAGACCGTCTCCGGGAAGGCTGACAGGTAGCCGGGGGTGAAGCCGGCGGCCGGAGCCGCCCGTTGGCACTCGGCGAGCGCCGAGACCAGCGCGCGGCCCTTGTCGGCGTAGGCGAAGTCGCCGGTGTTGGCGTGCGCCTGGGCCAGGGCGCTGAGCAGGTGGCCGGTGGTGTGGCCGCGTAACTGGACGTCAGGGGCCTCCCATCCGCCGCAGGGCTCCGCCGAGGACCGCAGGCCGGCGGTGAGCCGGAAGGTGTGCAGGAGCCGATCGATGTCCACGAAGAGCAGATAGGCGCAGGTGCGGCGCATGTTGGCGAGGAACGGGCCCTCCAGGAGCCGGACCTCGGACAGGTCGAAGGCCGCGAGGGCGGGGGCCCCGCCGGCGGCCGGGCCGGCGGCGTGGGCGGTCGCGGCGGGTCCGGCCGCGGTGACGGCCGCCGCGGTGGTGGCGGTCGTGGCGGTGACCAGGATCTGACGGCGTGACGGACCGGCTGTGTCGCGTGGTGCGGGCAACGTACGGGACTCCCTTCGGCGGGGCGGCCCCCGAGGTTGAATCGTTTTATTGCGCAGCCGCAGACGCTAAGCTCGCCCCTGACAAGCGTCAAGACTTTTCACGGGAGTTGACCGAAGGGCGAGCGAGGAAAGGACGCAGCCGGACGATTGAAACGTTCAATTCAGACGGGTCCGTCAGGGCCGGCGAAGCGCCAGTCGCCGACGGCAGGGCGCCGGTGTCACCCCGACACGTCCGTCAGCATCCGCCACCCCGGCGCGTAGTTGCCGTGCAGCACAAGTGAAGCCGCCCCGACGGCCCCGACCGTGTCACCGATGACGCTCTGTTCGACGGCGACCGCCCGGATCGTGCGGGCGACGGACGTGCGGTTGACGGCGGCGTCGATCTCCTCGCGCATGATCGGTTCGATTCCGTGCAACGCCTCGCCGCCCAGGACGACCCGGCTGACGTCGAGCAGGCTGGCGGCTCCCCTTGCCGCCTCTCCGATCCGGCGCGCGGCACGCCGTATGACGTCACATGCGGCGGGGTCGCCCGTGCGGGTGGCGCGGCGCAGGGCCTTCCAGTCGTGGTGCACCGAGTCGGGCGCACCGGTCAGGCCGATGCGGTCGGCGGCGGCCCGGCCGTGCAGACGCAGCAGGTCGTCGATGAGGGCGGGCGGGCTGCAGTACGGGCCGAGGCAGTCGGTGGCACCGCAGTGGCAGACGCGGTCGCCGGGCTCCACGGCCATGTGACCGAACTCGCCGGCGTTGCCCGAGTCGCCGTGCAGGACGGTGTTGTTGAGGACGATGCCGGCACCGATGCCCGTACCGACGTAGATGAAGAGGAAACTGCCCGCGCGGTCCGCGCCGCCGATCCAGCGCTCGCCGATGGCGGCGGCGGTGGCGTCGTTGTCGAGGGCGACGGGCAGGCCGGTGGCCTCGGCGAACATGCCGGCCAGGGGAACCCGCCCCCAGCCGGGGAAGTTCGGCGGGGACACCACGGCGCCGGAGGTGCCGTCGAGCGGGCCGGGTGCGGCGATGCCCAGGCCGAGCAGGCGGGAGCGGTCCACGCCGCTGCGGTCGACGAGCCGCCCGGCGGCGCGCGCGACCCGGTCCACGACATCATCGGGGTCGCCGGGATCGGTGAGCCGCAGTCGGCGGCTTCCGACGACGTCTCCCGCCAGGTCGACCACCACGATCACCGCGGCCTCGGGATCCAGGTGGACCCCGACCGCGAAGGCCCCGTCGGCCCGCATCGACAACAGGGTGCGGCGCTTGCCGCCACTGGACGGGGCCTGGCCGGACTCCGCCACCAGGCCGGCGTCCAGCAGCTTGCGCACGACGTTGGAGACGGTCTGGTTGGTCAGGCCGGTGAGTGCCGCCAGCTCGACCCGGCTCACCTGCCCCGTGGTACGGATGGCGTCCAGGACGACGGCCTGGTTGTAGCCGCCGACCCGCGGCAGGTTCGTCCCGCTGAGCATCGTCACCTGTCGGTCACCTGAACCCCTCACATCAGCCTCGTTCACCCCGCGACGCCCCGCCCCGCACCCGTCGGCATGCGCGCCCGTACGGTCCGCCGCGACCGCCTTACGGCACAGACTCCAGACACCTGACAGGCCCTCCCGCCGTCCTCGACGGCGTACCGGGTCCCCCGGCGAGCACCCCAGCGGGCGCTCCGGGGCGGAAGTTTACACGTCGGAAGCATTGACTTCATCCATCAATTGGATTTAGCTGACGCCACTAAGTCGGGCCATCAGGCCAGGCAGCGCAAGGTGGCGCCGCGCATGGGGCGTCGTGCGACCTGGTCTAGCCGCCCGGAAAATTCGCGGCTCTCCCTCAGGTTTCACGTTCCGGAGGAACCACTGTGCGCGTCAGACTCGTCACCGCCGCGGCCCTCACCGCCGCCACCGCCCTGGCCGTCTCCGGCTGCGGCTCGGGCTCCTCGGGTAGCTCGGCCAAGTCGATCAAGGTGGTCTACTGGCAGAACCTGGACAGCACCAACAAGCTCCAGGCCAACTTCCTCGCCACCATGGTGAAGCAGTTCACCAAGGCCAACCCGGGCACCAAGGTGAGCCTCGTTCCGGTGACCGCCTCCGAGAACGACTACTACACGAAGATCCAGCTGATGATGCGCTCCCCCGCGACGGCACCCGACCTGATCTACGAGGACACGGCGCTGATCAACTCCGACATCGCGGGCGGCTACCTCAAGCCCCTGGACACCTACACCGCGAAGTGGGCCGACTGGTCGCAGTACGCCAAGGCCGCCAAGGGCGCCGTCACCGGCGCCGCCGACGGCAAGGTGTACGCCGTACCGGACGACACCGACACCCGCGGGATCTGGTACAACAAGCAGCTCCTGCAGAAGGCCGGGATCCCGGTGCCCTGGCAGCCGAAGACCTGGGCCGACGTGATCGCAGCCGCCAGGAAGGTCAAGGCGAAGCTGCCCGGTGTCACCCCGCTGAACCTCTACACCGGGCAGGCGGGCGGCGAGGCGTCCTCCATGCAGGGCTTCGAGATGCTCCTGTACGGCACCCCGGCCGGCGACAAGTCCCTCTACGACGCCTCCCAGAAGAAGTGGGTCGTGGGCAGCCAGGGCTTCAAGGACGCGCTGGACTTCGTGCACACCCTCTACAGCCAGGGGCTCGGTCCGTCCAAGGAGCAGGCGCTCGGCGCCAACTTCGGGACCGCCGTGGGCACCGAACTCATCCCCGAGGGCAAGCTGGCCATCGACATCGACGGCTCCTGGATGCCGAACAACTGGAGTTCCGCGGCGGCCAAACCGTGGAAGGAGTGGCAGTCGGTGATGGGCACCGCGGCCATGCCGACGCAGAACGGTCAGGCGCCCGGCCGTACCAGCATGTCCGGCGGGTGGGCCTGGTCGATCCCCGCGAAGGCCAAGAACCCCGATCTCGCCTGGAAGTTCCTGTCGACCACGCTCCAGACGAAGACCAACGCCGCTCAGTGGAACGCCACCAACGCCAACATCGCGGTGCGCACGGACGTCGCTTCGGACAAGACGTACCTCGACTCGGTGCCGACCAACAAGTTCTTCACCGAGCTGGTCGCCGACACGCACTACCGTCCCGGTCTGCCCACCTACAACCAGGTGTCGACCGCGATCCAGAAGGCCATGGAGTCCGTGACCACCGGTCAGGCCTCGGTCGACGAGGCCGCAGCCACCTTCGATAACGATGTCAAGGCGGCCGTGGGCGACGACAAGACCGTCGAGAGCGCTTCGTGACCGCGCTCGCCCCCTCGCCCCGCGGGACCGGAGGTCACGACCGCCGGTCCCGCGGGGCGGCGCCCCTGCCCGCCGTCCGCACGCTGCTGCGCGGCCTGCCGACGTTGCCCGCCGTGGTCCTGCTGGCCGTCTTCCTGGCCGGACCGATCGCGTACTGCGTGTACTACGCGTTCACGAACATGCAGCTCACCGGGGCCTCCGGGACCAGCTTCGTCGGCTGGGACAACTTCACCAGGGCGCTGAAGGACTCCGACTTCATCAACTCGGTGAAGCTGACACTGGTCTTCGTGGTGGGCTCGGCCGTGATCGGCCAGAACACGCTCGGGCTCGCCCTCGCCGTCCTGATGCAGAAGGCCACCAAACCGGTGCGGGCACTCATCAGCGGCGTGGTCATCGCCGCCTGGGTGCTGCCCGAGGTGGTCGCCGGCTATCTGATGTACGCCTTCTTCTACAACCAGGGCTCGCTCAACTCGCTCCTGGACGCCGTGCACCTGCCGCAGCAGAACTGGCTGTACACGATGCCGATCCTGGCGGTGTGCCTGGCCAACGTCTGGCGTGGCACCGCGTTCTCGATGATGGTCTTCACCGCCGCCGTCAACGACGTGCCGCAGGAGCTGGAAGAGGCCGCCGAGATGGACGGTGCGAATGCCTGGCAGCGGCTGTGGCGGGTCGTCCTGCCGGTCATCAGACCGTCGATCCTGACGAACCTGATGCTGATCACGCTGCAGACGCTCTCCGTCTTCGGCCTGATCTACACCATGACCCGCGGCGGGCCGGGCAACAAGAGCGAGACGCTGCCGATCTTCATGTACCAGCAGGCCTTCCAGAACAGCCTGATCGGCTACGGCACCGCCATCGCGCTGGTGCTGCTGGTGGTCGGCGCCCTGTTCTCCGTCGTGTACATCCGGCTGCTCAAACTGGAGGAGGACTGATGGCCGCCGTCGCCACGCCGCCCACCACGCCCGCCCGGCGGACGGCCGTCACCGCGCCCGGCCCCGCTCGCCGCCGCCCACGACTGGGCCGCTTCGCGGTCAACGCCGTCCTGCTGGCGGTGTCGGTGCTGTACGTGCTGCCGCTGCTGTGGATGCTTGTGGCCTCGGTGAGCGACACCAACAGCTTCCGGCTGAAGCTGCCCTCGTCGCTGACGCTCGACAACTTCGACGCGGTCCTCAATGTCGACACCACCTACCGACCGATGCTCAACAGCCTGCTGCTGTGCGGCTTCGGGACGTCGGTGACCGTGGTGGTCTCGGTGCTCGCCGCCTATCCCCTCTCGCGCTACCGCTCACGGGTGCGGCGGCCGTTCCTCTACGCCATCCTGTTCTCCACCGGCCTGCCCATCACCGCGGTGATGATCCCGGTCTACAGCATGTTCGTGCAGGTGAACCTGATCGACTCGATGCCCGGCACCACGCTGTTCCTGGCCGCCTCCGCGCTGCCCTTCGGGATCTGGCTGATGAAGAACTTCATGGACGGCGTGCCGATCGTCCTGGAGGAGGCCGCCCGGATCGACGGCGCGAACACCATGCAGGTGCTGTGGCGGGTGGTGCTGCCGCTGATGCGCCCCGGCGTCGTCGTGGTCACCATCTTCACGTTCATCGGCATGTGGGGGAACTTCTTCGTTCCCTTCATCCTGCTGCTGTCCCCCGAGAAACTTCCCGCGTCCGTCAGCGTGTTCACCTTCCTCAGCGCCCACGACCAGACGCAGTACGGGCAGTTGTCGGCGTTCTCGCTGCTGTACTCGCTCCCCGTCGTCCTGCTCTATCTGCTGCTGGCCCGCAAACTCGGCGGCGGCTTCGCTCTCGGCGGCGCGCTCAAGGGCTGACGCGTCCCGAACTCCCCACCCCCACGGAGAAGACACTTCATGCACAACGACCGTGCCCTCACCGAACAGCGGCTCGCCCGCGTTCTGAACGAGCGCATCCGGCCCGCCGTCCACGCCCGCTCCGTCCCCCTCGACGTGCGGGTCTGGAACGTCCCCGGGGAGCCGGTGCCGGTGCGTGACGGGCTGGTCGCCCCCTACCGTCCCGCCCGGGTCGGCGACCTCTGGGGACCCGCCTGGTCCACGAGCTGGTTCAAGGTGACCGGCACGATTCCCGACCGGTGGGCCGGCGAGCGGGTCGAGGCCGTCCTGGACCTCGGCTTCGCCACCCACTCCCCCGGCTTCTCCGCGGAGGGCCTGGTCCACAGCGCCGACGGCACCGCCGTGAAGGCACTCAACCCGCGCAACACCTGGCTGCCGGTCACCGAACTGGCCGTGGGCGGCGAGGAGTTCACGTTCTTCATCGAGGCCGCCGCCAATCCGGTCGTGATGCACACCGCCCCCGGCGAGCTCACCTTCGGGCCCACCTCGGTGGGCGGCCGCGCACCGTGGCTGGGCGACCCGGCCGCCGACCCGGGCGCACCCCTGTACCGGCTGCGACGCCTGGACCTCGCCGTCTTCGACCAGGACGTCTACGAACTCGTCCAGGATCTCGACGTGCTGGGGCAGCTGATGCCCGAGCTGTCCCCCGACGATCCGCGCCGCTGGCAGATCCTGCGGGCCGTCGAACAGGCCCTGGACGCGGTGGACCTGGGGGACGTCGGCGGGAGCGCGGCAGCCGCGCGGGCCGCTCTCGCCCCGGTCCTCGAGGCACCCGCGCACGCGAGCGCCCACCGTGTCTCGGCGGTCGGGCACGCGCACATCGACACCGCCTGGCTGTGGCCGCTGCGCGAGACCGTGCGCAAGGTCGCCCGCACCGTCTCCAACGTCACCCAGCTCATGGACTCCCACCCGGAGTTCAGGTTCGTGATGTCACAGGCGCAGCAACTCGCCTGGCTCAAGGAGCACCGGCCCGAGGTGTACGCGCGGGCGCAGGAGAAGGCGAAGGCCGGGCAGTTCCTGCCGACCGGCAGCCTGTGGGTGGAGCCCGACACCAACATCTCCGGCGGTGAGGCCCTGGTGCGTCAGTTCGTGCACGGCAAGCGGTTCTTCCTGGAGGAGTTCGGCGTCGAGACCGAGGAGATGTGGCTGCCGGACACCTTCGGGTACAACGCGGCCCTGCCGCAGTTGATGAAGCTGGCCGGGGTGCGCTGGTTCCTGACGCAGAAGATGTCCTGGAACACCACCAACAAGTTCCCCCACCACACGTTCTGGTGGGAGGGCATCGACGGCACCCGGATCTTCAGCCACTTCCCGCCGGTGGACTCCTACAACGGAGAGCTGTCGGGTGCCGAAGTGGCCCACAGCGTACGCAACTTCCAGGACAAGGCCGGCTCCGGCCATTCCCTGATCCCCTTCGGCTACGGCGACGGCGGCGGTGGCCCCACCCGCGAGATGCTCTCCCGCGCCGCACGCCTGAAGAACCTGGAGGGCTCGGCCCGCGTCGACATCGAGAAGCCCGCCGACTTCTTCCACCGGGCACACGCCGAGTACGAGGACAACGGCGGGGCCCCGGTGTGGTCCGGGGAGCTGTACCTGGAGTTCCACCGCGGCACCCTCACCAGCCAGCTCGCCACCAAGCAGGGCAACCGGCGCGGCGAACACCTGTTGCGTGAGGCCGAGTTGTGGGCGGCCACGGCCTCCGTGCGCCACGGCCACCCCTACCCGTACGAAGCGCTGGACCGGCTGTGGAAGACGGTGCTGCTGCACCAGTTCCACGACATCCTGCCCGGGACGTCGATCGCCTGGGTGCACCGCGAGGCGGAGGAGACGTACGCGGCAGTCGCCCGGGAGCTGGAGGACCTCATCGGCGCGGCCCAGCGGACCCTGGCCGGTCCGCCCGGCGGAACGGTCGTGTTCAACGCCGCCCCGCACGCCCGCGGCGGCGTCACGGCGCTCGGCGCGAGCGCGCGCACCGGGACGGCCGACGCGCCCGTACGACCGGTCACGGACGGCGAGGGGTTCGTCCTCGACAACGGGCTGGTCCGTATCGCGGTGGACGGCCGTGGCCTGGTCACCTCCGCCTACGACCACACCGCCGGCCGGGAGGCCCTGGCACCGGGTGCGGTGGGCAACCTGCTGCAGCTGCACCAGGACTTCCCCAACCAGTGGGACGCCTGGGACATCGACGTCTTCTACCGCAACACCGTCCGCGACCTCACCGAGGCTCAGTCCGTCACCGCGACCCGCGAGGGCATCCGCGTGGTCCGCGTCTTCGGCGCCTCGAGGATCGAACAGTCGCTGACCCTGCCGGCCGGCTCCCGGCGGCTGGTGATCGACACCGTCGTCGACTGGCACGAACGGGAGAAGCTTCTCAAGGCCGCCTTCCCGCTGGACGTACGGGCCGCCCACTCGACCGCCGAGATCCCCTTCGGACACGTCGAACGCCCTACGCACACCAACACCAGCTGGGACGCGGCCAAGTTCGAGGTCTGCGCCCACCGCTTCCTGCACGTCGGCGAGCCCGACTGGGGCGCCGCCCTGGTCAACGACTCCTCCTACGGCCACGACGTCACGCGTGACGTGCGCCCCGACGGCGGTACCACCACCACGGTCCGCCTCTCCCTGCTGCGCGCCGCCGTCTTCCCCGACCCGGACGCCGACCAGGGCACCCACCGGCTCGGCTACGCCCTGGTGATCGGCGCCGATGTCGCCGAGGCGACCCGCGAGGGCTACCGCTTCAACCTGCCCGAGCGCACCGTGCCCGGCAGCGCGACTGTGGCCCCCCTGGTCTCCGTCGACCACCAGGGTGTGATCGTCGAAGCCGTCAAGCTCGCCGACGACCGCACCGGCGACGTCGTCGTCCGCCTCTACGAGTCCCGCGGCACCCGCGCCCGCGCCACCCTCACCACCGGTTTCCCGCTGGCCTCGGTCACCGCTACCGACCTGCTCGAGCGCCCCCTTGACGACCCGACGGCCCACCGGCACACCGAGGCGGGTGTCGAGTTGTCCTTGCGTCCCTTCCAGATCCTCACGCTGCGCCTGCGGCGCGCTATGGCCGCCTAGACACTCTCAGCCGGGAATGACCAAGGTCGCCCACACCGCGTTGCCGCCGGTGCGCCGGGAACGGTCCACCCCCCAGGTGTGCGCGATCTCCTGCACCAGGAACAGGCCGCGACCGCCCTCGTCCTCGGGCCCCGGCGAGCACCGGGACGGTGTGCCGACCGTGTGGGCGTGGTCGTGGACCTCCAGGCGGAGGCAGTCGTCGGCGATGCGCCCGATGCCGCACAGGACACTCGCACCGGGTGTGTGGCACACCGCGTTGGTGACCAGTTCCGACACCAGGAGCACCGCGTCCGCGGAGGTCTCGGCGGGCAGCCGCCAGGCGGTCATGCGGGCGTCCATCGCATGGCGGGCGACCCTGACACTGGATCGGTGCGCGGGCAGCTCGATCCAGTGCGTGCGCTCCGGGCTCACGACGTCTATGGGCCGGGGGGAGGAAGTCGTGTGGGGGGACACGCTTGTCGCCTTCCATCAGGAGGAGCGCAGGGGAGAGCGGCGCACCGACAGGCCGGCCGGGTGAGGGGGTGGTCCCGGCGTGACGGAGTCGGTGGATCCGCAGGGTGGCTGCGCGTCAACTCCGCGTAGTGGTGGGGTGGTTGACGACGATGCCCTCGCGTCCGAAGGAACCGCTTGCACACGTAACTATGCTCGCAGTCGAGTTCACCCTGCAACTGGCTCCCTGATAATTTCAGGAAGACGGTATCCGTGAGACATGGGACAGGTTCCTCAAGTGACTCTCGGACCGACGCCGGTGACACATCCTCAGGAGGTAGCGCAGTGAGCGATGCTCGTTCCGGTGCGGGCACCAGCGCACCGACCGTCCTGCGCATGATCCTCGGCCGCCGGCTCCAGGACAGACGGCTCGGCGCGGACGTGTCCCTGGACGACGCGGCCAAGGCACTGCGGGTGACGTCGCTGACCATTCGCCGTCTGGAGAAGGCGGAAGTCGCACTCAAGCCCCTGTACGTGGAGAAGCTGCTGCAGACGTACGGGGCCGGCCAGCAGGAGATCGACGAGTTCGTCGAGCTCGCCGAGCGGGCCAACGAGCCGGGCTGGTGGCACGCCTACCGCGACGTGGTGCCGAGCTGGTTCACCGCCTACGTGAGTCTGGAGAGCGGTGCCAAGACCCTGCGCACCTACGAGCCGCAGTACGTCACCGGGCTGCTGCAGACGCCCGGGTACGCGCGCGCCGTCCTGCGCGGAGGCTTTCCCAACGACAGCGAGGAGGACCTGGAGCGGCGTGTCGATCTGCGGCTGCGGCGCCAGGGCCTGCTGGAGAAGGCCGGCGCCCCCACGCTGTGGGTGGTGATGGAAGAGGCCGTCCTGCACCGGGTGGCGGGCGGCAACGAGGTCATGCGCGAGCAGATCGAGCGGCTCCTGGAGGTCTCGGAGCTGGAGCACGTCAGCGTCGACATCGTGCCGTTCTCCGCGGGGGCACACGTCGGAGCGTGCGCGCCCTTCACCTACTTCCGGTTCGAGGAGCCGGAACTGCCCGACGTCGTCTACAGCGAGATCCTGTCCGCCTCCGTGTACCTGGACCAGCGCTCCGATGTCGCCACCCATCTCGAGGCGCACAACCGGATGTCCCTCCTGACCTCCTCCGCGGAGAGCCGGGCCCTGCTCCAACGCATGCGCAAGGAGTACTCATGACCTTCGCCGACGGCAGTGTGTACAACGGGATGCCCGCCTCCGACCTCGGAGAGCAGGGCTGGGAGTGCCCGTGGAGCGGTCCCAACGGGGGCCAGTGCGTGGAGACCAAGCAACTCGCCGACGGACGCATCGCGTTGCGGCAGTCGACGGACCCCACCGGTCCCGCGCTGATCTACACGCCCGAGGAGATCTCGGCGTTCGTCCAAGGGATCAAGAAGGGCCTGGCCGATCATCTGACGGCCCGCTAGAGCCAACCGCAAGCGGGAAGGATCCGAGCCTGCCCTGGCCGCGACCCGCCCGGCACACCGCGCACACCACCGAAGGGGACAGGACAGCATGAGCAGCACCCACGCCGCACGGGGCATAGACACCAGCAGGCCGCACTCCGCCCGCATGTACGACTACTACCTGGGCGGCAAGGACCACTTCGACATGGACAAGCAGGCCGCCGAGACGGTCGCCGCGGCCTACCCCGGCATCTTCGTGTGCGCCCGCGAGAACCGGGCCTTCATGCACCGGGCGACCCGTGTCCTGGCGCGGGAACACGGCATCCGTCAGTGGCTCGACATCGGCACCGGCATCCCCACCGAGCCGAACCTGCACCAGGTGGCCCAGAGCGTGGTCCCCGAGGCGCGCGTGGTGTACGCCGACAACGACCCCCTGGTCCTCAAGTACGCCGAACGCCTCATGCGCAGCACCCCCGAGGGCCGCACCACGTACATCGAGGCGGACGTCAACAACCCGGAGGCGCTGCTCGACGCCCCGGAGCTGGCCGAGGTCCTGGACCTGAACCGGCCGGTGGCCCTGTCGATGAACGCACTCATGCACTTCGTCACCGACGCCCAGGACCCATACGGAATCGTGGGCCGCCTGCTCGGCGCCCTGCCCTCGGGCAGCGCCCTGGCCCTGAGCCACTGCACGCCCGACTTCGACCCGGCGACCTGGCAGAAGGTCACCGACATCTACACCGCCGCCGGGACGCCGGTGCGGTTCCGCTCCCAGAAGGACGTCGCCCGCTTCTTCGACGGCCTCGACGTCCTCGACCCCGGCATCACCGTGGGCCACCGCTGGCGCCCCGACGCGCCGAACGGCGACCAGCCGGCAGAGGCGCTCACGGACGCCACCGTGAGCCTGTGGACCGGGGTGGGCATCAAGCCCTGAGCCGGGTCCGGGCGGCCCGTGCGGCCCGCGCGGCGATGTCGCCCTCGACGTGGGTCAGCGGGTGGCGAGCAGTTCCAGCGTGTCGATCACCCGGTTCGAGAAGCCCCACTCGTTGTCGTACCAGGCGACCACCTTCACATGGCGGCCCTCGACCCGGGTGAGGGCCGAGTCGAAGATCGACGAGGCCGGGTTTCCCGTGATGTCGGAGGACACGAGCGGGAAGTCCGAGTACTCCAGGACGCCGGCGAGCGGCCCCTCCGCGGCGGTGCGGTACGCCGCCAGCACGTCGTCGCGCGTCACGTCGCGGGCCACGGTCGTGTTGAGTTCGACGATGGAGCCCACCGGAACCGGCACGCGGATCGAGTCGCCGGACAGCTTGCCGTCCAGGTTCGGCAGCACGAGGCCGATCGCCTTGGCGGCGCCTGTGGTGGTGGGCACGATGTTGACGGCTGCCGCCCGGGCGCGCCGGGCGTCGCGGTGCGGTCCGTCCTGCAGGTTCTGCTCCTGCGTGTAGGCGTGCACCGTCGTCATGAAGCCGTGCTCGATACCGGCGAGCTCGTCGAGTATGGCGGCCAGCGGGGCCAGGGCGTTGGTCGTGCACGAGGCGTTCGAGACGATCGTGTGCAGGCCGGGGTCGTACGCGTCGGTGTTGACCCCGAACGCGAGCGTGACGTCGGCGCCGTCCGACGGCGCGCTGACGAGCACCTTCCGCGCACCGGCGTCGAGGTGCGCGCGGGCGGCCTTCGCCGATGTGAAGCGGCCGGTCGCCTCCAGGACGATGTCGACAGCCAGCTCGGCCCACGGCAGTCGAGCCGGTTCGCGCTCGGCGAGCACCGTGATGCGGCGGCCGTCGACGACGAGGGTGTCCCCGTCGACGGTCACCGGACGGCCGAGGCGGCCGGCCGTGCTGTCGTAGGCGAGCAGTCGCGCGAGGGTGGCGGGTTCCGTGAGGTCGTTGACGGCGACGACTTCGAGGTCGCTGCCGCGTTCGAGCAGTGCGCGCAGCGTGTTGCGTCCGATGCGGCCGAATCCGTTGATGGCGATACGAGTCATGAATGGTGTCCCTTCCGTTCGCCACCAGGCTCGCTCGCGGGCGGGTACCGCTGACAGTGGCGTGATCGCCACGGTTCAAAAGGATCGCGCCACGCCGGAACGCGTTCCGGGCTTCCGCTGCCGGATCACTCGCCCTGGGCGAAGGTGCGCCGGTATTCGCTCGGGGTCGTGCCGAGGATGCGCTGGAAGTGCAGCCGCAGATTCGCGCCGGTGCCGAGGCCGACGTCGGCGGCGATCTGCTCGACACCGCGCTGCGAACGCTCGAGCAACTCGCGGGCCATGTCGATACGGGCCCGCATCACCCACTGCATCGGCGTGTACCCGGTCTCCTCGACGAAGCGCCGCGAGAACGTGCGCGGCGAGACCGCGGCCTGCCGGGCCAGTGTCTCCAAAGTGAGCGGCTCGCCGAGCCGGCGCAGCGCCCACTCACGGGTGGCGGTGAACCGCTCACCGAGCGGCTCGGGCACGCTGCGCGGCACGTACTGCGCCTGACCGCCGCTGCGGTAGGGGGCCGCGACCAGGCGCCGGGCCGCGTGGTTCGACGCGGCCACGCCGAGGTCGCCGCGCAGGATGTGCAGACACAGGTCGATGCCCGAGGCGGCCCCGGCCGAGGTCAGCACGCTGTCCTCGTCGACGAACAGGACGTTCTCGTCGACCCGGACGAGCGGATGCCTCGCCGTGAGGGCCCGCGTGTAGTGCCAGTGCGTCGTGGCTCGCCTGCCGTCGAGCAGACCTGTGGCGGCGAGCGCGAAGGCACCCGTCGAGATGGCGGCGAGCCGTGCGCCCCGCTCGTGGGCGGCGATCAGCGCGTCGACGACGGCCTGCGCCGGGTCGTCGCGGTCCGGGAACCGATAGCCGGGGATGAAGACGATGTCGGCCCACGCGAGGGTGTCGAGGCCATGAGCGACGTGGTACGACAGGCCGTCTCCCCCGGCCACCAGACCAGGTGCCGCGCCGCACAGCCGCACCTCGTACGGCATGCTCGCGCGCGTGGTGAACACCTGCGCGGGGATGCCGACATCGAGAGGTTTGGCTCCGTCGAGCACGAGAACGGCGACGCGACGCAGGCGGGAGGCTGACACGGGAAAAGGGTACGCACCGGCGGGGACTGTGGTTCGGCGGCCAGATCTCGGGAGGGGTCAGGCGTCCTCGACGGTCGCGGTGACCGGCGTGCCGGTCTCGACCGTGCGGCTGACCGTGCAGAGCCGGTCGTGGGAGGTCTTGACCGCCCGGGGCAGGATCGCCCGGGCGCGCTCCGCGCCTTCGGTGTCCGCGAAGGCGACGGAGAAGGTGACCGCGAGATCGGTCATCCGGTTGCCGAGCTCATCACTGATCTTGTTGCCGGTCACCGCGACGGAGAACCTGGTCGGCTCCGCGTGGCGGCTGGTGGCGATGTCCACGTCCACGGCGGTGCAGCCTCCGAGCGCGGCGAGCAGCAACTCGACCGGGGTGAAGTCGGTGTCGCCGTCAGAACCGGTACCGAAGCTGAGGGTGCCGCCACGGGCGTTGGTCGCGGTGAAGTGGCCGGTGCCGGTTCGCTCGACGGTGACGGAGCGCAGGGAGTCGTCGGTCATGCCGACGACCCTACTGCCGCCGGACGTGTGTGAGCGCCCCCGTCCGAAGACGGGGGCGCTCGCGCTCTTCACTTCCGTGTGTCGTGCTCCCTACCGGCCACCGACTGTCCGGGGATCGTCATGCATGGACGTGCCCGCCCCGGTGTCCGTGCCCGCGGCCGGCGATCAGCCGGTACAGCGCGAGAAGGATGACGGAGCCGACGATGGCCGCGATCCATGTGGACAGGTCGAAGAACCCGTCGATCGAGTCGACTCCGAAGATCACCTTGCCGAGGAAGCCTCCGAGGAGACCACCGGCGATACCGATGAGCATGGTGATGATGATTCCGCCCGGGTCCTTGCCCGGCATGAGCGCCTTGGCAATGGCGCCGGCAAGCAGACCGATGAATATCCACGCGATGATGCCCATAGCAGAATTTCTCCTCGCTGTCGGTTCGCCGAACGTGTTTCCAAGGAGCCCTGCGTCAAACCGCCGACGGCACGAACGGCGCGGAGGATCGGTTCGCGCGGGCTTGTCGAGGCCCGTGATGCGCGGGCCGCCGACCCGGCCCGTTGGGTAGGACAGTTTTTTCCAGGTTGTTTCTGTCCCCGGAGGAAACTCTCCCCTGTGCGAGCCGGCGCTCTGCTGCGAGCGTGGAACACGCGGCGCGTACCAGGGAGATTTCGTACAGAGAAGGACACCGATGGAGTTCGTCAAGCCTCAGCCCACCGTGAAGGCCCCCGAGGACTGGTTCACCGGCGACGTCTGGTTCGACGTCATCCACGCCGGCCAGGAGCCGTCCCGGATGCGCGCCAACATGGTGCGGTTCTCCCCGGGCGCCCGCACGGCGTGGCACCACCATGCCGTCGGGCAGACCCTGCACGTCGTCGAGGGCGTCGCGCTGATCGGCACCCGCGACGGCACGGTCTTCGAGGCCCGCCCCGGGGAGACGGTGACCTGTCCACCCGGCGAGGAGCACTGGCACGGTGCGACACCGGACCGGTTCATGCAGCACCTGGCCCTGTGGGAGGGCCCGGGTGACGACCGGCCGGAGACGACCTGGCTGGAGAAGGTCTCCGACGAGCAGTACAACGGCCACCGCACCCGCAGTCACTGATCCCCCCGAGACCGGCCCCCCACCGGGAGGGTGTCGGGGCACGGTCCCGGCCGCCGGCCCCGCGGGCTTCGCCCCGTACGTCCTCGCCGACCAGCGGCACGTCCCGCCGGTGCGGACGAGTTGGGGGACGAGAGGCGTGTGCGCCGACCGCCAAACTGTCCGGCATCGATGTGAGCGGCACACGGATCGCCAGGGCCCTCGACGCCGGACGCGCATGGGCACCACACGCCGAGGCCGTCCGGATTCCGCGAGCGCGGGGCCCCTGGTTCGTCAGCGGGCAGGCGTCAGTCCCGTTGCCCGCCCCTCCTCGTCCCACCGGACTTCGAGGACACGTGCGACGGCGTCGCGGTTGATGGGCCCGTAGACGTGCGGGAACAGGGTGCTGTCGGCGACCCCGGGTGGCGGGGCGGGAGCCGCCGCCTCCCAAGCGCACCTGGCGGTGAGCCGGTCCTCGTCGAGGAGCAGCGCCAGCAGCGGCCGGGGAGCGGTGGGGTAGAACGTGTTGACGATGATCAGTGTGGTCGCCTCGTCGGGGGAACAGTGGACGAATCCTTCCTCCGCGAGGGAGGCCGGGGCGTACGGCTGGTCGGTGCTGGCATTCCACTCGTCGAGCGGCACGACGTGATAGATCATGGTCCGGTTATACAGCAGCCGTACGGCCAGGGACCGTTGTCGATCCCACGCCGATCAGCCGCCGACGCGGACGGCGCCGGGCGTGCGCGCCACGCCCCCGTAGAAGCCGATCTCGCCGGACCTCGCGGGCGGCGGGGTGTCCGGGCGCCAGAACGGGACCTGCGTGACGCCTGGTTCGACCAGGTCGAAGCCGTCGAAGAATCGCTCCACCTGGGCGCGCGAGCGCAGGTTCAGGGAGGCGGTGGCCTTGTGGTAGACGGCCTGCGCCTCGCTGCGGTCGGCGAAGTCGCCGGTGGCGTGCGAGAGCACCAGGAAGCTGCCGGCCGGCAGCGCGTCGCGCAGGGCGGCGACGATCTGCTCGGGCCTGTCCTCGTCGGTGAGGAAGTGGACGACGGCGACGAGGAGCAGAGCGACCGGCTCGGCGAAGTCGATGACTCGGCGAATGCCGGGGTGGTCGACGATCGCCTGCGGCTCACGCAGGTCGGCGAGTACGACACCGGTCGCGCCGGAGCCGCCGAGCAGCGTGCCCGCGTGTGCCGCCACGATCGGGTCGTTGTCGACGTACGCGACCCGTACGTCCGGTGCCGCCTCCCGGGCGGTCTCGTACACGTTCGGCGAAGTGGGCAGTCCGGTGCCGATGTCGAGGATCTGGCGGACGCCGCTGCCGACCACGTACCGCACCGCGCGCCGCAGGAAGGCCCGGTTGGCCCTCAGACCGATCCGCACCTCCGGTGCGGCAACGGCGAGTCGGTCGCCGGCCTGTCGATCCACCGCGTAGTTGGTCGTGCCGCCCAGCAGATAGTCGTAGATCCGGGCAGGGTGCGGCCTGTTGGTGTCGGTCTCCTCGACGTGGGAGCCGTTCTTCGTCACGGTGCTCTCCTCTCGACAACCGTCACCACCGCCACGACCACCTCGCCCGTGAACGGCTGACGCCAGCCTCCCACCAACTTCAGTGCGAGAGACCACAGTTCGCCGGTCTGAAACAAGGAGGGCGGCTACGGTGCGAACTGCTGACAGCAGGAAATCACGTGTGTAGATTGCGGCCGTCGACAAAGTGCACAACATCGACCCTCCCGTACGACTCGTCCGCTTACCGCGATTACTCACGCCATGCACACCTGCTTTCCGTCAGGAGGAGCCCATGCGAAGGCGCGTTCTCGGGCTTGGCGCAGTACTGATCACCATCCTCGGTGCGGCCGGATGCGGGTCCTCGGACTCCGGGTTGGGCGGCTCGTCCGCCTCGGGCGGGACCACCACGGTCAAGGTGGGCATCATTCCGATCGTCGATGTCGCACCGCTCTACCTGGGACAGCGCAAGGGCTTCTTCAGCAGCCGCGGCATCAAGCTGGAGATGGTGAGTGCCCAGGGCGGCGCGGCGATCATTCCCGGCGTGGTGAGCGGGCAGTTCCAGTTCGGGTTCAGCAACACGACATCGCTGATGGTCGCCCAGGTCAAGGGAGTTCCGGTCACGTCCGTGGCCAACGGCGCGGCCACCAACGGCAAGGTGGGCGCCGACGTCACCGGCGTGACGGTCAGGAAGGACAGCACCGTCAAGTCGGCCAAGGACCTCGCCGGACACACGGTCGCGGTCAACACCCTGCAGAACATCGGCGACACCACGGTGCGCGAGTCGGTCCGCCGGGCCGGCGGCGACCCGGCCGGGGTCAAGTTCGTCGAGATACCGTTCGACCAGATGCCGGCCGCGCTGGACGGCGGCCGGGTCGACGCCGCCTGGATGGGCGAGCCCGCCCAGACGATCGCCAAGGCGCAGGGCGCCCGCGTCGTGGCCTCGCCCTTCGCCGAGACGGACCCGAAGCTCACGGTGGCGACGTACTTCACCTCGACGCGGCTCACCGAGCAGAAGCCCGACCTGGTGAAGAGGTTCACCGAGGCGGTGACCGAGTCGCTGCGGTACGCCTCCGCCCACCCGGACGAGGCACGCCAGATCCTCACCACGTACACCAGGATCAGCGGCGACATCCTGAAGAACCTCACTCTGCCCAGTTGGCCACCGCAGGTCGACATGGCCTCGCTGGAAAAACTGGCCTCACTCAGTGAGAAGGACGGCCTCTTCGGGGGCAAGAAGCCCGACTTGGCTTCCCTGTTCCCCTGACCGTTCGGGGCGCAGGAGCGGGTCTGTGAACGTCGACGGGGGTCCCTGCCGTGGTCACGGTGCGTCGCCCCGCCAGTCGAAGCGGCGGGTGTCCTCGGCACGAGGTGTGTACAGGGTGTGCCCGCCGGGCCCGTAGGCGCCTATCTCGGTCGCCAGTGCCACGCCCTCGCGCAGCTCGTGGTCGGGCCGTCCGGTGACGTCCAGCAGCAGACCGTCCAGGGGCCCGCCGACCAGCTCCACGTAGAGGCGGCCGGGCCGGGGCCCGGCGTCGTCGTGGTCGGCGCCGTAGACGCGGCCACGCATGAACTCCAGCTCATCCATGCCATGCAGGCTCGCATCCGCCACTGACAATCGACGACTGCCGGTGCCCCGGAGGAAGTACGGTCCGCCCCGGCACGGGACGGTCAGCCGGCGGGCGGCATCGGGTCGTCCAGGAGCGGCAGGTGGGCCGTGATGCGCTTGCCGACCGGTTCGCGGCGCGCCGAGAAGCCCTGCACCACGGCCATCACGATCTCCAACCCGTGCTGCCCCACCCGCCCCGCGTCCGCCGCCCGCGCCACCGGCAGCACCGGGTCGCTGTCCCAGACCTCGATCTCCACCACGGCCCCGGTCACCCGCAGACACAGCAGTGCCGGGCCGGGCGCGTACTTGCAGGCGTTGGTGACCAACTCGCTGACGACCAGCTGCGTCAGATCCATCGCGCGCTCGGTCACCGGCAGCCCGTACTCGGTCTGTACGCGAATGAGGAAGTCGGCCGCCACCCGCCGGGCCTCGGCGATCGAGGCGCTGTCCCCTTCCAAGGCGGCAGTGAACTCGGCCGAGCCGGGATCCGGGGCGAGTGAACGCTCCATCCCGTCGGGCTCCATCCGCATCACTACTCCCCTGGCCAGCACATCCGCGCGCATACCCCGTCAGCCCTTGTCCACACCTCCGGTAAGAAACCTTCGCGATGTTCCCACCCGGGCGTCGGCCACAAGGCCGCGGGGCGCACCCGCGAACGTCATCAGCGCCTCGAACCGTGCAACCATCGCCGGTGGCAACGGGTCGTCTCTGCGGGCGTACGGCCCTACCCGGAGGTGACTTTCGAATGGCGCGACTGCGGCGGGTGCGAAGGACGGCGCTCATGGCCGGCATGGCGATCCTCGTCGGGTGCTCGGGCGCGCAGAACGCTCAGCCCAACGGCTCGGGTTCCGGACCCGGCCCTGTCTCGTCGTCCACCGTGGCCCGTACCGCCGTGGCCGTCGCAGGACCCTGGCGGGCCTGGACCAAGTCCCTCTCCGCGCGGGAGGCGTCCGGGACCTGTGGCGCCACGGCCCATCAGGTCGTGTGCAGTACCGCTCCCGACGGGCTCGTCGGGCGGTCCCGTGCCACCGGCGCGGTCACCTGGAGCGTCCCGGCGACCAGCACCGGCGGCAAGAACGGCGGACTGGTCGTCGAGGCGGCCGACGAACGCGCGGTGACCATTGGCGGCCGAGTGCTGCGCGCCGCGAACCTGCGGACGGGCAAGGCGGCCTGGACCCACCGGCTGCCCTCCCGGCGCTCCTACCTCGGCATCGCGGCGACCTCCGGGACCGTGTACGCCCTCGGCACCGGCGATTCCGTGCCGTCCGAGGGCTTCACGGACCTCACTCTCGATGCGTTCCGGGCCTCCGACGGCGCACCTCTGTGGCAGAAGTCCGTCGACGCGGACCCCACTGGGGGGATCGCCGTGATCGGCAACCGGGTCTACACCACCGACGGCAAGAAGGCCACCGCCCGCGACGCCCGTACCGGCGACACCGTCGCGACCAGCCCCTCGGCCCTCGAGTGCCCCCGCCTGATCTTCGGCGGCCGCTACCTGGTGTGCGCCGGGAGCCCGCTGTCCGCCGGGGACACCTTTCCGCCGCTGCGCCGTCTCGACCCGGCCACGCTCCAGCCGCTGGCGACCGCCGAGGACACCGGTATGAAGCCCGAACGGGGTGTGATCTCGTCCGACGGTGTGCTGGTGCTGCACGAGGACAGCGCGGAGGATCCGGGCGCCGGTGCCTGGAACGCCTACGACCTCGAACGCCACCGGAGACTGTGGAGTTACGACACCACCACCGATGAAGCCGGCCTGGCCGGTGGGCGGTTCGTCACCTTCACCCCCGCGAACGCTTCGACCAGGGACCGGGTGATCACGATCGACCTGCGCGCCGGCCCGGACGGGACGGGAGCCGCCGCGCCGCGCATCGCCGCGTGGTGTCCGCAGACGAAGAGCGGCGAATACCCCCTCCTCATCACGCCAGGAGGCGATTCGGGCCATGTCGTCGTCGAGCCGAGGAAGCACCGGGCCCTGCGCTCGATCCCGCTTCCCTGACACCCGGGGCAGGCAGATGCGACGCCCCTCCCCGGGAAGGGCCCCACACGGGAACCCCCTCAGGCACCCTGTGGCCGCTGCCTGCGCGGGCCGCCGTGCGAACGGCGCAGGCGCTGCTGGAGGGCGCCGATGACGGTCGCCTGGATCAGCACGGAGAGGACGAGGGCGGTGTAGAAGAACCATCCTGGTACTTCGGCACCGGCCTGCAGCAGCGTCTCGCCGGCACTGAGGAAGAGGAAGAACGTGGGCGAGGCGAGGGCGATCAGGTAGACGCCGGAGAAGGACGCGTCCTCGTGTGTCGAGACGAGGATCTGGTCCCAGGCGAGGAAGGCGGCGGCCGCCGCCACCAGGGCCAGATAGACGAGCGAGGCCGGGGTGGCGAAGGCGAGTCGGGCCAGGGTGCGCAGTCGTCGGGTGTTCATGTCGGTCCCCCATCTGAATGTTCAGGTCGCTTCCCAGCTTCGGCCGACAGGCCGCCGATTCCCTGAGTACGCCTACTCATCCGGCCCTGAGCAGTCATCCGCGTACGTCCTCATCCCCCATCCCCCCATCGACCCCGGCGTCGTCTCGGCCCCCCGCCGGCGCCGCGGCAAGGACGAGCAGCATGTCCCCGGGGACCGCCGACCGGCTACTGGGCCGGCGACCACATCGAACACACCCGTGCGGTCCTCAACACCGCGCGGATGCCCGTGCGTTCCAGATCGCCTGCGGAATTGTCCGTGATCAGTAACAGACGGATCCCGCGGCGGTCTTTCTCCGTCCTCACAGCTGCAGGGGATACACCGAGACGACCGAGAACAGGGCGGACATGGCGCGGCATGGCGGGCGGGGATGGTACGGCCGGGTAATCGCGGCGGCGGTCGGGGTGACCGCGGTGGCCGCCGCGACGTCGGTATGGACGGCGCAGGCCGGTCCCGTCGACGGGCGGCAGGCGGGTGCGGGCGCCTCGGCGCGCCCCTCGGCATCGGGAGCCGCCGAGCCCGGCCGGGCGCCGGTGCCGGTGGAGATCGTCCATGCCTCGGACCGCGGCGCCCGGGGCGTCAACATCACCATCGACGACGGGCCGGACCCGGACTGGACGCCGCAGGTCCTTCAGGTCCTGCGGGACAACGGTGTGAAGGCGACGTTCTGCATGGTGGGCACGCAGGCCCAGGCCCATCCGGACCTCGTGAAGGCCGTGGTGGCTGCCGGGCACCGGCTGTGCGACCACACGGTCTCGCACGACACCACCATGGACACCAAGTCCGACTCCTACCAGTCACAGCAGATCCTGGACGCCGAACGCATGATCACCAAGGCTTCGGGAGGCGTCCGGCCGCTGTACTACCGGGCCCCCGGCGGTGCCTTCACCCCGTACAGCCGCCACCTCGCCGCTTCCCGGGGGATGCGGCCGCTGGGCTGGAACGTCGACTCCAAGGACTTCGAGCGTCCCGGCACCGACGCCATCATCTCCACCGTCGAGAACGAGGTCCCCAACGGCCCGACCCTCCTCTTCCACGACGCGGGCGGCGACCGCTCGCAGACCGTGGCCGCCCTGCGCGAGATCCTGCCGTGGCTGAAGCAGCAGGGGTACTCCTTCGGCTTCCCCGTGCTGCGCTGAGCGCGACCCACCGCCTCCCCCGCGCGGGTTCGTCACCGTGGACCAACCGTAGGAACCACACGAACCCGGACGCGCCGGCGCCGGGGCGGGCCCATGTGGCCCACACCGGCGCCCCCGGGGCTCCCCCGCTCGTCGCTCGCGGTTTCCGCGAGGGCCCCGGTCAGCTGCCGACGTAGGCCGCGAGGTGCTCGCCGGTGAGGGTGGAACGGGCGTCGACGAGGTCGGCGGGGGTGCCCTCGAAGACGATGCGGCCGCCGTCGTGGCCGGCGCCGGGGCCGAGGTCGATGATCCAGTCGGCGTGCGCCATGACCGCCTGGTGGTGCTCGATGACGATGACCGACTTGCCGGAGTCGACGAGCCGGTCGAGCAGACCGAGCAACTGCTCGACGTCGGCGAGGTGGAGACCGGTGGTCGGCTCGTCGAGTACGACGACGGATCGGGCGCCGCCCTTGTCTCCCATGTGGGTGGCCAGCTTGAGCCGCTGCCGCTCGCCGCCGGACAGCGTGGTCAGCGGCTGGCCGAGGGTGAGGTAACCGAGTCCGACGTCGGCGAGCCGGCCGAGGATGCGGTGGGCGGCCGGTGTGTGCGCCTCGCCGGCCCCGAAGAACTCCGCGGCCTCGGTCACCGGCATCGCGAGCACCTCGCTGATGTCACGGCCCCCGAAGCGGTACTCCAGCACCGAGGCGTCGAACCGCTTGCCTTCGCAGTCCTCGCAGGGTGTTTCGACGCCGGCCATGATGCCGAGGTCGGTGTAGATGACGCCCGCGCCGTTGCAGGTGGGACAGGCCCCCTCGGAGTTGGCGCTGAACAGCGCCGGCTTGACCCCGTTGGCCTTCGCGAACGCCTTGCGGATCGGGTCGAGCAGTCCGGTGTACGTCGCCGGGTTGCTGCGCCTGGAGCCGCGGATGGGTGCCTGGTCGACCGACACCACGTCCTCGGAGGCGGGGACGGAGCCATGGATCAGCGAACTCTTGCCGGAGCCGGCGACGCCGGTGACGACGCACAGGACACCGAGCGGGATGTCGACGTCGACGTCCTTGAGGTTGTGGCGGGTGGCGCCGCGGATCTCCAGCGTGCCGGTGGGCTTGCGCACCGCGTCCTTGAGGACGGCCCGGTCGTCGAAGTGGCGGCCGGTGATGGTGTCGCTGCTCCGCAGCTCCTCGACGGTGCCCTCGAAGCAGACGGTGCCGCCCGCCGTGCCGGCGCCGGGACCGAGGTCGACGACGTGGTCGGCGATCGCGATCGCCTCCGGCTTGTGCTCGACGACGAGCACCGTGTTGCCCTTGTCCCGCAGCCGCAGCAGCAGGTCGTTCATCCGCTGGATGTCGTGGGGGTGCAGCCCGATGGTGGGCTCGTCGAAGACGTACGTGGTGTCGGTGAGCGAGGATCCGAGGTGGCGGATCATCTTGACGCGCTGCGCCTCGCCGCCCGACAGGGTGCCCGCCGGCCGCTCCAGCGAGAGGTAGCCGAGGCCGATCTCCACGAACGAGTCGAGGGTGTGCAGGAGCTTGGCGAGCAGCGGCGCGACCGACGGCTCGTCGAGGCCGCGGACCCATGCGGCCAGGTCCCTGATCTCCCTCGCACACGCGTCGGCGATGTTGATCCCTCCGATCTTCGACGACCGGGCCTCGGCGGCGAGCCGGGTGCCCTCGCAGTCGGGACACAGCGTGAACGTCATCGCCCGCTCGACGAACGCGCGGACGTGCGGCTGCAGCGCGTCGATGCCCTTGGACAGCATCGACTTCTGGATCTTCGGGATCAGACCTTCGTACGTCAGGTTGACGCCGTCGACCTTGATCTTGGTCGGCTCCTTGTGGAGGAGGTCGTTCAGCTCCCTCTTGGTGTACTTGCGGATCGGCTTGTCCGGGTCGAAGAAGCCGCAGCCGGTGAAGATCCGGCCGTACCAGCCGTCCATGCTGTAGCCGGGGATGGTCAGCGCGCCCTCGTTGAGCGACTTGCTGTCGTCGTAGAGCTGGCTGAGGTCGATGTCGGAGACGGTGCCCCGGCCTTCGCAGCGCGCGCACATGCCGCCGTGGTAGACGGCCTTGCGCACCGTGATCCGCTCGCCCTTGCCCTTGTCGACGGTCATGGACCCGCTCGCCGTCCGCTTCGGCACGTTGAACGCGAAGGCGGTGGGCGGGCCGATGTACGGCTTCCCGAGCCGGCTGAAGAGGATGCGCAGCATGGCGTTGGCGTCGGTGACGGTGCCCACCGTGGAGCGGGGGTCGGCGCCCATCCGCTGCTGGTCGACGATGATCGCGGTCGTCAGCCCGTCGAGGACGTCGACGTCGGGCCGTGCCAGGGTCGGCATGAAGCCCTGCAGGAACGCGCTGTAGGTCTCGTTGATCAGCCGCTGCGACTCCGCAGCGATGGTGTTGAACACCAGCGAGCTCTTGCCCGAGCCGGAGACGCCGGTGAACACCGTCAGCCGGCGCTTCGGGATCTCGATGCTGACGTCCTTGAGATTGTTCTCGCGCGCGCCGTGCACGCGGATCAGATCATGGCTGTCGGCGGCGTGCGGCGCAGGCGACCCCGAGTCCGTTCTGCTGGCCATGCTCATTCTGTCTCCAACTGTCGGGCGGAGCCGTCTGCGCGGTCTCCGTCGGCGTCGCCTGGCTCGATCCGATCGGCTTCGAGAGTATGTCCGGTTCCCCGTCGCCTCGGCCCCTCGCGCCCCTGAGCGGGCTGTGCGCGCAAGGCGGGAGGCGCGGGGGCGGTGCTCAGCGGTCCTGGAGCAGCCCGAGGACGTTGCCGTCGGGGTCGGTGACGGTGGCCACCAGGCGGCCACCGCCGACGTCGTGCGCGGGCTCACGCACGGTGGCACCCGCCGCGGTCACCTCGGCCAGCTTCGCCTCGATGTCCGGGACGTGCCAGTAGGCCACCGGCGAGGTCATGCCCTGCGGTCCGCCGTTCGGCACCAGCCCGATGTGCTGGCCCTCGGCCTCGAAGCCGACGTAGTAGGACCCGTCGGTCTGCGGCGCCACGCCGAGCAGGGCGGCGTACACCGCCTTGGCCTTCGCGAGGTCGGACACGGGGTGCAGCACGGTCTTGATTCCCTGGGTGGAAGAGCCGGTCATGTTCACTCCTGAGGTCGTGAGTCCGGTCGGACCCTGGCTCGACGCCCGCGTGAGGTGCGAGGCGTGAGGCGTGATGCCCATGGCAGTCACGCTAGCCACGACCCCGCGATCGGCGCTTCTCGATTCCTGACCGGTCTGCTCAGGGGCATCGGCACAGCATCCCGCCCAGGGCTTCACGCATCGAACTCGGTGAGGTCGATGGCGTGGATGTGCAAGGGGTAGCCGTACACGGGGTGTTCGCTCTCGCGCTCCAGTGTCATGCCGAGTTTGCGGATGACGTTCTCGGAGGCCTCGTCACCGATCCGGCAGATGCTGATGACGCGGTCGAGGCCGCGGTCCTGGAGGGCGAACTCGAGGGTGGCGTGTGCGGCTTCGGAGGCGTAGCCCTGGCCCCAGAACGGTGAGCCGAGCCGCCAGCTGATCGCCACGTCGGACGCCGCCTCCGGCGGGAACTCGGGCACGGACAGGCCCGTGAAGCCGGCCAGCTCCCCCGAGGCCAGGAGTTCGACGGCGAAGAGGCCGAAGCCCTCCTCGTCCCACTCCTCCTCCCAGCGCTCGATGGCTTGTGCCGTGTACTCCAGGTCGCGCACCGACCCGTCGTCGATCCAGTGCATGACCCGCGGGTCCGCGTTGATCTCCGCCATGGGCACGAGGTCGTCGTCGTGCCAGCGACGGAGGATGAGGCGGGGGGTGCGGATCTCGGTCATGACGCCATCCTGCCAAGGCGGGGACCGCACGGGTAATCGCGGGCCGGGAATCGCGACCCGGACTTTGCATGATCATGCGAGATCATGCATACTCTTCCTATGTCCAAGGTCCTCACCTCCCTTCCCGCCGGCGAGCGCGTCGGCATCGCCTTCTCCGGCGGGCTCGACACCTCGGTCGCGGTCGCGTGGATGCGCGACAAGGGCGCCGTCCCATGCACCTACACCGCCGACATCGGCCAGTACGACGAGCCCGACATCGCCTCGGTGCCCGGCCGCGCGCAGACCTACGGTGCCGAGATCGCGCGCCTGGTCGACTGCCGCGCCGCACTCGTCGAGGAGGGCCTGGCCGCGCTCACCTGCGGCGCGTTCCACATCCGCTCGGGCGGGCGGGCGTACTTCAACACCACGCCGCTGGGCCGTGCCGTCACCGGCACCCTCCTGGTGCGGGCGATGCTCGAGGACAACGTCCAGATCTGGGGCGACGGCTCCACCTTCAAGGGCAACGACATCGAGCGGTTCTACCGCTACGGCCTGCTCGCCAACCCGCACCTGCGGATCTACAAGCCCTGGCTGGACGCGGACTTCGTGACCGAGCTCGGCGGCCGCAAGGAGATGTCCGAGTGGCTCGTCGCCCACGACCTGCCCTACCGCGACAGCACCGAGAAGGCGTACTCCACGGACGCCAACATCTGGGGCGCCACCCACGAGGCCAAGACCCTGGAGCACCTCGACACCGGCGTGGAGACCGTCGAGCCGATCATGGGTGTCCGGTTCTGGGACCCCGAGGTCGAGATCGCCACCGAGGACGTGACGATCGGCTTCGACCAGGGCCGCCCGGTGACGGTCAACGGCAAGGAGTTCGCCTCCCCCGTCGACCTGGTGATGGAGGCCAACGCCATCGGCGGCCGCCACGGCCTGGGCATGTCGGACCAGATCGAGAACCGGATCATCGAGGCCAAGAGCCGCGGCATCTACGAGGCGCCCGGCATGGCCCTGCTGCACGCGGCATATGAGCGCCTCGTCAACGCGATCCACAACGAGGACACCCTTGCCCAGTACCACAACGAGGGACGGCGGCTGGGCCGGCTGATGTACGAGGGCCGCTGGCTGGACCCGCAGGCACTGATGATCCGGGAGTCCCTGCAGCGCTGGGTCGGTTCCGCGGTCACCGGCGAGGTCACCCTGCGGCTGCGGCGCGGTGAGGACTACTCGATCCTCGACACCACCGGCCCGGCGTTCAGCTACCACCCGGACAAGCTGTCGATGGAGCGCACCGAGGACTCCGCGTTCGGCCCGGTGGACCGGATCGGTCAGCTCACCATGCGCAACCTCGACATCGCCGACTCCCGCGCCAAGCTTGAGCAGTACGCCGGCCTGGGCCTGATCGGCTCGGGCAGTCCCTCCATCGGTGCCGCCCAGGCGGCCGCGACCGGGCTGATCGGCTCCATGCCGGAGGGAGGCGCCGAGGCCATCGCCTCCCGCGGCGAGGTTTCCGAGGAGGACCAGATGCTGGACCGCGCCGCGATGGAGTCCGGCACGGACTGACGGCCCCGTCGAGCAGACCGCTCGGCCCCACGCAGACGCACCACCGGACAGGCCGGCTCGACGCCCAAGGCGCCGCGTCGGCCTGCTCCGTTCCCCGGAGCCGCCCGGAAGCCCGGCCCGCTGTCAGGCCACGCGGGCCCGGTGCGGCACGGTCCGTGCGGGTACGGCCGGGGTCCGTGCGGGCCGGACACGGTAGGTCGTCCTGGTCGGATCGACGACCGCCTCGCCGAGAGTGATGCGTCCCGCGGAGTGCAGCGCGTCGCAGTCGACGGTGGACAGTGCGACGTAACAGCTCCCCCTCCCCGTATCGGCGTCGAAGGGCTGCCAATAGCCGTATCTGCGGCGGCCGTCCGCGTGCACCGTGAGGAACACCGGGGTTCCGGGAGCGGAGACGATGCGCAGGACCTCGGCACCAGCGGGGCCGACCGGCGCGGAGGACCGACTGCGGTGGGGCAGGAGCATCGTCAGGCCTCCCCGTGAGTGGCCCGCGGACCACGCCGCGGAAGAGTGGACGGAACCAGGCCCTGTGCCGGTTCGGGAGTGGACTGCATCTGCGGTGGCCTTCCTGGCGGGGACGCAGGATCGCCTACCCAGTGCGGACGATCTTGATCTCGCTCGCTCCGCATTGTTCACCACACCACTGACATCGGTACTCGTGGACGACTCAGGGCTGAGTCGCCGCAGGGAGGGTAGGTGAACCAAGACCGACAAATCCCCCGGTACCCGAGGAAGGAGCCACAATGCCGCGCATGATGGAGCGCATCAAGCAGTTCGCGAGGAGCCCTCAGGGGCGGCGCACGGCCGGACAGGCGCGCCGGGCCGCGGCCGACCCCCGACGGCGGGCCCAGGCCCACCGCCTGCTGGGCCGACTCCGCGGACACCACGGACACCACTGACCGCGTCACAGCACACGACAGGGCGGCCCGGCAGACCGACCCAGCCGGGCCGCCCTGCCGTGCCCGGAACCCGTGTGCTCCCGCTGACGAGGCAGGGCACGCACCGAGCCGCACGGCGAACCTCTCCCCTCGCGCCCCTCGTACCGCCCGGACAGCCCGACGTAGCTTGGCCTGGTCCGCGGTACGAGCGGTACCCACGACGGCGGAACCCGACGGCGACCCCTTGGTGGCGAGATGTGTTGGAGTGCGACAGCTGATCTCGTGGCGGGCACCGCTGTCGCGGGCGTGGGCGTGGCGTGTGTTGCGCGGGTACACAGGGGCCGGGATCTGCCGCTCGCCGCGCTGCCTCTGCTGCTGGGAGCCCATCAGATCGTCGAGTCGGCCGTCTGGCAGTCCGGTGGCGGCAGTGGTCCCGCCGCCGTCGCCTGGGCCGTCATCGCGCTGCCCCTGCTGGCGGCGTGGGTGCCGGCCGGGGTGCTGTGTGCCGCCCCACCGCACGCGCGGCCCCGCCTGGGCGTGCTGCTCGCGGTCGGGACCGCGACGGCCGCGATGCTCGCGTACGGGCTGGTCACCGGCCCGGTGACGGCCGAGATCCGCGGTCACACCGTCGGCTACGCCTTCGACCTGCCCCACGTCCCCGTGCTCATCGCGGGCTACCTGCTGGCAACCGTGGGCTCGTTGCTGCTGTCCGGTGACCGGGGACTGCTGGTGCTCGGGCTGCTGGCCGCCGTGGGGGCGTCGGCCTGCTGGGCTCTGTGGCGGACGGAGTTCGTCTCGACCTGGTGCGCGTTGGCGGCCGTCTGCTCGGTCGTCCTGCTGCGCTGGATCCACACAGGCCCGGCTTCCGCGGCGCGGGCGGGCCGCGCCGCCGCACACCGCTGATACTCCGTCACCCGGTGCACCGCCGCCATATTACTGAACCGTAACCTTCCGACTGCTACCGCCGGTAACTCCTTCGCCGTTACGGTCTTGACAATCCGTCTAAGAGCGGCGGCGGAAGCACGGTTGGACGACCGGGCCCCGCCGCCACATCCGCCCCACCGGATCGTCGAACCGTCCGAGCCGCACCTCAAGCTCGGCCTCCCCCACACACGGAGGTCCGTCATGCCCGCATCCGCCCGCATCCTGGCCGCGGCCGTCACCGCCGCGGCCTGTCTCGGCGCGACAGCCGTCCCGGCCGCCGCGTCGACGGACACCGACGCCGTGATCTCCCGCGGCGTCACCATCCCCACGTTCTACAGCCCGCCCGCGACCCTGCCGGCGGCCGACGGCGCCCTGGTACGCAGCGAGCCCCTCCCGCTCGCGCTGACCCTGCCCGGCGTCGACGGCCCGCTGCCCGGAACCGCCACCCGGCTGATGTACAAATCGACGGACTCCAACGGACGTCCCGTCGCGGTCACCGGCGCCTACATCGAGCCCACTGCGGCCTGGAAGGGCGGCACAACCCGCCCACTGGTCGCCGTCGCCCCCGGCACCATGGGGCAGGGCGACCAGTGCGCCGCCTCGCTGGGTCTCGAACATCCCCTGCGGCTCAACGGACAGACCCTCTCCGTCGGTTACGAGAACCTGGCCGTCTACCGGCTGCTCGCCCGGGGCATCGCCGTCGTGGTCACCGACTACGCGGGGCTGGGCGCCACGGACCGGCTGCACACCTACGTCAACCGGGTCGACGAGGCCCACGCCGTCCTGGACGCCGTCCGCGCGGCCCGTGCCCTGCGCGGGACATCGGTCACCGCCGACTCGCCGGTGGCACTGTTCGGCTACAGCCAGGGCGGCGGCGCGACCGCGGCCGCCGCCGAACTCCAGGCCACGTACGCCCCCGACGTCACGCTCTCCGGCACCTACTCCGGAGCGCCGCCCGCCGACCTGGCCGAGGTCACCAAGGCCATCGACGGCAGCGACCTGGCCGGGGCACTGGGCTGGTCGGTCAACGGCTTCCTGCAGAGCGACCCCGCCCTCCGGCCCATCGCCGACGCCCACCTCAACGCCAAGGGCCGCGCGGCGCTCACCGACCTGTCGACCATGTGCGTCGGTGACGCGCTGTTCGCCTACAACTCCGCGCGCAGCAGCGCCTGGACCACCGACGGGCGACCCCTTGGCGACATCATCGCGGCCGAACCCGCGCTGCGTGCCTTCCTCGACGACCAGCGCATCGGCACCATGCGGCCGGCCGGTCCCGTCCGCCTGGCGACGGGCACCAGCGACAACCTCGTACCCCACGCGCAGTCCCGGCAGCTCGCCGTCGACTGGTGCGGCAAGGGCGCCGACGTCACCTACAAGCCGGTGGTCCTGCCCGACGTGGGCCGCTCCCTGCTCAACCACTTCGCTCCCCTGCTCACCGACCAGGGCCAGGCCATCTCCTGGCTCACCGACCGCCTCACCGGCAAGCCCGCCCCCTCCAACTGCTCCACCCTGCCCTCTCAGCCCTGAGGAGACGGCCGCACGGGGTCACGATCCGTGATCGGTGCGCCCACCAGCGAGGGCTTCCCCGAGAGGCCACCGAAAGAAACGCTTGCGTTTCGCTGGGCACCTCCGTAGCGTTCGGTACGAAACAGTTTCGTATCGACGGGAGGCCGGATTGTCATGACGGTCTCCCCGGTGTTCCTGGCCATCGCGCTCTCGCTGGTCTCCGCGCTCTGTTACGCCACGGCCGCGGTGGTCCAGGAACGGACCGCCGCGGACACCCCGAGCGTGCGGGGCGCGCTGGCCCACGGCTCGTGGTGGTGGTCCGTGGCGCTCAACGCCGGCGGCGCCCTGCTGCACGTGGTCGCCCTGCGGTACGGGCCGCTGACCCTGGTCCAGCCGCTCGGTGCGCTCAGCCTCGTGGTGGCGGTGCCGCTGGGCTCGTGGGCCACCGGCCGCCGGACGCCGGCCGGCCAGTGGCGCGCGATGGCTCTCACCCTCGTCGGACTGACCGCCCTGATGACCGTCACCGCTTCGGGTCGCGGGCCGGGCGACACCCTGGGCTCCGCCGAGATCCTCCTGGTCACGCTCGCCGCCACCGCCGTCGTCGCGCTGCTCGTGCGCGCCGGCGCGCACCGCTCGACACACGGACCTGTTGCGGCCCTTCGGGTTCCGCCGGCCGCGCCAGGTCCCCGTCGCGCCGGGAGCGAGCGTCTGGCTGACCACCCGTCACAGGCCCGACGGCTCGGACGGCTGACGCCCGTCACACGCACAGTGCGGCGGGCGGCTGACGACTGATGCGCGGGTACGAGGTCGAACGGGACGGTTCCCGGGGCAAACGGACCAGGAAGCCACCCCACGACCAGGAGCGTCCGCGCCATGGGAACCGCCGTCCACGTCCCGCAGACCAGAGACATGATCGGGGACGAACTGTCCGGAGACGAGGCGTTCACCGCCCTGCGCCGTTACGGCGGCCTGCGGCTGCTGACCGACTCCTTCGCCCGGTTCCGTTACGCGGACGGCTTCACCAACGCCCGCGCCCTCGCCTTCCAAGTGGTCCTCGGACTGGTGCCGTTCACCGTCGCGCTCGTCGGTCTGGCCACCTCGGTCCACACGGAGGGGGTGGGCCGGATCATCGAGCACACCCTGGGCCGGATCGTGCCGGGTGCCAGCGCCGACGTGGTCGCGGACGCCTTCGACGGGACCCGGCGCACCGCCCAGGACGACGTCCTGAGCGCTCTCGCCCTGTGGCTCGGCCTGGCCTTCGCCCTGCTGAACCTCGCCTCGGCCATGGGTCAAATCGAACGCGGCGCCAACCGTATCTACGGCATCGAGCGCGACCGCCCCTTCCCGCGCAAGTACGCCAGGGCACTGGTACTCGCCGTCGCGGCCGGCCTGCCCATGGTCCTGGGGTTCGTGGTGCTCGTCGCGGGGGACGCCGTCGGTGACGCGGTCGCCGACTCCGCCGGATGGGCGGGGGGCGGGCCGCGATGGTGGAGCGCGCTCGACATCCCCGTGGGGCTCGCGTCGGCCTGGGTGGCCTCCGCCGTGATCTTCCGGTGGTCGCCCCGCCGGGTCCAACCCGGCTACACCTGGCTGGCCTTCGGCTCCGCCGTCCACCTCCTGCTGTGGGTCGCGGCCACGTGGCTGCTCGCGCTGTACGTCGAGGAGAGCGGTGCCTTCGGCGCGGTGTACGGCCCGCTCACCGCCTTCATCGCCCTGCTGCTGTGGGCCAATCTGACCGCCGTCGCGCTCTTCCTGGGCATCGCCTTCGCCGCCCAACTCGAGGCGGCCCGCGCCGGTATCACATCAGCCGTGCGGCCCGACCCCGGGCCCGGCGCGTGACGTGAGCGTCCACCGCGGCCGGCTCATCAAGCCAAGTCGCCCCCCGAAAGAACGACTGCCGCATTGGTATGGACCTGACAGCCGCCTGCGATTAGGCTCTGCCCAACGCCAAGAGAGCGCTCTCAGACCGCGTTGTTCCGCCCCCACCTTGCTGGAACGACGAAAGGCAACTCCCATGAGACGCACCAGACTTCAGCACGTCGGCCTGGCCGTCCTCCTCATGCTCGGCAGCTGGACCGCGGCAGGAACCCTGCCCGCCGCGGCGAACGACTCCTCCACGTCCGCCGACTCCTTCGCCTCCGCCGAAGCCGCGTCGGCCTCACCCGGCCTACTGCAGGCGATGCAGCGGGACTTCGGCCTGTCGAAAGCCGAGGCCGAGGCTCGACTGGCCGCCGAGCGCAAGGCCACCGCGCTCGCGCCCGCGGCACGTCGAGCCGCCGGAGCCGCCTTTGGCGGCTCATGGTTCGACGCCGGGAACCGGAAGCTGACCGTGGCGGTCACCTCGGACGCCGCGCCCTCGACGGTCCGGGCCGTCCGGGCCACCGGCGCGCAGGTGCGGACCGTCGAACACAGCGCGCGACAGCTCGACGCCACCAAGGCGCACCTCGACCGGCTGCCGGCACCGGCGGGCGTCAGCGGCTGGTCCGTCGACCCGGCCGCCAACACGGTGATCGTGAACGTGGTCGAGGAGGAACGGACCGACAACGATGTCCAGCGGTTCGTCGCACGGGCCCGTGAGGCCGGACCGGTCACGGTACGGACCGTACGCGGCGCGCCGCAGACCTTCGCGGCCGGGACCGTGGGCGGTGACCCCTACTACACGGGCAACGTCCGCTGCTCCATCGGCTTCTCGGTCTACGGTGGATTCGTCACCGCCGGCCACTGCGGCCAACCGGGGGCCGGTGTCAGCGGCTGGGACCGCACCTACATCGGCACCTTCCAGGGTTCCTCGTTCCCGGACAACGACTACGCGTGGGTCAGTGTGGGCAGCGGCTGGTGGACGGTTCCGGTCGTCCTAGGGTGGGGCACGGTCTCGGACCAGCTGGTGCGCGGCTCGGCCGAGGCGCCGGTCGGCGCCTCGATCTGCCGCTCCGGCTCCACCACGCACTGGCACTGCGGCACGGTGCTGGCCAAGAACGAGACGGTCAACTACAGCCAGGGCGCGGTGCATCAGATGACGAAGACCAGCGTCTGCGCCGAACCCGGCGACTCGGGCGGCTCGTTCATCAGCGGTGACCAGGCACAGGGCGTCACCTCCGGCGGCTGGGGCAACTGCTCCGGCGGCGGGGAGACCTGGTTCCAGCCGGTCAATGAGATCCTCAACCGCTACGGACTCACCCTGCACACAGCCTGAACCACGCCGCACACAGCCTGAACCAAGACGGGCCGGAGGATCCGCCGAACCGGGCGGATCCTCCGGCTTCCGTCATGTCGTCATCCGGTGCGACGGCAATGCCTGTCGACGATCGGGCCCGCCGGCACACCGCCCGCGCCCCGTGTCTCGCGTCCCGCGCCGGGCTAGCCCCGGCTGCCGTCGGCGCCGACACGACTCTGCGTCGTGCGGTCCACCTCGTCCTGCACCAGCAGCGAGAGCAGCGAGGCCACGGTGAGGCCGGCCTCCGCGGGATGGCGCAGGACCTTGCCGGGCTCGATCCGGTAGGTGTTGCCGCGCCCCTCGCGGGTGCGCGACAGGTAGCCCTCGTGCTCCAGGTCGGCAATGATCTTCTGCACCGCCCGCTCCGTCAGCCGGCAGTGCACGGCGATGTCCCGGATGCGCACGTTCGGATCGTCGGCGATGACGGCCAACACGCGCGCGTGGTTGGTGACGAACGTCCATCCAGTGTGCGGTTCAGGCACTCCACCCATGCCCCGCATCATACGGTGAGGGTTTCACGCACACAAATACCTGAAATCTTTTTCGTGTATATGTTGACGTGTTCCCTGTGCAGGCGTGACCTTGGAGGGGGTCAGTGGACGAGAGGTCGTGGGAGAGTGTCATGCCGCAGTCGGCGTACTCGGCGCAGCCCGGATCAGGGGACGCCGATGGCTGGGCGGGGTCGGTCGGCGGCATCGGGGTGCGCAAGCCCTCCGAGGTGACGGCCGTCGCCGCCCGCCAGGGTGATCGCGTGCTCGTGACCGTGAGCGGCGAACTCGACCTCCAGACGGAGGAAGTGGTGCGGCGGGCTCTGCGTTCGGCACTCGCCGAGTCGGTCCGGGGCATAGACCTGGACCTCAGCGGGGTTGTGTTCTGCGACTGCTCCACCCTCAACGTCCTGCTCAGCGTGCGGCAGCAGGCCCTGCAGGAGGCCAAGACCGTCCTCCTGCGCGCCACCAGCCGCGTGGTCGAGCGGGTACTCGATCTCACCGACACCCGATCCCTGTTCACGGCCTCGGCTATTCATGAGCCCTGGGGTCGCTGGTGACGCTGCGTAAGGACAGCAAGGGAGGGTGCCCCTACCAGCCCGGCCGCAGGCTGCGCAGGAGCTAGTTCGGTTCGGCGGCCTCGGTATCCCGCCTGGCGGCCGCGCTCCTGTCCTCGCGTTCCTGGGCGAAGGCCGCGCTGAGTTCACCTATCACTTCGTCCATGGTGAAGGGCTCGCCGCACCCTTCGCACACGGTGCCGCTCAGGCCCACCTCGTGCCCGCATGTCTTGTGGAGGTGATGGACGGCAATACCTTCCCCGGGCTCCTTGCACCATGTCTCGCCCCATGCCCGTAGGGCGAGCAGCACCGAGGCGAAGGCCTCGCCTTTAGCGGTCAGGTGGTACTCGTAGCGGCGGGGTTTTACGCTGTAAGCCCGGCGCTCGAGCATGCCGTCGGCCTCCAGCCGCTTGAGGCGGTTGGTCAGCATCTGCGGCGAAGCCAGGGTCTGGACCTGCAGCGAGTCGAAGCGACGGTTGCCCATCGTCAGCTCCCGCATGATCACAAGCGTCCAGCGGTCCCCGATCACCGCGCTCGAACGCGCGATGGGGCACTCCGTGCTCGTGATCTCTGACCAACCGCCCATGCCGTCCTCCTCGTGGACTCGTTCCGTCTCCATCATCGCAGAGATCGAACGAGATGCTATGAAAAAAAGAGTTGGTAACTATGATTTCTTGAGTTACGGTGGGGATGAGCCGAGCGAGCGTCCGCGGCACAAGACGCGGACTCCTCGGCGCTTCCGAAGGGACGACTCATGACCGATACGCAGTACGACCCGGCGCACACGGGGCTGCTCCTGATGGACCCGTACAACGACTTCCTCTCCGAAGGGGGCAAGGTGTGGCCCATGGTCGAAGAGGTCGCCAAGGAGGTCGGCCTGCTCGACAACCTGCGCGCGGTGACGGCCGCCGCGCGTGCGGCCGGCATCCAGGTCTTCGTCGTCCCGCACCGTCGCTGGCGCGAGGGCAACTACGCGAACTGGAACTACCTCAACCGGGACCAGGCCGCCAGCAAGCAGAACCGGGTGTTCGAAGACGGAGCCTGGGGCGGCGACTGGCACCCGGACTTCGTTCCCCAGGCGAACGATGTCGTGGTCCACGAGCACTGGGCGCAGAGCGGGTTCGCCAACACCGATCTCGACCTCCAGCTCAAGAAGCACGGCATCACCCACGTGGTGACCGTCGGCATGCTGGCCAACACCTGCATCGAGTCGACCAGCCGCTACGCCATGGAGCTGGGCTACCACGTGACCCTGGTACGCGGAGCGACCGCCGCGTTCACCCGGGAAATGCTGCACGCGGCCCACGAGCTGAACGGTCCGTCGTACGCCCACGCCATCCTGAACGCCGACGAGATCGTCACCGCCTTCAAGGGCGCACACGTCTGACGCTCACCACAGAGCCGTCCAACGGGGGCGACGTTTCCCGATTGCAGATGCACAGGTGACTCACTGCTCATGCGGTGCGTTGCGCTGAGAAAGGATCAGATCTTGTCGAACGACCAGGTGTTGGACAGCGCGGTGATCAGTGAGACAGCGGAGACGGCTACCGTCGTTGCGCCGATCGAGGCGGTCGACATCGCTGACTGGGTGCTGAACCTGCCCGACGCGGAGTACCAGCGCTGCGCGCCGGGCGAACACATCGCTGCGGGCCGGACCACCACGGATGACAGGCGCCCGATGTCCATCAACGTGGAGAACATCGGCGGCACCCTCGTCATCCAGCACTACGTGGCCGAGGTGCACGAGCCGCACCACTGCCACCTGGTGTCACTGTCCGATGCGCAGACAGAACAAGGCTGGATCAAGGTCCAGGTCACCTGGGACATGCGGGTGGAGCCGAACGATGACGGAACCTGCCGTCTGACCAACACCGTGACCACCCACGCCACCCAGGGGTTCCTGGACGCTCTCGCTGAGGCCGACGTGAACTTTGACGACGCCGCCGCGCAATACCATCCCGCGATCATCGCCCACAACCAGCGCGAGACTCCGCTCTTCGCGGCCAGCATGGCACGCAAGGCACTGGCCAAGCCGGCCGCGAGCTGATCTCTCCGTCTCGGCGGCCACTACAGCGCCGGGACGGCGCCCGGCGCCCATGAACGGCCGACCTCCGAGGGTCACCGACTCGATTTTTCGCGCTTCCCGGCTGAGTGCATTATCTCTACTCAGGTTCACACGTTTGGTAACGAGGCTCGTGCGCACCGTGCGCAGTGCGCCTTTCCCCGGCGACGGGGCTCAGAAGGAGTCGACAGTCATGCCTCAGCAAGGCGCTGCACAGCCACGCATCAAGATCGAGGAGAGGGAGGGCGGGGTGATCATCGCCCGGCTCGCCCCTGATGAGCTGGGACTCTTCGGGCGCGACGACGCTCCGGAGTTCATCGAGCTCGTCCGGCGCGCCGACCGGGATCCAGCCATTCGCGCTGTGGTGTTCACCGGGTCGCATCCCAGCCGCTTCATCAGCCACGCGGAAATCAGCTGGCTGCAGGAGGACGGATCGGCGATTCCCCCCGTGAGTACTCGGGTCACGAGCGCAGTGGCGAAGATCGCCCATTGGGCGGCCCGGTACCGGCTCACCCGGTGGGTGGCGGGCAAAACGCCGTTGATGGGGGGCATCCAGCTCGATGACCTGCACACGACGTACCTCCGCATGGCCACCAGTTCCACGATCTTTGTAGCGGCCCTCAACGGGCCCGCGCTGGGTATCGGCGCCGAGATCTCGTGGGCCTGCGACCTGCGGCTGATGGCCGAGGGCGACAATTTCATCGGTCATCCGGAGATCCTGATGGGCATCATTCCCGGCTCCGGTGGCACCCAGCGCATGCCTCGGCTCATCGGTTCCCACCGTGCGCTGGTGGCGATCCTGGAAGGCCGGCCGCTCCCCGCGGAGGAAGCACTCGCCGTCGGGGCCATCGACGAGATCGTGCCGGCCGGTCAGCTCATGTCCCGGGCCGTCGAACGAGCCGCTCATCTCGCGGCGCGGCCGACCGAGGCGATCGCGGCCGTCAAGCGGGCGGTGAACGTGGGCGGCTCGCTGTCGCTCGCCGACGGTCTGCACCTCGAACGCTCCGAGTTCCTCGCCTCCCTGCCGCAGCCGAAGGCGCAGGAACTCATGAAGGGCTACCTGCGCGACACCGCGGCGAACGGTGAGCTGCCGCTGTACCAGCCCGGCGGCTATGCCGCCGCCCTCCAACGCGGAACCGCGACAGGCGACAAAGAGGAAGTGACGGCATGACACACAAGGCGGCCACGACGTTCAGCCGGCGCACCGTGCAGTTCGCCTCGGGTGACTCCTACTGCTCGGCCTGGCTGTACCTGCCGGACACCGCCTCCGACACGCCCGTGCCGGTCGTCGTGATGGGGCACGGCCTCGGCGCCACCCGGGAGATGGGGCTGGCGCCCTACGCCGAACGATTCGCCGCCACCGGGTTGGCGGTGCTGGTATTCACGTACCGCAATCTCGGCGACAGCGGCGGCGGACCGCGCCAGGTGTTGTCCATGACCAAACAACTGGACGACTGGGACGCCGCCCTCGAGTACGCGGCCGGGCTCCCCGAAGTCGACCGGCAACGGGTCGCGGTGTGGGGCAGTTCGCTGGGCGGGGGCCACGCCATCGCCGTCGCCGCCCGGCATCCGGAACTGTGTGCCGCGGTCGCCCAGTGTCCCTTCACCGACGGGCCGGCTTCAGCCGGCGCGCTCGGAATACGGGAGACCCTGGTCCTGGGGGGCGTCCTGGCCCGCGACTTCCTGGCAGCGGCGCGCAGGAAGGAGCCGGTCACCGTTCCGGTTGCGGCAGCGCCCGGTCAACTGGGTCTGATGACCGCACCCGACGCGCTGCCCGGAATGCTGAAGTTGGTGCCCGACGGCTACGAGTGGGTCAACCGCGCAGCGGCCCGCAGCTTGATCAACATCGTCCGGTACCGGCCCGGCCGAGCGGCCAAGGACATCGCCGCGCCGATCCTCGTCTGCATCAGCAGAACCGATTCGGTCGCCCCACCCGTGCCGACCGAACGCTACGTCCGTAAGGCACCGCGCGGCGACATCCGTCACTATGACGCCGGGCATTTCGACTTCTATTTCGGAAAGGCATTCGAGCAACTGGTCGCCGATCAGACCGAGTTCCTGGTCAGCCACCTGAAACCCGCGCAGGTCACGAGCGGCTGAGCCGACCTCACCGTCACGGACGGGTAGCCGATGTCTGAAGCTTCCCCTTGATCGTGGACACCTGGAGGCTGGGAACGTGTGAGCCCAGAGGAAGCTGTGCCAGGTGGGAGGCAAGTACAAGTTCACACATCGCGGCGTCTGTACCCACACAGAACCAGTGAGAACATGACAAGCAACACCGACAGTGCCATCCGCCCGTTCCGCATCGACATCGCGCAGGCCGACCTTGACGATCTACGCGACCGTCTCGGCCGGGTCCGGCTGCCCGACGCGATTCCCGGCACGGAGTGGGAGATGGGTGTCCCGGTCGGCTACCTGGCCGAGTTGGCCGAGTACTGGCGTACCACGTTCGACTGGCGCGTCTGGGAGAAGCGGCTGAACGAACTGCCGCAGTTCACCACCACGATCGACGGCCAGAACATCCACTTCCTGCACGTCCGCTCGCCGGAAGCCGACGCGACCCCGCTGGTCCTCACCCACGGCTGGCCCGGCTCGTTCCTCGAGTTCCTGGACGTCATCGGCCCCCTCTCCGACCCGCGCGCGCACGGCGCCGACCCCGCTGACGCCTTCCACCTGGTCATCCCGTCCATGCCCGGATTCGGGTTCTCCACCCCGGTCACCCAACGAGGCTGGGAACCCACACGGATAGCCGGCGCCTGGGCGCAGGTGATGGCCCGCCTCGGCTACGACCGCTACGGAGCCCAGGGCGGCGACTGGGGCTCGTTCGTCTCCCAGGCACTGGGCCACGTCGATGCCGACCACGTCATCGGCGCGCACGTCAACTTCCTCCCGTCCGATCCCGTCGGAACACCCGCGGAACTCGATCGCCTCAGCCAGGACGACAAGGCCCGATACGACCGCAACCGGAGAAGGTGGGACGACGAATTCGCCTACTTCCTCCTCCAGTCGACCCGGCCGCAGACCATGGGGTTCGCGCTGGCCGACTCTCCGGCCGGGCAACTCGCCTGGATCGCCGAGACGTTCCAGAAATGGACCCACAATCCCACCGGCCGCCCCGGGGGCGCAGTCGACCGCGACCTCATGCTCGCCGACGTCACGCTGTACTGGCTGACCAACACCGCAGCCTCATCGGCCCGCCTCTACTACGAGGTCGCCCACTCCGACGAAGCCGACTCATCGAGCTACCCTCTGCACTCGCCCACCCGGCTGGGCGTCGCGGTCTTCCTGAACGACTCCCTCCTGCCCATCCGCGCCGTCGAGGAACGCGACCACATCGTGCACTGGACCGAGTTCGACCTCGGCGGCACTTCGCCGCCATGGAACAACCGGAACTCCTCGTCGGCGACATCCGCGCCTTCTTCCGCGAACTGTCCCACTGAGTCGTCTCAACGCTGCCTCCCTTCCCCGCCGGGGGATGCGGAGGTGGCCGGGCGCGGGCATCCGGCCGGATAGTTGGCCGGTTGCCCTGCGGGTCTGTCACAAAGTCCTTTGACCTGGGTGCGTTCTACCGACTGCCGGTGACTCTCCGACCGGAATTGCCGATCCGTACGGCGAGACCGGCGATCAGTAGCTCGAGTCCGCCCTCGAACTCGGCGTCCGCGTCGCTGACCGCCAGATACGGGGCGATGGAGGTCAGGAGGGGGTCGCCCAGCGCGGTGACCTCGGCGACGCGTTGCCGCACGTGCTGACCGACAACGGCTCCTGCTACCGCTCCCGTCTGTGGCGCAATGCCCTGGCCACGGCCAGGATCACGCACAAGCGCACGCGTCCTACCGGCCGCAGACGAACGGCAAGGTCGAGCGGTTCAACCGCGACGAGTGGGCCTACCTGGCTGCACACCTACAATCACCACCGCGGACACACCGCGCTCAAAGGCCAGCCACCCGCCAGCCGCGTTCCGAACCTCTCAGGGCAATACACCTAGGACAGTTCGCGCTTGAGGATCTTCCCGGTGGCGGTCATGGGCAGGGCGTCGACGAACTCGACGATCCGCGGGTATTTGTAGCCGGCGAACTGCTCTTTTCCCCAGGCTGTCAGCTCGGCCTCAGTGGTACTGTCGTCGGCCTTCTTGACGACGACGGCCTTGATCTCTTCCCCGTGACTTGGGTGCGGAACTCCGATGACGGCGACCAGAGAGACTGCGGGGTGCTCCATGAGCACCTCCTCGAGCTCGCGCGGGTAGACGTTGAACCCGCCGCGAATGATCATGTCCTTGGACCGGTCGACGACGAAGTAGAAGCCGTCCGCGTCCTTGCGAGCCAGATCTCCGGTGCGGAACCATCCTTGGTTGATGGCCTCCGAGGTGGCCTCGGGGCGCTTGTAGTAGCCCTTCATGATGTTGTAGCCCTTGATCGCGATCTCCCCGACCGCACCGGGGTCGTCCTCCACATCCGACCAGTCGTCGTTGATGAGCTTCATCTGGACCCCGGCGATGGGCCGGCCGATCGATCCGACTCGGGGCTCCTCGCCGTACGTGGCGAATGACGCGATGGCCACCGTCTCCGAGAGCCCGTAGCCCTCGAGGATCGTCACACCGAAGCGTTTCTTGAACTCTTGGTGGATCTTCGCGGGAAGCGCGGAACCACCGGACACGGCGATGCGCAGGTTGGCGGCCAGCCGGGCGACGTCGACGCTGTCGTCGAGTGCCTCGAGCAGGCCCCAGTACATGGTCGGTACGCCGCCGAAGAACGTCACGGCATGGTCGAGCATGAGCTTCAGCGCCTCATGGGCGGAGAACCTTGCCTGCAGGACGAGTGTGCCGCCGAACCCGACGGCGCCGTTCTGGATGACCATCTGGCCGAAGGCATGGAAGAGCGGAAGAACGCACAGGTAGACGTCGGGTGTCGCGGGGTCCGACGCGAAGAGCTGGGCACCGGCTCGGGCGATGTCGTACACGTTCCGGTGTCTGAGGTCCGCGCCCTTGGGCTGCCCGGTGGTACCGGATGTGTAGAGGATGACCGCGGTGTCGTCGTCGGCACGCTCGACCGTCTCGAACGTCTCTGGCCGCCCGGCGACAGCGGCGGCAAAGATCTGGTCCGGGGTGACGCCGTCCACAGACGCGCCGCTGCCGATGAGGAAGAAGTGCGCGGCCCGGTCGGCGACCTGAAAGGCCGACCATGCCTCGCGCCCGATCGGGAGTTCTGGACTGCCTTCGAAGGCGAAGTACGCCGTCGCGTCCGAGTCGTTGAGGTGGTAGGCGATCTCCCGCGCCTTGAGGAGTACGTTCAACGGCACGACGACCGCGCCGGCCTTGAGGATCCCGAAGTAGATCGTCGTGAACTGCGGGATGTTCGCGCAGGACAGGGCGACCTTCTCGCCAGGGCGGATGCCGCGCTCGGTCAGCAGGTTCGCCACCCGGTTCGACGCCGCGTCGAGTTCCGCGTAGGAGATCCGATCGCCACCGAAGACGATCGCCGTGCGCGCCGGGTATTCCGACGCGGTGCGGGTCAGTAGACCGGACACGTTCCGGGTCGAACTCGTCATCAATGGCTCCTGGTCTGTGCGTAGTCTCGGCACCGCGTTGTTGCTGACATCAGGTGGTGAGAAAGTCATCGCCCTCACGCCCGTCGAGGCGTCCGAGGATGCTCTGGACGGTGCGATCCCGCGACAGGCCGGAGTCCATACCGGGTGCGATGATGCCGCGGACCCTCGAGACCACTGTCCATCTGCGCGGACGGAAGACCCGCGCATCGCGGCGGCACAGGCCCTCGACGATGGCTTCCGCCGCTTGCTCGGGGCTGATGCGCTTGCGCAGGAACCTCGGTTGGGTGCCGAGCAGCGCCTGGGCTGTTGGATCCTCGTCGAGGCCCTGCCGGGTCATGTCCGTGTTGATCACCGCGAAGTACGCGGTGGTGACGCTGACGCCATGAGCGGCGAGCTCGACCCGCAGTCCACGGCCAAGCTGCTCGACCGCTGCCTTGCTCATCGCGTACGGGATCGTGCCGGCCCCGTTGACGAAGGCGAACACCGACGAGATCAGTACGAGCCGGCCACGGTTCTCGACGAGGCTCTGAAGGGCAGCACGGACCGTGTTGAGCGCACCCCCGACGTTCACGTCGAAGAGTCGATCGACCACCGAAGCCGATGACGCCCGGAGGGTCACGCCCCGCGCAAGCACACCCGCGTTCGCGATCACGATGTCCAGGCGGCCGGCGTCCCTGACGACGGTCTCGACCGCTCGGGTCATGTCGCCGAGGTCGGTCACATCGCCGACCAGGCAGGTGACCCGCTCGTCGATCGCCTCGCCCGCGGCCGGGCGGTGCAGATCGATCACGAAGGCCCGGGCACCAGCGGCGGTCAACGCCCGCGCGGTCGCCGCGCCCAGGCCCCGGCCGCCGCCGGTGACGAGGGCGACTTTTCCGGCGATCGACCGGTCGAGCCTCTCAGCCATCGAGGAACTCGAGAACCTCGGGGACGAACTCCCGGTGGTGCTGGAAGACGCCGCCGTGCCCGGAGTTCGGATAGATCTTCAGGCGGGCGTTCGGGATCCGGCGGGCCATGTCGGCCGAGTTGCTGCTGGCCACCATGAGGTCGTGATCACCGTTGGCGACGAAGACCGGCTGGGTGATCACCGAGAGGTCGTCGGGTGCGTGCAGTCCGGCCGCGCGGATGGCCTTCAGCTGCGCGAGTCGAGCCTGCAGGGAGATTTTGTCGTCGCGATTCTGAGTGCGTTCCTTGAGCCGGGCGAGGTAGTCCTTCGACGCCCGCTTGCCCTCGGCGTCGCGCGGGAAGAACAGGAATGTCCTGGCGTCTTTCAGGGTGAGCGCGGACTTGGCGTACGCCTTGGCCGCGACCTTGTTGATCTCCTTGATGCCGCCGCCTCCGCGGGGACCGGTCCCGGCCAGGATGATCCGGCGCACGAGCTCGGGTGCCTGCAGGGCCACCATCTGTGCGACTCCGCCGCCGAGCGAGAACCCGAAGAGGTCGACCTTCTCGAGTCCCATCGCACGGATGAAGGCGACGGCGTCGCGGCCCATCTCCTCGACGTCGGGCGGCACGGATCCTCCGGACCCGCCGACCCCGCGGTTGTCGAACGTGATCACCCGGTGGCGGGCAGCGATGCCGTCGATGATCCTCGGGTCCCAGTCATCAAGGACAGCCATCAGGTGGTGCAGGAACACCACCGGAACACCACCGGTCGGACCGAGCTCGCGGTAGGCGAACGGCACCCCGCCGACATCGATCGTGCGCGTGGGCACGTCGATCCACTTCATGCTCTTTGTCGTCTTCATCTGGCCTCTCCGATACGGCGCGAGGGCCGCGGCTCCGTAAAGTTACATTACGGTCGTTCTTCTTACGGTTGTAATAGATACACGCCGGAATGGGGCGACGGCAAGGGCTCTGCACCCACTGAGTCCGGATCCACCGGCTTGATCCAGGAGCGATCGTTCCGGGGTCGTTCGAGTGGTCTGGCGGTTGATCTGTGGTTCGGGCAGGCAGTGTCCGCTGGTCTGCCAAGCTCTTCCACATGGCCACACGTCTCGGGCCCCTTCGGGCGGGTTGGGCAGAGCGCGTCAGGCGGTCGGTGGCGCGGGGGAGGTTGTGGGCCAGGGCGGCGAGGGTGAGTCAGGCGGCATTCGCCTGGAAGTGCCCGGACGGCGCGTGTGCGAACTTGTTCGAGGTCCCCGCCCGCCTCGCCGGTCACGCCCGACGCCGGGAGCTGAAGTTCGACCCCGCCTGGCCCGCCAACCACCGCGCGGTCAAGGCATGGGACCGCATCCAGGCCCTGCCCGACCCCGGCTGACCCCCGCCCCGCCACCCCCATACAAAGGAGGAGACCCGCAGCACCCTCGGCGAGTGGAGGCCGACACGCGACCGCCACGACACGCGGGCCACCACCCTGCCCGACGCCCTTCATACCGAAGCGCGAACCGGAAAGAATCGGACACCCCAGCCAAGCCCAACAGGCCGGCGCGCGCAGCTGTCCGCGGCGGTCGCCACGCTCACGGAGCTGGCAGCCACGCCGGACGACGAGTGACCCCTACTCACCGGAGTCGGGCCCGTGGTGCGGCCCACTGGGCGAGCCCTGCCATCCCCATGCCGACGACAGCGGTCACGACGGTGACATCGTTCATGACCTGGTCCACCGCAGGCCGGAGCCGGACCAGTTCGGCCGCCGCGTGGTAGAGCACGCTCAGGCCGAACAACGCGTAGCCGGCACCCCACAACCGGGGCATCAGGACCGTGGTCGTCAGCCAGGGCGGCATCCTCGACGACATCGCGGCGACGAGGCCCACGACGACGCAGAAGAACGCGGGGACGAAAAGCAGCACGGTCATGGCTACGCGCACCGCTTGATCGTGGCACCGCCGCGGATCCCTGGATACGGCCCCTGTCCCGGCTTGACGAAGTCCTTGCGGGGTCAGGAGGCGTGCCGGGGCGGGGCTCTACCGCGTGAGCCCGATCTTGTCGCAGGCGGGCCGGAGGTCAGGAGTGCAGATCTGGCCGACGGTGTACACGCCGTCCTTGACGAGGGTCCGACCGATGGTGGCGGCCGTCACCGCGGTCGGCGTGAGCAGGACGGACGGGATGCGCTGGGTCGTGGGGCTGTCGGTCGTCGTCGTGGCGATGTCTCCCAGGTCCTCGCCACGTCCCAGGGCGACGGCCATCGCGGCGGCCGTGGCGGCTTCCGACGCGAAGGGTTTGTACACCGTCATGTACTGCTCGCCCTTGACGATGCGTTGCACCGCGTCGAGGTCGGCGTCCTGACCGGTGACCGGAGGAAGCTTTCTGACACCCGCGCCCTTGAGGGCGGAGATGACGCCCTCGGCAATGGAGTCGTTCGCAGCCAGGACCCCGCCGATGCGTCCCGGGCCCAGTGCCGCGATGGCGCCGACCATGTCGGCGTGGGCGTTCATCGTGTTCCAGCCCTGGATGTCGTACGACCTGGCGATCTTCGTTCTGCCTTCGAGGACGGACAGCGCGCCCTTGCGGTACGCGGGCGCGTTGGGGCTGGTGGGATCGCCGTTCATCATGACGATGTTCTTTTGACCCGCCGTGTCGCCCATGGCCGTCAGGAGTGCCTGGCCCTGGAGCCGGCCGACCTTCACGCCGTCGAAACTGACGTAGGCCGAGACGGGTCCCTCGGCGAGCCGGTCGTAGGCGACGACGGGGACACCCTCGTTGCGCGCCTCCTGGATCGAGGAGCGCAGCGCCTTGGTGTCGGCGGTGTCGAGGATGATGACCTTGGCCCCGTTGGTGATCATGGACACCATCTGTTGCCGCTGCGTCGACGCGTCGTTCTCCGCGTTGGCGTACTTCGTCGTGCAGCGGGGGCAGAGTTTCTTCACGTGCTGTTCGATGAGCGGCTTGTCGGACTGCTCCCAGCGCGGGATGACCCGGCTGGGCAGCAGCAGGCCGACGGTGAAGCTGTCGGTGCCCGTCCCCTGGTCTCCCGCGCAGGCGGAAAGGGAGATCGTCACTCCCGCGACGAGCGCCGCGACCGTGCTCCAGGTGCGTCCCTTCACGGCAGTGCTCCTCGTTCTGTCGGGGGCCCCGAGTCCTCGGGGGCCGACTCGTGGTGCGGCACGGTGACCTCGCTCCACACCTGCTTGCCGCCGGCCACGGGCGTCGTTCCGAAGGAGTCCGACATCGCCTCCACCAGCAGCAGGCCCCGGCCGCCGGTCGATTCCCAGTCCACGATCACGGGCTTGGCCGGCGCCCGCGGCGAGGAGTCGCTCACACAGACCCGCACTCGGTCGGCGCGGAGCGTGAGGTCCACGCGGACCGCGCCCTGGGTGTGCACCAGCGCGTTGGTGACCAGCTCGGACACGACCAGGAGCACCGCGTCGGAGGCTGCCTCGGCCTGCCAACGGCGCAGCGTGCGCGCGGTGAAACGGCGGGCGTGCATGACGGCGTCGGGAAGTCGCCACACCACCCAGTTGGCCCGGATCGGCCGGACCTTCATGCCGTCGTAGCGCAGCAGCAACAGCGCCACGTCGTCCTCCCGGCGGCCGGCGTCGCCGAGGAGTTCGTCGGCCATGCGCCCCGGGTCCGCCGGATCGGCCGCGGCGAGCGCGGTGCGTGTCCGCCGCATGCCCTCGTCCAGGGGCAGGTCGGCGGCCTCGACCAGACCGTCGGTGACCAGGGCGAGCACCGTGCCGGGGGACAGCGTCACCGCGGTCATGGGGAACTCGGCCTCCGCGAGGACGCCCAGCGGCAGTCCGCCCTCGACCTGCACCTCCTCGGTCTGTCCGTCGGGGTGACGCAGCAGCGGTGCGAGGTGGCCCGCCCTCACGAACAGGGTGTTGCCCTCCTCCAGGTCGAGTTCGACGTAGCAGCAGGTCGCGAACAGATCGGTCTCCATGCCGACGAGGAGACGGTTGGCGTGGGACACGACCACGTCGGGCGGGTGGCCCTCCACCGCGTAGGCCCTCACCGCCGTACGCATCTGCCCCATGATCGTCGCGGCTCCCGCGCTGTGTCCTTGCACATCCCCGATGACCAGCGCCACCCGGTCCTCGGAGAGGGCGATGACGTCGTACCAGTCACCGCCGACCTGCAGGCCTCGCCGGGCGGGCAGGTAACGGGCGACGGCCGTGCAGCCGGGCAGTTCGGGAAGGCGTCGGGGCAGCAGGCTGCGCTGGAGCATCGTCGCGAGTTCCTGCTCCGCGTCGTGTGCGTGCGCGCGCTTGAGGGCCTGTCCGATCAGCGCGGCGGTGGCCGTCAGCAGGGTCCGTTCCTCGGGGACGAACTCGTGCGGCTGGTCCCAGCCGACCAGGCAGACACCGGCCACGCCGCCCTCGGCGGGAAGCGGCAGTACGGCCAGGCCGCCGCTGCCGATGCCCGCCAGCGCGGGTTCGAGGGCCGAACCGGCGGGCCACAGGTCCATGCGTCCGTCCTGCAGGGCCAGTTGCAGGGTGGGCAGGGCGCTGAGCGGGGCTTCGGGCCATTCCGAACGCCACTGGGAGCCCCAGATCTCCGGCCAGGCGGCGGGCTCGGGCGGATCGAGCGCGGTGACCAGGAGCCGGTCGTCCTGCAGCTCGGCCAGCGCCACCCGGTCGGAGGCCAGCGGTTCACGCAGCGCGGTGATCGCCACCTGGCCGACCTCACGGACGCTCGCTGCGCCGTCGAGCGCCGCGGTCAGCCACTGGATGCGGGAGACGTCATCCCCGCTCCGGCTCAGCACCGAGGTCGCCGTCACCACGCCCAGCACCCGCTGTGCCTGGCCGTCGGTGCCGGCCGCCACCCGGCAGCTCAGACTAAGCCAGCGCATCCCGCCGCTGGGGCGCCGGACGCGGAACTCCAGCTCCCGCAGACCGTACGCCTGGCTTGCCGGCTCCAGTACCGCCATCAGCGCGTGCATGTCTTCCGGCAAGGCGTGCGCGAGCAGGGTGTCGGCCTTGCCGTCGAAGTCGTCCGGTGCGATGCCGAGCAGCTCCAGCAGCATCTCGTCCGCCTCCACCAGGCCGGTGTCCGGCACCAGGACGAAGGAGCCCGCGCGCAGGCTGCGCAGCGCGGGAGACAGCAGCGCCGAGGGACCGGGCCGGCCGGCCCCGGCCTGCAGCAGGTCGGCGATAGTGTCGGCATACCGTTCCAGGAAGCGCCGTTGTTCGGCCTCGAAGCCGTGCGCGAACCCTCCCATGACGACCAGGCAGCCCAGTCGTCTGCCGCCCGACGCCAAGGGCAGCGCGCCGAGCGACATCTCCGCTCGCGCCGGCGCCGGCACCCCCTCGGAGAAGGTGGCGAGGACGGCGGGGCTGAGCCACACGGACCGGCCGGCGCGGACGGCGTGCGCCGCGGGCGAACCGCCGGCCAGAGACAGCCGTTCCGGCGCCCCGGGCGGGGAGGCGACGCAGCCGGCCGTCTCCGTCAGCCGCAGCTCGTCGTCCCCGGCGTCGAGCACATAGATCGCCGCCAATTCCGCTCCGGCGAAGGTCAGGGCCCGATGGCTCACGGCGGCCTCCGGCATCGCGGGCGGAGAAGAATCCCTGCCCGCCGTGCCGGCCTCGGATGCCCGCAGCTGTGTGACTCCGGCCCGGGCACGGCCGTCCTGGGGCATGTCCGCAACGTACCTCCGTCCGTGCCGCAGGTGCCGACACGCTGAGAGAGCTGAGCACCCATGACAAGAATCTCACAGGAGAACGAAACGGACAGATCCATCTGTTCACGCCCTTCGCGGAAGCCGACAGACGGGTCCCGCGGCTGCTGAACAGGCCAGGGTCCACGGCTGCTGAACAGGCCCGGGTCCACCCATGCCGACACGTCGGGAACCACGACTTTCACCGGCCCGTCGGACGCCTCCGCTCGCCGAGTCGCTGCGTTCGCAGATCACCGCGGCCGGTGCCACACTGACGACGTGGTCGTCCTGCCGCCACCGCCCACGACGTGGCCGCAGCTGTGCAGGCGGGCGGCGACCGGTGCGGCGAATCTCCGGGCTGACGCGGCGACCTCGGAACCGGCACGGGAGGTCTTGCGCATGAAGGCCTGCACTCGGGAGGCGGCCCTCGCCGTGACCGCCCTGTCCACGGTCGTCGCCCTCGCGGCCTGCGGGACCGGCGCCGACGGCGACACCGACGGGAACACCACCTCCATCGGTCTGCTGATGCCGGACGCCACCACGGCCCGGTGGGAGACGCAGGACAGGCCTCTGCTCGAGAAGAAGATCGGCGAGCTGTGCGCCGACTGCACGGTCCAGCACGCCAATGCCAAGGGCGATGTGGCCCTCCAGCAGGAACAGATGGACTCGATGATCACCAAGGGTGTCGACGCGATCGTGCTCGTGGCCCTGGACGGCAGATCACTCGGTGCCGCGGTCAGGGACGCCGACGAGGCGCACATTCCGGTCATCGCCTACGACCGCCTGGCCCAGGGACCCATCGCCGGTTACGTCTCCTTCGACGGCGAGGAGGTCGGCAAGCTCCAGGGCCGGGCACTCCTCCAGGCCATAGGCGCCAAGGTGCACGACGGCGAGATCGTGATGATGAACGGCGACCCCGAGGATCCCAACGCGGTGGCGTTCAAGAAGGGTGCCCTGTCCGTGCTCCGGGGGAGAGTGAAGATCGGCAAGGAGTACGACACACTCCAGTGGAGGGCGGAGACCGCGAACATGAACATGTCCGGCGCCATCGCCGCCCTCGGCGTCGACAACATCAACGGGGTCTACGCCGCCAACGACGGACTCGCCGCGGGCAGCATCGCCGCCCTCAAGGCGAACAAGGTCCACCAGCTGCCCCCCGTCACCGGACAGGACGCCGAACTGGGAGCAGTACGGCGCATCGTCGCCGGCGATCAGTACATGACCGTGCTCAAGCCCTTCCGGCCGGAGGCTTCCGCCGCAGCGGCCATGGCCGTCGCCGCGGCCCGCGGTGACAGCCTCGCCCGGGTCGCCAAGGACGAGGCGGGGGCCGGCACCGGCAAGGAGACGGTGCGGACCAGCACCGGCAAGGAGGTGCCCGCCGTCCTGCTCGCACCCGTGTCCGTGACCGTCGGCACCATCGAGGACACCTTGGTGAAGAGCGGCGTGTACACGGTCCAGGAGATATGCGTCCCCCGGCTCAGGGCAGCCTGCGACAAGGCCGGGCTGACCTGACGGACCGGTTCCCGTCGGGTGTGCGGGCCCGAGACGCCGAAAATTCGGGAACTATGGGAGATTCCGGGAGTATGGGATATCCGGGAAGCGTGGGAGTTCCGGGAAGCCTGTGACCCTGGTGATTCCGGGAAGGAGATGTTCCCTGTGCCGACACCGCCCTTGCTGGCGCTGCACGGCGTGTGCAAGCGCTTCGGCGTCGTCGAGGTCCTCAGCGACATCGAGCTGGAGATTCGCGCCGGTCAGGTCCTCGCTCTGCTGGGCGACAACGGTGCCGGGAAGTCCACCCTGGTCAAGGCGATCTCCGGAGTCACCCCCGCGGACAGGGGGGTCATCGAGTGGGAGGGGCGCGCCGTCCACATCAGGCGCCCCAACGACGCCCGGGAGCTCGGCATCGCCACCGTCTACCAGGACCTCGCGCTGTGCGGGAACCTCGACGTCGTAGGCAATCTGTTCCTCGGGCGGGAGATCCGCCGGCACGGGTTCCTCGACGAGGTGGAGATGGAGCACCGCACCAGGCACCTGCTCCAGCGTCTGACCAGGGGCATCCCGGATCTGCGCGCCCCCGTCGTCTCCCTGTCCAGCGGTCAGCGGCAGACGGTCGCCATCGCGCGCTCCCTGCTGGGCAACCCGCGGGTCATCCTCCTGGACGAACCCACCGCGGCGCTGGGTTTCGAGCAGACCGCGGAGGTCCTGGATCTCGTCGACGAGTTGCGTGACCGTGGCCTCGGAGTCCTGCTCATCAGTCACAACATGGGCGACGTCAAGGCGCTCGCGGACCGGGCCGCCGTCCTGCGGCTCGGGCGCAACAACGGCTTCTTCGACGTGAACACCGCCTCGCAGGAGCAGATCATCTCCTGCATCACGGGCGCCACCGAGAACGCGCCCCGCCGGCCGGCCCACCGGGAGGCGGAATGGTGAAAGGGACACAGTCCGTGATCCGCACGGTGGAGGGCTGGGGCACCGTCTTCCGGCGCAAGCTGAGCGCCGGTGAACTCGGCTCGCTCCCCGTCGTCCTGGTGCTCGCCGTGGTCTGGATCGTCTTCCAGTCCCTGAACAACAACTTCCTCTCGCCCCGGAACCTGTCCAACCTCAGTGTGGACATCGTGGGCACCGGTCTGATCGCCGTCGGCATCGTCTTCGTACTGCTGCTCGGGGAACTCGACCTGTCGGTGGGCTCGATCAGCGGTCTCGCGGCGGCCCTCTTCGCCGTCCTGAACGTGAACAACGGCGTGCCGGAATGGCTCGCCCTCGTCGTCGCGGTACTGGCGGGCACGGTGACGGGAGCCGTGCAGGGCTTCTCCTTCGCCAAGGCCCGGGTACCGGCGTTCGTCGTCACGCTCGCCGGGCTGCTCACCTGGAACGGCCTGATGCTCTACATCCTCGGGACCAGCGGCACCGTCAACCTCGACGAGGGCGGGCTCCTGGCCCGACTGACCAGTTACTACTTCACCAACGACTTCGCCGCCTACGGCCTGGCGGCGGTCGGAGCGGGTCTGGTGTTCCTGGTGTCCTACCAGGACCGACGCCGTCGCAAGGCCGTCGGCATGCCCCACCGCTCGCTGCGGGCCATCGGGGTGCGCACGGGCGTCCTCGCCGTGACCGCGTTCGCCGCCGCGTATCTGCTCAACCGGTTCCAGGGCCTGCCGCTCGCCCTCCTGCTCTTCCTCCTGGTCGTGGCCGGTCTCGACGTCGTTCTCCGCCGCACGCACTACGGGCGGCAGGTCTACGCCCTGGGCAGCGGCGTCGAGGCGGCCCGGCGCGCCAGCCTCAACGTGACGCGGGTGCAGACGGCGGTCCTCGCGGTGTCGGGCACCATGGCCGCGGTCGGCGGACTGTTCCTGGCCTCGCGCATCACCTCGGTGAGCCAGAACTCCGGCTCCGGCGTCCTGTTGCTCAACGCCATCGCCGCGGCCGTCATCGGCGGCGCCAGCCTGTTCGGCGGACGGGGCACGACCTGGAACGCGGTCCTCGGCATCCTGGTCATCCAGTCGATCGCCTCCGGCATGGCGATCACGGACACCCCCGCGGCGGTCCAGTTCATCATCACGGGCGGCGTCCTCTTCGCCGCGGTGGTCATCGACTCCCTGTCCCGACGCTCCCAGGAGGCACACGGGCGGGCCTGACCGGGTTACGGGCGCCGAAGGGGCCGGGCGCTCGGCCGCCGCCGGTCGGAGCCGCAGTTCCGCTAGGGAGTGTCAGGGCCCACGTGGTACTCCCGCAGCTTGCGGTACAGCGTCGCGCGGGCGATGCCCAGTGCCGCCGCGGCACGTACCTTGTTGCCGCCGTGGCGGCGCAGTGCCTCCAGGATCGCGGCGCGTTCGGCGAGTTCCATCGGGCTGAGCCGCCGCGCCGCGGGTCCCTCGCGGACCGGGTCGGGCAGTTCGCCGCGCCCGACCGGGCCGCACCGCCGTCGCCGTCGGGCCACCGCCCCGACGAGGTGGGCGAGTTCGCTGACGTTGCCGGGCCATGGGTGCTGCTCCAGGGCGCGCAGGGCGTCCAGTGTCCACGTCAGCGGGGGGCTGCCCCGGGCGGGCCGGGGTGCGAGGACCGGGAGCAGTTCCTTGATGTCCTCGGGGCGCTCTCGCAAGGCGGGCAGGGTGACGGAGCGGGCCGCCAGGGTGTCGAGGAGACGCTGCAGACAGGGGCCCGGGGCTGTTCCGGGCGTGTAGGTGACGACCAGGAGGAGGTCGGGTCGCTCCTGGAGGAGGGAGTTGAGCGCGGCGACGTCCGGCTGGGACAGCCGTTCGGCGTGCCGCAGCAGCAGCGGACGTACGCCGGTGAGCGCGTGGTCCCGCAGGACCGGCTCGGTCGACTCGGCGGGGTCGGCGATCATGGGCGCGGTGCCGTCGAGGAGTTCGTGGGCGAGGGCCGCCTTGCCCGTTCCGCGCTCTCCCACCAGGAGCAGGGGGCCTGCCGTGCGGGCCAGTTCCGTCGCCTGTGCGACCGCGTGCCGCCACGGCACGGAGCTTCCCGCCAGTGCGCTCGCCGGGCGTGCGGGGGACCGCGCCGGGGTCACGGGACGCGGTTCGAGTACGGCGACGACGCCGAGGACGTGGCCCTCGTGCCGTACGGGAGTGATCCGGGCGGTGCAGCCGGCGTCTTCGGGGAGCGGCAGGTCGTACGCCTGCGAAGCCGGTCCGGCGTTGTCCCGCGGCGTCAGCGTGCGCTCCAGGGCCTCCAGTACCTGCGGCGAGGCCAGGCGTACGGCTGCCTCGCTGACCAGGCGGTTTCGGCCGTCCAGGGCGACGACCGCCCGCTCCCGTCCACGTGCGGCCCGGGCGTAGGCGTCGAGCAGGACCCGTTCCGGTGTGCGCGCGGGTGCCCGCAGTTCTCGTTCCACCGCCGTGGCGAGTGCCTCGGCGAGGGCCGCGCCCGGGTGCGGGCGGCGGCCCGCGCACAGGCCCGAGGAGACCGTGACCGTGCCGGCCGCGTGTCCCGTCTCCGGGTCGAGCACCGGGACGCTGACCGCGGAGACGTCCTGCCACGCGTCGAGGAAGTGTTCGGGACCGTGCACCTCCGCACGGCGCCGGGTGCGCAGGGCGAGCGCGGCGCTGTTGTGTCCCACCTGCTGCTCGGACAGGTCCCGCCACCGCTCGCCTCCGCCCGACGACCACAGCACCCGCAACCGCTCGTCGGTCAGCGCGAGCCACGACTGGCCGCCCAGGGCCGGGGCGAGGCGTTCGAGCACGGGGCGGGCCGCGTCCAGCAGGGACGAGTCCGGGGACCGGGCGGGTTCGTCGGCCGGACGGATCAGGTCGTGCCGTACGCCGAAGAAGCGGGCGCGCCGCCAGGCGGCGACGACGTCGTCGGGCACGCCGTCCGGGACCGGTAGTCCCGTCAGGAACCGCTCGCGGGCCCGGCGGAGAGGGGCGAGGGCAGGGGGATGTTCCACGGTGGTCATGACGGCTCTCACCGTACTCGCCACCGTGGCGGCCGCGCCCTCGGGTGCGGGTGTCTCGTTTTGAGACACCCGTATCCGCCCGTTCCGCTCCATGATCATGAATGGTCGGCGTCTGTTCCCACCCCCTCTGGAGCGTCCTGTCGTGCACACCGTTGTCGAGACCGACGTACTGATCGTGGGCAGCGGCCCGGCGGGCGCGTCGGCCGCGCTCGCCCTGAGCACCTACGGCGTGCGCAACATGGTCGTCACCCGCTACGCGCACCTCGCCGACACGCCCCGCGCGCACATCACCAACCAGCGCACCATGGAGGTGCTGCGCGACCTGGGCGTCGAGCAGGACGCGATCGACCGGGCCACGCCCCAGCACCTGATGGGCAACACGACCTTCTGCACCAGCCTGGCCGGCGAGGAACTGGGCCGGGTGCGGTCCTGGGGCAACGACCCGCTCGTCCAGGCCGCGCACGAACTGGCGAGCCCGACCCGTATGTGCGACCTGCCGCAGCACCTGATGGAGCCCGTGCTGGTGAACGCGGCGGTCGCCCGCGGCACCGACCTCCGCTTCAGCACGGTCTACAAGTCCTTCGTGCAGGACGAGGACGGCGTCACGGTCACCGTCGAGGACCGGCTGCGCGGCGACGAGTACGCCATCCGCGCCAAGTACCTCATCGGCGCCGACGGCGGCCGCTCGAAGGTCGCCGAGGACGCCGGGTTGCCGATGGGCGGCCAGATGGGCGTCGCCGGCAGCATCAACATCGTCTTCGAGGCGGACCTGAGCAAGTACACCGCCCACCGCCCCTCCACCCTCTACTGGGTGCTCGCCCCCGGCGCCACCGTCGGCGGCATCGGAGCGGGCCTGGTGCGCTGTGTGCGCCCCTGGAACGAGTGGCTCATCGTCTGGGGCTACGACGTCACGGCCGGCGCCCCCGACCTCACCGAGGAGTACGCGCTCGCCGTCGTACGCCGCCTGATCGGCGACGACGAGATACCCGTGTCCGTCACGTCGTCCTCGGCGTGGACCGTCAACGAGATGTACGCCGAGAGCTATGCGAGCGGCCGCGTCCTGTGCGCCGGCGACGCCGTGCACCGCCACCCGCCGTCCAACGGACTCGGCTCCAACACCTCCGTCCAGGACGCGTACAACCTGGCCTGGAAGCTGAAGCTCGTCCTCGACGGGGTCGCCACGCCCCGGCTGCTCGACACCTACGACGCCGAGCGGGCGCCCATCGGGAAGCAGATCGTGACCCGCGCCAACCAGTCCATCGCCGAGACCGCCCCCGTCTTCGAGGCGCTCGGCGGGTTCTCACCGCAGACCCCCGAGCAGATGTGGGCCAACATCGCCGCCCGCAAGGACGCCACCGAGGACGGCCGCAAGCAGCGGGCGGCGCTGCGCGAGGCGATCGCCTTCAAGGTGTACGAGTTCAACGCGCACGGCGTCGACCTCAACCACCGCTACGTCTCCGACGCGATCGTCCCGGACGGCACCCCCGACCCCGGCTACCCCCGCGACCCCGAGTTGTACCACCAGCCCACCTCCCGTCCCGGCGCCAAGCTCCCGCACGCCTGGATCACCTCCGGCACCCGCACCCTGTCCACTCTCGACACCGTCGGCAGGGGCCGCTTCACCCTGCTCACCGGCATCGGCGGCGACGCCTGGGTACGGGCCGCCGCGGCCCAGCCCCTCGACATCGCCACGGTGGTCGTCGGTCCGGGGCAGGAGTACGAGGACCCGTACGGCGACTGGGCGAACGTGAGCGAGATCTCCGACGCGGGCGCCCTTCTCGTACGCCCGGACGGGTATGTGGCCTTCCGCCGCGCCGACGCGGCCGAGGACGCCGTCCGGTTGCTCACGGACGCGCTGCGGCGGATCCTCGGGCACGACTGACACGCACGACTGACATGCACGACTGACACGCACGCTGGGAAAGGAACCGCGATGACCGGCAACGCCACCGGCCCGACGGTCACGGACGAAGTCGTCGCCAGTCTGCACGGCACCGGTGATCCGCGGCTGCGGGAGCTGCTGACCGGTCTGGTCCGGCATCTGCACGCGTTCGCGCGGGAGAACCGGCTCACGCGTCAGGAGTGGGAGCGGGCGATCGGCTTCCTGACGGCGACGGGACAGGCGTGCACGGACACCCGGCAGGAGTTCATCCTGCTGTCGGACGTGCTGGGGCTGTCGATGCTGGTCGAGGACATCAACGGCCACCAGGCGCCCGGTGCCACGGAGTCGACGGTGCTGGGTCCCTTCCACCTGACCGAGTCGCCGGTGCGGGAGCCGGGCGCGGACATCGACCTGGTGGGCGGCGGTGAGCCGTGCGTGGTCAGCGGGCGGGTGCTGTCGCGGGACGGCACCGCGCTGCCCGGCGCGCTGGTGGACGTGTGGCAGGCCGACGGGCGCGGCTTCTACGACGTGCAGCGCCCGGACGCGCAGCCGGCGGGCAACGGCCGCGGACTGTTCACCGCGGACGGTGAGGGCCGGTTCTGGTTCCGTACGTGTGTGCCGAGCCCGTATCCCATCCCGACGGACGGCCCGGTCGGGGAGTTGCTGCGGGCGACCGGCCGGCATCCCTACCGGCCGGCGCACATCCACTTCATCGCCTCCGCCGCCGGCCACGCGCCGGTGACCACGCACATCTTCGTGGCGGGCAGCGACTACCTGGACTCGGACGCCGTGTTCGCCGTCAAGGACAGCCTCGTGACGGATTTCGCCGAGACCGACGATCCTGCCCTGGCACGGGAGTTCGGGGTGGCGAGTCCCTTCCGGCACGCCCGGGTCGATCTCGTGCTGGAGCGCGCGTCGTGACGAACCTGCTGGATTTCTCCTACGAGGCTCAGCCCATGCGGGTCGTCCTGCGGCCCGGCGCCTCGGTGACCGCCACTCCTGGGGAAGCCGAACGGCTCGGTCTGCGGCGGCTGTTGGTGGTGTGCGGGCCGCGCGGGGCACACACCGCGCGGGCGGTGGCGGACGCGCTCGGACCGGCCTGTGCCGGCCTGCACGCGCGGGCCCGGATGCATGTGCCGGTGGAGGTGGCCGACGAGGCCGTCGAGGCGGTCCGCGCGGCCGGCGCCGACGGGTGCGTGGCGGTGGGCGGTGGCTCGGCTGTCGGCCTCGGCAAGGCGATCGCGCTGCGCACCGGGCTGCCACTGATCGCGGTGCCCTCCACCTACGCCGGCTCGGAGATGACCCCCGTCTGGGGCCTGACCGAGCACGGCGCCAAACGCACCGGCCGCGACCCCGTCGTCCTGCCGCGCAGTGTCGTCTACGACCCCGAGCTCACCCTGTCCCTGCCGGTACCGCTGTCGGTCACCAGCGGCATCAACGCGCTCGCCCACGCCGTCGAGGCGCTCTACGCCCCCGACACCTCACCCCTGATCGCGCTCATGGCCCAGGAGGGCGTCCGGGCCATGGCCGGGGCGCTCCCGGCGGTGGCCGACGACCCCGCGTCGCTGGACGCCCGCGGCCGTGCCCTGTACGGGGCGTGGCTGTGCGGCTCCTGCCTGGGCGCCACCACCATGGGCCTGCACCACAAGCTCTGCCACGTCCTCGGCGGCACCTTCGGCCTGCCGCACGCCGAAACCCACACGGTGGTCCTGCCGTACGCCCTGGCGTACAACGCGCCCGCCGCTCCGGACGCCGTCGCCGCCCTCTCCCGGGCCCTGGGAACGGACGACGCGCCACGGGCCCTGTGGGACCTGGCCGGACGCCTCGGCGCGCCCCGCTCGCTCGCCGAACTGGGGCTGACGGAAACCGACTTGGCCAAGGCGGCGGAGGTTGTGACGGGACAGCCGTACGCCAACCCCCGCCCGGTCACCACCGACGGCGTACTCGCACTGCTGCGGGCGGCCTACGCGGGGGAAGCTCCCCGATAGTGACGGAGCCGGCGGAAGCCGACCGAAGCCGCCACCTGATCTCCCCAGTTTGTCCGCTTACCTCTTACTCAGTTGTCCGCATACTCGCTTACTCACTCATCCGCACGAAGAAAGGTGCCACCCATGGTCCTCGCACTGCTTCGGAGGCGGCGCTCCCGGAGCACGCCCAGCCCGTCACTGCACCTGCCCGCCGGCGCGGGCTCGGTGGGCCGCACCGTCCTGGATCCGATGGGCCAGCCGATGGGCGGCGCCGACGTGGCCGTCACCGCGGCGGACTCCCACCAGGTCGTGGCGCGCGGCATCACGGACCCCTACGGGTTCTTCTTCGCCGCGCTGCCCCCGGGCCGCTACCGCCTCATGATCACGGCCGAGGGGCTGACACCGCATCAGGAGACGGTGGACGTCGTCAGCGGCGCGGTCCTGACCCCCGAGCGGATCCAGTTGTCCTCGGCCCCGCAACTGGAACTGCCGGCGCCGGGAACCTGGCTCTTCGATCCGCCGCACACGGCGATCCGGTTCATCGCGAAGCACGTCGGCATGGCCCATGTCCATGGCCGCTTCACGCGCTTCACGGGCGGGATCCGGGTCGCGCCCGACATGACGGACTCCCAGGTCTCCGTGCGCATCGACGCCTCCAGCATCACCACGGGCAACAACACCCGTGACAACCATCTGCGGTCGGCCGACTTCCTGGACGTCGAGCGCTACCCGTACATCGACTTCAACAGCGCGCGCTTCGCCTACCGCGGCGGCGCCAAGTGGGCGCTGCACGGTTCGCTCACCATGCACGGCGTCAGCCGCTCGATCGCCCTGGACACCACCTACCTCGGGTCGGTCAACGGCGGCTACGGCGAGGAACTGCGCTGCGCCGCCCTGGCCAGGGCGGAACTGCACCGTGAGGACTACACCCTGAACTGGCGGAGCATGCTGGCCCGCGGCATCGCCGTGGTCGGCCCCACGATCCAGCTCGAGCTGGACGTCCAGGCGATGTACCGCACGCACGACACGCCGACGCCGCCGGAGTAGCCGTCGGTCCCCTGGGCCCTCGCGGGTGGTCATGACCCCGCTGCCCGGACGGCGGCATCACCGTGAGCGAGATCGGGGGGTGCGCCAAAGCACCCGCGCAGTCCGCCTGTTCGGACTTGTTCGGCCTGTCGGATGTTGTTCGAAACCTCTTGACGGTACGCCACACCCCGATTGACACTCTCGCAACACGACGTCACACAGCCGAAACGATCAGGCGCCCACGGCCGGGGCTCCCGTTGCCGGCCGACTTCGTCATGCCTTGTGCCGTTCGCCGTCAGCCATGCTCAGCAGGGAACCCCACATGACGTACTCCGCAGGTCCGCGCAGCCGCGCGAGACGTTGGGCGAGCCGGTTCGCCGGCCTGACCGCCGCGTCGCTGTTCCTGGGCCTCGCCGCGCCCGTCGTCCCCGCGCAGGCGGCGGGAGGCGCGGCCGGGAGCGTGACTGGAAGTGCCGCCGGGAGCGCGGACATCACCGACGGTCTGGCCCTCTGGTACAAGCTCGACGCCGCCTCCGGCAGCACCGTCACCGACGCCTCCGGCAACGGCCGCAGCGGCACGGTGAACGGCACCGCCGACTGGTCGGGCACCGGCCAGGGGCTCGCCTTCAACGGGTCCGACACCTACGTCAAGGTGCCGGACGACGTCATGAAGGGCATGGACGCGATCACCGTCTCGACGGACGTGCTGATCGACTCGGCCCAGAGCACCCCGTACTTCCTCTACGGCTTCGGCAACTCCGGCGGCGGCAACGGGAACGGCTACCTGTTCACCACCGGCAACGGCCTGCGGACGTCCGTCGCGACCGGCAACTGGTCGACGGAGCAGACCACGAAGCCCGCCGACGGCCACAACCTCACCCGCGCGGTGTGGAAGCACATCACCTACACGCAGACCGGCACCACGGGTGTGCTGTACGAGGACGGCGTCGAGGTCGGCCGCAACGCGTCGGTCACCATCACTCCCGGCGCCATCGGCTCCGGCACCACGACCGCCAACTACATAGGCAGGTCCCTCTACTCCGGCGACAAACTCTTCAAGGGCCGGATCCGCGACTTCCGGGTCTACGACCGGGCGCTCGCCGCCTCCGAGGTGGAGCGGCTCGCCCTGCCCGTCACCACGCAGGGGGTCGCCGACGACAAGGCGGCACTGAGCCTCGGTGACACCGGCGCGGTGACAGCCGACCTCGACCTGCCCAGGACCGGGACGGCCGGCGGTTCCACGATCAGCTGGTCCAGCGACGACACCTCCGTGGTGTCGGACACCGGCGAGGTCACCCGCCCCGCCGCCGGCGAGGCCGACGGACACGCCACGCTCACGGCGACACTGAAGAAGGGCACCGTGACCGGCACCAAGTCCTTCGACGTCACGGTCCTGCCCGCCTTCGACGACGCCACGGCCACCGAGCAGGCCGCCCGGGCCCTCACCGTCCCCAACCTCGACGACGTACGCGGCAACCTGACCCTTCCCGCACGAGGCGACTACGCCACCGACGTCACCTGGTCCTCCGCGAAGCCGGACGTCGTGACCGCCGACGGCGTGGTCCACCGCCCCGCGCACGGCGAGGGCGCCACCACGGTCGAGCTGACCGCCACCGTCACCAAGGGCGAGGCGAGCGCGACCCGCGTCCTCACCGCCAAGGTCCCCGAACTCCCAGTCAAGGAAGCCCTCAAGGGCTATATGTTCAGCTACTTCACCGGCGAGGGCACCTCAGACGGCGAGCAGCTCTACTCCGCCCTCAGCAAGGGCAATGACCCGCTGAAGTGGCGGGAGCTGAACGACGGCAAGCCGGTCCTGACCTCCACCCTCGGCGAGAAGGGCCTGCGCGACCCGTTCATCATCCGCTCCCCCGAGGGCGACAAGTTCTACCAGATCGCCACCGACCTCAGGATCTACGGCAACGGCGACTGGGACGCGTCCCAGCGCACCGGCAGCAAGTCCATCATGGTCTGGGAGTCCACCGACCTCGTGCACTGGACGAACCAGCGGCTGGTCAAGGTCTCCCCCGACAGCGCGGGCAACACCTGGGCGCCGGAGGCGTTCTACGACGCCGAGCTCGGCGAGTACGTCGTCTTCTGGGCGTCGAAGCTGTACGACAACGCCGCGCACTCCGGCGACACGTACAACCGCATGATGTACGCGACCACCCGCGACTTCTACACCTTCAGCGAGCCCAAGGTCTGGATCGACCGCGGCTACTCGGTCATCGACTCGACCATGATCCAGCACGACGGAACGTACTACCGCCTGTCGAAGGACGAGCGGAACAACACCTCCTCGACCCCGAACAGCAAGTTCATCTTCGAGGAGAAGAGCGACTCGATCCTGAACCCGTCATGGGACGCGGTCGCCGAGGGCATCGGCAAGGGCGCGATGACCGCCGCCGAGGGGCCGTTGGTGTTCAAGTCCAACACCGAGGACAAGTGGTACGCATTCCTCGACGAGTTCGGCGGCCGAGGCTACCTCCCGTTCGAGACGAGGGACCTCGACTCCGGCACCTGGACCCCGTCCACCGGCTACGACCTGCCGGCCAAGCCGCGCCACGGCACCGTCCTGCCGGTCACGCAGGCCGAGTACGACCGGCTGCTGCGCGCCTACCAGCCGGACCAGCTCGTCGAGAGCGTCCAGAACGTGTCCGCCAAGACGCGGATCGGCGAGGCGCCGGTCCTGCCGGCCACCGTGATCGCCACCTACGCCGACGGCGTCAAGCGGCCCGTCGCCGTCGCCTGGGAGGACGTCCCGGCGTCGAAGTACGCCCAGGCCGGCACCTTCACGGTCACCGGCAGCCTGCCCGACAGTGCCGCGATCCCTGTCCAGGCCGAGGTCACCGTCTCCGAGGAGGGCCCCGACGTCCCGGCCGACCTGCTCCTGCACTACGGCTTCGAGGAGACCGGCGGCAACATCGCCCGTGACTCCAGCGGCCACGGCTACCACGGCACCTACGTCGGCACGCCGGACTTCGGCACCGGTGTGGACGGCGGCTCGTTCAAGATGTCCGGCGCCTCCGGCTCGCCGTACGTGAAGATCCCGAACGGTGTACTGAAGAACGCCGACAGCGTGACCGTGTCGACATACGCCAAGTGGAAGGGCGGCAACGGCTTCCAGTGGCTGTTCGGGCTCGGCCCCGACAGCGACAAGTACCTCTTCGCCACGCCCTCCAACGGCGGCAACAGCCTCTACTCGGCGATCACGAAGGCGAGTTGGTCGGCGGAGTCGAAGCTGACGGCCGGCTCGCAGCTCACGCCGGGCGAGTGGCGGCACGTCACCGTCACCCTCGACGGTTCGACCGGCACGATGGTCCTCTACGTCGACGGCGTCGAGGCGGCCCGCACGACGACCACCATCAAGCCGTCCGAGCTGTACGACGCGCACAAGGACTACAGCGGCTACATCGGCAGGTCCCTGTACTCGGCCGACCCCTACTTCGGCGGCGAGGTCGACGACTTCCGCATCTACGACCGCGCCCTCACGGCCGCCGAGGTCATGGAGCTCAGCGGCAACACCGCGGGCATCGCCAAGGCGACGCACCCGGCACTGAAGGTCGACGCCCTCGTCGACGACGCGGACAGCAAGGTCACGCTGCCGATGAAGGAGGGCACCGATCTGACCGCCCTGGCACCGGAGTTCACCCTCGCCCACGGTGCGGCGATCAGCCCCGCCTCCGGCAGCGTCCACGACTTCACCGAGCCGGTGACGTACGAGGTGACCGGCGCGGACGGGAAGAAGCGCACCTGGACGGTGACCGCCCTCGTCATGAGGAGCCCGGTCCTGCCGGGACTCAACGCCGACCCGAACATCGTGCGGTTCGGCGATACCTTCTACCTCTACCCGACCACCGACGGCTTCGACGGCTGGAGCGGTACGCGGTTCAAGGCGTACTCCTCCACCGACCTGGTCCACTGGAAGGACCACGGCGTCGTCCTCGACCTCGGTCCTGACGTCTCCTGGGCGGACAGCAGGGCGTGGGCGCCGACGATCGCCGAGAAGAACGGCAAGTACTACTTCTACTTCTGCGCCGACGCGAACATCGGTGTCGCGGTGTCCGACTCGCCGACCGGCCCGTTCAAGGACGCGCTGGGTCAACCGCTGCTGAAGGCAGGCCAGTTCAGCGGCCAGATGATCGACCCGGCCGTGTTCACGGACGACGACGGGCAGTCGTACCTCTACTGGGGCAACGGCCACGCCTACGTGGCCCCGCTGGGCGACGACATGACCTCCCTCGACACGTCGAAGGTCAAGGACATCACCCCCAGCGGCTACAACGAGGGCACCTTCGTCATCAAGCGCAAGGGCACCTACTACCTCATGTGGTCGGAGAACGACACCCGGGACGAGAACTACCGCGTCGCCTACGCCACCGGCCCCTCCCCCACCGGCCCGTGGACCAAGCGCGGCGTCATCCTGGAGAAGGACCTCTCCCTCGGCATCAAGGGCACCGGCCACCACTCGGTCGTCCAGGTGCCGGGCACCGACGACTGGTACATCGCCTACCACCGCTTCGCCCTCCCCGGCGGTGACGGCACCCACCGCGAAACGACCATCGACAAGCTGGAGTTCGACGCCGACGGTCTGATCAAGAAGGTCGTCCCGACCCTCACCGGCGTCGACCGGGTCACCGTCGTCCACGCCGGCCCGGACGCCGACGGCACCGAGGGCGACGCGATCCGGTTGAACGGGACGGTCTCCGGCGCGGGCCCTGCCAAGTGGACGGCCGAGGACGCCGCGCCCTGCGCCTTCGGCGACGCCACGGCGGCGAGGACGACGGTCACCTGCACCGACGACGGCACCTACACGCTCACCCTGACCGGCGGCCGCAGCAGGGACACGGCAACCGTCGAGGTGTCCGACGCGGCGCCGGTCATCACCTCCGTCACCAACCCGCGCTCGCCCGTGTCGGTCGGCAACCCGGTGGTGGTCACAGCGCGGTTCACCGACCCGGGCACGCGGGACACCCACACCTGCGCGGTCGACTGGCAGGACGGGACCTCGCCGGCGGACGGCACGGTCACCGGCTCCGGCTGCCGGGCCGAACACACCTACACGAAAGCGGGCATCCGCCGTCCGGTGATCACCGTCGCCGACGACGAGGGCGCCGAGGACAGCAGGACCCTGCCCGAGTCGGTCGTCTACGACCGCACGGCCGGGCCCGCGTTCGGCACCGGCGTTCTCACCTCCCCGGCCGGCGCCTACCCCCCTCAGCCGGACCTGACCGGCAAGGCCGCCTTCTCCTTCGGCGCCTTCTACACGAAGGGAGCCACCGTCCCCACCGGAACGGCGTCCTTCGCCTTCGGCCGCGCCCGGCTGACGTTCCGCTCGACCGGCTCCGACTGGCTCGTGGTGACCGGCTCCCGGGCCGTGTACCAGGGGTCCGGGGCGGTCAACGGCACCGGCGGCCACGGATTCCGCATCACCGCCACCGACGACCCGGACACCTTCCGCATCAGGATCTGGAAGAAGTCCACGGGTGAGGTCGTCTACGACAGCACCACCAGCCCGAAGCCCCTGGGCGTCATCACCGTCGGCAGCCGCCGAGGGTGAGCCGAGCCGTGCTCGGGCACCTCGCCGGGCACGGACCCCCACACACAGGAGGACCCCCCACATGTCTTCACGCGTGTCTCCACGACGGAACCCGGCGCCCACCTGGCGCAACAAGGCGGTCATGGCCGCCCTCGCAGCCGCCGTGCTGGCGGGACCCGGCGTCGCGCAGGCCGCCCCCGCGGCCGCGCCGGCAGCCCAAGGACGGGTGGCGGCGGCCGGCATCACGTGGACCCTCGAACGGGCCGCCAACCCCACCCAGGACCAGCAGACGGCGTACAACCTCATCACCTCGGCCATGAACGCCGCGGTGGCCCGCTACAACAACCTCAGCGACCTGGGCAAGAACATCACCGTCCGCTACGACCCGGGGGTGCCCACCGCCGACGGCAACATCAACGGGACCATCCGCTTCGGCAACCGCGGCTACATGACCGAGCGGACCGCTCTGCACGAGATCGCGCACACCATCGGCGTGGGCACCAGCTCGGGCTGGTCCTCCCTCGGCGGCGGCGGAACGTGGCGCGGCGCCCAGGCCACGGCCCTCGTCAAGCAGTTCGACGGTTCCGGCGCCACGCTGTCCACCGGCGGCGGGCACTTCTGGCCCTACGGGCTCAACTACGACAACGAGTTCTCCGGCACGGCGGCCGACCGCCACGTCCGGATCGTCGCCGCGATGGTCCGTGACGGTCTGTAGGTTCGGGGAGTGACCCGTGGGGGCGGTGACCGCCCCCACGGGTCATGTCGTCACGGGTGCACGACGACCTGGGCGTACGGCACCAACCGGACCGGGCCCGCGAGCCCGTACGCCTGCCGGGCGGTGGCGCCGAAGACGGTCGGCTGGGTGACCCGGAGGCGGTTGATGAGCGGGGTCGCCACCTCGATCTCGATCACGTTGCCGCCACGCCGCAGGTGTCCGCCGAGGTCGACGACCGGATGGAGCCGGTCGCAGGGGGCCAGTCGGGTGCCGTTGACGGTGACCCGGAAGGTGTCGCTGACCTGTCCCAGTTCGAGGTACGCGCCGTGGGCCGGGGTCCAGTCGGAGGGCAGCACGACGGTGGTGCGGTAGCGGCCGATGCCCGCCGAGTCGGCCAGTTCCGGGATCTGCGACCAGGGCAGCAGGGTGTCCAGGGTGAGCGTGCGCCGGACGACGTCGGTGCCGGCCGGGTCCGCGCCCGGGTACCAGTCCTCGACGTCGAGCCGCCAGCGCTCCGGCGTGACGGGCCCGGGGACCGAGCGGACGGTGCTGGTCACCGTACGGCCCCGGGAGAGCCGGGTGGTGTACGTGCCCGGGGCCGAGGCGCGCACGGCCAGGCCGCGGTCGGTGAACAGCACACGGTCGGCGTCGCTGCCGACGGCGTGCGGGCGGCCGCCGTCGCGGTCCCCGAAGAGGCCGGGCCGGCCGAGCGCGACGACCGTGGCCTGGCCGGGGTCGAGGGTGACGCGCACGGTGATGGTGTCGCCGTTCTCGGTGTAGCGGCCGATGCGGGTCGCTGTTCCCGTCCAGGGGTCGAGGAGGTAGGGGACGGTGGTCCCGCGCCGGGTGCGGCGCAGGGTGACGTCGTGGTCGATCGCCGCGACCGGCGGCTTGACGGTCTCGGCGTGCTTGCCGTTGCAGAGGTAGTAGAAGTCGGTGTCGCCGCTGACGCGGTGGGCGTTGAGGAGCGTGGACGGGGTGGCGTAGCGGGCGTCGGGGGTGACGCCGAGGGCGGTGAGGGCGTCGCCGACGGCGGCCTTGTCGGTGACGGCGGTGACGTGCGGCAGCGCGAGAAGGCGGGCCAGGACCTCGCGCAGCTGTTCCGTCTCGTCCTGGCCGGGCACACCCGGGGTGAGCGCCTGGTCGAAAGCACCGAGGACCACCATGGGCAGCCCCGCCCGTGCCAGCTTCAGCAGCTTGCGGGCGTCGGCGAGGGCGAGGGTCGGGGTGGAGCCGTAGAAGAAGTCGCCCTCGACGAACAGGGCCTTGTAGGCGGGTCCGTCGGGGGCGAGGCGTCCGCCGGAGACACGGGCGGAGGGCAGGTCGAGGAGCGGTCCGCTGAGGAACTGGTGGGTCCAGCCGAGGGGTACACCGGTGGCGGTGAACCAGGAGGCGCCGATGCCGGTGGCGGTGTAGCCGGTCTGCCGGAACACGGCGACGTCGGCGCGCGGGGTGCCGGTCTGCAGGACCCGGTGCACGCGGCCGAGGTAGCCGGCGATGTCCTCGGCGTGCCGCCAGGTGGGCTGCCGGGGCCCCCACGACTCGCCGTAGCCCGCGGCGCCGTTGTACGGGCTGAAGGCGGCGAATCCGGGCCAGCTCACTTCGGGGGCGGTGGCGTACGAGAACCCGTGCACGACGGTCTGGTTGACGCCGGCCGCGTACGCCCCGCCCATCGTCCTCAGGAATCTGTCCCACGTCGTGCTGTACGCCGAGCCGTTGTACGCGCCCGACTCGCAGGACAGGACGGTGTGCCCGGCCATGTCGCGTCCGCCGGCCAGGCAGCGGTAGTCGTCCAGGTTCTTGAAGCCCAGCGACTCGCCCTCGGGGATGTCGAGGACGGCCGCGGCCGCGATGGCGTCCGTCTGCAGTCCGTACGGCTGTGAGCGCAACGACATGCCGAGCGCGTGCGCCCAGTCCCGCAGGGCGGTGAGGTGGTGGGTGGTGAACAGGTCGGAGACGGTCTCCCAGAAGTCGTGCCGGATCTGCCGGGTGAGCTGCGCCTCGAACGTGAAGACCTGGTTGCTCCTGTCGAGGAGGAGAGCGGGCAGGTACGGCAGGAGGGGGTGGCCGGTGCGCTGTGCGAAGGCCTCGGGCAGCGCGGAGGTCCACACCAGGGAGTCGGTCTCCAGCTCGACGGAGTCCTCGAAGAAGGCGCCGCCCGCGGCTCGGAGCAGTCGGCGCACCGTGCCGGTCAGGACGGCGCGCTCCCAGAAGCCGGTGACGGCGGCGGTGCCGGCGGGGCTGAGGTGGTCGACGACGTAGGCGGCCGGGGAGGAGTGCGGGCCGGACTCGGGCTGCTGGCCGGTGCCGCGCCGCCAGGTGGAGATGAGGACCCAGTCGCCGTCGGCGGGGGCGGTCCAGGTCAGGAGGCCGTCGCGGACGGTGGGGGTGAGGTCGCGGACACTGGCGAGGTCGAGGCCGGTTTCCTTGCGCGTGGAGTGGGCGGGCTCGACGCGGGCGGCCTGGACGGCGAGCAGGCTGCGCCGGGTGACTCCGGAGGCGGCCTCGTGGACGGGTTCGGGGACGGGGCCCTGGTAGGTGGCGCCGGCGGTCACCAAGGCGCGGCCGTGGGCGAGTTCCTGGGCGGCGGCCTCGTCGTCGGGGGTGACGCCGGGGACGGCGACGGGCCAGCTGGGGCCGAGGGTGAGGTCGACGGTCAGGCCGCGGCGGGCGGCCTGGCGCAGGGCGGCCTCGACACCGTCGCGCCAGGGAGTGCTGCCCCAGCCGTGGTGCGCGGTGTCGAGGACGGACTTGTCCTTGACGCTGTGGTGGACGGCGGCGATCTCGGCTCCGCCGAAGCCGGCGTCGGCGATCTGGTCGATCTCACGGGCGATCTCCGCCGGGTCCACCAGACCGTCCGGCCACCACCAGCGGAACTTGGGCCGCACCGAGCGTGGGGAAGTGGCGAACCAGTCACCGGTGAGGTCCTGACGACCGGTCAGGGGGAGAGCGGCGGCTCCCGGCGAGCCGGCCGCCGCGAACGTCACGCCGACGCCGGCGGCCAAGGAGGCGGCCAGCATCGTGCGCCGGGATGTCCCGCCACGCCGCGGGATGGAGTTCTGCATGTGTCGCCCCAGGATTGTTTGAATCGTTTCAATACGCAGCAAACGCCGGAACGCTAAGCCCGGAGTTCCCAAAGGGTCAAGATCGGCGCCTCAAATCCCTTCCCTGCGCGCTCACTTGACGGTTCTGGTCCAGACCTTTACCGTCGCGACGCGCCACCAGGTTCATGGATGTGCTCACCGTTCACTCAACTGCACCCTTCGCTCCGCCGCGTCCACCCCACTCCCACACCTCCACAACCCGCAACCCGCAAAGGACGGCACCATGATCCGGACCCGAGTTCTCACGGCGACCACCGTCGCGGCCGTCGTCACCTGCGTGACCGTCCTGGGCACCTCCGGTGCCGACGCCGCCGACCCGAAGGTCGCGCCGGGGGGCAACTTCGACCTGTCGGTCTGGCAGTTGCAGGAGCCCGTGGGCTCTCCCGGCTCGCCCACCACCATCCCCTCGTCCCGGCTGCGGGGGCCGAGCGGATACCAGGACGCGTACTTCTACACCGACACCCGCGACGGCGCGATGACCTTCTGGGCGCCCGAGAAAGGTGTCACCACCCCGAACTCCAAGTACGCCCGGTCCGAACTGCGCGAGATGAACCGCGACGGCGGTGCGGCCGACTGGTCGCTGAGCGGCAGCCACCGGCTGAACGCGACTCTGCGCGTGGTGTCCGTGACCTCCAACGTGTGCGTGGGCCAGATCCACCTCGGGTCCGGCGGCTCCTCCACCAAACCGCTGGTGGAGCTGTACTACCGGGCGAACGGTGACATCGTCGTCGGCACCGAGAACTCGCCCGCGGGCGGCCAGACCACGCACACGGTGGGACACGTGGCGGTCGGCAAGACCTGGAGCTACACCATCGCGGTCTCCGGCGGCGACACCATCGACCTGACCGTCAACGGCAGCACGACGCACTACCCGATTCCCTCGTCGTTCTTCCCGTACAAGCAGTACTTCAAGGCCGGTTCCTACAACCAGTCGTCGTCCGAGAGCACGACGAAAGGGGCCCGGGTCGCCTTCTACGGGCTGAACGTCTCACACGGCTGACACCCATGAGCGCCGCCTCGGCGCGATAGCTCCCCGGCGCGTCAGGAGACGCAGCCGCCCACGCGCCGGGTGCTCAGTGCCACGTCGTCCATGCGGACGTCGTAGGAGGAGGGGGTGGGATCGGCCTGGTACAACTGCCAGCCCAGCTTCAGCTTGTCGAAGCGCGGGAAGACGAAGTCGTCGGCCGTGCCGCCGTGCTGCTTCGTGGAGACCGTCAACTCGGGCTGCTCCACGCCGTCCAGGTAGACGGTGACGCGGTTGTCGGTCGCGTCGAGATGGAACTCGACGCAACTCCAGCGCCCGGCCACGGCGGGAGCGGAGGTCTTCCAGGCGGTCCAGTCCCCGGTGCGGCCCAGGTCGGAGCCGACGCCCCAGAAGTCGGCCCCCGAGGTGGGTACGTACTGGCCGCCCAACGGGCGCACCAGCGTGGGGGCATCGGAGCCGGAGGCCTCCGCGACGGTCCAGTGTGCCCAGTCCGGGGCGATGGGGAACCGGTCCACGCGCAGCCGCAGCCGCGCCCAGAGGCTGTTGCCCGCGGGTGCGAGTCCGGACAGGACGAGGAAGGCGCGGCCGTTGCCCTCCGTACGCAGCCGCAGCTCCCGGCCGTGGCCGGTGGCACTGCGTTCGATGGTCAGCGAACCGTCGAAGGTGTCACTGCTCCAGCCGCGGCCGGCGGTCACCGGACCGAGGGGGAGGTGGTCGAAGTTCTCCCGTACGAAGGTTCCGTGCGGGGCGGTGGCGGCAGAGGCGGTGGGGGGCAGGGCGAGCAGCACGGCCGCCGCGGCGGACAGCGCGGCGGCGAGCTTCCTCATGCGTGTCATGGGGCCAGTCTGCAACAAGGGCACCACTGGCACCATGGCCAACGAGCGTCACACCGTGGTCACTTGGGTCTTCATCGAGTCCACGACCGACGGCTTGCGGATCAGGAGCAGCGCCGCGTCGTCGTGGAGCCGGCCGCCCACATGGGCCAGCAGATCGTCATGGAGCGCGGTGAGAGTGCGCTCCGGCTCTTCGGACACATGGCGGGCCAGACCGTCGAGCAGCGGGTAGAACGCTCGACAGCGGTCGCGGGCCTCGGTGACCCCGTCGGTGTAGAGCAACAACTGGTCGCCGTCGGCGAAGGACAGCACCTGGAGGTCCGGGCTCTGTCCGGACAGGGCCCGCAGCCCGAGGGGCGGGGTCGGATGCGCCGGCTCGACGGCCACGAGGTCTCCGCACTCGCGTACGAGCAGGGGAGGCGCGTGTCCGCAGTTCACCACCTCCAACTGACCCGCCTGCGGGTATCCGGCGACGACGGCGGTGACGAAGTCGTCGGGCCCAAGGTTCCGCGCCAGGCTCCGCTCGATCCTCTCGACCACGGCGAGGAGGTCGGGCTCGTCATGGGCGGCCTCCCGGAAGACCCCGAGCACCAGCGCCGCGGTCCCGACGGCCGGCAGCCCCTTGCCCCGTACATCACCGACGATCAGCCGGACCCCGTACGGCGTGGGGATCAGCGCGTAGAGATCTCCACCGATCCGGGCCTCGGCCGCCGCGGCGCTGTAGCGGACGGCGACCTGGAACGGGCCGACCGTGGCCGGCACGGGGGTGAGCAGGGCGTGCTGGGCGGTCTCCGCGACCGAGCGGACGGCCGCGAGCACCCGTTCCCGGCGGCCGCGCAGCGCGCTGGCCAGGGCACTGGCCAGCGTGACGGCCAGCACGGCGGAGAGTACGGCCGCCAGTTCGCTCTCCGGGACGCCGTCGCGGAGGCCGAAAAGCACGCCGAGCGCTGCGCCCAGGAGGCCGACGCAGAGGACCCCGCGGGGGCTGTTGGTGGTGGCGGCGAGCGCGGGCCCGGCGGCCAGCAGTGGCAGCCAGATCATCCCCGCACCGCGGACGAGGTCGGCGAGCACCACGGCGGAGATGATCAGCACGGGCAGTACGGGCGTCCTGAGGGCCGTCTGGGTGACGGCGCGGCCGCGGGCCGCGGCCCGGGAAGCGGCCGCGCGCATTCTCGACGGCCGCGTCGTCCAGTGGTCGTCACCGTGGTCTCGGGCCTGGCTCATGTCTCGTCCGCAGTCCTCACCTGTGTGCGGGGCGTTCTTCAGAAATGTCCGGTTCCTCCAGGAAACGGGGTCGCCCCGGGTGCCACAAGGGATGCGTTTTCAGATAGTGAACGAGAGGTTCCTGGTCACGCGCGTCGCGGTCGGAAGCAGTCGCTCCCGGATCTCCGGCAGCCGGGACAGCCGTCCGGCGGGCAGGGAGACCCCGAGCGAGCCGAGGGTGCCCCCGCTGTAGACGGGCACGGCGACGCAGACCGTACCGAGGGCGTACTCCTCCAGGTCCGTGACGGCCGGAGCGACCGGTGAGGAGTCGATGCGCCGGAGCAGTTCCGGCGAGCTGGTGATCGTCCGTGGGGTGAGATCCACGAGATGGTGCCGGGAGAGGTACTCCTTGCGGGCCTCGTCGTCCAGTTCCCGCAGCACGGACTTGCCCAGCGCGGTGGCGTGCCCGGCGTCCTCGAACCCCACCCAGAGATCGACGCGGGGTGCGCGCGGGCCGTCGACGATCTCGGCGACCCGGATCTCGCCCTCCTCGTAGAAGGTGAGGTAGGCGGCGGCCGTGAACTCGTCCCGCAACGCGGCGAGCGTCGGGCGCACCCGGCTGAGCAGTGTCTGCCCGCTTCCGGTGGTGCGCAGCGCCTGCAGCTTGTCGCCGAGGACGAACCCGCCGTCGGCGAGCTTGCGCACATATCCGTCGTGGACCAGCGTCCGCAGCAGGTGGTACGCGGTGGGCAGGTGCAGGCCGGTCTCCCGTGCCAGCTGTTTCGCCGGCGCGCCGTTCTCGTGCGCGCTCACCGCCTCCAGCAGGCGGAAGGCCCGCTGGACGGACATGATCAGCGTTGGGCTCTCCTGCACACCCATGGAACAAGCGTAGTTGGGCGGACCCGATCGGTGGCGTCTGTGCACGTACCCAATATGAATGAGACGACGTCACTGCTCTCAACTGCACGAAATACTGGCGACACATGTATTTACAGTGCCTGACACCTCTCTTACTGTGAACGTTCACGGATCACCACCATGCGCATGTCAGGCCCTGGCCTCGACTTCGCCACGTCTCGATCAAAGGAGTCGGGATGACCGTGAACGGCTCAGGCCGCACGAAGAAGGCCGCCCTGTTCCTGGCGGCCGTCGCCCTGCCGGCGACCCTCCTCACCATGCCCACCAGCGCCTCCGCCGCGAACTCGCTCAGCATGCTCGGGGCCGACGTATCGACCGCGCAGCGAGCCCTGGACCTGGGCGCCAAGTACTACGACGCGAGCGGCACCGCCAAGGACCCGCTCGACATCCTCAAGGGCCTCGGCGTGAACTACGTCCGGCTGCGGGTGTGGAACAACCCCGCGAGCGGCTACAACAACAAGGCGAAGGTGCTGGCGTACGCGAAGCAGGTGAAGGCCAAGGGGCTGAAGCTGCTGGTCGACTTCCACTACTCGGACACCTGGGCGGACCCGGGCAAGCAGTACAAGCCCGCGGCCTGGGCGAACCACGGCATAAACCAGCTGCAGACGGACGTGTACAACTACACCTACGACGTCTGCAACAGCCTCAAGTCGCAGGGCACCACCCCGGACAGCGTCCAGATCGGCAACGAGATCAACGTCGGCATGCTGTGGGACGACGGCAAGGTCGTCAACAACGACTTCACCAACCTCAGTCTGCTGCTGAAGTCGGGTTACAACGCGACCAAGGCCTGCAACAGCGGCACCAAGGTGATCATCCACACGGCCAACTCGGACAGCGACGCGCACGCCCGCTGGTTCTACGACGGCATCAAGGCCAAGGGCGTCAGCTGGGACATCACGGGGCTGTCCTACTACTGCCCGTGGCACGGCACGCTGGCCAACATGGGCAGCGTCGTGTCCGACATGAAGTCCCGGTACGGCAAGGACGTGGTCATCGCGGAGACGGCGTACCCGTTCACCTCGGCGAACGCGGACGGCACCGCCAACTCGGTCACCTCCGGCTGCTCGGGCTATCCGCTCTCCTGGCAGGGCCAGGCCGACAACTTCACCGCCGTGCAGAACACGGCGCGGGGCGCCGGCGCGATCGGCGTCTTCTACTGGGAGCCGACCTGGTACGCGGTCGCCGGCAACGGCTGGGACCCGGCCGACATCAACAACAGCGGAAACGGCTGGGACAACATGGCCATCTTCAACTGGACGGGGCAGGTGAACCCGAACATCAAGTGGACCGCGTGACGGCCGGACAGTGAGCGGCACCGCCTGCGGGCGGTGCCGCTCGTGTGCGCCCGGGTGAGGTCGTCCCTCATGGGAAGCCTTGCGCCTCGGGGAAAGCCTTGTCCCTGGTGAGAAGCCTTGTCCCTCGCGGAAAGCCCTTGTGCGGAACCCGCTGTCCGGTCACGACGGTCGATCATCTTTACTCTGTCAGGTCGTCATGTCCACAGCGTGCCGCGGCAGGAACACCGCCGGCCCGAGGAAAGGAAGCCATGGGGTCCCCACCGAACAGCGGGCCGGCAGCCCGTCACGAGCCGCTGGAGTCGCTGAAACTCGAGCCGCTCATGACCCGGGACTACGAAAGCCGCCCGGACCTTGTCTTCGAACGGCTGCGCAGGACGCACGGCCCGGTCGCGCCGGTGGATCTGCTGGGGGTGCCCGTCTGGCTGGTCCTGGGGTACGAGGAGGCGCTGGAGGTCCTGCGCAACGACCAGGACTGGCCCAAGGGCCTGGAGAACTGGCGGGCACGGGAGGAAGGGCGGATTCCCGCGGACTGGCCGCTGGCCCCGTCGCTCGACGTCAATCACGTGCTCATCCAGGGCGGTCCGCAATACCCGGCCCTGCGGGGCGCCTGGGACGCCGCTCTCAGGCCGTTCCAGGACCCCCGCCAGCCGCAGGCCCGCCGGCTCAGGGCGCAGATCACCCGGGACGCGGACGAACTCATCACCCTGCTCTCCCAGGGCGGCCGCAGCGGCTGGGCGGATCTGTCGGCCCAGTTCGCGCGGCCGTTGCCGCTGATGGTCGCCAGTCATCTGCTCGGCTTCCCCGGATCGCAGCACGACGACGCGCTGATGGACATGTGGCGGGTGCTGGACGCCGGCCCCGACGCGGGGCCCGCCCTGGACCGGCTGCTGGCGGCCCTGGCCGAGCTGGGCACCTGGAAGATGAGGCAGCCGGGCGACGACTTCCCCTCCTATCTGCTCGCCGCCCATCCCGGCCTCGGCGTCGAGGAGTTGTCCCGCGAACTGATGATGCTGCTCGGAATGACCTCGGACCATGTCGGCATCCTGATCTCCAACACGGTCGTCGAGGTGATCGGCGGGAACGCCTCGGCGCGCGCCAGCCTGTCGGCGGGGATGATGAGGGAGACCATGAACCGGGTGGTGATGCAGAAGCCCCCGCTGGTCAACTTCGTGCCGCGGTTCCCGGTGGCCGACACCCGGCTGGGCGACTACACCATCGCCGCGGGCGACCCGGTGTGGGTGTCCGTCGGCGCCGCGCACGCCGACCCGGCCTTCTCGGACAAGGTCTGTCCCGCCTCGACCATCAGCACCCGGGCGCACCTGGCCTGGGGTGCGGGACCGCGCCAGTGTCCGGCCAGGGAACTGGCCACCACCACGGCGGGGATCGGGGTGAGCCGACTGCTGGAGCGGCTGTCCGGGCTGGAGTTGTCCCTGCCCCCGGACCAACTGCCATGGCGTTCCTCCCCGTTCATGCGGGGTCTGCGCTCGCTTCCGGTGCGCTACACGCTCGCGGACAACCCCGCTCCCCGGACTCCGGACACGCCCGCGCTTCCCGCCATCCCTCCCCCGCCCGGCCATCCACCCACGGTCGAGGGTCCGGAACGGCCGCGGTCGTCGCTGTGGCGCTACCTCGCCGGGCTGGTCCGCGGACGGTGACGTCCTGACGCCTGGTGCCCGTCGCCGGCTGCGGCGGACCGGCGCGAGGGGGACGCGGCAACGTCCCCCAAATCGCCGGACCTTGCCCCTCGCGTGCGCGGTCCTTCGCGCCGCGCACGCCGGCCACCAAAGCCGCCATTGCCACCGGAGCCGGCACCGCTGCCGGAACCGTCGCTGCCGCCCGGGCGTTTCCTCGCATGGGCGTAGGGTCGTCGGGGCCGTACAGGACGAACGGGGTGTGACGTGACGCGGATTCTCGTCATCGGCGGCGGAATCGCCGGTACGGCGACGGCGGTGGCCCTGCGCAAGGCGGGCATCCAGGTCCGCGTGTACGAGGCGCATCCCGACTCGGCCGAGGACATCGGCGCGTTCCTCACCCTCGCCGGCAACGGCATGCGCGCCCTCGCCCAGCTCGACGCCTCCGCCGCGGTCACCTCGGTCGGCTTTCCGCTGACCTCGATGCGCGTGGTCGACCACGCGGGCGCCGAGATCGCGCACGTTCCGCTGGGTGAGCCGGGCGACCCGCGGCTCCGGTACCGCTGTCTGCGCCGCGGTGACCTCAACACGGCCCTGCAGGCGGAGGCCGCACGCCGCGGCATCGACATCGTCCACGGCGCCCGGCTCGTCTCCGTCGAGGACGGCCCGGGCGGCGTCACCGCGCACTTCGCCGACGGCAGCACCGCGACCGGTGACCTGCTCGTCGGTGCCGACGGCCTGAGTTCCACCGTGCGCCGGGCCATCGCGCCCGCCACACAACCGCGTTACGCGGGCCAGCGCGTCTTCTACGGCTACACGGGCGCCGCGTCCGGGAGCGGACCGGACGCGTGCATCACCATGGTGCGGGGCCGGACGATCGCCTTCGGCTGCGCGGTGTCACCCGGCGGGGAGGCCCACTGGTTCGCGCGCGTCACCGGTGAGGCGCTGTCCACCGCCGAGATCGCGCGGGGCCCGGCCGCCGGGTGGCGCGACCTGCTCGTGCCGTTGCTGCGTGAGGACGCCCCCGCCGCCGTGGACATCGTCGCGGCCGCCACCGGCGACATCCTCGTCACCAACGCCACCGAGATCCCGACCGGCGGCCCTTGGCGGGCTTCCCGCACCCTGCTGATCGGCGACGCCGCCCACGCGGCCTCCCCCGCGACCGGGCAGGGCGCCTCCATGGCGCTGGAGGACGCCGTCGTCCTGGCCAAGTCCCTGCGCGACGCCCCCGACACCGAGACCGCGCTCTCCCTCTACGAGGCGCTGCGCCGCCCGCGCACCGAGCACAACACCACTGTCAGCGGGAACATCTCCCGCGGCACCCACCCGCCCTCGGGCCCCGCCCGGGGGCCGGCCCCGTCCCGGCCCGGCGACGAGGACCTCGTACGGCTCCTGGACTGGGACGAGGACCTCATGACCATGCGGCCGATCCAGCAGGCCTGAGGCCGGCCCGCCTTCGGAGGTCGGCTCGCCTTCGGTGATGGACCCGCCCTTACGGAACGCCCAGTTCGAAGAGGGCGTATCCCGCGTACGAGCCGGACGCGACCGCCGTGATGCCGAGCAGCGTGAACAGTGTGGGCAGACTGAGACCGCGCAGCTTGACGGCGAGCGGGATGAAGAGAGGGAAGGCCGGGAGCAGGTAGCGGGAGACGTTGCCGAAGATCTGCTGGCTGCCCAGGACCAGGGCGATGGTGAGGACCGGGTAGATGACCAGCACCGCCGGTGGGCGCAGGCGGATCAGGAGAGGGATCACAAGCGCGGCCAGCAGGACGACGGCCACGGCGATGGTGTCTTCGACGGGATACGCGAAGAGGTAGTCGAAGCGGCCCACCGCTATCGAGGTGAGGACGTTGCCGGTGTGTTCGCCGTAGTCGAAGGTGTGCGCCCAGGCCCCGGTCTGGAGCGTGAAGTAGCCGCCGAGGTCGCCCATCCGGTTGCCGACCCACAGCAGGTAGCCGACGAGCCCGAGCGGCGCGACCGCTATCGCGACCCAGGGGCGGGCGAAGTCGTCCTGTCGGCGGTGGAGCGAGAGCAGCGCGGCGACGGTGAGAGCGGCTATGAGGGCGACAGCGGTGGGCCGGTTGAGACCTGCGGTGAAGGTGAGGACGCCGGCGGTGAGCCAGCGGTCGTTCATGACGGCGTGGCAGGCCCAGACGGCGAGGGCGACGTACAGGGATTCCGAGTAGGCCGACCACTCCATGCCGGAGCCGGGCCAGACGGCCCACAGTCCGGCCGCGGCCAGCCCGGCCCGCCGGCCGCCGAACCGGGCGGTGACGGCGTGGATGCCGAGGGCGGCGACGAACGAGGCGACGACCGAGACCAGCATGCCCGAGCCGTACAGCCCCAGGCCGGTGCCTTCGGAGACCGTGCGCATCGCCGCCGGGTAGAGCGGGAAGAACGCCGCCGAGTTCCCTTCGAGGGTGATCAGGCCCTTGGCGCCGGGCACCGGGACCAGCGCGGGGTCGTATCCGTGCGCGGCGATCTGCTGGTACCACCAGCCGTCCCAGCTCGCCAGCACGTCCCAGGCGTGGGCGCCGCCGCCGAAACGCGGGTCCCTCTTGCGGAAGTCACCGGCGGAGTCCAGCAGATACATGAAGACGGAGAAGCCGATGAGCTTCAGTACGCCGTACAGCGCCAGTACGGGACCGTAGTACCTGGCCGCGCGGCGCAGGCGCGAACGCAGGTCGTCGCCGCGTTCGTCGTCGCGTTCGACGGCGGCGGGACCGAAGGGGCCGACGGCGGTCGGCGCGGGCAGGGTCGTCGTGTCGTTCATGCGGCCGTGGACCCCGTCCCGCGACGACGGGCGGGGAACACCCACGCCCGCAGGAGCAGGAACCGCAGGAGGGTCGCGGCCAGGTTGGCGGCGACGAGGACCACGAGCTCCGTGGGCCGCGCGGGCCGCGGGTCCACATCGTGCAGCACGGCGAGGGAGCCGCTGGTGAGGGCCAGGCCGACCAGGAAGACCAGCAGGCCCTTGGCCTGGTGGCGCAGGGCACCGCCACGGCCGCGCAGCCCGAAGGTGAGCCGGCGGTTCGCGGCCGTGTTGGCGACCGCGCACACCAGCAGGGCCAGCGCGTTGGCTGCCTGAGGTCCCGCCGGCGGCCGCAACACCGCGTACAGCAGCACATATCCGAGAGTGCTCACGGCGCCCACGGCGCCGAAGCGCAGCAACTGGCCGGCCAGGCCGGTGCCCGCGTGGTCGGCGGTGGCGCGGCGCAGTCCGGCCGTCGACAGGGTGCCGCGGGCCAGATCACGGCCGATCCTCGCGATGCCGCGCAGATCTGCCAGGGCGGTGGCGAGGAGGTCGACCCGGCTGTCGGGGTCGTCGACCCAGTCGACCGGCACCTCGTGGATGCGCAGCCCCGCCCGCTCGGCTATCACGAGCAGTTCGGTGTCGAAGAACCACCCCGAGTCCTTGACGAGGGGCAGCAGCCGCTCGGCGACATCGCGCCGCACCGCCTTGAAACCGCACTGGGCGTCGGAGAAGCCCACGGCGAGGGCCGAGCGCAACAGGACGTTGTAGCAGCGGGAGATGACCTCCCGCTTGGGGCCGCGCACCACCCGGGAACCACGGGCCAGCCGGGTGCCGATGGCGATGTCGGAGTGGCCGGAGATCAGCGGGGCGACCAGCGGCAGCAGCGCCGTCAGCTCGGTCGACAGGTCCACGTCCAGGTACGCGAGCACGGGCGCCCGCGACCCCGACCACGCCGCGTGCAGCGCCCCGCCCCGTCCCTTCTCGGGCAGCCGCAGCCACTGCGCCTCCGGCAGCTCGGCGGCCAACCGGGCCGCGATCCGCGGGGTTTCGTCGGTGCTGGCGTTGTCCGCGACGGTGATGCGGAACGGGTAGGGGAAGGTCTCGCGCAGGTGTGTGTGGAGCCGCCGTACGCTCCGTTCCAGGTCCGCCTCCTCGTTGAACACGGGGACGACGACGTCCAGGACGGGCTCGCCGGGGGGCGCCGACACCGGTGCGCGCAGCGGCAGTCGGCCCATCAGGGGGACCGTCGGATGGCCCGTCGAACGGTTCGTCGAGCGGTCCGTCGAGCGGTCCGTCGGGTGATCAATGGAGTGGCCTTTCACTGTGGCCGACTCGGATTTCGTCACGTTATGTCCGTGTCTGTGGTCTGTCGCAGGGCATGCCGAAGTCACGCACGGCGTGGTGCGACGGGTGAGCGGAGATCTGTGGTGAGGCGGAAGTCGTGCCGGTTACGGCTTGTCGGTCAGGGGGTGGGCGGCGGGGAGAGCGTCGCCTCCGAGGTGGGCGGCGGGGTGGTCACGGAGCTGTCCGGACTCGAGGGAACCCTCGTCGAACTCCCGGGCGTGGCAGGCATGTCGGTCGTGGCCCCGCTTCCTTCGACGGGCGTGGTCGGCATGTGGGACGGCGTCCCGCCCCCGCCGGCGGTCGCGTCGGCGGTTCCCGTGGGGGGTGGCATGGACGGCTCGGTCGGGGACCCGTCCGGCACCCGGGTCGCGGAGGAGCTCGGGGCCGGGCTCGTCGCGGGCCTCGGCAGCGGTGCCTGCGGCCTCGTCTCGACGGTGTCGTGGGGCAGCAGGAGGAAGCCGAGACCGAGTCCCGCGACGGCCAGGGCGGAGCCGACGGCCCGTTGAGCCACGCGGGCGCGGTGCCGGGCCCGGACGCCGGACCGCAGGCGCCGCTGATGCTGCGGCCCGAACGGGGTGTGTTCCTGGGAGTCGCGCATCATCCGCGCCAACTCCCCTTCGAAGTGATCCATGGCCTCCCTTTCACCCCACCGGCTCGATGACATCGGCCAGGATCTTCCGCAGCCGGGCCACGCCCCGCGAGGCGTGGGACCGGGCCGTGCCCACGGGACACCCCAACACCTCCGCGACCTGCTTCTCGGGCAGGTCCTGGTAGTAGCGCAGCACCACCGCGGCACGCTGCCGCGGCGGCAACTGGGCCAGCGCGGCCTCCAGTCGTGAGCGCTCCGCCACCGCGGCGGAGACGTCTCCCGTGTCCGGCAGGTCGGGCAGTTGCTCGACCGGGCGCTCGCCCCACCAGCGCCGCCGCGCCGAACGGGCCGCCGCACGGGCCAGCACCTTGCGTACGTAGGCCTCCGGTGCCTCCTCCGCGATCCTGGGCCAGACGAACCAGAGCTTGACCAGGGCCTCCTGGAGCAGGTCCTCGGCACGGTGCCGATCGCCTCCCACGAGGAGACGGGCGAGGTGGAACAGCGCCGACCAGCGAGCTGCCACGAACCCGTCGAACCCCTCGGCTCGACCCTGCTCCATCCGCACCGTCCCCGTTCCGACCAGCCCTTCACACTGGGAGAAAGACGGTGGGACCCCCACCACGATGCACTGCGCCCCTATGATCCGGATCACACCCGCGTCCGCTCTCCCCTCCCCCGGCTGCCTCAGCGCTCGGGCGCCGCCGCAACCGCGCCGCGTCCACGGACTCGGTGATCTGTGGGGTGTCGGAGGAGGTCAGACAGCGCGGCCCGTCCGGGGTCGCGGCGACCAGCTGGGCACAGCCGGGGAGCTTGCCGGGTGTGGCCCGGCACGCCCCCGCACCGCGCCGCTGTCCGGAACCTCGCCGGGCCCGCGGTGTCGCGTCCCGGGTCCGCCGGTTCGGGGATCGTCGATCCCCTGCCGCCGCTCACGGACCATCGCCCCGTCGACGTCCTTGGTGGCGCGGGCGGGCTCACCTCGCAGCCGTGGTCCGGCGGCCCGCCGGTGCGGTCAGCGGCTGACGCGGTGTTCGAACTGTTCGTGCAGCGCGGGGTCGTTGGACGGGCCGGGGCGGCGTCGGCGGGGGTGCTCACGGTGGGCCGGGACCAGCCCGGCGGGACAGGCGGCGCGGACGGCGCCGGCCGCTGTCCGCCCCGCCGACGCGCTCCGCCCGGCGTTCCCCGTCCCCTTCGTCACCCGCCCAGCGTCGTGCGGACCACCGCCTTGGCCTCCTCCTGCACCTGGGTGAGGTGGTCGGGGCCGAGGAACGACTCGGCGTAGATCTTGTAGACGTCCTCGGTGCCCGAAGGGCGTGCCGCGAACCAGGCGTTGGCGGTGGTCACCTTGATGCCGCCGATGGGGGCCTGGTTGCCGGGAGCCTCGGTGAGCACGGCGGTGACGGGCTCGCCGGCCAGGGTGTCCGCGCTGACCTGGGCGGGCGAGAGCTTGCCGAGCAGGGCCTTCTCCTCGCGGGTGGCGGGCGCGTCGATGCGGGCGTACGCGGGCTCGCCGAAGCGGGAGGTGAGCGCCGCGTAGTGCTGCGACGGGGTCTTCCCGGTGACCGCGGTGATCTCACTGGCGAGCAGGGCCAGGATGATGCCGTCCTTGTCGGTGGTCCACACCGAGCCGTCCCGGCGCAGGAACGACGCACCGGCCGACTCCTCACCGCCGAACCCGAGCGATCCGTCGACCAGCCCGTCCACGAACCACTTGAACCCGACCGGCACTTCGACCAGCCGGCGCCCCAGGTCGGCGGCGACCCGGTCGATCATCCCCGACGACACCAGCGTCTTGCCGACGCCCGCTTCGGCGGGCCAGCCCTTGCGGTGGGCGTACAGGTAGGAAATGGCCGTGGCCAGGTAGTGGTTGGGGTTCATCAGCCCCGCGTCGGGCGTGACGATGCCGTGCCGGTCGGCGTCGGCGTCGTTGCCGGTGGCGATCTGGAAACGGTCACGCTGCTCGATGAGGGAGGCCATGGCGTACGGCGACGAGCAGTCCATGCGGATCTTGCCGTCCCAGTCCAGCGTCATGAACCGCCAGGTCGGGTCGGCGAGCGGGTTGACCACGGTCAGGTCGATCCCGTGCTCCTCGGCGATCCGGCCCCAGTAGGCGACCGACGCCCCGCCCAGCGGGTCGGCGCCGATCCGGACGCCCGCCGTGCGGATCGCGTCCAGGTCCACCACACTCGGCAGGTCGGCGACGTACGTGCCGAGGAAGTCGTAGCGCCCCGTGCCCTCGGCGGCGAGCGCCCGGGTGTAGGGGACGCGCCGGACGTCCTTGAGACCGGCCGCGATGATCTCGTTGGCCCGGTCCTGGATCCAGGACGTCGCCTGGGAGGCGGCCGGACCGCCGTTGGGCGGGTTGTACTTGAACCCCCCGTCGCCGGGCGGGTTGTGGGACGGGGTGACGACGACGCCGTCCGCGAGGCCCGACGTCCGTCCGCGGTTGTACGTGAGGATGGCGTGCGAGACCGCCGGGGTGGGCGTGTAGCCGTCTTCGCTGTCGATGAGCACGGTCACCTCGTTCGCCGCGAACACCTCCAGGGCGGTGACCTTCGCCGGCTCCGAGAGCGCGTGCGTGTCGGCTCCGAGGAACAGAGGGCCGTCGGTGCCCTGTCCGGCGCGGTACTCGCAGATGGCCTGGCTGGTCGCCGCGATGTGGGCCTCGTTGAACGAGGTCGCCAGTGACGATCCGCGGTGCCCGGACGTCCCGAACGCGACCCGTTGCCCCGGCTCGGCCGGGTCCGGGCGCAACGCGTAGTACGCGGTGACCAGTTGGGCCACATCGACGAGGTCCTCCGGACCGGCCGGCTTGCCCGCTCGCTCGTGCTGCATGCCCGCTCCCACACATCGTTCGACCTACGGTGACGCCCCCATCCTTCCCCGTCACGGCCCCGTTCCGCGAGTCCGCCGCCCGCACACCGGGGTAACCGCACAGGGAGAAGCGGCTGCCGGTCGGCGGCGGCCACCCTCGGAGCGCGCCGGCTGAACGACGAGCGACCGGAATTGTTCCCGACTCGGGCACGGACACCCACGAGTTCCGGACCGGCCGGTCAGCCGTCGACGCCCGGGCACGGGCGCGGGGTGAGGTGCCGCGAGGTCCGGGGTGGGAGGCGCCCCGCCCGCCGGTCGGCAGCGCCCCTCCCGCAGCGGCGTTCGCCACCCGGTCCCGTCCCCGACTCCCGCACCGGGCACGACGAGCACACCGGCTCCGGCCGCATGTCCGCCGACCCGCCGACCGGCTCGACGAGTCCCCGCCGCGCACACGGCTCCGGTGCACCCCGGTGTCCCGGGTTTGAGCTGCGCTGAAGCGTGTACGCGAAAGGCATGGTCCAGTCGACACGAGAGACAGAGCGAAAGTACGCGGCCCCGGCGGCCGACGACACCTCCTGGCTGCCGGACCTCACCGGCGTGGACGGCATCGCGTCCGTCGTGGACCGGGGCACCGACGACCTCGACGCCGTGTACTACGACACCGTGGATCTGCGTCTGACCGGCACCTCGGCCACGCTGCGCCGCAGGACGGGCGGTGCGGACGCGGGCTGGCACCTGAAACTGCCGCTGTCCGGTGACAGCCGGGAGGAAGTACGCGCCCCGCTCTCCGACACGGTTCCGGACGAGCTGCGTGACCTGGTGATCTCACGGACCCGGGACGCGGAGCTGGTGCCGGTCGTACGCCTGCGCACCGAGCGCCATCGGCACGAGCTCGTCGACGCCGACGGCAACGCACTGGCCGAGCTGAGCGTCGACGCCGTCGAGGCGGCTTCCCTGCTCGCGGGGGCCACGCGCGCGTCATGGACGGAACTGGAGGTCGAACTCGCCGAGGACGCCGACCCCCAGGTGCTGAAAACCGTGGACAAGGCACTGCGCAAAGCCGGCGTCGAGCGGGCGTCCGCGCCGTCCAAGCTCGCCCGGGCGCTGGAAGAGACGGCGGCGGGCGCACCCCGCCTGCCCGACGCGCGCGCCGAGAAGGTGGTCGAAGGCTCGGCCGGCGATCTGGTCCTCCGGTACCTGGAGCAGCAGGTGCGGACCCTGGTGGACCTCGATCCCGCGGTGCGCCGGAACCGGCCCGACTCGGTGCACGCGATGCGGGTCGCCTGCCGTCGGCTGCGGAGCGTGCTGCGGTCCTACCGTTCGGTCCTGGACCGCGAGGCGACCGACCCCGTCCGCGAGGAGCTCAAGTGGCTGGCCGGTGAACTGGGCGCCGAACGCGACCACGAGGTGCTCGAGAAACGGCTCAGCTCGGCTGTCGAGGCCCTCCCGCGGGAACTCGTCCTGGGGCCCGTCACCGCACGTCTCCAGGCGTGGCACGTGACCAAGGACGCCGAGGCCCGCACACGCGCACAGGACGCTCTCGCGTCGCCCCGCCACCTGTCCCTGCTGGACTCATTGGCCGACCTGACCGCACGTCCGCCGCTGCGTCGCAAGGCCGCCCGGAAGCCGAAGGCCGTGCTGGCCAAGGCCGTCCTCGAGGAGTACGACCGGTTCGCCGGCCGTGTCCGGACGGCCCTGCAGACGCCGCCCGGGGCGGACCGGGACGCGGCGCTCCATCAGGCGCGCAAGGCGGCGAAGAAGGCCCGCTACGCGACGGAACCGGCCCGTGCCTCGCTCGGCCGGCCCGCCAAGCGTCTCGGCAAGCGCGTCAAGGCCGTCCAGAAGGTCCTCGGGGACCACCAGGACAGTGTGGTGTCCCGGGACGAGCTGCGCCGTATGGCGGTGGCGGCGGGCGCGGCGGGTGAGGCGAGCTTCACCTGGGGGCTGCTGTACGGCCGGGAACAGGCGGTGGCCGGCGAACGGCAGCGAGAGCTGCCGGGGGTGTGGGCCCGCGCGTCGGACCCCGCGCTGCGCAAGGCCTTCAGGGTCTGACGGCGAAAACTTCAGCTCTCTTCGGGCTTGCGCCACATCTCCTCGGGCTCGCGCTGTTTCCGCTCGGCCTCGTGCTGTCTTCTCTCGGGCTCATGTCGGGCCGGACCGGTGTCTCCCGGTGGTGCGAGGCGTGGTGTGTCGCCTGCCGTGAGGTGTTCCACGACCTCCACCAGCTCCTGGCAGGCCTGCTCCACCGAACGCCTGGTGTTGCGCTGCTCGGTGATCACGGCCGAGAGAAGCAGTGCGGTCAGCGCCATGGTGCCGTTGAACGCCTGCAGTTTGATCATGATCTCGATGCGGGTCAGCCTCGCGAAGGGACCGACCTCCTGGGTCGCGGCGACGGTGGCCATGACGGACGTGAACAGGGCGCACAGCATGCTGCCGACGAGCTGGAAGCGCAGGGCGGCCCAGATCAGCAGCGGGAAGGCGAGGAACAGCAGGCCGGAAGGGTGGCGCGTGGCCAGCGGTACGACCGCGCAGGCGATGACCGTGAGCACCGCGGCCTCCTTCCAGCGGGCCACCGGCAAGGGCCGACGGGCGCGGTGCAGCAACAGCAGGAGGGGCGTGACGATCAGGACGCCCATCGCGTCGCCGACCCACCATGCCAGCCACACCTCCCAGAAGTCGTCCGCGTCGACGCGGTCGGCGAGCCGGAGCATCCAGACGCCCACCGTTGCGCTGATGAGCATGGCCGTGAGGGCGCCCAGGAACACCAGGGCGAGGCCGTCGCGCAGTCTGCTGAGGTCGGTGCGGAAGCCCACCCGGCGCAGCATGAGGCACGCGCAGACGGGGGCGGCGGTGCTGCCCACCAGGTTGCCGAGCACGTCGAGCCGCAGTGAGGTGATGTGCAGGACGACGAGCAGGACGCCCAGCGTGATTCCGGGCCACACCCGCAACCCGAAGAACAGCAGGCAGGCCACCGCGACGCCCGTGGGCGGCCAGATCGGGGTGAACATCGCGCCCTCGACGACCAGGGGCCGCAGCAGTCCGAGGCGCCCCGCGGCGTAGTAGCAGGCGGCTACCGCCAGCATCCGGAGGGCGAAGACGCCAGTTCGGCGCAGATCCTCGGTAGCCACCACACCAGCCATGAGACACCGGTGCCGTCGTCCGTGCGAGGCGGGCGGCCCGCGGTGCCGCCCTACGGCTGAACGTCGGGCCCGTCGTAGCCGAGGACCAGCACCGCGGCGTCGTCCTCGTGGCCCACGCGGTCGGCGCCCTTGATCACGGCCGCGGCGAGCGAGTCCGCCGTCATGCCCGCCACGGCGGCGACACCCGCGAGTCGGACCACCTGGTCCAGCCCCTCGTCGACCTCCAGCAGGGGGCCTTCCACCACACCGTCCGTGAGCAGGACGAACATTCCGCCCGTGGTGAGCCGGTGCCGGGTCACCGGGTAGGTCGTCCCGGGCTGGATGCCTAGGGGCGGACCCCCTGTCCCGTCGACGATCCCGGACCGCCCGTCCGCGGTGGCCCAGACGCAGGGGACATGTCCGGCCCGGGCGCCCTCCAGCACGCCGGTGGAGGGATCGAGGCGCATGAAGGTACAGGTGGCGAAGAGTTCCGTGCCCAGGGACAGGAGCAGGTCGTTCGTCCGGGTCAGGAGTTCTCCGGGTTCGCTCGTGACGGAGGCGAGCGCGCGCAGACCGACCCGTACCTGGCCCATGAAGGCGGCGGCCTCGATGTTGTGGCCCTGCACGTCACCGATCGACAGCCCGATGCGCCCGTCGGGCATGGTGAAGGCGTCGTACCAGTCGCCGCCCACGTTCAGTCCGTGGCAGGCCGGTGCGTAGCGGACCGCGAGGTGGTAGCGGGGCGCCGCCGGCATCTCGGCGGGAAGCATGTCGCGCTGCAGCGCGATGGCCAGCTCGACCCGGGAGCGCTGCAGCTCCGCGTGTTCGCGCGCCTGCGCCGTCAGCGACCCGAGCCTGGTCAGCAGCTCGTCGCCGTCGTCCGTGCGGCGCTTGCGCGGCATTGATCGCTCCAGGAGGAGGCCGGGCCGTTCGGGGTGATGTCCTCAAACAGTTCCTTATCGGATGATAGCGATGCCGGAGACACGGCCCGGGATCCTCGGCTCACCGCTGCCCCGTCCATGACGCACCCCGAGTGGGCCCGGGTCAGTGGCCGCGCGTTCTGTTCCATGATCCGTATGCCGCCGCGACGTCGAGGTGTCACCCGCTACCCGGCGCTCCGCCCCTCGGCCCATCGCTCCCCTCGCCGTGGTGTGCCCGGCCCTCGTTCGGTGTGCGGGGCGGGGCGCGGCAGGAGTCGCGGGCCGCACCGGAGCACCGCGCGGCAGGACGTATGCGCCGAGCGGGGTCATCAGCCCCTCGGCGCCGACTGAGTCCGGCCTGTCGCCCTGCCTTGCGCCTCTCCCCTGATCGGCGGAGTGCGGGTGCGCGAGAGTGGCGCCGTTCGCCCGTGTGAGCGCCTGGAGTGGTGGGATCGCCGGGCCTGACTGACGGTGGATCACGTCGAGGCCGGGTCAGTCCAGCTGACGTGACGCCAGCTGCCCGGGCCGAGACGAAAGGAACCACGGATGCGCTCCACACGCACGTTCCTGGGCCTCGCGGCCGCCTCCGCCGTCCTCGCGATCGCCGCACCCGGCGCCTACGCGGGCGACAGCGACTGGGACCACGGGGACTCTTCGTACAGCAAGGAGCACGGCAAGGACGGCAAACACGACGCGCCTCACGGCGGGATGCACACGGGTGGCGGCGCGCTCACCGCGGTGAACGACGACGAGTGGGGCACCGCCAAGGACCCGAAGTACGACCCTGAGACCTACAAGGACAAGCAGGACGTGACCCCGAAGGACCCCAAGCAGGACCCGGAGACGTACAAGGAGCACGACTACCAGAAGGACTCGTACGGCAGTGACCACGAGAAGCCGCACGGTGGGATGCACACCGGTGGCGGCGCGCTCGCCTCGCCGGGCATGACCGGGGCCGGCCTGGCCGTCCTGGGCGTCGCCGCGGCCGGTCTCTACGCGGCTCGCCGCAACCGGTCGTCCGGAAGCATGGCCTGAGCCATGCCGGACGCGATAGCAGCCGAGGCCGCCGCCCCCCGCACCGCACGGCGGCGGCCCCCGGCCCACGCTCCGCGTTCCGCTTCCTCCGAGCTGCCGTGCCCGAGTGAGAGTGAGGTGCTGTCCGATGGCAGCCGCTCCTTCTTCCCCCGCCGGCGAAGAACCGGCCGGCGGACAGGCCGCCGACAAACCGGACAACCAACCGGCCGCCGGCCAGGCCGGCGAGCCAGCCGGCGAAGCCGCCGAAGAACCGGCCGGCGAGCGGGGATCCGGCACCGGTCTCACCACGCTGTGCGCCATGGCCGCCCTGCTCCTCGCGGTGAACCTGTTCGGCGGAAAGGACGCGTCGTCGGACTCCCCCCGCCTGCCGCAGGGCACGCAGACCGGCACGTACGCCGAACCGACCGCCACGACCGCGGCACCCCGCCCGGGCAAGCATCTGCCCCGCTCCCGGCCCGTGCGCCTGCTCATCCCGAAGATCTCGGTCGACGCCCCCTTCACCCCCCTCTTCATCGGCCGGACCGGGCACCTGGAAGCCCCGCCGCCCGACGACACCAACCTCGTGGGCTGGCACGCGGAGGGCGCCACTCCCGGGGAAGCGGGCACCGCCGTCATCGCCGGGCACGTGGACACCGCCACCTCTGCGGCGGTCTTCGCCGGCCTGGGAGAACTGGAGAGGGGCGACACCTTCCGGGTCGTCAGGGCCGACCGGAGCAGGGCGACCTTCGTGGTCGACAGCGTGGAGCAGTTCCCCAAGGACGACTTCCCCAGCCGGCGGGTGTACGGCGACACCCCGCAGGCCCAGGTCCGGCTCATCACCTGCGCGGGCGACTACGACCGTTCGGTCAAGGACTACACGGAGAACCTGGTGGTCTTCGCCCACCTCGTGTGACCCTCCGGGCCGGGCGTCCACACCCTGACAGGTGTCAGGCACCGGCGGGCGGCGGGCGGCCCTAGGGTCGCAGGACGAGCGGTGGCCGGCGTGCAGTCGGCCGTACGCCGCTCGTCCAGCACATCGCCGACACGGGAAAGAGGGCTCATGAGCCGCCGATCACTCACGACTCTGCTGGCCGCGGGGGGCGCCGCCGCGGTGTTGGCACTGACGCAGGTCTCCGCCCACGCCGCCTCGTTCCAGGGCGGCAACTACGGGGCGTACGGGATGGAGGGCCAGTACCCCACCGTCTCCAGCTGCGCGGGCACCTTCCAGCAGGTCGGTGCCACGCGTTACGCCGGGGGCATGGCCCTGAAGTACTTCTACTCGTCCAAGTGCGGGTCCTTCGCCCGGATCGAGAACTCCCGGGCCAACTGCGCCGCCGTGCTGCAGCGGTCGAATTCCGGCACGGGGCGCGTCGACGGATGGGTGTCCGAGACCGTCGACCCCGGCATCGACTACGCGTACACGAAGATCGGCAACAACCTCAACGGCCGGGTCTCCCGGGCCCTGCTCGCGTGCGACGGCGAGGATCTGGTCGTCACCAGCTGGTACTGACCTGTCGTCGGCCGGCACTGGCATCTGAGCAGGTGTGCACCACCCCTCGCTGCCGGTGCGGCTGGACCACCGGGTCGATCCGCGGCACCGGGACCCGCTCGGCGAACTGCTGGTCATGGGCGCCCCACCGCAGGGACGGCACGATCCGCGCCCCGCTGGACTCCTGCGGATGCCAGGCGTTCTGCGCCCGGGCCCCGGCAGGTCACCGGCCACCGCGCGCACCTGTCGCTGCCGCACCCGCGACACCTTCCTACCGACCGTCTGCGGCCTGCCGACGCAGGCGTAGCGGCCCGCGGACCGGTGACCGGGTCCGTGGGCCGCTCATCCCTGCCGGTATGTCAGACGCGCTGCCACAGAGCGGGGGCGGCGGACGGCTGCAACGCGCCCTGCGCCTGGTGGCTCTGCAGACACTGGTAGGTGACACCGGCGTACGTGACCTGCGCCCCCACGTCGTAGACCCGGCCGCTCGCCCAGGAACTGGACGGGTCGACGGGGGTCCCGGGGGTCTCGGTCTGTGCCGCGCTGGTCTTCAGGACGAGTCCGTAGGTGCTGAGCACCGGGTTGATGGGCTGGTAGAAGGTGGTGCCGCCGCTGGTGCAGTCACCGGAGCCGCCCGAGGTGACGCCCTGCGCCTGGGTGCCCGAGACGTAGGGGCCGCCCGAGTCGCCCGGCTCGGCACAGACGGTCGTGCGCGTCACGCCGTCGACCGTGCCTTCCGCGTAGGTGACGCTGGTGTCGTGCTGCTGGATGATGCCGCAGTGCCAGCCGCTCGTCGATCCGGAGCGGCAGATCGCGGCACCGATCAGGGCCTGCGCGGAGCCGGCGACCTGGACGTCCTGACCTCCCTCGCCCTTGACGGCGGCCGTCGCGGTCCAGTCGCTGTTGACGCCCACCCACGACATGTCGTGGCCGGGGAAGACCGAGGCCTGGAAGGTGCCCTGAGCCACCATGTTGAAGCCGGTGGTGGTGTCCCCCGCCTTGCCGCAGTGCCCCGCGCTCGCGAAGCCCTGCTGGGCCCCCTTGGTGACGGCGAACCCGACGGAACAGCGGGCGAGGTCCTCGATGTAGTACGCGTCGCCGCCGCGGATGTCGTACAGGGCACGCGGCCGGTCCGCCGACACCTTCACCTTCACCAGCTTTCTGTCGACCCCGGCGGCGGCGATCAGGGAGTTCGCGGCGGTCCGGCTCGTGGCCTGGACCGTCACCCGGTTGGTGCGCACGTCGACGTAGCGGACCGGTGCCTTCAGCGCGGTGGTGCCGGTGGTGCCGGTCGTGACGGAGTCCAGTTTCGCCTTGGCCGCCTTGAGGTCCGCCAGAGGCGTCCTGACGACCGCGGCCTTCGCCCCGCCGGCCTCGATGGCGGACTTGTCCGCGGCGTCGGTGGTCGCGACGGTGAGGTCGGCGGAGGTCATGCCGCTCACCCAGGCGCCCGCGAAGCGCCGGCCCAGGGCGATCTGCAGCCGGCCCGCGCGTGTCCCCGCCTCGGCCTCGTTCTCCAGTCGCGCCCTGGCCTGAGCGTCCGTCAGCCCGAGATCGCGCCGCAGTGCGCGAAGCACCGCGGTCGACGGAGCGTCGGCCCCGAGCGTCCGCGCGGCCGACGGGCCGTTCACCGGTACGGGGGGTGCGGCGGCCGCCGCCTGGGGCAGTGCCGTCAGGACCAGCGCACCGAGCGCGGTCATGGCGGCGCAGGCCGCACCGATGTGTCTGTGGGCCATGAATCTCTCCTAGGTCTCAGGGGAAAAGCGCCTCGAATCAGTAGCTTTTGCCGCGAGTCGCACAGAAGATGTCGTGTGTCCGCCGGTTCCGCGTATCGGACGACATGAGGAACCCGCCCGGCGCAACAGCGGGCACATCACCCGGGCCGGCGTCCCGGCTCGCCGGCCTCGGTCACGAGGGACGCGGCCGTCGCGATCGCGGCGCCGGGGTCGCCAGGGGAAGAGGGCCCCGAAGTCGGCTCGAGGGCGCCGCCGGCGGAGTTGACGCCCGCCCCCAGGGCCCCGCGGAGCACCTCCGCACGCGGCCCGGTCACGCCGCCGCCCGCCGCACACGGGGAGGGGCCGGCCAGGTCCGGAGCACCACGGAGCCGACAGCGGGTCCCGTGAGGCGACGCCCGGGATGAACGGGGCGCCGGCGCGTTGGCCGGTGTCCGTCTCGCGCGCTCCTGCCGCGCCCGCGGCCGGGACGTCGGCGGCGAAGGCCGGACGGCCGCCGCGGCGGTGAGGCAGAGGGATCGGCGACTCCCGGAGCGGACGCACCCATTGACATGCACCCGTCGCAGCGCAACGCTGAGAGCGCTCTCATCAAAGGTACAGACCAGACCCCGTTCCCCCACACGGAGGTGAAGCGTGCTCGCCAGACTCACCCCCCGGCTCGTGTCCGTGGCAGCGGCAGCCGCATTGCTGGGTTCCCTGCTCACGTTCGCGGCCCCGTCGTCCGCCCGGGCGGCGGTGCCGGACACGATTCCGCTGAAGCTGACCAACAACTCCGGCCGCGGTGAGCCGGTGTACGTGTACACGATCGGCACGTCACTGACCTCGGGCCAACAGGGCTGGGCCGACGCGAACGGCACCTTCCACCCCTGGCCCGCCGGGAACGTCCCGCCCGTGCCGGCGCCCGACGCGTCCATTCCCGGACCGGCCGCGGGGCAGTCGAAGACGATCCGGATCCCCAAGTTCTCCGGCCGGATCTACTTCTCGTACGGGCACAAGCTCGTCTTCAAGCTGGCCACCGGCGGCCTGGTGCAACCGGCCGTGCAGAACCCGAGCGACCCCAACCGCGACATCCTCTTCAACTGGTCGGAGTACACCCTCAACGACTCCGGGCTGTGGCTCAACAGCACCCAGGTCGACATGTTCTCCGCCCCCTACGCGGTCGGTGTCCAGCGCGCCGACGGCAGCACGGTGAACACCGGGCACCTCGAGCCGGGCGGCTACAACGCCGTGTTCGACGCACTGCGGGCACAGCCGGGCGGCTGGGCGGGGCTGGTGCAGACGCGCTCCGACGGCACCGTCCTGCGGGCACTGTCCCCCGGTCACGGGGTGGGGAACGGCGCGCTGCCCGCCTCGGTCCTGGACGACTACATCAACCGGGTCTGGCGGAAGTACGCCACGGCGACGCTGACGGTGGCGCCGTTCGCCGACCAGCCCGGCACCAAGTACTACGGCCGGGTGTCGGGCGACGTCATGAACTTCACCAACGGCGCCGGCGCGGTCGTCACCAGCTTCCAGAAGCCGGACGCGGACAGCGTCTTCGGCTGCCACAAGCTGCTCGACGCCCCCAACGACGCGGTGCGCGGGCCCATCTCGCGCACCCTGTGCGCGGGGTTCAACCGTTCCACGCTGCTGGTCAACCCCACCCAGCCCGACACCTCGGCGGCGAACTTCTACCAGGACGCGGTGACCAACCACTACGCCCGGGCCGTCCATGCGCGGATGGCCGACGGCAAGGCGTACGCCTTCGCCTTCGACGACGTCGGACAGCACGAGTCGCTGGTGCACGACGGCAGTCCGCGGCAGGCGTATCTGACCCTGGATCCGTTCAGCTGACAGGTTCGTGCCTCAACGGGCCGTGGGGGCACCGCCGTCGCCGCGCAGGCGGGCCAGGTTCTGCTCCAGCAGGGCCGTGGACACGGCGACCCCCACGCCCCCGTCGTCCGCCACCGGTGCCAGCCGGCCGTCGGCCGCCTTCAGCTCGGTCAGGGCCGTGTCGATCGCCCGGTGCGCCGCGAACAGACACGGAGTGCTGTAGATCGCCGCGTCGACGCCCAGCTCCGACAGCTCGCCGAGCGAGAGCCGGGGGGACTTGCCGCCCGCGATCTGGTTGAACAGCACGGGCTTGTCGCCGACCACGTCACGGATCCGGCGGATCCACTCCACGCTGCGGACCCCGTCCACCAGCACCACGTCGGCGGCGGTGGCGGCGAGCGCCTTCGCCCGCAGCAGGATGTCCTCCTCGCCGGTGGCGTCCGTACGGGCGACGACCACCAGGTCCCGGCGAGTGGCGAGAACCGCCTCCAGCTTGTCCAGGTACTCCTCCAGCGGCAGCACCTGCTTGCCGTCGGCGTGCCCGCAGCGGCGCGGACGCTTCTGATCCTCCAGGATCACCCCGGAGGCCCCGAGCCGTTCGAGGTTCTCCACGACGTGGCAGGCCACCTCGGTGTCGACGTAGCCGTCGTCGATGTCGACCAGCAGGTCGTGGCGCGGGAAGGCGGCGCGCAGCCGCCCGGTGAAGGCCACCATGTCCGGCCAGGCGATGAACCCGATGTCCGGCAGGCCGTAGTGGGAGGCGGCGAAGCCGAACCCGGAGACGAACATCCCGTCGAAGTGCCGGGCCGCCAGGGAGGCGGAGTACATGTCGTGGACGCCGATCAGCGGGGTGGTCCCCGGGGCGGCGATCCGGTCGCGCAAGATGTTCCCGTACGTCAACGTCTGACTCCTCTTCGGGCGCGATGCCCGGTGCGGTGCGGCCGGCGGCCCTGTGCCGACGGCCGATGATGCCCGGGCCCGGTCGCCGGGCGCTCGTCCGGACCGGTTCCGCTCACTCGCCCGGCGTAGGGCATTCACCGCAGAAACGTCACTCGGCCGTAGCCGACCGCGTGGGGTGTGATCGCCGAGACGATCGTTATGATGGCGTGCATCGATCAAACGAACATTCACGCGCTCCGGGAGGCCCTCGTGCGGGAGCCGGTCGATCGCAGGCATCAGCGGATCATCGCCGCCGTTCAGTCGCGGGGCACCGCACGGGTGCGGGATCTCGCCGCCGAGCTCCAGGTCTCGGTGGTGACGCTGCGCCGGGACGTGGAGGACCTGGCCCGCGAGGGCAGACTGCGCCGCGGCCACGGTGTCGTCCACTCGACGCTGCCCACGCAGGACCTGCCCGGCAGCGGCACCGCGGGCCCGGACGGGGACATGGTGGCGGTGGTGGTGCCGGAGCGGCACTCGTACCTGTACGAGACGCTGCACGGCGCGCGTACGGTGCTCGAGGAGGCCGGGATGCGCATCGCGCTGCACATCGCGCCGCAGGTCGCCGGGGCGGAGCGCCCGCTGGTGGAGCGGGCGCTCGCGGACGGCGCACGGGGTCTGCTGCTGGCGCCGCGCTGGCGTACCCCGGCCGTCGAGGAGGCCGACTACGGATGGCTGTCCGCGCTGGAGGTGCCGGCGGTGCTGATGGAGCGGCGACCACCGGCCGGCAGCGCGCTGCACGCGCTGGACTCGGTGTGTTCGGACCACTGGTACGGCGCGCATCTCGCGGTGGAGCACCTGGTGGGGCTCGGCCACCGGCGGATCGTGTTCGCCACCCGGGACGACAGTCCGACCGCACGGAGTCTGCGGGCCTCCTTCACCCGGATCGCAACGGCGCATCCGCTGGTGGAGGAGTGGGCGTGGGCGCTGAGTTCGAAGGACGCCGGCAAGGACGGGCCGTACGCGGCGCACGAGACGGCGGACGTGCCGACGCTGCTGCGCAAGCTGGGTGCGACGGCGGCGGTGGTGCACGGCGACGTGGACGCGCTGATGGCCGTCCAGGGGCTGGCGGAGAACGGTGTCCGGGTGCCGGAGGACTGCTCGGTCGTGGCGTACGACGACGTGCTCGCGGGGCTGGGCACCATCCCGCTCACCGCGGTGGCCCCGCCGAAGACGGAGGTCGGGCGGGTGGCGGCGGAACTGCTCCTGCACCGCCTGGCGGGCGGGCACGGCACCGGGTCGCCGACGGTGCGCCGCGTCGAGTTGCTGCCGTCGCTGACGGTGCGGGGTTCGACGGCGGAACCGATCGCTCCGTAGCAATGAGCGTTTGACCGCTTTATTTTCTTCTGATCGATCTATTGACCGTTTGCGGTCGGTCCTTGAGGATTCCCGTGTCCCGAACCGTCGTGCCAGTCAGGCACGCAGAGCCGCGGGAGGCGCCATGCTCGGCCGGCCCAGTCGCCGATCCGTGCTCGCCGCGACGGCCGCCGTACCACTCGCAGGTGCCCTGAGCGCCTGCAGCGGATCGTCGGATTCGTCGTTGCGCAGCACGGGCAAGACCACGCGCGTCACCTTCTGGTCCGCCCTGCGCGGCAGCCAGGAAGTGGTCGACGCCTTCAACAAGACCCACGACCACATTCAGGTCGACTTCCAGCAGATCCCGTCCGGAACCCAGGGCGGCTACGCGAAGCTCAGCAACGCGGCCCGGGCCGGCAACGCCCCCGACGTCGCCACCATCGAGTACCCGCAGATCCCCGGGTTCGCCATCGACGGCGTCGCCCGGGACATCACCGACCTGGTCAGCGACCGTCTGCGCCGCAAGCTGCTGCCGCAGGCGCTCGGGCTGACCACCTTCGAGGGGCGGACCTTCAGCGTTCCGCTGGACGTCGAGCCCATGGTGATGCACTACCGCACCGACCTGTTCGACCGTTACGGCCTTCAAGTCCCGCGCACCTGGGACGAGTTCGCGGAACTCGCCGGCACGGTGCACCGCAAGGCCCCGGACCAGCGACTGGTGCTCTTCCCCACGGACGGGGGGACCCAGTTCGCCGCGTACTCCTGGCAGGCGGGCGCGCAGTGGTTCGACACCGGCAAGGGAGCCTGGAACGTCTCCCTCGCCGACGCGCCCACCCGGCGCGTGGCCGCGTACTGGCAGCGACTCATCGACCGCGACGACGTGTTCATGAACGCCGTCGAGAGCAGACAGTTCGACGCGCAGGTCGCCGACGGGCTGGTGCTGACCCGGCTCAGCGGTGCCTGGGAGGCCGGCGCCCAGATGAGAAAGGTTCCCGCACAGAAGGGCAAGTGGCGGATCGCGCCCCTGCCGCAGTGGGACAGCGGGCGTCCGTCCGTCGGCACGCACGGCGGCTCCACGTTCGCCGTCACCAAGGACTGCCGGGTGCCGGAGGCCGCGATGGAGTTCATCGAGTGGCAGGTGTCCCATCCGGACTCCCTGCGCGCCCGCCTCTCCAGCGGCACCAGCAGCCAGTACCCGGCGGCCACCGCGCTGATCGCCGTCGGCCGCGAGGCGTTCGACCGCTCCTACTACGGCGGCCAGGACATCTACGCACTCTTCCAGCAGGAGGCCGACAAGATCCGGGACAGCTGGGTGTGGGGTCCGCGGATGACCGCCACGCTGCGGGTCATGCAGGACAACTTCGCCCGCGCGAGCGGCGGCCAGGGCTCCCTCATCGACTCCGTGCGCGCGGCCCAGGACGGCACCATGCCCGACCTCAAGGCCCTGGGCCTGTCCACCACCCAGCACAGCACCTGAGCCGCCCGAAAGGCAGGTGAACTCCCCCATGACCGCGACCACCCAGCACCCGGTGCCGGCCACCGCACCGCCCACGGCCGCACCGGCCTCCGGCCCCCGCTCCCGCAAGGCTGCCCGCCGCCGTCAACTAGCCGCCTGCGGCGTGCTGATGACGCCCTTCTTCGCCCTGCTGGTGACCGTCTTCCTGATCCCCGTCGGCACCGCCGTCTATCTCAGCTTCTTCAGCGACGACCAGCCCGGCCTCGGCTTCGGCCCCGAGCGCAGCGTCTTCGTCGGCCTGCGCAGCTACACGGCGGTCCTCACCGACCCGACGTTCCTCGGCGGCCTCGGCACCGTCGCCCTGTACTGCCTGATCTACATCCCGCTCATGGTCGTCGGCGCCCTCGCCCTCGCGCTGCTGCTGGACTCCGGTGTCGTCCGGCTGCGCGCCTGGGCACAGTTGGGGCTGTTCCTGCCGCACGCGGTGCCCGGCATCATCGCCGCCCTGATCTGGCTGTACCTCTACACGCCCGGCATCAGCCCGATCATCGACCTGTTCGCCCAGGCCGACATCACCATCGACTTCCTCGGCGTGCACACCGTGATCCCGTCCATCGTGAACATCGCCCTGTGGAGCAACCTCGGCTACAACATGGTGGTCTTCTACGCCGCGCTGCAGGCCGTGCCCCGCGAGGTGATCGAGGCCTCCGTGGTCGACGGCGCCGGGCCGGTGCGCACGGCGCTGCAGGTCAAGACGCCGCTGGTGCGCGCCTCGATCGTGATGGTGGCGATGTTCACCCTGATCTGGGCGCTGCAGCTGTTCACCGAGCCCGTGCTGCTCAGCCAGTCCTCCCCGATGATCAGCTCCCGGTTCTCGCCGAGCATGTACATCTACGACGCGGCCTTCACCCGCAACAACTACAGCCTCGCGGCGGCCGCCTCGGTCGTGCTGCTGCTGTTCACGATCGCCCTGTCCTACGGCGTCACCCGCTGGACCAGCCGCGCCGACGCCCAGGAGGTCCGATGAGCGCCACCGACAGCACCCTGCTGCGCCCGCGACTGCTCGGCCGTACGACGGTCAACGCCGTCGTCCTCATCTCCGTCCTGTACACCCTGCTGCCCGTACTGTGGCTGGTGCTCGCCGCGTCCAAGGGCCCGGACGCCCTGTTCGGCAGCGATCTGCTGTCGCTGAAGGACTTCTCCTTCGGGCAGAACCTGCGCGACCTGTTCGCCATGGACGACGGCCAGTACGGGCGCTGGTACCTCAACAGCCTGCTGTACGCGGTGCTGGGCGCCGGCGTCGGCGCGCTGGTGAGCGTCGCGGCCGGCTACGCCTTCGACAAGTACCGCTTCCAGCACAAGGAGAAGCTGTTCGGCCTGGTGCTCGCGGCGGTGATGGTCCCGCAGACCGTGCTGGCGCTGCCCCTGTATCTGATCGCCTCGAAGACCGGGCTCGTCAACACCTTCTGGGCGGTGTTCATCCCGGTGCTGTTCAACCCGTTCGGCGTCTACCTCGGCCGGATCTTCAGCCAGGGCTACGTGCCCGACGAGGTGCTGGAGGCGGCGCGCATGGACGGCGCGGGCGAGCTGGTCGCGTACTTCAGGGTGGCGCTGCGGATGCTCGGGCCCGGACTGGTGACCGTGTTCCTGTTCCAGCTGACCACCATCTGGAACAACTTCTTCCTGCCCATGGTGATGCTGTCCGACCAGGACCTGTATCCGGTGAGCCTCGGCCTGTACCAGTGGAACAGTTCGGCGTCCGTGTCGCCCGAGTACTATCCCGTGGTGATCATGGGTTCGCTGCTCGCCGTCCTGCCGCTGATCCTCGCGTTCATCCTGCTCCAGCGGTTCTGGCGCGGCGGTCTGACCGCCGGAGCCGTCAAGTGACCGCGCACCGGCCCCGAGCCGCCCTGGCCATGGCCCAGGACACCGCCCGGGCCGTCCTGGATCCCGCCTCGCTCGACGCCCTCCGCGCGATCTGCGACCTCGCCCCGCTGCCGGCCCTCGACGACCTGACCACCCCGCGGGCCCGCGACGTGCTCGCCGATGTGGAGGTGCTGGTCACCGGCTGGGGCTGCCCGCCGCTGGACGCGTCGGTGCTGCGGGACGCGCCCCGGCTGCGGGCCGTGGTGCACACCGCGGGCAGCGTGCGCGGGTTCGTCACCGACGCGTGCTGGGAGCGCGGCATCGAGGTGTCCTCGGCCGCCGCGGCGAACGCCCTGCCGGTGGCCGAGTACACCCTCGCGATGATCCTGCTCACCGGCAAGCGTGTCCTGGAACGGGCCCGCGACTACGGGGCCTCCCGGCGCCGGGGGAACTGGCTGCACACGCCCCACGACATCGGCAACTACCGCCGCACCGTGGGCATCCTGTCCGCGTCGCTCATCGGCCGCCGGGTCATCGAGCTGCTGCGCCCGCACGAGGTCCGGGTGCTGCTGCACGACCCGTACGTCTCCGACGCCGACGCGGCCGAACTCGGCGTGGAGCGCGTGGAGTTGGCGGAGCTGTTCGCCCGCTGCGACACCGTCAGCGTGCACACCCCGCTGCTGCCCGCGACACGCGGACTGGTGAGCCGTACGCTGATCGACTCCATGCCCGCCGACGCGGTGCTGATCAACACCGCGCGCGGCGCGGTCGTCGACCAGGACGCGCTCACCGACGCGGTCCTGGCGGGCCGCATCCGGGCGGTCCTCGATGTCACCGATCCCGAAGTGCTGCCGTCCGAGCATCCGTTGTGGCGCTGCGAGAACGCGCTCATCACCCCGCACCTGGCCGGCTCCCAGGGCAACGAATGGCGCCGGCTGGCCGATCACGCGCTCGCCGAGATCGCCCGGTGGACCTCCGGTGACGGGTTCCGGCACCCCGTACGACGCGAAAGGCTGGCCTTCCTCGCATGAGCATCCCGTTCGAACTGCCCGCTCAGGACCGCGAGTCGAGCCCGTACACCGGCTACACCCGGGCCCACTGGGAAGCGGTGGCCGACGGACTGCTGACGGCTGCGTGGCGCTGGAGCACACCCGGCGGCGCGCTGCTCGACCTGCCCGGCCGGCCCTCGCGCTCGGGCGTGCGCTCCGACGGTCTGGAGGGCTACGCCCGGACGTTCCTCGCCGCCGCCTTCCGGGTGGCCGGGGCGGACGGCGACGATCCGCACGGCTGGCTCGACCGCTACGCGCGGGGTCTCGCCGCGGGCACCCGCACCCCCGGCCGCGACGACACGGAATCCTGGCCGCTGATCCTCGACCACCACGTCCAGGGCCAGCCCATGGTCGAGTCGGCGTCGGTCGCGCTCGGGCTGCGGCTGACGGCGCCCTGGCTGTGGAAGCACCTCGACGACGACGTACGGGACCGGGCGGAGGAGTGGCTGCGCGGGGCCCTGCGGCACACGCCCGCGCCGAACAACTGGTACCTCTTCCCCTACACGGTGGCCGGCTTCCTGGAGTCGGTCGGCCGAGGGGACGCCGAGACGGCGGCCGTGCGGGAACGCGCGCTGGAGCTGATGGAGACCTGGTACCGGGGCGACGGCTGGTACGCCGACGGCGACGGACGCGCCTTCGACCACTACAACGGCTGGGCGCTGCACCTGTACCCGGTGCTCGACGCCCACCTCGGCGGCGACACCGACCTGGCCGCCCGCTACGGCCCCCGGCTGCGCGCCCACCTGGACGGCTTCGCGCTGACGTTCGGAGCGGACGGGGCGCCGATGCACTTCGGCCGCTCCCTGTCGTACCGCTTCGCCGCGTCGGCCGCCGTGGGTCTGGGCGCCCTGACCGGGGACACGCCCCTGTCCCCCGGCACGTCCCGACGGCTGGCGAGCGGCAGCCTGCGCTACTTCCTGGAGCGCGGCGCGCTCACCGACGACGGGCTGCTGAGCCTCGGCTGGCACGGCCCGCACGAGGCGACGTTGCAGTCGTACTCGGGGCCGGCGTCCCCGTACTGGGCGTCGAAGGCGTTCGTGTCGCTGCTGGCTCCCGCCGATCATCCGCTGTGGACGGCCCGCGAGGAGGCAGCGCCGGTCGAGGAGGCCGACCGAGTGCTCGCCCTGCCGGCGCCGGGGCTGCTCGTGCAGGCGACGCGCGCCGACGGCATCGTACGGCTGCACAACCACGGCAGTGACCATGTGCGCCCGCACGAGGGCGAGGCACCGGAGGGCGACGACCCGCACTACGGGCGCCAGGCGTACTCGACCCGGACCGGCCCGACCGCGACGGGGAACCTCGCCGACAACCACCTGAGTGTGGAGGTGGAGGGGAAGGGAAGCGTCCGCAGGCGGATCCATCCCCTCGGTGCGGGGCACGGCGACGGCTGGGGCTGGGCGGCGTCGTGGCACCGGCCCGTGTTCGCCGGCGGGCCGCCGATGGTGCCCGGGCTGCGGGTGGAGAGCGTGACGGTGGCGTACGGGCGGTACGAGCTGCGGGTGCACCGGGTGGTCGGGGCGCCGGCCGGCGCCCGCGTCACACAGACCGGCTGGGCGGTCGGCCCCGAGGAGGAGCTGGTCTCGACGCTGCACGGTCTGCACGGGTGGAGCGGTCCCGCCGAGTCGGCACGCGCGCCGCAGGGCACCGCGTACACGCGCTGGGCAAGGGTGCCGCGGCTGGCGGGAGAGGCCGGGGGTACCTCGGTGTACGCCTGTGTCGCGTCGCTGACCGGTGAGGAGGCCCCTGCCGACCCGGGCGAGGCCGTCAGGTCCGTGGCCGTCGACAGTGACGTGGTCGAGGTGGTGTGGAGCGAGGGCGGGACGCGCACACGGATCGCCTTCGATCCGGTGCGGGTGTCTCACGAGCCTGTGTGAGGGCGCGTCCCATCAGACGTCGGGCGCGTCGACGATGTCGCCGTTCTTGTCGACGGTGTGGGTGTCCCAGTAGATGTCCCACTTGTCGTCCACGTGCTCGGGGACCTTGCCCTTCGGGTAGCGGACGTAGCCCTTCGGCGGCTCCTCGCCGTTGGACACGCAGGCACTGCCGGTGCCACCCACCGCCATCACCGGGTACTCGCCACCCCCGCAGATCGCTTCCTCGGTCGAGCAGCCGACGAGCATCGCGCCGGCCACACCGGCGAGCGCGAGGCCCCACATGGGCCTCAGCATGCCTGGCATGGTGTGAACTCGTGTGGCACCGCGCATGGTTGGTCTCCCCCTCGATGGCTTGTACGACCATCCTGCGGGAGCCGGCGGGCTTGATCGTGAGTACCCGTACTCAGATGGGCCGGGTCCGCCTGCTCAAGTGCCGTGACCCGAAGGGCGCGGGAGACGCCACCGCTCCCGCGCCACCCTTGTCACCCCTGGACGAACCCGCGTCCCGCAGCACTCACCTCAGGCAAACGCCACCCCGATCCGCCCGGTCCCGCCCTCCCCCGCTGCCATATTCGAAGGCGACTTCGGAGGTGGCTGTGACAACAGAGGCGACAACGTCCGAGGCACACCGGACCACGCCGCACGGGCCCGACGGCACCGCCGACCGCATCGCCGACCTGGAAAGCCGCAGGGCGCGTGCGGTCTCCTCGGCCGGGCCGAGGAGACGGGGGGAGTTCGGCGCCCGGGAACGGATCGAACGGCTGCTGGACGCCGGGTCGTTCACCGAGACCGGTCAGTTCGTGCGGGCCAGGGCCACCGAGGACGGGGCCCGCCGGCCGTACGGCGACGGGGTGGTCACCGGGACCGGCACCGTCGACGGCCGCCCGGTCTGTGTGTTCGCGCAGGACTCCACCGTGTTCGGCGGCAGCATGGGCGAGGCCTTCGGCGAGAAGACGCTCGCCCTCATGGACCTCGCCCTCAAGACCGGCTGCCCGGTCATCGGGCTCAACGACGGCGGCGGCGCCCGCATCCAGGAGGGAGTCACCTCACTCGCCCTCTACGCCGAACTGGTCCGCCGCAACGTCCAGGCGTCCGGGGTGATCCCCCAGATCTCCGTCGTCCTCGGGCCGTGTGCGGGCGGGGCCGCCTACTCGCCCGCCATCACCGACTTCACGGTGATGGTGGACGGCGCCTCGCACATGTTCGTCACCGGGCCGGAGATCATCGAGACGGTCACCGGAGAACGCACCACCGCCGAGGAGCTCGGCGGCGCGCACACCAGCAACGCCGTCAACGGCAACGCCCACTTCCTCGCCGGCGACGAGGAGGAGGCCCTCGACACCGTACGCGACCTGCTGTCGTACCTGCCCGCCAACAACCTGGAGCGTCCCCCGGAGTACGCCCCCGCCCCGCCGTCCGCCGACGGCGTGCCGCTGGACGAGATCGTCCCCGACCGGCTCGGGCAGGCGTACGACATGCGCGACGTGCTGCGGGCGGTCGTCGACGACGGTGAACTCCTCCAGATCCAGGAGCTGTTCGCGCCGAACCTCATCTGCGCGCTGGCCCGCGTCGACGGCCGCTCGGTGGGGGTCGTCGCCAACCAGCCGCTGCGGGCGGCCGGTGTGCTCGACATCGACGCCTCCGAGAAGGCCGCGCGGTTCGTGCGGTTCTGCGACGCCTTCGGCATCCCACTGCTGACCTTCGCCGACGTGCCCGGCTATCTCTCCGGGGTCCGGCAGGAACGCGGCGGCATCATCCGGCGCGGCGCCAAACTGCTGTACGCGTACGCCGAGGCGACCGTCCCCAAGGTCACCGTGGTGGTGCGCAAGGCGTACGGCGGCGGATACGCCGTGATGGGCTCCAAGCACCTGGGCGCCGACGTCAACCTCGCGTGGCCCACCGCGCGGATCGCCGTGATGGGCGCCGAGGGCGCGGTGGGACTCCTGCACCGGCGCGAACTGGCCGCCGCCGCCGACCCCGAGGCGCTGCGCGCCCGGCTCGTGGCCGCTTACGAGAGCACCCACGGCACCCCCTACCTCGCCGCCGAACGCGGGTATGTCGACGCCGTCATCGCCCCGCGCGAGACCCGCGAGCACGTCAGCCGCGCCCTGCGCACGCTCCACGGCAAACGCGCGCCGATGCCGCAGCGCCGGCACGGCAACATCCCGCTCTGACCCGACCGTCCCCCTGCCCGTCCGTCCGCGACGTGAGGAGCACTCCCCCGATGGACAGCCGCCGCGCCCCGCTCGCGCCCCCGTGCCGGACCCTGCCCGAGTACGTGCGGCACTGGGCCGAGACCACTCCCGAGCGCCGGGCGTTCAGCTTCGTCGACCACCCCTCCCCCCACTCCCGCGGCGTCCACCGCACCCTGACCTGGCGGCGCCTGGACGTGCGCGTACGGGCGGTGGCCGCCCGGCTCGCCGAGGAGACCGAACCCGGGGCGCGGGTGGCCCTGTTGTGTCCGCAGGGCATCGAGTACGTCACCGGGTTCCTGGCGACCCTGGCGGCCGGCCTGGTCGCCGTACCGCTGTATCCGCCGGGTCTGCCCGGGCACGCCGACCGGCTGGCGGGGGTGCTGGCCGACGCGACCCCCACGGTCGTGCTGACCACCAGCCGCGCCCGGGCGGAGGTCCGGGACTTCTGCGACCGGGACACCGTGCGGGTCGTCGCGGTGGACGACGTCCCCGACTCCGCCGCCGGCGACTGGCGTGCGGTGCCGGTGGACGACGACACGACCGCCTATCTGCAGTACACCTCAGGTTCCACCCGCGCTCCGGCGGGCGTGGAGATCACCCACGGCAACGTCGTCGCCAACGCCCGGCAGGCGCTGACCGCCTACGGAGTGGACGCGCATCCGGTGACCTGTGTGGGCTGGCTGCCGCTCTACCACGACATGGGGCTCGTGCTGAGCGTCGCCGCTCCCGTCGTCCGCGGGCTGCTGTCGGTGCTCATGGACCCGATCGCGTTCCTGCACCAGCCGGTGCGCTGGCTCAGGCTGCTCGCCGCGCATCCGCGCGCGCTCAGCGCGGCACCCAACTTCGCCTACGACTACTGTGCCTCGACCGTCACCGAGCAGATGAAGGCGGACCTGCGGCTGGACGGGGTCGCCGCGCTGATCAACGGCAGCGAGCCGGTGCGGCCGGGGACGGTCGACCGCTTCCACGCCGCCTTCGCCGCGCAGGGGCTCGCCCCGCAGACGCACTGTCCGTCGTACGGGCTCGCCGAGGCGACCGTGTTCGTCAGCGCGGCCCGGCCCGGTGAGCCGCTCAGCCGCCTCGCGCTCGACCGGGACGCCCTCGCCGCCGGGAAGGCCCTGCCCGCGCGGCCCGACGACCCGAGGGCCGTGCTGCTGGCCGGCTGCGGCACCCCGGCGGGCCAGCGGCTGCGGATCGCCGATCCCGCGACCGGTGCCGTGCTGGCCGAGGGGGAGGTCGGGGAGATCCAGGTGCAGGGGCCCAACGTGGGGCGCGGCTACTGGGGCCGGCAGGCCGAGACCCGCCGCGCCTTCACCGCCGGGGCCGACCGGTGGCTGCGCACGGGCGACCTCGGAACCGTGCTCGACGGTCAACTCGTCGTCACGGGGCGGCTGAAGGACCTCATCGTCGTCGACGGACGCAACCACTACCCGCAGGACATCGAGGCCACGGTCCAGGAGACGCATCCGGCCGTGCGCCGGGACCGGCTCGCCGCGTTCGCCGTCCCGGGTACGCCGGCCGAGCGGGTCGTGGTCGTGGCCGAGCACGCACGGACCACCAGCCTGGCCGAGATCGACGTACCGGCTCTGGCGCGGGCGGTGCGCGGGGCGGTCTCCACCCGGCACGGGCTGCGGCTCGCCGATGTCGTCCTGGTGCCGCCGGGGACCGTGCCGCGGACGTCCAGCGGGAAGGTGTCCCGGGCGCTGACCCGGACGCGATACCTGGAGGGCGCCTTCGCCCCGGCCGGCCAGGCGTCCGAGGTCGCGGGATGAAGGCCGTCGGCGAGGCCGCGCTGCGCCGTCTGATCGCCGAGCGGGTGGCCCTCTGGAGCGACATGCCGGTCGAGTCCGTGCCGATGGACCGGCCGCTCGCCGACCTCGGCATGTCCTCACGGGACGCGGTCGCGCTGGCCGGGGAGCTGTCCCACGCGCTGGGCCGGGAGCTGCCGTCGACGCTGCTGTGGGAGACGCCGACCGGGGACGCCCTGGTGGCGCGTCTGTGCGATGGGACGGAGGAGACCGCCGCGGTGCCGGCGGACACCCAGGCGCCGCCCGGTGAACCCGTCGCGGTGATCGGCGTCGGCTGCCGGCTGCCCGGCGGGGTGCGCGGGCCGGACGACTACTGGCGGCTGCTCGACGAGGGCGGCGACGCGATCCGGCGGGTCCCCGAGGACCGGTGGCGCGACTTCACCGCCTTCCCGCCCGTCGACACGCCCCGGTACGGCGGCTACCTCGACGACGTCGCCGGGTTCGACGCGGACTTCTTCCACATCACCCCGCGCGAGGCCGCGGTGATGGACCCCCAGCAACGGATCCTCCTGGAGGTCGTGCACGAGGCGCTCGCCCACGCCGCCGTCCCGGCGGCCTCCCTCGCCGGTACCGCCACCGGTGTCTTCGTCGGGATCTCGGCGCCGGAGTACGGGCAGCTCACCGGCGCCGACCCGGCCGCCGTCGACCCGTGGGCGCCGGCGGGCGCGGCCCTCAGCGTGGCCGCGGGGCGGCTGGCGTACGTCCTGGACACGCGCGGGCCGAGCATGGCGGTCGACACCGCCTGCTCCTCCTCACTGGTCGCCGTGCACCACGCCTGCGTGAGTCTGCGGACGGGCGAGTGCGACACGGCGATCGCCGCCGGGGTCAACCTGCTGCTCTCCCCCACCGTGACCATGGCCTTCCAGCGGGCGGGCGCGCTCGCGCCGGACGGGCGGTGCAAGCCGTTCTCCGCGGCGGCCGACGGCATCGGACGCGGTGAGGGGTGTGCGGTCGTGCTGCTGAAGCGGCTGTCGGACGCCGAGCGGGACGGGGACCGGATCCTGGCCGTCGTCCGGGCCACCGCCGTGAACTCCGACGGCCGGTCGGGAGGCCTCATGGCACCCAACCCGGCAGCGCAGCGCGCCGTGCTGAGCACGGCGTACGCACGGGCGGGCATCGCCGCTCAGTCCGTCGACTACGTCGAGGCCCACGGCACCGGCACCCCCCTCGGCGACCCGATCGAGGCGGGCGCGCTCGACGCCGTGCTCGGCCGGGACCGCGACCTGGACCAGCCGTTGCTGCTCGGCTCCGTCAAGGGCAACCTCGGCCACCTGGAGTCGGCCGCCGGCATCGCGGGCCTGGTGAAGACGGTGCTCGCCCTCCACCACGACCACATCCCGCCGTCCCTGCACTGCGCGGACGGCACCGCCCTGGGTGACGACACGCGTCTGCGGGTGGTGGCCGAGGCCGAGCCGTGGCCCCGCTACGGCGGCACCGCCGTCGCCGGGGTCTCCGGGTTCGGGTTCGGCGGCACCAACGCCCACGCCGTACTGGAGGAATGGCGTCCCGGCGCCCTCATACCGGAGCCGGACGAGGAGCCCACCGCCCATCTGTTCCCGCTCTCCGACCTCGACACCGAACGTGTGCGCGACACCGCGGGCCGCCTCGCGGACTGGCTGCACACGGCCGAGGGCAGAACCGCGCGTCTCGCCGACGTGGCGCGCACGCTGGCCGGGCGCACCGGCCGCGGGCGGGTACGGGCCGCCGTCACGGCCCGCGACCGGGCCGAACTCGCCGACGCCCTCGGCGCGTTGGCGCGGCAGAACCCGCACGAGCGGGTCGTCACGGGCGACCGCGAGCGGGTCGGGCGCGGCCCCGTGTGGGTGTTCTCCGGGTACGGCAGCCAGTGGGCCGGCATGGGCCGGCGGCTGCTGGCCGAGGAACCCGCGTTCGCCGCCGCGGTGGAGAAGCTCGATCCGCAACTGGCCGCCGAGTGCGGGCTGTCGCTGTACGACCACCTGGCCTGCGGCGGCGACCTCGACCGCCTGGAGACCGCGCAGCCCGTCCTGTTCGGGGTGCAGGTCGCGCTCGCCGAACTGTGGCGTTCACGGGGTGTGGAGCCCGCCGCCGTGATCGGCCACTCCATGGGCGAGGTGGCCGCCGCGGTGTGCGCGGGCGCCCTGGACGTGCCGGACGCGGCCCGGATCGTCGCCGTACGGGCCCGGCTGCTCAGCGGGCTGAGCGGCGGGGCCATGGCCGTGGTCGACGTGACGGACCCCGAACTGGACGCCCTGCGGCGGGACTTCCCGGGTGTTCGGGTCGCCGTGCACTCCTCGCCCCGGCAGAAGGTCGTCACCGGGGACGAGGCGGACGTGGCCCGGTTCGTGGAGCGGTTGGAGGAGCGGGGGCTGGCCGCCCGGGTCATGCGGGTGGTCGGTGCCGGGCACTCGCCGCAGGTCGACCCGCTGCTGCCGGAGCTGACCGAGGCACTGGCCGGGCTGCGGGGCGGACGGCCGCGCGTCCCCGTCTACTCCACCGTGCTGGACGATCCGCGCGGCGAGTGTCTCTTCGACGCCGCGCACTGGGCCGCCAACCTGCGGCGGCCGGTACGGCTGGAGCAGGCGGTCGCGGCGGCCGTGGCGGACGGCCACACCGCGTTCGTCGAGATCTCGCCCCATCCGGTGCTGGCCCGCGCGCTCACCGACACCGCTCCGGACGCGCTCGTCGTCGGCACCGTACGCCGCGACGCGGACCACTCGGCCGCGTTCGTCGACCAACTCGGCGCCCTGTACACGGCGGGCCTGCGGCTGCCTGTGCCGTCCGGCCGCGTGGTCGACGTGCCCGCGCCGCGCTGGCGGCATGCGCGGCACTGGTGGACGGACGGCGTCCGTGACCGCGGTACGCAGGCCATGGGCGCTCCGCCGCCTCCCGCACCGGTCGTGGCCGAGCCGGACTCCGTCCTGGCCCGGCTCGGCCACCACATCGGCGCGGTCACCGGGCACCCGACGGCTCGCATCACGCCCGCCACGGCGTGGGCGGATCTGGGCCTCGACTCCCTCATGGCCGTCCGCATCCGCACGGCGGTGGAACGCGAGTTCGGGATCGAACTGCCGCTGCGGGACCTGCTCGCCACCGCGACCGTCGAGGAGGCCGCCGACCGGATCCAACGGGCCCTGCCGGCACGGGCGACGGGTGAGGACTCCCCGTTGCGGGTGCTGCGCGCCACCGGTTCCCGGCCCCCGCTCTTCCTGTTCCACGCGGCCGGCGGCTCGACCGACGTCTACCGGCGACTCGCCGAACGGCTCGGCGACGACCGGCCGGTGTACGGGCTGGAGCGGCTGGAGGATGCACGCACGGTGGCGGACAAGGCCCTCCGGTATGCGGAGGCCATCGCCGCGGCGCACCCCGACGGGCCCTGTGTGCTGGGTGGTTGGTCCTTCGGCGGGTTCGTCGCCCAGGAGACCGCGCGCCGACTGACCGCCGCCGGGCGGGCGGTGGACCTGGTGGTGCTCCTCGACTCGGTACGGCCCCTCCCCCGGCCCGGTCTCACCCGGGCCGACCGCGTCCGCGCCCACCTCACCGGCTTCGCCCGGTACGTCGCCGACACCTACGGCGCCCGACTGGAGCTGCCGTACGACGAACTCGTGGCCCTGGAGAACGACGCCGAGCGCATCGACGCCGTGCTGCGGGCCGTGCGCGAGGCCGTCGACGTGCCGCCCGCCGCGCTGGAGCACCAGCGGTCCTCCTACCTGGACCTGCGGATCGGTGAAGCCCACCGGCCGGGCCGCTACGAGGGGCGGGTGCTGCTGTACCGGGCCACCGAGCCCGCGCCGCACACCGTGCGCGATGCGGCCTACGAGCGCGAGGACGACGCGCTGGGCTGGGACGAGGTGTGCCCGCGCCTGGAGGTCGTACCGGTACGCGGACACCATCTGTCGCTGCTCGATCCGCCCCACGTCGACGAGATCGCCGTCCACCTGCGGCAGTCGCTCGCCGAGCCGGACCGCCGAGCAGCCCGACCTCACGGCAACCCGAGCCGGAACCCCTAGGAGCCGCCATGTCCCACCGCACCGTCCCCGTGCCCCGACGCACCGTCACCAAAGCGGCGGCCGCCGCCGGGCTGGCCGTCCTGTTCGGGGCCGGTCGCGCCCGGGCCACCACCCGGCTCGGGCCCCGCACACTGGACGTGTCCGTCCCCTCCGCCGCGCTGGGCCGCAGCGCCCCTGTGCGGCTGATCCTGCCGTCGAGCTTCGCCACGCAGCCCAGCCGGACGTACCCCGTGCTGTATCTGCTGCACGGCGCACACGACGACTACACGTCCTGGACGCGGGAGACCGACATCGAGGCGTTCACCGAGGGCCGCGACCTGATCGTGGCGATGCCGGACGGCGGCCCCACCGGGATCCCGACCGTCTGGCGCGACGGGCCCGACTACGAGACCTTCCAACTGCGGGAGGTGCCCGACCTGCTGCGCCGCGACTACCGGGCCTCCGGCGTGCGAGCGGTCGCCGGGGTCTCGACCGGCGGCTACGGGGCGATGGCGCACGCGGCCCGGCATCCCGGCGTGTTCGGCGCCGCGGCCTCCTACAGCGGCATCCTCGACACCACCGCGCCCGGCATGCCCACGATCATGGACGCCATCGTGGCCCGCGAGAACCTGACGCCCACCTCCCTGTGGGGCAACCCGATCCTCAACCTCCTCACCTGGCAGTCCTTCAACCCGCGAGCCCGCGCCCTGGGGTTGCGCGGCACCTCCCTGTACGTCTCCAACGGCAGCGGCCTGGGGGGCGGCACCGGTGATCCGCTGCCCGGGGCACTGGAGAGCGCGCTGTGGCCCTCCGCGCATCTCTTCGCCGACGCGCTGGCCCGGCTGCGCATTCCGGTGACCACGCACTTCTACACCGGGGGAGGGCACGACTGGCCTTACTGGAAGCCGGAGTTCGCCGCGTCGTGGCCGATGCTGGCCGGTGCGCTGGGGCTGCCCGAGTGATGTCGGAGCCATGGGGGCACGGAACGGAGCGCAGGGGTCGTCCGTCCAACACGGGACGTCCCACTCGCCCCACGGGTGACAGCCCACGGGTGAGCCGCTTCCGGGTGAAAGGAGTGTCCGCGATGGCTTTTCCCGCCCCGCACGGCGGCCTGGCCGGCCCCGGAGCCGCACCGGTACCACGTGAACTGGCCAAACTCCTGCGCGACCAGCTCGAGACGGTCGCCGACGAAGTGGAGGAGGAGGTCCGCAGACAGGTCCCGGAGTACGCGCGGCCGGCCGACGGCGCCTACCGGGAGAACCTCAGAACCGGGGTGGTGCAGGCGCTCACCCTGTTCGTCGACCACATCGCCGACCCGCGCGGCCGGGGCGACGCCATCGCCGCGACGTACTACGGACTGGGGCGCGGTGAGGCCCTGGAGGGCCGCAGCCTGGACGCGCTCCAGTCCGCGCTGCGGATCGGCGGGCTGCACGCCTGGCGGCTCATGGGCCGTACGGCGGAGGAGCTCGGGCTGGACTCGACCGTCGTGGCCGCGCTGGGCGAACTCGCGTTCCGCACCGTGCACGAGGTCGCCGAGGCGGCCGCCGCGGGATACGCGGAGGCCCAGTTGCGCAGTACCGACGAGCTGGAGCGGCGGCGCAGGCGGCTGCTCGACCTGCTGCTGGGCGAGGGGCCCATGTCCCTGGAGGCCGTCCACGACCTGGCGCACGGCGCCCGCTGGACGGTGCCGCGGCAGGTCGCCGTCGTCGCGCTCGCCTCCGGCCCCGAGCAGCGCGAGGAGGACCGGCCGCTGGCCGCGGCGGGCGCGCTGGTCGACATGACGTCCCGGCCGCCGCGCATGCTGGTGCCCGACCCGGACGGCTCCGGTCGGTTCGGCCGGGCCTTCAGCCTCGCGTTACGGGGCCGCCCGGCGGCGCTCGGCCCGACCGTCCCGCTGACCGAGGCGGCCCGGTCGCTGCACTGGGCCGCCCGCGCCCTGGGCCTGATGGGCCGCGGAATCCTGCCCCGGCAGGGTGTGGTGCGGTGCGCCGACCACCTGTCGACCCTGCTGCTGTACGGCGACGAAGCGCTGCTCGCGCAGGTGCAGGCGCGGGTGCTGGGCCCGCTCGACACCGTCTCGGCGGGCCAGCGGCCCCGGCTCGCCGAGACGCTGCTGGCCTGGCTGCTGAGCGGCAGCAACGTCCCCGACGTCGCCGCGCGCCTGCACGTCCATCCGCAGACCGTGCGCTACCGCCTGCGGCAGCTGGAGAAGCTCTTCGGCGACGCCCTGCACGACCCGGACACCCGCCTGGACCTCGTGCTGGCGCTGCGCGCCGAGGCATTGCGGGAACCGGGGACGGAAAGCTCGTGAATTCCCTTTCGGGCATATCGTCCGCCTGCAGGCCGTACTCATCCCGGCACAAAAACCTGTGACAATTCCATAATCCTCCGCCTAACACTCCGACGGGAAAGCGAATACGTTCGGGACGTTCCATTCGCAGGCGCACCACGCGCCCCCCACGCGGAGGATTCCCCATGCGTATCCGCTTGTGCCTCGCCGCGCTCTCGCTGGCCGGCGGAGCCGGACTGGCGACAGTCGCGGCACCCTCGGCAACGGCAGAGACCACGGCAACGACAAAAGCCGAAACTGCTGCCGCGGCCTGCACCGACGTCGAGGTCGTATCGGCCCGAGGCACGTTCGAACCGGGTCGGCTCGGCCTCATCGTCGGCGACCCGGTGTTTTCATCGCTCCAGAGGAAAATCGCCGGAAAGACCCTTTCCAGCTACGCCGTGAACTATCCCGCCGACCTTTCTCTCACGTCGGCCGCGCAGGGAAACCGGGATCTGGTGAACCATGTGCAGAGCCAGGCGGCCTCGTGTCCGAACCAGCGTTTCATTCTGGTGGGTTATTCGCAGGGCGCGAACGTCGTCGACAACTCGATCGGCATCAGCAGCGCCGGCGCGGTGGTCGGCAGCCCGATCGTGGCCACCCTCCCCGCCGCCGTCGAACCGAAGGTGGCCGCCGTGCTGCTGTTCGGCAACCCGATCCGGGCCCAGGGCAAGAGCGTCACCGGCACCTACCAGAGCCGCACCATCGACTTCTGCGCCAACGGCGACCCCATTTGCCAGGCCGGCGGGCTCGACACCGGGGCGCACCTCGGCTACTCCGCCAACGCGGACCAGGCGGCGACGTTCGCCGCCGGCAAGGTCTGAGCCGCACGAGCGTGACGGCATGAAGGTGGGCCCGGGAGGATCTCCTCCCGGGCCCACCGGCCTGGTAAAGGACCGCTACTCGGGGGACCGCGCGAACCGCGCGAGGTTGGTGGAGACGGGTTCGGGCAGGTCGTTGTTCTGGACGGGCGCCGCGGTCAGGACGTCGAGGTGCTGGTAGCCGTCGGCGATCACCGGGTGCAGATCGGCCGGCGCACGGCCCGCCAGCAGCCCGTCGCCCGCGAGCACGGTGAGCGTCGGGTTGGCGGAGATCCCGTCGGGGTGCACGACGAGCCGCTTCACCTGCGGCGAGGTCGCCAGTTCGATGTCGGTGACCAGCTTGGTCGGGAAGTACTGCTCGGTGAAGTCCAGCGGCTGCTCCGCCAGACTCCGGGCCAGCTCCCGGATGTCGGTGACCTCCTTGCCGGCCGCGGTGAACGGCGTGCCGTCGGCCGAACGGTATCCGGGGTCGTCCAGGTCGCCGACACGGTCGTAATCGCGCCATGTGTACAGCGGGCCGTGCGGACGGTCGGGGATGGCCTTGTACTCGGTGCCGAACAGGCCCGGCTGGGCGTCGCCGCCGTTGGCGGCGGGGAAGTTCTTGTCGGCGATCGGCCCGCCGTCGAAGAATCCGACGCTGCTCTGCAGGAACGCCAGCGGTACGGAGTTGTCGTCCATCAGGGACCCCAGGACGGCCGCGTTGGTGAGCCGGAAGTCCTTCACCGCGGGGGTGCCGCTGACGAACGTGGCGGTGTCCTTGGAGAACATGAAGCGGTTGGTGGCCTCGATGTTGACGTCGGCGGGCAGATAGCGGGGCAGGTCGGCCTCACCGCCGAGGTCGTCGACCGCGCCCAGGCCCGCGATGGCGAGCAGGGTCATGGTCTCGGGGTTGAGCAGCACCGGCGCGGACAGGGAGCGCGGGAGCAGCCCGCTGTCGAGACCGGCCTGTACGGCGCCGTAGCCGAGTCCGACGTCGGGCAGGTTGGCGTCGTCCGGAATGCTGCCGCTGAGGTCGGCCAGCGAGGTGGAGACGGTGGTGTCGAGGGCGAAATAGCCGGCGCACTGGTTCTGCCCGGCGTCGGCCGTGGTGGCGGGGTCGCCGTCGAAGTCGGCGGTGGCGAAGTAGCCGGTGATCACACCGCCCAGGGAGTGGCCGCCGCACAGCACCTTGTCCTTGCGCACCGACCGGTCGGGGAGTTCGCCGGTGAGCAGGTCGTACTGGTCGCGGACGGTCTGCTCGATGCCGAGCTTCGCCATCCAGCCGAGGCGGCCGTTGCCGACGTATCCGTCGAAGGTGCGGCCGGCGACCTGTTTGCCGCGGTAGTAGTAGTCGACGGCGGTGTGCTGGTCGCCGGAGGCGATGCCGGTGCGGTCCTCCAGGCAGTTGGAGCGCCGGTCCAGGGCCCAGAACTCGATGTGGCTGCCCTGCTCGGCGGCGCGGGCCACGGTGTTGCGGGCGACGCTGTCGAACGCCCCGGCGCCTTCGAGGATGCCGGGCTGGGCGACGAGGATCCGGTCGGCGTCCGCCGACGCGGCCGGTCCCGCGGAGGAGCGGTAGCGCAGGTACGACAGCCAGTCGCAGGCCGCCGGACGCGCCCCGAAGGACGCCGGCAGCGGCACCTTCACCCGCACCACCGACTCGACCACCCCGTCGGCGGGCGCGGTCGTCGTCACCGGTGTCTCGGTCCGCGCTCCCTCTGCCCGGGCCCCGGGGGCCACGGCGGTCAGCGCCCCCGCGGTCAGCAGTACCGCCAGCGCGGCGCTTCGCCACGTACTTCTTCTGCTGCGAGGTGTGTCCATAGCGGGACGGTAGGGCCGGGTCCGTCGCCCGCTCAGGCGGTGCTCACAGGAATTCAGCTCCTCGGCGCGCCCTTTGTCACCGGGTGACACAGAAACGGCGGGACCCCGTCCGCTGGACGCGGGTCCCGCCGGAAATCCTCATACGCCGTGGTGCCGCTCAGTGCTTGAAGGTGTCCTTCGCCTTCTCCTTGGCCTGACGTGCGTCGCCCTTGGACTGCCCGGCCCGGCCCTCGGCTTCCATCCGCTCGTTGCCCACGACTCGGCCGATCGCCTCCTTGACCTTTCCCTTGGCCTGTTCCTTCTTGCCCTTGGCCTTCTGGTCTCCGGCCACGTTCCATCACTCCAGGTCGCACTCGACTTCGGTGTCCGCTTCCGGGTAACCCGGCCGGAATTTCCCAAACGGTGTCAGCGCAGTACGCGCAGTGCCCCCGGCAGCACCCGCGCCGTGACGGGAAGGACCGCTTCGACCTCGCCGTCCGCGCCGTGGGGAACCGGGCGGTCGGCCTCGATGTGGATCTCCTTCCCGCGCAGGACGCGGACCTCGGGGCGGTGGACGTGCGTGCCGGACCTGAGCTCGTTCATCAGGGCGAAGAACAGCCGGCGCGGTGCCTCGCGGATCACCACCACGTCCAGCAGACCCTCGTCGAGGCGGGCGTCGGGGGCGATGAGGCGGCCCGAGCCGTAGAAGCCGGAGTTGGCGGCGACCACGGTGTAGCCGGTGTGCGGGTGTTCCTCGCCGTCGACGGTGACCCGGTAGCGCGCCGGCCGCCAGGTGGCGACCGCTCTGAGGCCGCCGGCGTAATAGGAGGCGGTGCCGCGCAGGAGTCGCGCGTGGTTGGCGTGGCGGTTGGCCACCGCGTCGACCCCGGCGTACACGCTGCCGAGGACCACCGTACGGTCGTGGACGGCCGAGCTGACCTCGATGGTGTCGACCGGGGACGGCTCGTGGCGCAGCAGGACGCGGGCCAGGCCGGCCGGGTCGGCGGGCAGGCCCAGCGCGCGGGCGAAGTCGTTGCCGCGGCCGGCCGGGATCAGCCCGAACAGGGCGTCGGTGCCGCTGAGGGCTCCGCCGACGCGGCCGGTGATGCCGTCGCCACCGACGGCGAGGACGACCCGCCCGTTCTCCCCGGCCGCGCGGGCCAGGTCCTCGGCGTGGGCCAGGCCGCGGCTGTACTCCGTCTCGACTTCGGCCCCCGCCTCCCGCAGCAGCCGTGCCACCGCGAGCAGGGCGGCGGCCCCGGTCGACCCGCCGGCGGCGGGGTTGACGACGGCGGTGAACTGACGCATCCCGGTGCCTCTCCTCCGGTGTCCGGAATGCCCTCGGGGGTGGCGAGGGGTGAGGTCCGGCACCGTTGTGTCGAAGCGACCGTAGCCCGCGGACGCCTGCCCGCCGGAAGCGGGTCGGGGCGAATCCGCCGCCCGCCGGCCCGGGCGAGGCGGTGGTGGAGCGGCGGAGCTGACGGCCCCGGTGTCGCTCCGGGAGGGCGGTCAGTGACCGGTCCTCCGGAACCGCCACACATGGTCGTCGCGATACCCCTCGACTCCCTCCGGTGAGACGCTCGGCTTGCGCACCGTCTCCCGGGTCTCGACGGTCCAGCTCTCCTCCGGCAGGGAGAGCGCCGCCAACAGGCCGGCGAGCGTGGGGAACTCCACGTCGAAGGGTGCCTCCTCCTGCCACGAGGGCCAGCCCGCGTGCAGGACGATCAGGAGCGTGCCGCCCGGCGCCACCGCGTCGGCGGCCAGCCCCAGGACCGTGTCCTGGTCCAGGGGCACCGGGGACTGCAGGAACTGGGCGCTGACGAGATCGAAGGATCCCTCCGGGAACGTCACGCCCAGTTCGTGCCGCTCCCACCGGACGCGGTCCCCCACTCCGGCCTGAGCGGCATGCCCGGCCGCGCGCTCCAGGGCCGTAGGGGAAATGTCGACTCCCGTGACCCGCCAGCCGCGCGAGGCCAGCCACACCGCGTCCGCCCCCTCACCGCATCCCAGGTCGAGCGCTGTACCGGGCTCCAGGTCGCTCACCTCGCGCACCAGCAGCGGATTGGGGCGGCCGCTCCAGACGGGGCCGCCGCCCTGGTAGCGGGCATCCCAGAACTCGGCGGCCCGCGTCGGGTGGATGTGGGTCATGGCTCCTCCTGCGCGGAACTCAACGGGTCGTCGCAGGCAGCCTCCGCCGTGGCGGGCCCAGGGGCCAACGAACTTGCCGGTACGGCAACAAGGACGCCAGGTCCGCCCGGTCGGACTACTCCTGTTCCGACCGCCCCACGGCCGTCTCCACGTCCGCCTGCACCTCCTGCCGCGAGCGGCCCCGCTCCTTCGCGTACTGGGCCAGCGCGGCCTGGGCGTCACGGTCCAGGTCGCGCCAGGCCCGCCACGCGGTCTCGTAGGTGGCGGTCTGCTGCTTGGTCCACTTGTGCTCGGTGGGCGGACCGAAGGAGTGGCGCAGCTCCTCGACTCGGTTGTGCGCCTGCTCCGCCGCCCGCTGCTTCTCCACCACTTCCTCGAACGCATGGACCATGTGATCAGCCACGGGCGAAGGTCCGCAGCGTGTCGGTGGAGCCGTTGAACTTGTCGTGGTCGCCGACGGTCGCCCCGGTGGAGGTGTACTGCCACATCGTGTACGTCTTCCAGCCGGCCGGAAGCGTGCCCGCGGTCGAGGCGTACTTGGCGATCCACAGCGGATGGGCCCCGAATCCGGCGTAGTTGCCGGTGCACTGGGTCCACCAGGTGCTCGCCGTGTAGATGACGGCGGCCCGTCCGGTGCGTGCCTTGTACCTGTCCAGGAAGGCGCGGATCCAGGAGACCATCGCGCTCTGCGACTTGCCGAAGCAGGCCTCGCCGTACGGGTTCCACTCGATGTCGAGCGCCCCGGGAAGTGTTTTGCCGTCCTTGGACCAGCCGCCGCCGTGGTCGACGAAGTAGTCGGCCTGGGCGGCGCCGCCGGTGGTGTCGGGCGTCGCGAAGTGGTACGCCCCGTGGATCATGCCCACGTTGTACGAACCCCCGTACTGCTGTGTGAAGTAGGAGTTCTTGTAGTACGTGCCTTCGGTGGCCTTGGCGTAGGCCCAGCGGACCCCGCTGTTCCACAGGGTCGACCAGGCGACGTTGCCCTGGTAGCTGGCCACGTCGACGCCCTCGGTACGGCTGGCGCGGGTGTCGACGGGGACGCCGCCCCGGCCGTCGTGGGCCGCGACGCCCATACCCATGAAGGCGGAGCCGCGGACGGGCGAGGGGTCGGGCACCGCCGAGGCGGCGGGCGGGGCGAGATGGACGGAGACGGCGGCGAGCAGAGTGCCGGCCGCGAGCAGTCGTGAGCGGCTCAGGGCCGCGGTGATGGATATTCGCACGCTCTCCATCTGACCCGTACTCCCGCTCCGGCGCCTCGCCCTGATGACCCGGCGGAGTGAACGCCGCCGGTCCGCCACCCGGTTGGCGGCAGTACTGACTGCTGCCGGGGGCGGCGGACCGGTGGTCTCATGCGCCGGGTGTCACACGGAGCTGCGCCTGGTGCGTACGAGGAGCAGGAAGCCGCAGATCAGGAGGACCGCACCGGCCGCGGCGGGCCACAGCTGCGTCCCGGTCTCGGCGAGGCTGCCGCCGCTCGTCTGCGGTGCGGCCTGGGAACCCACGGAGGGCTGCACCACGGCACCGGCCGCGGAGGGCTCGGAGCTGACCGCCTCCCCGATGTCCTGGCCGGCGGGCTGGTTCCCGGCACCGCTGCCGGTCTCGGGCGCGGCGGCGGTGGTCTTCGGTGCGGACTTGGGGGTGAGGGAGGCCTTCGGGACGTTGCCGCCGGGCTCGGCGGGCGTGTCGCCGCCGTTCGGTGCGGTGGTGGCCGGCGTGTCGGCCGGAGGCTGCGCGGTCTGGTCGCCGCCGGAACCGCCCGGCTGCGCCTCGCCGTTGCCGCCGCCCGGGGCGTCCGTGGCCGGCGGTGCCTCCGTCGGCGAGTCCTGCGGGGCGTCACCCGCGCCGGAACCCTGGTCACCGCCTTCACCGGAGCCCTGGTCGCCGCCGGAGCCCTGGTCGCCGCCGGCACCCTGATCGCCGCCGGCACCCTGATCGCCGCCCCCACCGGAGCCGTCGCCCGTGCCGGCGCCGCAGCCGCGGCCCTCGTTGATGCAGTCGACCATCTGCCCCATCAGGTTCTCGTCGAAGACGTTGATGAAGTCGCCGTGGTCGGTGACGGGCTTGTGCAGCTGCTCGGGGAAGGAGTCCACCGCGAACATCGGAGTCGTCCGGCCCCCGTCCTGCAGGCTCGGCGCGTCGACGTCGTAGACGATGCGCTGCACCAGTTGCGGGATGGCCTTGAAGCCCTCCGGGCAGGCACCGTCGGCCTGTGCGAACGCCACGTGGGTACGGTGGTTGGCGCTGTCGATGTTGGAACCGTCCCAGCAGCTCTGGAACTTGAAGCTGCGCACGACGTCACTGCCCTGCGGGCACAGCGGGTACTTGTCCTTCAGCTGCCGGTCCTCGAAGCCGGTGCAGCTCCAGGACGCGTTGGCGTTGGCGGTTCCGTTGACGAACGCCTTGGCGTCGCCTGTGATGATGCGCAGCAGCCTCGGCATGGCCGTGACCTTGCTGCGCGGGTTGCCCACGAACGTCAGGGTGACTTCCTTGGGCGTGACGATCTCACCGGCGTTGCCCTCGATCCCGCCGCCGGGAGAGTTGGCGTCCTGCTCCTGGGTGCCGTTCTGCAGGCGCAGCACGGGCCAGTAGTACGTGGACTTGTCGCCCTGGTCGACGCAGCTCGTCTCGGCGTTCGCCAGGTCCTCGTCGCTGGCGAAGGCGTCGTTGGACTGGTTGCCGACGTAGTCGTGGAAGTGGTGGGCACCGTTGGAGACACCCGGGGCGACGATCACGTTGTCCGAGTTGAACAGGCCGTTCGCGTTCACTCCGCAGCTGGTGGCGAAGGTGCCGTCGGAGCCGTCGGCCTGGCCCTGCGGGTTCTGCACGTTGGGCTGGACGGTGGTGATGTCGGCGTAGTCACCGGCGACGGGGCCGTTGCCGGCCTGACCACCGTTGCCCTGCTGCCCACCGCCCTGGTTCTGATCGCCGCCCTGATTCTGGTCACCTTGGTTCTGGTCACCTTGGTTCTGGTCGCCCTGGGCGTCGTCGCCTTGGTTCTGGCCGCCGTTCGCGTCGCCGCCAGCCTGGTTCTCGGCCTTGCGCAGCGTGCAGGGTGCGAGGGCGTCGAGACCCTCGGGGCGGTCCCCGACCCGGTCGATCGCGGCGGCGATCCGCTCGATCGTGGCGGCCCGTTCCTCCTTCAGCGGGTTCAGGACGCTCTCGGCGTCCGCGTCGCTCTCGAGCTGCGCGGCCGTCGCCGGGTCCATCAACCGCTGGTAGGCCACGGCTATCTGCTGGTCCAGGGCGGCGAGTTCCTTGTCGACGTCCGCCCGCACCTCGTCGGGAACGGAGGTCAACCGGTCGCCGACGTCCGGGCAGTCGAGCGTGCCGGCCCGCCGGGTCTCCGCGTTCGTCTCACCGCCCGAGCCGTTCTCGGTGGCGGACGCGTACACATTGACCGCGACGAGTCCACCTCCGCCCAGCATCAGTGCCACTGCGGCAAAAGTCGCACGTCGTGCGCCTGTCGGGCGTCTACGCCTGTTGCGTACCACGGACTGTCTCCTGCGCCTGTCGACCGGTCGAACATGATGGAACTCCCCCGTCCCATACGGGCGATGGCCCCTGGGTGTTCAACCGACCCGGAAATTCACAGAAATTTCCACGAGCCCCTGGAACGAGGGCGGTCCGAACCAGGGGCTTCCGAACCGGGGACCCGGTTCGGCCAGGCGTGGATCCGTCGTCTGCGGCATATGAATCGCGCACTCGGGAACGAACGACGACCGTCCCAGTAATCTCTCCCGGTCGACGGAGTCGGGAGGGGCCGTGCGCTGGTTCGGAAGCGGCGACGACAGCGGTGGGGAGCGCCTGTGGCGTGCCTATCTGGAGGCGGACCACGTCCGTTTCATCGTCGAGGAGAGACTGCGCGAGGCGGAGGAGAAGCGCGCGGAGATCAGGAAGCGGCTGCTGGGATCCGATGTCGTGCCCGTGCTCAGGGAGTCCCTGCGCGCCGGCCGGGGCTCGCTCGCTGTGCTGAACCTGCTGCGCGAGGTGGGCGCGGACCGGCCGGACGTGGTCCACGCCCTGCTGCCCGAGCTGTACGAGTGCTGCCTGAGCATCAACAAGCCGGGCATCTGGGGCCGTGAGGTCGTGCGCACGCTCGCCGCGTCGGTCGCCCTGCACGACGAACTCGCCCCGCTGGTGGACCGGACGCTGCGCGACGAGGTGACCGACGTCTTCGCGATGCGGGCCCTGGTGATGCTGCTCGACGACATCGGCGCCACCGCGCTCCTGGCACGGTGGCGGCGGGCCGTCCTCGCCTCGCCGGACGTCGACGTGCGCGAGATCGCTGAGGAGTACCCCGCCGCCGACGGGGCGGATGCGCCGGCCGCCGCCGACGGCGACTGACCGGCCCGGCGGGCGGACCTGCGGTTCAGCCCGCCGCGTTGTCGACGCGCAGCCGTACCTGTTCCTCCAGACGTCGCAGGCTGGAGTCGAGGGCGTCCTGCGCGGCCTGGTGGCCCGGGTCGTGGCTGTCGTCGAAGAACGACAGGTGCACGGTCACCTCGCTGGCCCCGCTGTCGAGGCCGGCGACCTGCAGCCAGCCGGAGTAGCCGCCCTGGTCGCGGGTGCCCCATTCCAGACGCAACTGCTCGGGCCGCGCCTGGAACAGGGCTCGGGTGTCGTCGTCGTGGCGGTCCTCGTGCACGGTGACGGCCGGCAGGTCGTCGGGGCGTACATGCAGGTCACCGGGGAGCCAGGAGTCCAGCTGGTCCACATGGGCTGCCTGGTCGAAGACGTGCTCGGGCTGAGCGGGCATCGTGCGGGAACGTTCGTACTCGGTCATCGGCGCACCGTCCCTCGGTTCGGACATCCGACAGGACGCGTTCCCGGCCTGCCGCAACCGAACCGGACCGCGCGACACCGGTTCGGTGCCGGGCACCGAATGAGCCCGCCACCGGTGGGGAACCCGGCAACCGTAACCCCCGGTTTTGTCCCTGCCCCCGACTGTCCGAGCACCCGAACGCCCGCGTTTTCCCCATTCCGAATTCCGATCTTCCGAACGTCCGAGGAGGGCCCATGAGTCTCCTGCGCCTGGCCGGTCGTCCCCTGCTCGCCTCCATGTTCGTCGCCGGTGGCCTGAACTCCGTGCGCGATCCCAAGGAGGTGGCTCCGCTGGCCGAGCCCGTCATCCGCCCGGTCACCGAACGTGTCTCCGCCCTGCCGGACCGCACCGAACAGGTCGTACGGCTCAACGGTGCCGTACAGGTCGTGGCGGGCGTCCTGCTCGGCATGGGACGTGTTCCCCGGCCGGCCGCCCTGGCCATCGCCGCCACCCTCGTGCCCACCACGCTCGCGGGGCACCGCTTCTGGGAGGCGGAGGACCCCGCCGAGCGCGCCCAGCAGCGGATCCACTTCCTGAAGAACCTGTCGATGCTCGGCGGTCTGCTCATCGCCGCCGACGACACCGGAGGACGCCCCTCCCTGTGGTGGCGCGGCCGCCACTCCGCCCATGACCTGCGTCGTGAGGCCCATCTGGTGCGCCGCTCGGTCCGCGCCACGGCCCGTCCCGCCACCGCGGCAGGCCGCGTCCGCGCCAAGCTGCCGGTCTGACGCCCGACCGCTGACGCCTCACCTGCGGCCGGTGCGTGAGCAACGGGGCGCGGACCTGACGGTCCGCGCCCCGTTTTCCGTTCACCCGGGTCCCCCGAGCATGGATCACCTGGTCACGACGTGCCGCTCGTCCGGGACGCAGTGGGTCATGGTGAGTCCCTCGACGTCACGCGGCGGGTTCTTGCCCAGGTTGGCCAGCCGCTCACGGTCCTCGTCCGTCAGGTCCTGGGAGGCCAGCGGTTCGAGGCCGGAGACGTCGTCGGGGCTGATGCCCAGGCCCTCGCCGACCCTGAGCCCGAGGTCGTTCTCGACCAGCAGGAAGTGCCAGACCATGCGTTCCTGCACCGGCCGGTCGCACTGGGAGAGCAGGTTGATGAAATTGCCGACCAGGTCCTCGCGCTCCCACTCCTCCAGCAGCAGATAGCGCTGCCCGGCCTGCAGGTAGTCGTTGGTGCGGGGGATGCGCTTACGGGTCAGCCGGCCCTGGATCTCCGGCCCCTGCTCGTCGTGCGTGGGGTACTGGGCCTCCCGCAGACCGCCCCGGATCGAGGGCTCGTAGTTGACGTCGGGATTCTCGCCCGCGCCGTCCACGTGGTAGGCCATCAGGCCGTCCCGCTGGTTGGTACGGACGTCGGCGTTCTTGGCCTGGTTCACCGGGAGTTGGAGATAGTTGGGGCCGACCCGGTAGCGCTGGGTGTCACTGTAGGAGAAGGTGCGGCCGACGAGCATCTTGTCGTCGGAGAAGTCCAGGCCGTCGACGAGGACGCCGGTGCCGAAGGAGATCTGCTCGTTCTCGGCGAAGAAGTTCTCCGGCATCCGGTTCAGCACCATCTTGCCGACCGGCCTGGGCGGGAACTCCTGCTCGGGCCAGGTCTTGGTGTCGTCCAGCGGGTCGAAGTCGAGTTCCGGGTGGTCGTGGTCGTCCATGATCTGGACCAGCAGCTCCCACTCCGGGTACTCGCCGCGCTCCACCGCCTCGTACAGGTCCTTGGTGGCGTGACCGAGGCCCTCCGCCTGGACGTTGGCGGCGTCCTCCTCGGTCATGCTGCGCACACCCTGCTTGGGCATCCAGTGGTACTTGACGAGCTTGGTCCCGCCGGCCTCGTCGACCCACTTGTAGGTGTTCACGCCGAAGCCCTGCATGTGCCGGTAGTCCGCCGGGATACCGCGCGGGCTGAACAGGTTGACCAGCATGTGCATCGACTCGGGCGTCTGCGACATGAAGTCGAAGATGCGCTTGGGCTGCTGCTCGAAGGTCACCGGGTCCGGCTTGAGGGCGTGGATGACGTCCGGGAACTTGATGGCGTCCCGGATGAAGAACACACCCAGGTTGTTGCCGACCAGGTCCCAGTTGCCGTCCTCCGTGTAGAATTTCACCGCGAAGCCGCGCGGGTCACGGGCCGCCTCGGAGGAGTCACGGCCGCCGATGACGGTGGAGAAACGGACGGCCAGGTCGGTCCGCTTGCCGCGCTCCTGGAACAGCTTGGCCCGGGTGTAGCGGCTGATCGGCTCGTCGCCCCAGGCCCCGTACGCCTCGAAGTAGCCGTACGCCGTCACCCCGCGGGCGTGCACGACGCGCTCCGGGATCCGCTCCCGGTCGAAGTGGCTGATCTTCTCCAGGAACTGGTAGTTCTCCAGCGTGGCCGGCCCGCGGGCGCCGACCGTGCGCTGGTTCTGGTTGTCGTGGACCGGATGCCCCTGTCGGTTGGTGAGCACCTCGCGGTCGTCGCCGGGGGCGGGCCCCTTGCTCGACACGTCCGTCATGGTGATGGGCTCCTTCGACTCGTGACTGCCGTGACCCGCGGATCGCAACGGCGCAGCAGCCGCCGCCCGGTCGGTCACGGCCGGGGCGGCCCGAGTACCCGGCACCACCGGTCCGTCACACCCGCACGGGATCCGAGGTGGTCCGGTGTGCCGGATGTCGCGACGGGGCACTCGGGCGCCATGACAGACGACGAGCACCACTACGACGAGCAGGCCGAGGCCGACGTGCCCCTGGCGGGCTACGCCACGCTCGCCGCGGTCTTCACCGGGGCCGCCGCGCTGTTCGCCCTGGGCGCGCGGCGACGCGGGGTGCGGCTGCCCGACCGGGTGCCACCGTGGGACGTGGCGCTGCTGGGCACCGCCACCTTCAAGGCGTCCAGGCTGCTGACCAAGGACCGGATCACCAGCTTTCTGCGGGCGCCGTTCACCCGGCGTGAGGAGGAGGGCGCGGGCGGCGAGGTGAACGACACCCCTCGCGGTGCGGGTGCGCGCCGCGCGGTCGGAGAGCTGCTGGCGTGCCCGTTCTGCACCGCGGCCTGGGTGGCCGGCGGTCTGACGGCCACCTACGCCTCGGCGCCGCGTGCCGCCCGCCTGGTCTGCGCGGGCCTGAGCGCCGTCACGGTGGCGGACTGGCTGCAGTACGCCTGGACCTGGACGGAGGAGAAGACGGAGGGCTGAGCGCCGGGCCGGTGCCGTGCCGGTGCCGTGCCGGCCCGTCGGGCTACGGACCCGTACCGATCGGACGTCACGCACGACGGACGTCACGAACGACGGGACGCGACGCACGACGGACGTCAGGCATAACAAACGCGACGCACGACGGGACGCGACGCATGACGGATGCGACGCATGACGGACGTGCCGACGAGCGCCCCGGGCCCTGGCCGACCCCGGCCCCGACCCGCCCTGCGCCGTCGCTGTGGTGGTCCGCGCCGGCGCCGGGATGGCCGGGCCGCCGGTCGTCGGCGAGCGCGCGGCACCGGACGTCTTCCACCCGCCCGGCGGCAAGCCCGAACCGGTGAAGACCCCGGAGCGGCACCGCGGCGCGAACTCGGGGGAGGTGGGGAGGGGCGCGCTCTCGTCCCTTGACCGGACACGAACCGTGCCCGACCCTCGCTCCGGCCGTACGGGGCCGCGTGCTGCCGCTGCCGCGACCCGGCGGGATCTCGCCCGACGGCCGGCCTGCCTCCGTCAGACCGTGTACCCCCGCGCCCCCAGCCACCGGTGGACGGCGTCCTTGTCCGCGGGGGTGATCCGGACGGGTCCGTCGACCCACGGGCCCTCGTCCTCGTTGAAGCCGGTGTCGGTGACCCGGGCGGTGACCCAGTGGGCCAGGTCGGCGGCGGCCCGGTCCGGCAGCGAACCCCGTTCCCATCCGGCACGGGCTTCGCGGGCCGCGGCGGCGTCGTGCCGTTCGGTCTCCGCCAGCCAGGCCGGGACCAGCCGTTCGACGACCGCGCGCTCCTCCGCCATGGCCGACTGCTGCTCGTTCTGCTGCTCGTTCCTGCTGTCCATACGGGCCGGGTGCCCGGATCCGCCGAGCCGTAAGACCCGCACGTCGGGCCTGACAGCCGCGCACCGGGCTCGTGTCGACGGCGTCACGCCGGGTACTCGGAGATCTCGCCGTCACAGTCCCACGTCTGCGGTCCCGGATGCGGGCCGGGCGACGGGACGACCAGAAAGGGGGCAACGATGGCGCCGCACGCCGACGACCATGCTCTAGACCAGCGCGCCGGCGTCGCCGAGCTGCGGCTGGCGACAGGAGATCCCGAACTGGTTCCACAGAACAAGGTGCTCACCGACGATCTCCCCCTCGACCGCAACCAGGCGATCCTGCAGGCCGCCAAGCAGGTCGGCGCGATCCTCAAGCGCAAGGGACACAGGTTCGCACTCGCGGGCAGTGTCGCCGTGTACGCCCACGGAGGCACCCAGAACCTCCAGCACGACGTCGACTTCGCCATCCGGCCCGAGGACGCCCAGGCCGTCGCCGAGAGCCTGCGCGCAGCCGGACTGCAGGTGTTCACCCCGCCCGAGGACTGGCTGCTGAAGGCCGACTGCCTCGGCCAGCAGGTCGACCTCATCTTCGAGCTGGCGCACCAGCCGGTCACCACGGAACTGCTGGAGCGCGCGCAGGAGCTGTCGGTGGACTCGGTCTTCATGCCGGTGCTGGCACCGACCGACCTGTTGCACAGCCTGCTGGCGGCCTTCTCCGAGCACCACTGCGACTTCGGAGCCGTCCTCCCGATCGCCCGCACCCTGCGCGAGCGGATCGACTGGGAGGCGGTGCGCGAGGCCTGCGGGAATGACCCGATGCCCGACGCGTTCTTCTACTTCCTGGAACGGCTGGAGGTCATCGAGCCCAGGCCCGAGGAACCCGGACGCGAGGAGCCGGGGCCGACGGGACCGGGGCCGAAGGAGGATCGACGATGAGCGAGAACGCCGCCCCCCGCCCCGGTGACCCGGGCGGGGGCGCCGAGAACGCCGAGTACCGGGTCGCCCACCTGCGCGACCGGCTCGCCGCCGAGGAGCTCGGCGAACTCGGCGTACGGGCCGAGGTGAGGGCCGGCGCGGTCGTGGTGACCGGCACGGTGCCCTCCGCGCAGTGCCGCGAGACACTGCTGCGGACCGTCCACGAGGAACTGGCCGGACTCGCCGTGCACACGGACGTGGTGGTGGCGGAGACCGCCTCCCCCGATCATGCGGAGGACCTGTCGTGATCCGCGTAGCAGCCGTGGGGGACATCCACATGGGCCCCGACAGCCAGGGCCTGCTGCGGCCGGCCTTCGAGACCCTGCCCGAGTGCGCCGACCTGCTGCTCCTGGCCGGGGACCTCACGCGGCACGGCACGCCCGAGGAGGCACGCGTGGTGGCCCAGGAGGTACGGGGGCTGCCGGTGCCGGTCGTCGCCGTCCTCGGCAACCACGACCACCACGACGAACAGCCCGAGAAGGTCACCGGCATCCTCCAGGAGGCGGGTGTGACGGTGCTGGAGGGCGAGGGCACGGTCGTGGAGTGCGGCTCGGTCTCCGTCGGCATTGCCGGGGCGAAGGGCTTCGGCGGCGGGTTCGTCGGGCGCAGCGCCGGGGAGTTCGGCGAGCCGCTGATGAAGGAGTTCGTCCGCACGACCCGGCGCAGCGCCGACAGTCTGCGCGGCGCGCTGGAGGACGTACGGGCGCGGGGGTGCGAGGTGCGGGTGGCGCTCACCCACTTCTCCCCCGTCGCCGACACGCTCGCCGGTGAGCCGCCGGAGATCTACCCGTTCCTCGGCAGCTACCTGCTGGCCGAGGCGATCGACACGGCCGGCGCGGACCTCTCCGTCCACGGCCACGCCCACGCGGGCACCGAGCACGGGATGACGGCCGGTGGCGTGCGGGTACGGAACGTGGCCCAGCCGGTGATCCGGCGGGCGTTCAACGTGTACCAGCTGTCGACGACCGACTGACCGGCGTCAGGCGCCGCCAGGGGGCTGCCGGCGCCTGACGGTGCCCGGCGCCGGGGTCATTCCGCCCCGGCCACGTGGGCGTCCCACGCCTTCTCCCGTACGTCCGGACGCAGCAGGACCTCCAGAGCCGTGCAGGCCAGCGCCTCCGTGGCCGCCAGCATCACCTGACGGCCACGCTCGGAGGCTGCCGCGGCAGCGAACTCGGGGGTGTGGTCGGATCCGTCCGGGTCCATGATCGCGACGAAGGGGTGGATGGCGGGCACCCGCCCGCTGACGTTGCCGATGTCGGAGGAGCCGAGGTAGACGCCGGGTGCGGGCGGGGTCAGACCGATGCCCGCCCGTTCCAGGTGCCGGGCGAAGCGTCCGGACAGCACCGGGCTGTCGCGGAAGTGCTCGTAGCGGAGGGTGGCGCGTTCGACGGCGGCCGTCGTTCCGGTCGCCCGGGCAACGCCCTGTGCGCAGGTCAGCAGCTCCCCCGCCAGGTCCTCCAGGCCCGCGGTCGCCACCGCGCGCAGTCCGAACAGCCCTTCCGCGTACTCGGGGACGATGTTCGTGGCCCGGCCGCCGTCCGTGATGATGCCCTGGATGTGCGAGCCCTCCGGCAGCCGCCGCCCGACCGCGTTGAGGGTGTTGAAGAGCTGGATGAGCGCGGCGAGGGCGTCGACGCCCTCGGTGGGGTTGCCGGTGGGGTGGGCCGCGCGCCCGTGGAAGCCGACCCGGTACTGGGCCTGCGCGGTCAGCGGCGCCCACTGCCAGCTGTGGACGCCCGGATGGAACATCAGCGCGGCGTCCACCCCGTCGAACAGCCCGTCCTCGGCCTCGATGATCTTGCCGCCGCCACCCTCCTCGGCGGGCGTGCCCACGGCCCAGACCGTCCCTTCGTCGCCGTCCAGCACGGCCCGCGCGGCGAGGGCGGCGCCCAGACCGGCGGCGGCGATCAGATTGTGGCCGCAGGCGTGTCCGAGGCCGGGCAGCGCGTCGTACTCCAACAGCAGGGCCACGGCCGGCCGGGACCGCGTGCCCGCCCGTGCGGCGAAGGCGGTCGGCAGTCCGGCCGCGCCCTGCTCGACGGCGAACCCCTCCCGCTCCAGCTCCGCGCCGAGCAGCCGGGCGGCCCGGTGCTCGGCGAAGGCGTACTCCGGGTCGGCGTGCAACGCCCGGGCGACCTCCCACAGCCGATCCGCCCGTACGGCCACCTCCCCTCGTACCCGTTCGAGCAGCTCGTCGGCGGTGTCGGTCACGCCGGCCTCCCCGGTGGTCGCGTCCTGGTGCCCTGCGGGTTCCAAGGAGGGCCCCCGTCCACACCCGCGCGTAGGAAGGTCGGCCCGGGGCACTCGGGGACCTGGCGGTTCCGCCCGGAGCCGTCCCGTTCGGCTGGAGGTGAGGAGCATGGGTCACGGAGGGAACGTCATCGACGAGCTGATGACCGACCACCGCGAGGTCGAGGAACTCTTCGGCAAGATCGAGGCGCTGCCGTCGGGTGACAAGAACCGCAAGGTCTACGCCGACCAGGTGACCATGGAACTGGTGCGGCACTCGGTCGCCGAGGAGGCCTATCTCTACCCGGCCGTACGAGAGCACCTGGTCAACGGGAACACCATGGCGGACCGGGAGATCGAGGACCACTCCAAGGCCGAGCAGATCATGAAGGATCTGGAGAGCTGCGAGGCGGACGACCCCGAGTTCGAGCGGCTCATCGGGATGCTGATGTCGGAGATCCGCTCCCATGTGGCCGACGAGGAGGAGAACCTCTTCCCGCAGCTGCGGGTGGCGTGCCCGGCGGAGGCGCTCGACGACCTCGGCGACAAGGTGCGCATGGCCAAGAAGGTCGCCCCGACCCGTCCCCACCCCTCGGCCCCGGACACCCCGCCGGCCAACAAGATGCTGGCACCGGGAGCCGGCCTCGTCGACCGCGTCCGGGACGCCCTGACGGGGCGCGGCAAGCTCGACTGAGGCACTGATACACCCTGCGAGGGGCCCGTCGCTTCGGCGACGGGCCCCTCGTACTGTGATCAACCGCACTCGGCGGCCCAACTCGCGGACGGCGTCGGCTGTTTGACCGTTCTCCCGGCGGTGGGCCGCACCGGCCCGGCGACCACCGGCCCGTCCCTTATGTCACGATAGGCGGCGCCGTACCCCGGCTCTCTGGAGCGGCCGCGCAGCGCAGCCGGCGTTCCTTTCGCCCGCCGTTACCCCTGCCTGAGCCCTCCGGCTCGTCTCCGAGTGCCGCCCTGTGACTTCCTTTCCTCCTCCCGCCCTGCCCTCGCCCGCGCCCGAATCCGCCGCCCCACTGCAGAAACCGGCGTCCCGCTCGCCGTGGCGGTCCCTGAGATACCGCAGCATGCGCTGGTGGTCCGTCGCGAACTTCGTGTCCAACGCCGGTACGTGGATGCAGCTCACGGTGCAGAACCTGCTGGTCCTCCAGATCACCGGCTCCGCCGCCGCGACCGGGCTGTCCATGTCCGTCCAGGCCGCGCCCGCCCTGCTCATGAGCGTGCTGGGCGGAGCGGCTGTCGACCGCTGGCCCCGCAAGCTGACGGCCACCGTCAGCCAGGCGCTGCTGGGCGCCATCGCGTTCGTGACGGCGCTGCTCGTGGTGCTGGACCGGCTCGACATGACCTCTCTCCTTGCCCTGGCCGCGGTGACCGGCATGATCGCCACGGTCGACGGGCCGGCCTGTGCCCTGCTCGGCAACGATCTCGTCCCGCCCGAGGACATCCCCTCCGCGATCGGGGTGGGCGCGCTGGTGCACAGCGCGGGCCGGCTCGTGGGAGCGGCCCTGGCCGGGGTGACGGTCGGCTTCGTCGGCACGGCCGCCGCGTACGCCGCGAACGGTGTGTCCTTCCTGTTCGTGGCGTCGGTCGTCCCGTTCCTTCGACCGGCGCCCGGAGCCACCCGGTCTTCTCCGTCCTCCCCGTCCCCGCCCCCTTTCTCCCCGTCCTCCTCCCGGAAGTCGGTACGGGCGGGCACCGAGCGGCGCGCCACCGGCTCCGACATGACCGTGCGGCAGGGACTGGTCTTCTTCGCCCGCCGGCCTCGCCTGGTGGCGCTCGCCGCCGTCACCGGGATCAGCGCGGTCTTCGGCCGCAACTACGGGCTCACCCTGGCGGTGCTGGTCACCGGCCCGCTGGCGGGCGGCGCCGGAACCTTCGGGACGGTCTCCACGGTGCTCGCCGTGGGCGGGATCCTCGGCGCGGTACTGGGCGCACGCCTGCGACGGCCCTCGGTGCGGCTGGTGGGCACCCTGGCCGCCGCGGGCGCGCTGCTTCAGGTGGCGGCGGGACTGTCCCCGTCGGTGGCCGTACTCCTGGTGCTCGTCCTGCCGATGGCGGTGGTGGAGTCCGTCTCCGACACCGCCGGAACAGCCGTCCTCCAGACCGACCCGCCCGCCCATCTGCGGGGCCGGGTGCTCGGCGTCTGGGGCAGCGTCGGCACGGTCTGGAGCCTCGGCGGTCCACCCGCTCTCGGACTGCTCATGGAACTGGCCGGGGCTCGCGGCGCCCTCGTGGTCGGCGGCCTCGTCATCGCCACCACCATCGGAGCCGGTTTCGCCCTGCGTTCCCGCCGCACCACGACGGTCGCCCTCCACACGGAGGAGGACGGCCTGCCGAACCGCGCCACGCTGGGTACGGCCGCGTGAGCCGGGGCCCGCGGGGCCAGGGGCTGGGACGCGTTCCGGGCTGCGCCCCGTGTCACTCTCAGGCGATCAGGGCCTGCCCCGGCCGCAGCCGCTCCATCAGCTGGGTCTGATGCAGTGCGGCCACGGGTGCCAGGAGGTCGGGGTGGCGCAGGAGCGCCGCTGCCCGGCGGTCCGCCTCGTCGGGGGCGGTGAGACGGCGGAACTCGAACGCGGTACCGGCCGTGTGGCTGCCCTCGGCGAGCGCGGCCACCGCCAGGTCGGCCAGTTCCGGGTCGGTGAGCAGGCAGGCGGCCCAGCTCGCCACGACCTCGTCGACCCAGGTGCGCCAGGCGTCCTCGTCCGCGTCCTGCGCACCCACACCGTCCGCGCCCGTGATCCAGTCCAGCCGGGTGGAGCCGCCCGGGCCGGCCATCTGGACCAGGGCGGCGTCCATCGGCGTCGGATAGCGCAGCCAGGCGGCCACGGTCACGGCCTGCCGGGCCTGCACCTCGCACAGCGCGGAGGCCAGCGCCCCGCCGCCGGACGGATAGGCGCATGTCAGCCACTGGGCGGTCGCCGCGATGAGCGGGGAGAGATCTGCGAGCACTACCGGGCCGTCCGAACTGTTTCGGTGGGGACAGGGAGACTGCAGTGCACGGTAGCCGGGCGCCGCTCGCCCCGGCATGACGAGGACCTCTCTGCAGACGTGGCCTACGCCACACCGACCCCCGCCCAGCAACCCGTCCACCCCGCCGAGCCGCCGATCACGCTGCCGCCCCCACGCACACCGCACGCCCCGCGCCCGCCGGCCCGCGTCGACACTCCGCCCCCGTGCGCCCCCAGCGCCTGCCAACTCGCGCCCGACAGGCACGCCAGCGCCTGCCAACTCGCGCCCGACACTCTCTCGCGGGGCGCAGCACCCGGATGCTCAGGGCCGGAGGGATACAACCTGTCCCCCGCACACCCCGGCCCGGTCAGCTCCCCCCACCACCTCGCCCGGCGGCGGCCCCGTACCCGCCGCACCACCAGCCCGCGTCACACTCCCCCGCGGGGCGCAGCACCCGGATGCTCAGGGCCGGAGGGATACAACC
>JODI01000007.1 GCA_000720805.1 Streptomyces violaceoruber
GCACCCGGATGCTCAGGGCCGGAGGGATACAACCCGCCCCCCCACACCCCGGGCCCCAACCCCGTCAGCTCCCCCCGCCACCCCCGCCCGGCGGCGGCCCCGTGCTCGCCCGCACCACCAGCCGGGTGGGCACGATCGTCGTCCCCCGCTCCGGCCCGTCCTGCCGCATCTTGCGCAGCACCGCCTCCACGCAGAGCCGTCCCACCTCGGCAAAGTCCTGGTGGAGGGTGGTGAGCGGTGGCAGGAAGGAGCTCGCCTCGGCGATGTCGTCGAAGCCGATGACGCTGACGTCCTCGGGCACCCGCCGGCCGCGTTCGTGCAGGGCGCGCAGCAGACCCAGGGCCATCTGGTCGTTGGCCGCGAAGACGGCGGTGCAGTCCGGTTCGGTGGCGAGTTCGAGGCCGACGCGGTAGCCGGACTCGGCCGACCAGTCGCCCCGTACGAGGCGCGGCGCGAGGCGGCCGGCCTCGGCGAGGGCCGCGCGCCAGGCGTGGGCGCGGCGCTGCGCGGCGAAGGAGCCCTCGGGCCCGCCCAGATGCCATACGGTCCGGTGGCCCAGGCCGAGGAGATGGTGGACGGCTGCACGGCTGCCGCCGGCCTGGTCGGTGTCCACGACGGTGTAGCGGTCACCGGCGTCGGAGTCGACCACCACCACCTGGACGTGCGGCGGGAGCGTGACCGTCGCCGCGTCCAGCAGGTGGACCTCCATGATGACGATCACCGCGTCGACCGCGAGTTCCTCCAGCCGGCTGAAGGCCCCCCGTACCTCGTCCTGGGTGGGTACCGCGACCGGGAGCAGCGTCACCGCGTACCCCTCGTGCGCCGCCGAGTTGGCGATCGCCTCCAGCGTGCGCACGTTGCCGGTGGTGGACAGCGAGAAGGTGATCACGCCGATGGTGCGGAACTCGCCGCGCTTGAGCGCGCGGGCCGCGCTGTTGGGCCGGTAGCCGAGCTCCTTCATCGCCGCGAGCACCTGGCGGCGGGTCTCCTCGTTCACACCGGCGTAACCGTTGGACACCCGGGACACCGTCTGTGAGGAGACACCCGCCAGCCGTGCCACGTCCGCCATGGAGGCGCTGGCCCGTCCGCCGCTCCGGGTGCGGCCGCGGGCGGCCTTTCGACCGTTGCCGCCCACGTCCGCGGGCCCGGCCGCCGCTTCCGCGGCCGGCCCGGGCACGTTCGCCGGCGTTCTGCCAGATGTGTCCACTTGCCGTCCGCCTCCTCTCCACCACTGCCGAGATCACGTTTCACTGAGGGCCCTTGACCCCCGTCAACGGCGCAGTGTAGACATGCCGCCATCGGATGTTTACGTAAACATAACAGCAGACCACCCTTTCGGAGTGGCGGATGTTTGCGCAAACATCCCGCGGTGGGTGTGGCACCGGCGACGGATGTCCGGCCACACCACCGGTTCCAGTACGTGGACGAGCGAGGAACGACATGACGACGCTGCAACCGCCGGTGGCCGCCGAGCCGCGGCCGGCACCACCCCCGGCGCGACGGGACCGCCGCTCCTGGACGGGGTGGGGTTTCATCGGTCCCTTCGTGGCCGTGTTCGCCCTGGTGTTCCTGGCTCCGATCGCGTACTCGATCTATCTGAGTCTGTACCGCAACCAGCTGATCGGCGGCAACAGCTTCGTCGGCCTGGACAACTACAAGCTGGCCCTGCAGGACGACCAGTTCTGGGCGTCGCTCGGGCGGGTGTCGCTGTTCCTGTGCGTGCAGGTGCCGATCATGCTCGGCATCGCGCTGCTGGTGGCCCTGGCGCTGGACAGCGGACGGCTCTACGGCAAGAGCTTCTTCCGCATCACGATCTTCCTGCCGTACGCGGTGCCCGCCGTCGTCGCCACCCTGATGTGGGGCTTCATGTACGGCACGGAGTACGGGCTGGTGGGCGACATCAACCAGGCGTTCGGTGTGACCCTGCCCGACCCCCTCTCGCCCGACCTGGTGCTGGCGTCGATCGGCAACATCGTCACCTGGGAGTTCGTCGGCTACAACATGCTGATCTTCTACTCGGCGCTGCGCGTCATCCCGCACTCGCTGTACGAGGCGGCGGAGATCGACGGCGCCGGACAGTTCCGGGTCATCACCGCGATCAAGCTGCCCGCGATCCGGGGCGCCCTCGTGATCGCGACGATCTTCTCGATCATCGGCAGCTTCCAGCTCTTCAACGAGCCGAACATCCTGCGGAAGCTGGCCCGCAACGCCATCACGACGGACTACACCCCCAACTTCTACACGTACTCGCTGTCCTTCAACGGCCAGCAGCACAACTACTCCGCCACGGTGGCCATCATCATGGGGCTGATCACGATGGTGATCGCCTATGCCGTGCAGCTGCGCGGCATGCGCAAGGGAGCGTGACCCGATGAGCACCCCTGTCACCACCGCCTCCCCCGCCACACCCGCCGAGACCGGCGGCCCCGGCAAGAGCGCCCCGCGGCTGCGGGGCCCGCGCCGGTACTCGGTCAACCGGCCCAAGCGCAGTGTGCTGCTGACGGTCATGATGTCGCTGCTGGTCATCTACACCGTGGTGCCCCTGATCTGGCTGGCCATCAACGCCACCAAGACCCAGTCGGGTCTGGCCGATTCGTCCGGGCTGTGGTTCGCCCACGACTTCGCCCTGTGGGACAACATCCGGGACACGTTCACGTACGACGACGGCGTGTTCACGCGCTGGCTGCTGAACACCCTGTTGTACGTCGTGCTGGGCGCCGGCGGGGCCACCCTGCTCGCGGTGCTGGGCGGCTACGCGCTGGCGAAGTTCGACTTCCCCGGCAAGCGCGGCATCTTCGCGATGGTCATCGGCGCGGTGGCCGTCCCCGGTACCGCCCTCGCGGTGCCCACCTTCCTGATGTTCAGCAAGATGGGCCTGACCGACACCCCGTGGGCGGTGATCATCCCGTCGCTGGTCTCGCCGTTCGGCCTGTACCTGATGTGGGTGTTCGCCACCGAGGCCATCCCCACCGAACTCCTCGAGGCGGCCCGCATCGACGGGGCCGGCGAGGCGCGCACCTTCTTCACGGTCTCCCTGCCGCTGCTCGCCCCCGGCATCGTGACCGTGCTGCTGTTCACCACGGTCGCGACCTGGAACAACTACTTCCTGCCGCTGATCATGCTCAAGGACTCGGACTGGTACCCCCTGACCCTGGGCCTGAGCGTCTGGAACTCCCAGGCGGAGACGATCGGCGGCCAGGTGATCTACAACCTGGTGATCACCGGTTCGCTGCTGACCATCGTGCCGCTGATCGCCGCGTTCCTGCTGCTGCAGAAGTACTGGCAGTCGGGGCTCGCGGCCGGAAGCGTCAAGGAGTGATCCCCGCGGCCCTCCGGTCGCCCCTCAGCCCCACGTTGACCCCCACCACCCTCACCCTGTCCCACCCACGAAGAAGTGGAAGCATCTCGATGCGTCGAACGACCGGCCGCCTGCTGCGCGGCCTCGCCCTCCTCTCCACCCTCGCCCTGGGGGCCACCGCGTGCGGCGGCTCCGACGACGACTCGGGCCAGAAGGCGGTCTCCGCCGGAGACATCCAGGCTGCCCTGAAGAAGGGCGGCACGGTCAACGTCTGGGCCTGGGAGCCCACGCTGAAGTCGGTGGCGGCCGACTTCGAGAAGAAGTACCCCAAGGTCAAGATCAACCTTGTGAGCGAGCGGTCCGGCGACAAGCACTACACCGCTCTGTCGAACGCCATATCGGCCGAGAAGGGCGTGCCCGACGTCGCCCAGGTCGAGTACTTCGCGCTGGGCCAGTACGCCCTCACCAAGGGCCTCACCGACCTGGCCCCCTTCGGCGCCGACAAGCTCGCGTCCAAGTACAGCCCGGGTCCGTGGAACGCCGTGAGCGAGGACAAGGCCGTCTACGGCCTGCCGATGGACGCCGGCCCGATGGCGCTGTTCTACAACAAGAAGATCTTCGACAAGTACAAGGTCGCGGTGCCGACCACCTGGGACGAGTACGTCGAGGCGGCCCGCAAGCTGCACAAGGCCGACCCCAAGGTCTTCATCGCCGCCGACGCGGGCGACGCGGGCCTGACCACCAGCCTGCTGTGGCAGGCCGGCTCACGGCCCTACAAGGTCGACGGCACCAATGTGGAGATCAACTTCGCTGACGCGGCCGCCAAGAAGTACACGGACACCTGGCAGAAGCTGATCGACGAGAAGCTTCTCGCGCCCATCAACGGCTGGACCGACGACTGGTACAAGGGTCTGGGCGACGGCACCCTCGCCACCCTGCCCAGCGGCGCCTGGATGCCCGCCAACTTCGTCACCGGCGTGCCGCAGGCCAAGGGTGACTGGCGCGCGGCCCCCATGCCGGCCTGGACCAAGGGTGACAAGGCGAGCACCGAGAACGGCGGCAGCTCCCTGACCCTGCCGGCGCTGGGCAAGAACAAGGAACTCGCCTACGCCTTCGTCAAGTACGCCAACGCCGAGGACGGCGTGCAGACCCGCGTCAAGCAGGGCGCCTTCCCGGCGACCACCGCGCAGCTCCAGTCCACCGAGTTCCAGAACACCAAGTTCGACTACTTCGGCGGCCAGCAGGCCAACAAGATCTTCGCCGAGTCCGCCGCCAACGTCGCCGACGACTGGTCGTACCTGCCCTTCCAGCAGTACGCCAACTCGATCTTCAACGACACCGTCGGCAAGGCCTACATCTCCGGCACCAAGCTGACGGACGGTCTGAAGGCCTGGCAGGACGCGTCGATCAAGTACGGCAAGGAGCAGGGCTTCACCGTCAAGTAACGGGACCCAGCAGCACAGCAGCAAGCGCCGGGCGGCGCGGTGGATCACCGCGCCGCCCCCGTGTACCACTTTCGGAAGGACCGCCATGATCTCCACCCTCCACTCCCGCCTGCGCGGGGCGGACGGTGACCCCGCTCCCCGTCTCGCCTACGGCGCCGACTACAACCCCGAGCAGTGGCCGCGGGACGTGTGGGAGGAGGACGTCCGGCTGATGCGGGAGGCCGGCGTCAACGTCGTCTCGGTGGGGATCTTCTCCTGGGCCCGCATCCAGCCGGCCGCGGACCAGTGGGACTTCGGCTGGCTCGACGAGGTCATGGACCTGCTGCACGAGGGCGGCATCGGGGTCGACCTGGCCACCGCCACCGCCTCCCCGCCGCCCTGGCTGACCACGGCCCACCCGGAGATCCTGCCGGTCACCGCCAACGGCGAGACACTGTGGCCGGGCGCCCGCCAGCACTGGCGGCCCACCTCGCCCGTCTTCCGCGAGCACGCCCTGCGCCTGGTCCGCGCGATCGCGAGCCGGTACCGGGACCACCCCGCGCTGGTCGCCTGGCACGTCTCCAACGAGCTGGGCTGCCACAACGTCTACGACTACTCCGACGACGCCACCCGCGCCTTCCGCGGCTGGCTGCGCGCCCGTTACGGCACGCTGGAAGCGCTCAACCACGCCTGGGGGACGGCGTTCTGGTCCCAGCGCTACAGCGACTGGGAGCAGATCCTGCCGCCGCGGCTCGCCGCGTCCCACCCCAACCCGACCCAGCAGCTGGACTTCAAGCGGTTCTCCTCGGACGCGCTGAAGGACCACCTGCGCGCGGAGCGGGACATCCTGCGCGAGATCACCCCCGACGTGCCGGTCACGACCAACTTCATGGTGACGCCCGGCACCAAGGGGATGAACTACGCGGACTGGGCGGAGGAGATCGACTTCGTCTCCAACGACCACTACGTCCACCCCGGCCCCCAGGACCGCGACGAGCTGTCCTTCTCCGCCAACCTCACCAGCGGCATCGCGGGCGGCCGGCCCTGGTTCCTGATGGAGCACTCCACCAGTGCCGTCAACTGGCAGCCCGTCAACGTCGCCAAGCGGCCCGGGGATCTGGCCCGTGACTCGCTGCTGCACGTGGCGCACGGCGCCGACGCGGTGTGTTTCTTCCAGTGGCGGCAGTCGGCGGCCGGCGCCGAGAAGTACCACTCCGCGATGGTCCCGCACGCCGGCGCCGACAGCGACCTCTTCCGCGCGGTGACCGGCCTCGGCGCCACGCTGAAGACCCTCGCTCCGGTCGCCGGGTCCGAACGGGAGCCGGCCAAGGTCGGGATCGTCCACGACTGGGAGTCGTGGTGGGCGAGCGAGCAGGACTCGCACCCCACCTCCCTGCTGGACTACCGCCAGGAGGCCCTCGACTGGTACTCGGCGCTGCTCCGCCTCGGCATCCGCGCCGACCTGGTCACCACCCGCGCCGACCTGTCCCGCCACCAGGTGCTGATCGCCCCGGTGCTGCACATGGTGCCGGCCGATCTCGCCAAGGATCTCACCCGGTACGCCGAGCAGGGCGGCCACCTGATCACGACCTACTTCTCGGCGGTCGTCGACGAGAACGACCACGTCTGGCTCGGCGGCTACCCGGGCGCCCTGCGCGACCTGCTGGGCCTGCGCATCGAGGAGTTCGGGCCGCTGCTCGCCGGGGACACCGTCGAACTGGACGACGCGACCACCGGCAGCGTGTGGACCGACCGGATCACGGTCACCGACCCGCGCACTCAGGTCCTGGCCCACTACCGCACCGGCGCCCAGGCCGGCCGCCCGGCCGTCACCCGGCGGGACACGGGCGGCGGTTCGGCGGCCTACGTGTCCACGCGGCTCGGCGTCGAGGGGCTCACCGCCCTGCTCCCGCGCCTGCTCGGACCGGCCGGAGTGGAGAGCGAACTGCCCGCGGACATCCGTGGCTCGGTCGAGCTGACCGTGCGCCGCGGCCCCGACAGCCGGTTCCTGTTCCTGGTCAACCGCACGGACAGCACCGTGCCGGTGACCGGTATTGCCGGCGAGGTCCTCGTCGGTGCCACCGCCGCCGACGGCACCCTCACGCTCGGCCCCAGGGACGTCGCCGTACTGCGACAGCCCACCGGCTGACACGCGTCCCGGAAGCACACCGCACCCGCACCCCACGACACCTCGAACGGCACGCGCCGTTCGAGGGCCGTCCCCTCCCGCTCCTCGGCGGGAGGGGCATCACAGCGACCACACTCCAGTTGGGAGCACAGATGGCACGCCGTACCCGCAGCAGACGGTACCTCGGAGCAGCCGCCCTGACGGCCCTGGCCACCGGGGCCGCCCTGCTCAGCGTCCCCGCGCAGGCACAGGCGGAGGCCACCGCCTCCGTCACCGTGCAGCCGGACCCGTCGTACAAGCAGGAGAAGTTCGAGGGCTGGGGCACCAGCCTGGTCTGGTTCGCCAACGCCACCGGCGACTACCCGCCGGCGATCCGCGAGAAGCTCGCGGGGCTCCTCTTCGGCGACGACGGCCTCGCGCTGAACATCGCCCGGTACAACATCGGCGGCGGCAACGCCCCCGACGTCAAGGACTACCTGCGCGCCGGCGGTGCCGTCGAGGGCTGGTGGAAGGCACCCGCGGGCACCACCCGCGAGGACACCGACTGGTGGAGCGCCGACGACCCGGCCGACTGGAACAAGAATGCCGACGCCACCCAGCGGTGGTGGGTCGACCGCATCAAGAAGGACATCACCCACTGGGAGGCGTTCAGCAACTCGCCGCCCTGGTTCATGACCGAGAGCGGTTACGTCTCCGGCGGATTCGACGCCAACAAGGACCAGTTGAAGGCCGGCTCGGTCGACGACTTCGCCGCCTACCTGGCAGGGGCGACCAAGCGGCTGGAGAAGGCGGAGGGCATCAAGGTCGACACGGTCGACCCGTTCAACGAGCCCAACACCGGCTACTGGGGCACCAGGCTGGGCGCGGACGGCGAGCCGGTCGGCGGCCGTCAGGAGGGCGCGCACATCGGCCCCGAGCTCCAGCAGAAGGTCCTGGCCGCGCTGGCGCCCGCGCTGAAGAAGGCGAAGGTCAAGTCGGAGGTCTCGGCGATGGACGAGACCAACCCGTCGATCTTCGCGCAGAACTGGAACACCTACTCGCAGGCGTCGCGCGACCTCGTCGACCAGATGAACGTCCACACCTACGGCACCGGGCAGCGCACGACGGTCCGGGACCTGGCCAAGGCGGCGGACAAGCCGCTGTGGATGAGCGAGGTCGAGGGCGACTGGGGCGACGGCCAGAGCTTCACCGACATGCGGCCGGGTCTCGGGCTCGCCCAGCAGATCGTCAACGACCTGCGGGAACTGGAGCCCAGCGCCTGGGTGTTCTGGCAGCCGGTCGAGGACTACGACAACATGAAGCCGGGCGGCGAGTCCGCCAAGGGCGGCAACTGGGGCAGCATCCAGCTTCCGTTCAGCTGCACCTCGAAGGACACCCTGAAGTCCTGCCCGATCTACACGAACACCAAGTTCGACACGGCTCGTAACTTCACGCACTTCATCAAGCCAGGCGACAAGCTGATCAAGGTGGACGACACCTCCAGTGCCGCCGCCGTGACCGCGAACGGCAAGGGCGTCTCGCTCGTCCACGTCAACAGCACCACCGCGCCCCGCACGGTCACCATCGACCTGTCGAAGTTCCGCACCATCAGCCGTGGCGCGACCGTCACCCCGGTCGTCACCAGCGCCGACGGCAAGCTCCAGCCGCAGGCCCCGGTCAAGGTCAGCGGCCGCCAGGCGACCTTCACCGTGCCCGCCCAGTCGGTGACCTCCTTCGCCGTCAAGGGTGTCTCCGGTGTCGCGAAGGACGCCCCGCTGCTGAGCAAGGGCCACACCTACACCCTGACCGGCGTCCAGAGCGGCAAGGCGGTCACCGTCGCCGCGAACGGCACGAACCTGGTTCTCGGCACGGGCAACGGCACCACCGCCCAGCAGTGGCAGCTCAGTGCGCGCCACGGCGAGACCGGCGCCCGCCAGCGGTACGTCTTCAGCAACCCGGCCGAAGGCAAGCGGCTGGCCGTCCGGGACAACGTGCCCGTGGTGGAGCCCGACACGGGTGACCGGGACCCCGCCACCGAGTGGATCATGTCGACCACCGGTGACGGCACCTGGACCCTGGTCAACGCGGCCACCGGACGCGTCCTGGAGGTCGGCGGCCAGGCCACGAACGAGGGCGCGGCCGTCACCACCTGGCAGCCCAACTCCGGCTCCAACCAGCGCTGGACGGTCACGGACGTGACCGACGAGGTGGCGGGCGAATAGCTCCGTCCCGACGCCCGCGCAACCCGAGCTCTGCCGTACCGCCCCCACCGCGGTACGGCAGAGCTTCTTCGTGGGCCGTTCGAGTGGTGCGCCGCCGGTCGCGGCCGTAGCGTCGGTGGCGGCGGACCAGCAGGACGCCCGGGCGAGCGGCGGGGAGCGGACATGCGCACACACGGGATGACCAAGGCGGCCACGCTCTGTGCCGCCCTGGTGTTCGCGGCGTTGGCGGGCACAGCGTCAGCCGCCCCCGAGAAGGTGTCGTCACCGCCCCGGGCGGTGGCACAGCGGGGATCGGAGCGCGTGCTGGTCGACTGTTCCTGGAAGGCCCGGGTGCGCCCGACGGACTTCGTGCTCGCCTGCGGCGACGGCAACAGCAGGCTCACCTCGCTGCGCTGGTCGCACTGGGGCGCCCACTCGGCGGTCGCCGAGGGCCGCAGCCTCGTCAACGACTGCGATCCGTACTGCGCGGCGGGCACCTTCCACTCGTATCCGGTCGTGGTCCGCCTGGAGCGTCCCGAACGGTGGAGCAGGCACCCGGCCCTGCGGCACTACGCCCGGATGACGCTCACCTATCCCGAGGGCGGACCGGAGCACCTGGCGCGCGTGGTGACGTACCCGCTGTGGAGCTGAGCGGACCGACGGCGTACGACGTCAGAGGTCTTCCGTGCGGTGCACGACCAGGCTCGCCACCTCGAACGACAACGCGTCGGCGTCCGGTTCGGGCGGCGGGTGGTAGCGGCCGGCGCACACGGACAGGTTGACGATCAGGTACGCGTGCCAGTCGCGGCCCACTCCGCGCCCGTCGCGGAAGACCGGGGCGCCGTTCAGGGACCATGTCACGCAGGTCCTGCCGAACTCCACGGCCAGATCGATCCAGCCGCCGGGCCGCACGGCCGGGTCGCGGTGGTAACGGTGGCCGCCCCGGACGTGGTTGGACAGCTCCAGGAGGTCCGGATGGTCGGGGTGGTACTCGAACACGTCGATCTCCTGGTCGCCGTCGCGCCAGGTCCACACGGCCGGCCAGGCACCGGTTCCGGTGGGGAGCCGTACCCGGGTCTCCAGCCGGTCCCCCGTGCGGAGCGTGAAGCCCTCCTCGCTCTCCTCGGTGGTCAGCAGTCCGGTGTCCCAGAGACCGTCGGGGCGGCGGGTGGCCCTGAAGACACCGCCGCGGGAGTAGGCGCGGTCGGCGACCAGGTGGTCGAGCTTGTCGTCGTCGGGGTTCACGGGGCCGCCGTCGGGATAGGCCCAGGAACGGCCCGCGACCCATTGGCGGGCCGAGTCGAAATCGGCGGTGAAGACGGCTGGGGTCACCGTCGGTCTCCTTGTCCCTCGACTGCGGTGGCGCCGGTTGTCCTCCCCCTGAGGGCCGCGCCCATGCGGTTCGGGCCCGGCACCACCCGACGGGGTGAGCGGTGCGTACACCCGTGCGCCGCCGGCCGACGGGCTGTCAGGCCTCCTCGTCCGGCCGGTGCGGCATGAGGTCGGCGATCAGGCGATCGCCCGGTACGTCCGGGTCGTCCTTGTGGGCCTGCCAGCGGTCGAAGGTGTGCGCCGCGGCGTCCGCGAAGGTGCCGGGCAGGCCGCTGTCGCGCCACGCCTGGGCGATCTCCCGCATCTCCGGCTCCCACCGCCAGGCCTTGGCACCCGCGCCGCCCAGCTGATCGAGGCGGCCCAGCGGGGTGTCCGGCAGCAGGTGTGCGGCCAGGTCGCGGAGTTCGTCGAGGACGCCGTGGCCGGCGGCGAGGGCACCGGCCTCGGCGGCGAGCGCGTACGAGATCTTGTTGTAGGCGGCGAACGCCAGCTTGAGCGCCGACGCCCGGCCGATCGGCCCGGGCAGGACGACCGGGGTCAGCAGGGTGCCGTCGAACAGGGCTCGGACGGTCTCCACCGCGGTGTCGTCGCCCGAGAGGTACAGCCGGGTGGTGTCGGGCGTACGGGGAGGGGGCCCGGTGACACCGCCGTCGACGACCGTCGCCCCGTGGACCCGCATCACCTCGCCGATCCGTGCCATGTGCCGGGGGCTGATCGCGTTGGCGTCGACGTAGAGGCCGTCGTAGCCGGTGTCTGCGACCTGCCGGGCGACGTCGAGGGCGGCGGCCGGCGGGCACACGCTGAGGATCACCTCGCACCCGGCGGTCAGCTCCGCCATGCTGTGGACCGCCGCGAGTCCCACGGCGGCGGCCCGCTCCCGGGTGGCGGCCGACCGTCCCTCCGCCAGCCACCGCACGGCGGCTCCGGCCGCCACGGCCTGCGCGGCCACCTCCGCCCCCATGGAGCCGGGGTGCACGATCCCCACGTTCGTTCGAACCATGCCGGGACCTTATCGCCGTGTTCGAGCCCTCTCGGAGCGGGGATCAGCCTGCCCGGCGAGCGCCGGCCCCGCCTTCACCCCTGACTCGCGTGCCCATGGCTGTGGGACACCTCGGGCGGGCACGGATCGCGGCGCGCCCTGCGGTCCCGCAGCCAGTCGCGCACCGCCAGCGCGAGCGCGCACAGCACCGGCGCGATGCCGGAGCCCACGGCGATCGCGACCGCCGACCGGTAGTCGTGGGCGTCGGCGCTGAGCACCAGGTAGAACAGGCCCGGCAGGGCGGCCGTACCGACCGCGCCGCCGAGCCGCTGTCCGGTCTGCAATGCTCCTCCCGCCGCGCCCGCCATCCGTACCGGGACCTCGCGCAGGGTCATGGTGACGTTGGGTGAGATGACGCATCCGCTGCCCAGGCCGCCCACCAACAGGGCGGGGGCCGCCAGCCACGTCGCGAGGTCGGCGGGAGCGAGGCGCAGGCACAGGACGGCACCGCCCAGTCCGAGAGCCACGGCGGTGAGCCCGCACACGGTCAGCAGCCGGCCCAGCCGCTCCACCAGCCGGCCGGCCACCACCGCGGCGAGCGCCGAGCCGAGAGCGAACGGTGTCACCGCCAGCCCGGAGGCCAGCGGCGAATACCCTTGCCCGTTCTGGAAGTAGAGGGCGAACACCAGCCACACCCCGCTGAAGCCGACGAAGTACAGGGTGGCGATGGCGGCCCCGGCCGCGTAGCCGCGGGCGGCGGTCACCAACCCGGGGTCGAGCAGGGGCTGTCCGCCGCGCGCGGCGACCCGCCGCTCCCAGCGGACGAAGGCCGCCAGGAGGGCAGCACCGACGAGGAAGAGCCACCACAGCTGTCGCGCTCCTCCCGACTCGGCGAGCACGAGCGGCAGCATCAGGGCAAGGACTCCGCCGCCGAGGAGGGCGACGCCCGGCAGGTCGAGGCGTTCGCCGCGGCCGGGGGCGAGTTTCGGCAGCAGCCGCAGTCCCAGGACCAGCGCGAGCACGCCGACGGGGACATTGACGTAGAAGATCCAGCGCCAGCCCTGGGGCCCGTCCGCCAGGTTGAGGATCAGTCCGCCCACCACCGGCCCGACGGCGCTGGAGATGCCGACGGTGGCGCCGAACAGGCCGAAGGCACGGCCTCGTTCGGCGCCGCGGAACATCTGCTGGATCAGGGCGGAGTTCTGCGGGGCGAGGCAGCCCGCGGCGACGCCCTGGGCGAGCCGGGCCACGATCAGCAGCTCGATCGAGGGAGCCGCGCCCGCCGCCGCGCTGCACAGGACGAACGCCGACAGCGCCAGCAGGAAGATACGGCGCCGGCCGATCGCGTCGCCCACGCGTCCCGCGGTGACCAGGACGAGGGCGAACGCGAGGGCGTATCCCGAGACCACCCACTGGATCGCGGGCGCGGAGGCGTGCAGGTCCCGCTGCATCGACGGCAGGGCCACGGCGACGATCGTCACGTCGAGCAGGCTCATGAAGCCGGCCACCAGGGTCACCCACAGGGCCTTCCACCGCCTGGGATCGGACCCCTCGGCTCCCGCGGCCGGCTCCGTCGGGGTGCCGTCCCGGCCGTGCGCCTTCCTCTCGGTGCCCACGCGGGCTCCTCTCCGCTCTCGGCTTCCTCCTCCCCCCACGGGTGTCCCATCCGGCACGGAACAGGCGCCTTCACATTTTCCACACCCTTACGTCATGCACCCTTCACAAGCGAGGTAAGCTCCTTGAGCTCTGCTCGCACCACTGGGGGGGATTTCCCATGCGTATGCGCCATGTCCTGGCCTGCTCCGCCACCGCCTTCGCCACCGGGCTGATAGCCGCCGTGGCGGCCGCGCCGGCCCAGGCCGCCGAATACTCCTCGGCCCTGAAGCTCAAGGGCGTCCAGTACGACGCGCCCGGCTCGGACTCCAACAACTGCAGGACCGGCAACACCAAGAACGAGTACCTGACGATCAAGAACTACTCGTCCTCGGCGAACGTGAACCTCAAGGGATACGTCGTCAAGGACGCCACCGGCAACAAGTTCACCTTCACCGCCAACCACACCCTGCAGCCCGGTGACTATGTGAAGCTGCGCGGCGGCAAGGGCACCGACTCCGACGCGAACAACGTCGTCTACCGCCAGAACTGCAACTTCATGTGGAACAACGACAAGGACACGATCTACTTCTACAAGCCCTCCGGCAGCCGTGCTGACGTGCACTCGTACACCAAGAGCGGCTCCGACCGCGACGGCAACGGCTACGTCGGCTTCCACGGCTGACGGGGCGTCACCGGGTTCTCGAATCCGCCGGCCTCTCAGATGGCGACGGCGAAGCCACGGTGGTCGTTGCAGCGCGCGGCGGTGGCGGGGGCACCGGCGGGGCTCCCCTGATGGGCCTTGAGGGCGACGCTCACCAGCGTCAGCAGCAGGTCGATGTCCGACTCGCCCTCCAGGCGGACGGTCACCCAGGCGGAGCCGGGCACCAGATGGAGAGCGCTCGAGTTCTTCAGGTCGCCTCTCAGCCGCCAGATCGCCGCCGCCGACAGGTGCACGTCGGCCTTCCGGCCCGAGTGGAAGTGCGCGATCTCGGCGCCGTCGGTGCGCAGGGCACGGCCCGTGCCGCAACTGGGCCGGGCCTCCACGAGGTCCGGCCAGTCGGCCAGGCGGGTCATGGCCCGCGAGCCTGTCGTCATGGCTCCATCATGAAGAGCTCACCGGGCGGCCATCAAGGTTTGAGGGCAACGTAACCGGCCCGTAGCCGTAGCCTCACCGGCCCCGCGAAGCGCCTTTCGCGCCATGGCGGTCGGCGACCCCGCCGCCTGCCGCGGCAGGACCGAGCCGGCCGGGTGGCCCCGCGTCTGACCGCGGGGCCACCCGGCCGTTCCGGCTCGGGCTGTCCGTCCTCTCCGCCCGGTCAGTTCGCCCGTCCACCGTTACTGGCCTCCAGGCACTCCTGGAACCTGGCCATGCAGGGCAGACAGTGGCGGTCGGTTTCCGTCCCGGCGGACCGTGGGGCACCGGACAGATCGGCACCGCACAGGCTGTTGCCCCGGTGCCGCTCGACCACGTGCCACACCGGCGCTCCCGTCTTCGTCTCCGGGCCTACGCACATTTCGTACATGGGACATCTCCTTCGACGGCTGCCTTCAGGAGACCGCATCCTCGGCCGGGTATCTCAGCGGGAACGCCATCCGTGTGAAGCCGACGCCCCAGCGGAGCAGCCCGAGGTGCGGGGCGGGCCGTACCGTGCGTCGGTTCCGGTGGTGGTCGCGGAAGGGGTGGCTCGCTGCCGTCGGCGTGCAGGACGCGTCCGGCACCCCCGCCAGGGCTCAGAAGCGTGGTGCCGGGGCCTCGCTCTCCACCAGGTCGGCCGCCTCCCGCTGGGTGGCGACCGAAGGCGGGGAGCCCGCCAGGGGCTTGCGGGCCGTCTCCTTCATGCAGACGACGGCGACGGTGCCGACCAGGGCCGCGGCCATGCCGTAGAACGCCGGCATCAGGTCGCTTCCGGTGGCCGAGATCAGCGCGGTGACCACCAGCGGGGTCGTGCCGCCGAAGACGGAGGTGGAGAGGTTGTAACCGACGGACAGGGCGCCGTAGCGCACCTGGGTCGGGAAGAGGGCGGGGAGCGCCGCCGACATGGTGCCCAGCATGCACACCAGCGACAGGCCGAGCATCAGCATGCCGCACGAGACGGCCACCAGGCTGCCCTGCCCGACCAGCACGAACGCGGGGACGGACAGCACGAGGAAGCCGAGCATCCCGGCCATCAGCAGGGGCTTGCGGCCCAGCCGGTCGGAGAGCCGGCCCACCTGGTTCACGACCAGCATCAGCACCACCATCGTGGCGATCAGCAGCAGCAGTCCGTGCGCCTCGGAATAGCCCATCTCGTCGGAGAGATACGTCGGCATGTACGACAGCAGCATGTAGTCGTTGATGTTGTAGCCGCCGACCAGGCAGACGCACAGGATCAGCGCCGGCCACTGCTCCCGGAAGACCGCCGTGAGGTCGCCCTTGCGGGCGGTCTCCACGCTGGACGCGGCCTCGGAGGCCCGGTGGACGGAGTCGTCCTCCAGCTTCCGGAAAGCCGGGGTCTCGTCCAGCCGCAGCCGCAGGTAGAGGCCGACCAGTCCGATGGGCCCGGCCACCAGGAACGGCACCCGCCAGCCCCAGGACTCCATCTGGCTGTCACCGAGCACCGTCGTCAGGGCGGTCACCAGGCCCGCCGCGCCGACGTATCCGGCGAGCGTGCCCAGTTCGAGGAAGCTGCCGAAGAAGCCGCGGCGCCGGTCCGGCGCGTACTCGGCGATGAAGGTGGAGGCGCCCCCGTACTCACCGCCGGTCGAGAAGCCCTGGATCAGCCGGAAGAGGATCAGCAGGGCCGGTGCCCAGAAGCCGATCGCGGCGTAGGACGGGATCAGGCCGATGGCGAAGGTGCCGACGGCCATCAGGATCATGGTCAGGGCCAGAACCTTCTTGCGGCCGACCCGGTCCCCCATCGGCCCGAAGACCATGCCGCCGAGCGGACGGACCAGGAAGGAGACCGCGAAGGTCGCGAAGGAGGACAGCAGTTGGACGGTGTCGTTCCCGGACGGGAAGAACACATGGCCGAGGGTGACGGCGAGGTAGCTGTAGATGCCGAAGTCGAACCACTCCATGGCATTGCCCAGGGAAGCCGCCTTCACCGCGCGTTTCACGGCCGCCTCGTCCGTGACGGTGATGTCCGTCCGCCGCAGGGGCGGGTTCCTGCGACGTCGTACCGCCCTGAACAGGTTGCGGTGGCGTTTGACCGCCGCCGGGTCCGCGGGGTTCTCCAGGGGGTCGGGCTCACCGGCCGCCATCGGGTGCTCCTTTCCGCCGTGCACGGGTGACGCGAGATCGGCTGCTCGCTCAGGCCCGGCGCAAACGGGACGCCTGGGGAGAGCGAGATCTGTCACGGTGTGTGGTCGCGGACATACGGGAGCGCGTGGGCCGGTGGTGGCACCGGGGCGTCGGACGCCGATCTCTGTCCGAGCGGATGTGCTTTCCGGCCCGGGGGGCGCATTCTGGCTGTGTCGTCGCCCGTGTGACGGCGTACGACGAGGTGGGCCGATGACTGGGAGCGCCGAGGACACACATCCGCCGCCGGGACGGCTGGCGGAGCTGCTGATCGACGCCTCGATCGAGGCCATCGCCACGGCGGGCGGCCACGCGGGCGGGATCTATCTGCGGTCCGGTACGCCGGGACTGCTGCGGCTGGCCGTGCTCGCCGGGCTGCCCGGCCCCCTGTTCCGGCCCTGGTGGCGGCTGCACGTGGACCGTCCGTTCCCGGTCGCGGACGCCTATCGGCTGGGCGTCCAGGTGGTCCTGCCGAACGCCACGGAGACGATGCGCCGCTACCCCCAGTTCGCGGCCGGTCTGCCGTTTCCCTTCGGTTCCCTGTACGTGCCGGTCGGGACCGGCGCCGAGCCCTTCGGGGTGCTCACCGTGCTGCGCCCGTCCGTCGGGGAAGCCGCCGACCTGTTGGCCGCCCGGGACGGCATGACCAGACTGGCCCAGCAGCTGGAGAGCGCGCTGCGCGGGCTGGGAGAGGGCGCCGACGCCGTCGTATGGGACGGCGATCCGGTGTGCGTACGGCCGGCCGCCACCCGTCCGCCCGTGGAGCGCCTCGGCCGTTTCTCCTGGGATCCGGTCGCGGAGGAGGTGACCGTGGACGAGGGACTGCACCTCCTGCTCGGCGTGTCACCGGACGACTTCCCGGGCAGCGTCGAGCAGTTCGCGCACGCGGTGGCACCCTCGGACACGCACCTGGTGCTGGCCGCGCTGCGGGGTACCGCCTCCGGGCACCCGCCGACCCTGCCGCTGTATCTGCGGGCCGCGGATGGCGCGCTGCGGCTGATGGACCTGTGGGGCGCGGACGACGCGGCCGATCTGTCGGGCACGTGGGCCGCCCGGGGGATCGTGAAGGGCATCGTCCTGGATCCGGGCCCCGCCGCGGTCGCCGACGCGGCCGCCGACCTGCTGCCGGAGGGTGTGTTCTGCCTGGACCGCGCGGGCCTGGTCGTCTACGCGAACCCGCGCGCCGCACAGTTGCTGCGCCGTCCCCGGACCGAACTGCTCGGGCGGCCCCTGTGGGAGACCGTGCCGTGGATCGCCGGACCCGACGTGGAGGACCAGCTGCGCGGGGCCCTGCTGGCGCCGGACTCGGTGCACTTCCATGTCCGACGGCCGCCGGAGGCCGATCCGGCGACCGTCGCCCAGCTGTTCGAGGGCGACTGGCTGTCCCTCTCCGTGCACCCGGCCGAGGACCGGCTGACCTGCACCGTCCGCCCGGATAGCCGGGTCGGGGACGCCGATCCCCCGGACACCTTTCCGGCCGACGCCGTTCCCGGCGACCTGGCTCTCGAAGAGGGGACTGCTGTCGGCCTCGCGGCGCCCGGAGCGGCTGCCGGCCCCCTCGCGCCCGGCTCCCCGAACCCGTCCCGTCCCACCACGCCGGCACCGCTGTACCGTCCGATCATCCTGGCCATCGCGCTCACCGAGGCGGTCACCGCGCGCCAGGTGTCCGCCGTCGTCATGCGCGAGTTGCTGCCCGCGTTCGGCGGCCGCCGGCTCGCCATCTACCTGTTGCAGGACCGGCATCTGTATCTGGCCTGGGAGTCGGGCTTCCCCAAGGGATTCCTCTCCGCGTTCGAAGGGGTGGGTCTGGACGCCAGGCTGCCCGGCGTGGAGACGCTGACCACGGGGCGCCCGCTGTTCTTCGACTCGATGGAGCAGCTGTCCACGGCCTATCCGGGCATCGCGCTGGACGCGCAGGAGGGCGCCCGCGCCTTCCTGCCGCTGATCGCGTCCGGCCGCCCGGTCGGATCCTGCATCCTCGGCTTCGACCGAAGGCGCAGCTTCAGCAGCGAGGAACGTACGGTGCTCACCGCGCTCGCCGGGCTGATCGCCCACGCCATGGACAAGGCCCGGCGCTACGAGACGGAGGCGGCGCTCGCCCGCGGGCTCCAGCAGGCCCTGTTGCCGCGGCGGCTGTCCGCGCACCCGCTGGTGGAGACCGCCGGGCGCTATCTGCCCGGCACCCAGGGCATGGACGTGGGCGGCGACTGGTACGACGTCGTCGAGTCGGGGGACGGCCTGGCGCTGGTCATCGGCGACGTCCAGGGGCACGGCGTGCAGGCGGCCGCGACGATGGGGCAACTGCGCAGCGCGGTAAGAGCGTTCGCGCTCAGTGACCGGCCGCCCGACGAGGTGCTGAGCGGGACCAACCGCCTTCTCATCGACCTCGACCCGGGGCTGTTCGCCAGTTGCTGCTACGTCCGCCTCGACCCCGCCACCGGGGTGGCCCGGGCGGCGCGGGCCGGGCATCCGCAGCCGCTGCTGCGCGGGCCGGACGGCCGTACCCAGGTGCTGGACCTGCCCGGTGGAGTCGTACTCGGCGTGGACCCCCGGGCCCGCTACCCGGTGACCGAACTGATGATGGAGCCCGGTGCTCTGCTGGCGCTGTACACGGACGGGCTGGTGGAACGGCCCGGCGGTGACATCGACGACGGTATCGGCGCCCTGCGGGTGGCCCTCGCCAAGGGGGGCGGGCCCGCCGGGCGGCCGGGCGGCCGGTCACTGGCGGGCGTCGCCGACCGCCTCACGGCCACCGCCCGCCACGCCGTCGACCGCCCCGACGACATCGCCTTGCTCCTCGCCGCCCGCCGCACGACCCGACGGGCGTGACCGGGCGGGCCCGGGCCCCGCCGCCGGACTCCGGTGATCCGCCCGCAGGACGGTCCACGCAAAGTCGCGAGCACCCGCCCAGGGTTGTCCGAGCGGGCGGCGGCACTGCCGCACAGCACCGAGGCGCCCTCTCGGCGCACGGCCGACGGGCATGACCAGGACGGCCCCGGGCCCCGCCGCCGGACTCCGGTGATCCGCCCGCAGGACGGTCCACGCAAAGTCGCGAGCACCCGCCCGGGGTTGTTCGGGCGGGCGGCGGCACTGCCGCACGGCAGTGAGGCGCCCGCTCGGCGGCACGGCCGGCGGGCCTCCCATGAGGCGGCGGGCCTGCGCGCCGGGCGGCGCACGCCGGACCGGACCTTTCGGCAGGGCCCGGGCGCCCTGCGCCGTTGGAGGATCGGGCCGTCACGGCGGGTCACGGCCCTCGCCTCAGGAGGCGCGGCAGTGTAGACATAAGCACATGGTCCGACTCTTGGGTCGATCCGGGGCCCGGTCGACCCGTCGTCCCAGCGGTCCGCGCCCCCGACACGCGCCCGACCGCACGCCGGGGGTGCACAGGCACCGGGCGCGATCGGCGCCGGGTGGCCCGCCCGCCGGGCCGCGCGGCGCCGACGGGAGGTGGCGGGGACGGTCGTCGGGACTGCGGGCGGCGCTCAGCGGCCGCAGCGTCGCCGGACAGGTTTTCGTCCTGCAAGTGGTGATCGTGCTGCTGCTGGTGGTCGCCGCGGTGGCCGCGCTGGTGCTGCAGGCCCGGCGGGACAGCACCACCGAGGCCCGCAACCGCTCGGTCGCCGTCGCCGAGGCCTTCGCGAACGCACCGGGCACCGTCGAGGCGCTGAGAGGACCCGACCCGACGGCGGCCCTGCAGCCCCGGGCCGAGGAGGCCCGGCTGGCCACGAAGGTCGACTTCATCGTCGTCATGAACACCGACGGCACCCGCTACACCCATCCCAAGCCGGACCGCATCGGCAAGAAGTTCGTCGGCACCCTCGCGCCGGCGCTGGCCGGACACACCGTCACCGAGCAGATCGACGGCACCATCGGCCCGCTCGTGCAGGCCGTGGTCCCGGTCAAGGCGGCCGACGGCAAGGTCGTCGGTCTGGTGTCGGCGGGGATCACGACGGCGAACGTGGGCGGGGCCGCGAACCGGCAGATGCCGCTGGTGCTGATCGCCGCCGCGGCCGGCCTCGCCCTGGCCACGGCGGGCACCGCCCTGGTGAGCCGGCGTCTGCTGCGCCAGACGCACGGCCTGGGCCCGCACGAGATGACCCGGATGTACGAGCACCACGACGCGGTGCTGCACGCCGTACGGGAGGGCGTGCTGATCGTCGGTGACGACGGCACCCTGCTGCTGGCCAACGACGAGGCGCACCGGCTGCTCGACCTGCCCGCCGACGCCGAGGGCCGGCATGTGCGCGACCTCGCCCTCCCGGCGGACACGGCCGGTCTGCTGGCCTCCGGCCGGGTGGCCACCGACGAGGTGCGGTTGGTCAAGGACCGGCTGCTGGCGATCAACCAGCGGACCACCGACAGCCAGGGCGGCCCGCCCGGCACGGTCGCCACCCTGCGGGACTCCACGGAGCTGCGGGCCCTGTCCGGCCGGGCGGAGGCCGCCCGGGAGCGCCTCAACATGCTGTACGACGCCGGGGTGGCCATCGGGACCAGCCTGGACGTGACCCGGACCGCCGAGGAACTGGCGGAGCTGGCCGTGCCCCGGTTCGCGGACTTCGCCACCGTGGACCTGTTCGACGCGGTGCTCAGCGGCGGCCAGCCGGAGACGGCGAGGAGCCTGCGCCGTACGGCGATGAGCGGGATCCGCAAGGACGCGCCGCTGTATCCGGTGGGCGAGCGGATCAGGATCGTCGACTCCGCTCCGCAGGCCAGCGGCGTCGGCACCGGGCAGGCCGTCGTCGAGCCGCGGCTGAGCGAGGCGACCGACTGGCAGGCGCAGGACCTCGAACGCTCCGCCCAGGTGGTGCGGTACGGCATCCACTCGCTGATCACGGTGCCGCTGCGGGCGGGCAGCCTGGTGCTGGGGGTGGCGAGCTTCTGGCGGTCGGAGAAACCCGAGCCGTTCGACACGGAGGAGGCGGCACTCGCCGAGGAACTGGTGGCCCGGGCCGCCGTCTCCATCGACAACGCGCGCCGCTACACCCGCGAGCACAGCATGGCGGTGACGCTGCAGCGCAGCCTGCTGCCGCGCACCCTGCCCGACCAGAACGCCCTGGAGATCGCCTACCGGTACCTGCCGGCCCAGGCGGGCGTGGGCGGCGACTGGTTCGACGTGCTGCCGCTGTCCGGCGCCCGGGTGGCGCTGGTGGTGGGGGACGTCGTCGGGCACGGGCTGCACGCGGCGGCCACGATGGGGCGGCTGCGCACGGCGGTGCACAACTTCTCCGCCCTGGACCTCCCGCCGGAGGAACTGCTCTCCCTCCTGGACGAGTTGGTCTCCCGGATCGACCAGGACGAGACCGCGGACGGGACCCAGGAGGGCGCGAGCGCCCCGGTCACCGGCGCGACCTGCCTGTACGCCGTCTACGATCCGGCCTCCCGGCGGTGCACGGTCGCCCGCGCCGGTCATCCGCCGCCCGCCCTGATCCACCCCGACGGCAGCGTGGAGTTCCCCGACGTGCCGGCCGGTCCCCCGCTGGGGCTCGGCGGGCTGCCGTTCGAGACGGTCGACCTCGAACTCGCCGAGGGCAGCCGCCTGGTGCTCTACACGGACGGGCTCGTCGAGGACCGGGACCACGACATCGACGAGGGCCTGGAGCTGCTGCGGCAGGCGCTCGAGCGGGCCGGCCGCTCGCCCGAGGACACCTGCCGGACCGTTCTCGACTCGCGGCTGCCCGCCAAGCCCAGCGACGACATCGCGCTGCTCGTGGCCCGCACCCGGGCCCTGGCCGCCGACCGGGTCGCCGAGTGGCAGGTGCCGGGCGACCCCGCGGCCGTGTCCGAGGTGCGGGCCTCGGTGAGCCGTCGGCTGACCCAATGGGGCCTGGACGAGCTGACGTTCACCACCGAGCTGGTCCTGAGCGAACTCGTCACCAACGCGATCCGCTACGGCGGCGGCCCCATTCACGTCCGCGTGCTGTACGACCGCACCCTGATATGCGAGGTCTTCGACAGCAGCAACACCTCGCCCCGCCTGCGGTACGCGGCCACGACGGACGAGGGCGGACGCGGTCTCTTCCTGGTCGCCCAGCTCGCCGAGCGCTGGGGCACCCGGTACACCCGGGAGGGCAAGGTCATCTGGGCGGAACAGCCGCTGCCCTGACCGAACATCTTTTCGTCGTTCTCCATCAAAATTCCTCCGAACGGGTGTCCACTGTCGCCAAGCTCTGATAGGAAACCTTCCTATCAGTGTGCGCGCACCGCCAACTCTCCACCCCCCACCCCCACTTGGAGCCCCTGTGAGACACCCCTCCAGCGACCCCGCCCACCCCTCCGGCACCTCACGCCGCACCGTCGTCGCCCTGCTCGGCGCATCCCTGGCCGCGGCACCTCTCCTGCGGCCCTCGCACGCCTCGGCGGCGGCGAGCTGCGCCGGACTCGACGACCCGGCGAAGAAGGAGATCGCCATGCGTTTGGTGTCGAGCGCGGAGAACTCCTCGCTCGACTGGAAGGCGCAGTACAAGTACATCGAGGACATCGGCGACGGCCGCGGCTACACCGCCGGCATCATCGGCTTCTGCTCCGGCACCGGCGACATGCTCGACCTCGTGGAGCTCTACACCGACCGCAAGCCCGGCAACGTACTGGCCAAGTACCTGCCCGCGCTGCGCGCGGTCGACGGCTCCGACTCGCACGCGGGCCTCGACCCGAACTATCCCAAGGACTGGCGCAAGGCCGCCCAGGACACGGCCTTCCAGCAGGCGCAGAACGACGAGCGCGACCGCGTGTACTTCAACCCGGCCGTACGGCAGGGCAAGACCGACGGGCTCGGGACACTGGGGCAGTTCGCGTACTACGACGCCATCGTCATGCACGGTGACGGCGACGACTCCACCAGCTTCCGCAACATACGCAAGCGGGCCCTGAACAAGGCCAAGCCGCCGGCGCAGGGCGGCGACGAGGTGACCTACCTCAACGCCTTCCTCGACGCGCGTGTGTGGGCCATGAAGCAGGAGGAGGCCCACAGCGACACCAGCCGGGTCGACACCGAGCAGCGCGTCTTCCTGCGCAACGGCAACCTGTGCCTGAACACGCCGCTGGACTGGAAGGTGTACGGCGACAGTTTCCACATCGGCTGACCGGACCCGGGGCCGCCGTACCGGGGGCGGTGCGGCGGCCCGGGGAACACTCGGGGCATAAAGCCGGCTTATGAGCTCATAGACCGGACCCGCGTACCAACTAAGGCTTGCCTTAGCTTAGGCTTCCGATCGAGTCGATCCATCGCCGCTCGAAGGGAACCTGAACATGCCCCGCCCCCTGCGGGTAGCCATCGTCGGAGCCGGCCCCGCCGGGATCTACGCCGCCGACGCCCTGCTCAAGTCCGAGGTGGCCGCCGAACCCGGCGTGTCCATCGACCTCTTCGAGCGGATGCCGGCCCCGTTCGGCCTCATCCGCTACGGCGTCGCACCCGACCACCCCCGCATCAAGGGCATCATCACCGCCCTCCACCAGGTGCTCGACAAGCCGCAGATCCGCCTCTTCGGCAACGTCGACTACCCGAGCGACATCAGCCTGGACGACCTGCGCGCCTTCTACGACGCCGTGATCTTCTCCACGGGCGCGACGGCCGACCGCGAGCTGTCCATACCCGGCGTCGAGCTCGACGGCTCCTACGGCGCCGCCGACTTCGTCTCCTGGTACGACGGCCACCCGGACGTGCCGCGCACCTGGCCGCTGGAGGCCGAGAAGGTCGCCGTCCTCGGCGTCGGCAACGTCGCCCTCGACGTGGCGCGCGTTCTCGCCAAGACCGCGGACGAGCTGCTGCCGACGGAGATCCCGCCGAACGTGTACGAGGGGCTCAAGGCCAACAAGGCCCTGGAGGTCCACGTGTTCGGCCGCCGTGGCCCGGCACAGGCGAAGTTCAGCCCGATGGAGCTGCGGGAGCTGGACCACTCCCCCACCATCGAGGTCATCGTCGACCCCGAGGACATCGACTACGACGAGGGCTCGATCGAGACCCGGCGCGGCAACAAGCAGGCCGACATGGTCGCCAAGACCCTGGAGAACTGGGCCATCCGGGACGTCGGAGACCGCCCGCACAAGCTGTTCCTGCACTTCTTCGAGTCGCCCACCGAGATCCTCGGCGAGGACGGCAAGGTCGTCGGGCTGCGCACCGAGCGCACCGCCCTGGACGGCACCGGCAACGTGAAGGGCACCGGCGAGTTCAAGGACTGGGACGTCACCGCGGTCTACCGCGCGGTCGGCTACCTCTCCGACAAACTCCCCAAGCTGCCCTGGGACCTCGAGTCGGGCACGGTCCCGGACGAGGGCGGCCGGGTCATCCAGGAGAGCGGTGAGCACCTGCAGTCGACGTACGTCACCGGCTGGATCCGGCGCGGCCCGGTGGGCCTGATCGGGCACACCAAGGGCGACGCCAACGAGACGGTGTCGAACCTGCTCGACGACTTCGCGGGCGGCCGTCTGCACACGCCCACCGCACCCGCCCCCGAGGCCGTGGAGGCGTTCCTCAGCGAGCGCGAGGTCCGTTTCACCACCTGGGACGGCTGGTACAGGCTGGACGCCGCCGAGAAGGCGCTGGGCGAGCCCCAGGGCCGCGAGCGCGTCAAGCTCGTCGAGCGTGAGGACATGCTCAGGGAGAGCGGCGCGTAGCGCACCGAGCGGTGACACCGACGGGTCCGGGGGGCGCCCCCGGGCCCGTTCGTCGTCGTGAGGAGAACAGGGCCCGCCCCGATGCGGATGGTGGGCGAGCCCTGTTCGGTGAGCCATTGTGCGGGTGCGGTCGTGATCGGGGCAGGAGTGAACGGCTGTCGTCCGCAGTGGCGCTCGCGCACCCCCGGTGTTTGGCGCGCACCCCGTGTGCGGCGTCGGCCGGGGCGGGATCGTGGCCGAAACCCGGCGCATGGCGTACGGCGAGAGGGGCAATCGGCACGAGAAGACAGCAGAGCGTTACCTCCCGACTTGAGAGGGTGTGTGCCATGTCCAGGAAACGCTTAGGCAGTGCCGTCGCCGTGGTGATGCTTGTCGCGGGGGCGGCCGGTTGCGGTGGGACGGACGACGCGGCCGACGCGGCGGGCAGCTCGTCGAGCGGACCTGAGAAGAGCGGGCCGGAGAAGACCGACGGCACGCGGGCCGTGCACGCGGCCTACGAGCGGACCCGGTCCGCCGACACGGCGAAGCTGACCGTCTCCTCGAAGGCGGTGGCCGGCGGTCAGAGCGTCACCGCGAAGGGCTCCGGTGCGGTGGACCTCGCCGAGGGCGACAGTCAGGTGACTCTCACCTCGCGGGGCGCCCGGATCGAGCAGCGCGTCGTCGACGGGATCATCTACCAGAAGCCGACCGCCGCGCAGCGCGGTCCGCTGCCCGAGGGCAAGAGCTGGATGAGGATCGACCCCGCCCGCCTGCCGCGCTCCGGATCCGGCGACACGCAGGCGAGCGACCCGGTCGAGCCGTTCGACTACGTCAAGGGGCTCGACTCCGACGACGTCACCAAGGTCGGCACCGAGCCCGTGAACGGTACGCAGACCACCCGCTACCGCGTCGACGTCGACGTGAAGACCCTGGCCCGGGGCGACCGCGATAAGGAGCAGCAGCTGCGCAGGCAGCTGGACACGTCGTCCGTTCCGGTGGACCTGTGGCTGGACGAGCAGGGCCGGCTGCGGCAGGAGACCGTGCGTCTGACCCTGCGGCCCCTGAAGAACAGCAAGCCGACGGACCGCGAGGACACGCGGGTCACCAGCACGACGACCCTGCGGTTCGACGACTTCGGCACGAAGGTCGACGTGCAGGCGCCGCCCGCGGGCCAGACCGCCGACGTGACCGGCCGGCTCGCCGACGCGACGCGGTCGCCGCAGGCAGGCTGAGCGCCCGCTGACCCGACCGGGTGACCCCGGTGATCGCCGGCGCGGGCGGGCGGCGATACTGAAGGACGCACGTGCCCCCCGCCATCAGATGGACTCATGCAGACCTCCTCCACTGTCCGTCCGCCCTTCCCCCTCACGGTGTGGCTGGCCCGCGGCCGCCACACGGGACCCGACCCGCTGGACACCGTCCGCCGCACGCTGCGGCGGTTGAAGGACGCGGGCACCATCGACGACTTCCTGGAACCGGCCGAGGCCGAAGCCGAGGACGCCCGGGAGCAGGTCTTCGAAGCCCGCTGGAGGGTCCCCGAGGGGGTGACCGTACGGGCGAGGCTCACGGTCGTCGCCGAGGCGGAGACCGGGCCGGAGTGGGTGCTGGCGGCGGAGGCGGACAGCCCGTGGGACCAGGGGTGGCCCTCACCCGCCACCGTGTTCTGGCCCGACACGCCGGACGCCGAGTGGGACCACGACGTCCCCACGGGGCTGCGGTTGCGGGACGTCAACCGCCTCCCCGAGGACGACAAGGCCATGCGGCGGCTGTTCCGGGACGCCGTGCGCGGCAGCTGGAACATCCATGTGGTCGTGCACGAGGCGATGACCCCGGACGCGCGCGGCCGCAAACCGCTGGCCCAGCTGTTTCCGGAGAGCCTGCGGCACCGGGTGGTCGAGCACCGCGCGGCCCCGCAGCAGCTGCGGGCCGTCAACTGGGCCCTGAAGGAGGTCGGCGTGCAGGTGCCGCGGGGCGGCGCGGTGGTGCTGCCCGCGGCGCCGGGCGCGTCCCGCCGCGGCGGGGACGAGTTCGCCGTACGCAGTGTCTTCCTCGACGGATCGCAACCGTCGGACCTGGTCGAGGCGTTGACGCGGTTCACCGCGGCGCAGCGGCCGCTTCCGGAGGGGGCCGGGGACGCGGTGACCGCGCTGCGGGAGCAATGGCGTCTGCTGAGCCTGGAGGAGGAACTCGCCCGCGAGCGGGCGCTCGTCGCCATGTACGCCGAGGCGCTGGACGCCATGACCCAGTCCCGGGACCTGTACCGGGAGGCCGCCGAACGGGCCCACGAGGCGCTGACCGCGTACCGCGAGACCGCGGCCGCCCTCCCCGTGCCCGAGCAGCCGTCCTCCCCTGCCGCCACCTCCCCGTTCCAGCAGCTGACCCGCACCCTGGAACGCCTCAAGGGCGCGCGGACGAAGGACGCACCGTAGAAGGAGGCAACCTGGGAAGCGCCCGGGACGTGTGGGTCGCCGGAGTTTGGATACGCGGTGGCGACCGCACCGGTCCGTCCCGGAAGGCACGTACGACATGGACAGTCACCAGCACCAGGGTGAGGGGCCCGCGACCCGTCACCGGTCCGAGACGACGCTCCGCGTCAACGGCAAACCGCACACGCTGACCGTCGACCACCGGCGCGTCCTGCTGGACGTGCTGCGCGAGGATCTCGAGCTGTTCGGCGCGAAGAAGGGCTGTGACCACGGCCAGTGCGGCGCCTGCACGGTCCTGGTGGACGGGCGACGGCTGAACAGCTGTCTGCTGCTCGCGATCACGCTGGACGGCTATGAGGTCACGACCGTGGAGGGGCTCTCCGGTGACGGCGAGGACCTGCATCCGCTGCAGCGCGCATTCCTGGACCGGGACGCCTTCCAGTGCGGCTACTGCACCCCGGGGCAGATCTGTTCCGCGCTCGGCGCGATCGCGGAGGCCTCGGCCGGACATCCCTCGCACGTCACCGACCCGGCCGCGCCCTCGGGCGAGCCCGTACCGCTGGACCGGGACGAGATCCGGGAGCGGCTCAGCGGCAACCTCTGCCGCTGCGGGGCCTATCCACGCATCGTCGAGGCGGTCGAGGACGTGATCGAGTGAAGACCTTCGACTATGTGCGGGCCGACAGCCTGGAGGAGGCCGCCGACGCCTTCGCCGCCCGCCCCGGCGCCCGCTATCTGGGCGGCGGCACCAATCTGGTCGACCTGATGAAGCTGGGCGTCGAGCGGCCCGCCGCGCTCGTCGACATCAGCCGGCTTCCCCTGGACAGCGTGGAGGAGCTGCCCGACGGCTCGCTGCGCGTCGGCGCGACGGTCCGCAACAGCGACCTCGCCGCCCATCCCGCCGTGCGGGACCGCTGGCCCGCGCTGTCCCAGGCGGTGCTGGCGGGCGCGTCCGGGCAGCTGCGCAACGCGGCCACCACCGGCGGCAACCTGTTGCAGCGCACCCGCTGCCCCTACTTCCAGGACGTGGCCAAGCCGTGCAACAAGCGCGAACCGGGCAGCGGCTGCGGGGCCCGGGACGGGGTGCACCGTGACCACGCCGTCCTGGGTCATTCGGCGCACTGTATCGCCACCCACCCCTCGGACATGGCGGTGGCGCTGGCCGCCCTGGACGCCCGCGTCGAGCTGTACGGAGCCGACGGCGCCCGGAGTCTTCCGGCGGCCGGGTTCCACCGGCTGCCCGGGGACCGTCCCGAGGTGGACACCGAGATCCGGCCCGGGGAGATCATCACCGGCGTGGTGCTGCCGGCGGCCACGGCAGGAGTGCCCTCGGCCTACCGCAAGGCCCGCGACCGGGCGTCGTACGCCTTCGCTCTCGCGTCCGTAGCTGTCGCGGTGCGGGTGGACGACGGCGTGGTCACGAGCGCCCGGATCGCGTTCGGGGCGCTGGCTCACCGGCCCTGGCGGGCCCGCCGGGCCGAGGAGGTGCTGCTGGGCGCGGCTCCCACCGAAGCCGCCTTCGAGCACGCCGTCGACCTCGAACTGTCCGCCGCCGAGGCGCTGCGGGACAACGCCTACAAGGTGCCCCTGGCCCGCGGCCTCGCCCTGGACGTCCTGGCCCGGCTCACCGCCGCCGCCCGGACCTGAATCCCCGTCCCCCGAGGAGGACTCCATGGCCAGTGTTCCCACCGCCGTGGGCGCTCCCGCCGAGCGCCGGGAGGGGCGGGAGAAGGTCACCGGCACCGCCCGCTACGCCGCCGAACAGCCGCAGCCCGGACGGCTGCACGCCCGGCCGGTGCCCGCCACGATCGCCCGGGGCCGGGTGACCGGCATCGACACCACGGCCGCGCTGGAGATGCCCGGCGTACTGACCGTACTCACCCCCGAGAACGCGCCCCGGCTCGCCGAGCCGGACGATCCCACGCTCGCCCTGCTGCAGGACTCCCGCGTCCCGCACCACGGCTGGTTCGTGGCCCTGGTGGTGGCCGAGACCCTGGAGGCGGCCCGCGCCGGCGCCGCCGCCGTCCTCGTGCGGTACGCCGCGGAGGACCACGACGTCACCCTCACCGCCTCGCACCCGCGGGCGTATGTCCCCGAGGAGGCCAACGGCGGCTACCCGGCCCGCAGCGAACGGGGCGAGCCCGACGCCGCCTTCGGCTCCGCCGCCGTCCGGGTCGACGCCGAGTACCGGGTGCCGCCGCTGCACAACCACCCCATGGAGCCGCACGCCACCACCGCGCACTGGGACGGCGAACGGCTCACCGTGCACAACTCCAGCCAGGGCTCGACGGCCGTACGCGCCACGCTGGCCCAGATGTTCGCTCTGCCCGAGGAACGGATCACGGTCGTCGCCGAACACGTCGGCGGCGGGTTCGGGTCCAAGGGCACACCCCGCCCCGACGTGGTGCTCGCCGCGATGGCCGCACGGCACACCGGCCGGCCCGTCACCGTGGCCCTGCCCCGGCGCTTCCTGCCCACCGTCGTCGGACACCGGGCGCCCACCCTGCAGCGGGTGCGCCTCGGCGCCGACGCGGACGGCCGGCTCACCTCCCTCATCCATGAGGTCACCACCCGCACCTCCCGCGTCAAGGAGTTCGTGGAGCAGGCCGCGGTACCGGCGCGGATCATGTACGCCTCGCCGCACAGCCGCACCCTGCACCGCGTGGTGCCGCTCGACGTGCCCTCGCCGTCCTGGATGCGCGCCCCGGGCGAGGCTCCCGGCATGTACGCGCTGGAGTCCGCGATGGACGAGCTCGCGGGTGAACTCGGCATGGACCCGGTGGACTTGCGGATCCTCAATGAGCCGGACACCGAGCCCGACAGCGGCCGGCCCTTCAGCAGCCGGCATGTCGTGGAGTGCCTGCGCGAGGGCGCCCTGCGCTTCGAGTGGTCGTCGCGCGACCCCCGCCCGCGTTCCCGGCGCGAGGGACCGCTGCTCGTCGGCTCGGGTGTGGCCTCCGCCACCTATCCCGTCCAGATGTGGCCGTCCACCGCCGAGGCCCGCGCGTTGCCCGACGGCGGCTTCCTGGTCCGGATCAACGCCACCGACATCGGCACCGGGGCCCGTACGGTCCTCGCGCAGATCGCGGCGGACGTGCTCGCCGTACCGCTCGACCGGGTCCGGATCCAGGTGGGCAGCAGCGATCTTCCCTCGGCGTCGCTGGCGGGCGGCTCGTCCGGCACCGCATCCTGGGGCTGGGCGGTGCACGAGGCGAGCTCACAGTTGGCGGCGCGGCTGACCGAGCACTCGGGACCGCTGCCCGAGGACGGAGTCGCGGCCCGCGCCGACACGACCGGGAAGGCCGACGCCGACAGCCCCTGGTCGCGGCACGCGTTCGGCGCGCACTTCGCCGAGGTCGGCGTCGACACGGTAACCGGTGAGGTCCGGGTCCGGCGTCTGCTGGGGGTCTACGCCGCCGGGCGCATCCTCAACGCCCGGACCGCGCGGTCCCAGTTCGTCGGTGGGATGACCATGGGGCTCGGGATGGCACTGACCGAGGGCAGCACGACGGACGAGGCGTTCGGCGACTTCGCGGAGTCGGACCTGGCGTCGTACCACGTGCCCGCGCACGCGGACGTCCGGGATGTACAGGCGCACTGGATCGACGAGGACGATCCCCATCTCAACCCGATGGGCAGCAAGGGGATCGGTGAGATCGGCATCGTGGGCACGGCGGCCGCCATCGGCAACGCCGTCCACCACGCCATCGGCGTCCGGCTGCGGGAACTGCCGCTCACCCCGGACCGGGTGCTGGCCGCACTAGCGGACCGGGGTGGGCGGGGCCAGTAGGGATCACCGGGGCGTCCGGGCCCCCTCGGCCGTCGCCGGTCCGCCGCACGGCGGGTCTGCCGCCCGGCGGCCCGGCTCGCCCGCCGGACGAGCCGGGCCGCCGGGTGCCGCGGGTCCGGTCTTCATGATCAGCTCCGGGGGACGAGTGTGGTCGCGGCCCACGCGCCCGGCGTACCGACACACGTTCGGCAGGCCATACCGGAGCCCGGAGGGGGAATTCGTCAAGGGGGCGGAGGCACGCAGCCCGCCGCCCGGACGAGGAGGCCACCCGTGGACACGACCAGCACCGTGTTCGTCGTCGCCGTGATCCTCGCGGCCCTGGTACTCGCCGTCGCCATCGCGCTTGTGGTGCGACTGGTGCGGGCCCGGCGCACGCTGCGCCGGGCGGGACTTCCCACCGGCCCGCGCTGGATCTTCTGGGGCGCCCTGCTGTACTTCGTGCTGCCGACGGACCTGCTGCCCGACCCGGTGTACCTGGACGACATCGGTGTACTGCTTCTGGCACTGCGCAGCCTGCGCTCCTCGGCCGGTGGACGCCCGCTCGGGACTCCGGGCGACCATGACTACGCTCCGTAAGGAAACCATTCACCCGTTCGATTCGTATAAGTCTCTGGAAAGCCCGAGAAAGCGGCGGACCAAGGGGGGCCGCGGGGGCGGCCGTCGTTCCATCGAGCAACACCGGTGAGGGAGAGACGATGCAACCGTTCGCGCTCAACTACGCACGTCCGGCAGTGGAGTTGGAAGTCACGATTCCGTACGCGTACGACTCCGGGCTGCAGTTGAACGTGCTCCTCGACGGGCGGATCGCCGCCTGTGACCACGGCCTGATGAGGGAACTGGGGACCACGACGTCGACCGCGGGCTCCAAGACGCACTTCGACGACTGAACACGGGCACATGACCATGACCGTGTTGATTTTGACCAGTGAAGAGGACGTGACCGCCGACATGGTGGTCGTGCACCTCAACGGGGCGGGGGTTCCGGTGGTCCGGCTCGACCCCGCCGACCTGACCGGCTCTGTCGCGCTGTCCGGCGAGTACGTGCACGGCGCCTTCCGCGGCCATCTGTCGGCCGCGGGGCGCCTGGTGAGCATCGGCGGGCTGCGCTCCATCTGGGTGCGCAGGCCGGGCCCGCCGGCGACGCGGGCCCCCGCACCCTCGTCCTGGCTGACCGAGGAGGCGTCCCAGGCGCTGTACGGCATGCTGCGCGGCAGCGACGCGTGCTGGATGAACCATCCCGACGCGGCCCGCCGGGCCCGGCACAAGCCCTGGCAGCTGCGGCTCGCCCAGCGTTCGGGCCTGCCGGTGCCGGCCACGCTCATCACGACGTTCCCGCAGGCGGCCCGGGAGTTCGCGGCGCGCTACCCGGATCTCGTGGTCAAGCCGGTCTCCGGCGCCCATCCGCAGGATCCGCCCCGCGCGGTGCCGACCAGCAGGGTCGCCCCGGACACCGACTTCTCCGCCGTCGCCTACGGCCCGACGCTGTTACAGCGCCGCGTCGCCAAGCGGGCCGACATCCGCCTCACCGTGGTGGGCGACCGGATGCTGGCGGCCCGCAAGGCGGTCGCGGACGACGCGGACCCGGACGAGGTCGATGTCCGCTTCGCGGTGAACTCCCTGTCCTGGTGCCCCGTCGACGTTCCGCCGCGGGTCGCCGACGCCGTACGGGCGTACATGGCCGGCGCCGAACTGGCGTACGGGGCGTTCGACTTCGCCGAGGACGCGGACGGCACCTGGTGGTTTCTGGAGTGCAACCAGTCGGGGCAGTTCGGCTTCGTGGAGGTGGACACCGGTCAGCCGATCGCCCGGAGTGTCGCCGAGTGGCTGGCCCGGCCCGATCCGCGGCGGCGGGCCGGGGTCGACGGGGCCGACACGGCGGTGCGGTGAGGGCGGGTCAGTAGGCACGCGGGCCGGGCAGAGCGGCTCTCTGCCATCCCCCGCCCTGGGGTGCCGGCCGGTCGGGGGGCAGGCCGGGGCCCGGGCCGGGGCCGGAGTTGCCGAAGGACTGCAGCGGGCGCATGGCGTATTCCAGTTCCCTGGTGACGCGCTCGGCCTCCCTGCGTGTCTGAGCGGGGACGTCGCCGCGTTCCGCGACGAGTCGGTCGTAGATGGGGGAATCCTGGAACACCCGTCACGCGCCTTTCGTGTCACTGCCCATCAGCACGGGCACGACTGCCGAGTGTAGGCGCCCTCACCCATAGGAGGGCGAATTCGCGTGGAGGTCTTGACGCCACCCTGTGAAGCATGCAGCGCTCAGGCACCGGTCGTGGAGCCGGGCCGGACGATCATCAGCACCGTGACGGTCGCCCAGAGCAGGTTGAACAGGCCGGTGAACATGGCGAGTTGAGCGGTGCTGCGCCGTTCGACGGGCTGGTCCGCGCTCAGCTGTGCCAGGAGTTCGTCCTGACGGGGCAGTACGAAAGCGATCAGGATCCCCGCGGCCGCCGCGGTCAGCGCGATGGAGGTGACGAGCCAGCCGTCGCCCAGGACACCCATGGCGCCCGCGGTGGCGAACCCGAGGACGGGCACGGCCAGTCCGAGGCCGGAGTAGACCCGGCAGATGCGGCGCAGCAGCCGCACGGTGCCGAGGCCCCCGGTGTCCGCTCCGTCGGCGCCGGAACCGGAGTGGGCGCGGCGTGCGGCGGGCGGGAACATGCTGGCCGCGACGGTGACCGGCCCGACGGCGACGATGGCGGCCAGGACGTGCAGAGTCAGCAGGAACTTGGTCATGAAGGGCGTGTCCTCAGGAGCGTCGGTCAGCGGTGCCCGCCCACCCTAGGAAGCCCCGGAGTGATCACACAGGGGCGGAAACGACAGGTTCCAACGGATTCTCGCCAACGCCTTGTTCAGGGACCACGTCCCCGGCGCCTCTCCCTGCGGAGGTGGTCGGGCCTGGCGGGAATCCGCCTATGGTGGCGTTCATGCACACGGTGGCGGTCCTCGCTCTCGATCAGGTGGTGCCGTTCGACATGGCGGCGCCCATGCAGGCCTTCGACTGGACGCGGCTGCCCGACGGCCGCCGTCCCTACCGGGTGCGCCTGTGCGCCGAGACCACCGAGGTGCGTGCCGACGGCGGCTTCGGGCTGCGGGTCGACCGGGGCCTGGACGCACTGGCGGAGGCCGACACGGTCATCGTGCCGGGCTGCTCCCCCGACGCCCCGCCGCCCTCGGCCGCCGTGATCGCGGCCCTGCGACGGGCCGCCGCGGCGGGAACCCGGATCGCGTCCGTGTGCGTGGGCGCCTTCGTGCTGGCTCAGGCCGGACTGCTCGACGGACTCGGCGCCACCACGCACTGGGTGGCCGCCGACGACCTGGCCCGCCGTTTTCCGCGCGTCGACGTGCGGCCGGACGTGCTCTACGTCGACAACGGGCAGATCCTCACCTCTGCCGGAGCCGCCGCGGCCCTGGACATGTGCCTGCACATGATCCGCCGGGACCTGGGCTCGGCCGTCGCCGCCCACTCGGCCCGGATGTCGGTGATGCCGCTGGAGCGGGAGGGCGGCCAGGCCCAGTTCATCGTGCACGAGCACCCGCCCGTACCGCGGGGCTCGGCCCTGGAGCCGGTCCTGGAGTGGATCGAGGACAACCTGGCCCAGGAGGTCACCCTGGCGGCGTTGGCGGCCCGCTCGGGGATGAGCGAGCGCACCTTCAGCCGCCGTTTCCGCGAGCAGACGGGCACCACTCCCCTGCAGTGGCTGCTCCGGGCCCGGGTACGGCGTGCCCAGTACCTGCTGGAGAACAGCGACCACCCGGTCGAACGGATCGCGCGGCAGGCGGGCTTCGGTTCCCCCACCTCGTTCCGCGAGCGGTTCCGCCGCGTGGCCGGCACCACGCCCCAGGCGTACCGGGCCGCGTTTCACGCGAGGGCGCTCGCCGTCCCCGAGCCGCGCCCCTGACAGAACCGTTCCGGCGCGGCACGGGGACGGCACAACCTCACACGGCGAGCCGCAGCCCGTCCTCCCCGTCCTTCTCCGTCGGGGTGGTCGCGGGGGTGGTCGCCGTGGTCCCGGCGGACAGGAGCAGGGCGTCCGCCTTGGCGACCGCCTCGTGGATGTCGGTGGCCGCCATCATCACGCACAGCGTGTAGGTGACGTCCTCCAGTTCACGTGCCGTCGCCTCCCTTTCCCTCTCCGCCTGAGCGATCCGCAGCGATGCGTATCGAGTCAGCAGCTTCCTGACGACCTTCGGGTCCGGAACGAGCACGTAGCGCCCCTCTCTCGAGTTTTCACCGCGTATGCCCGAACGGCAGCGGACCATTCACCTCCGGCGCTCCCCGGCGCACAATTGGCGCAATTCCATTACTTCCTGCCCGACTTCCGCGCCGGGCGTACGCCGTCAGGCGAGCCGCCCGCTGTGCAGCGCCGTGTACGCCCCTCCCCGGCGCGGGAGTTCGTCGTGGGTGCCGATCTCATGGATCCGGCCCTGCCCCGTCACCACGATCCGGTCGGCACCCCGCACGGTGGACGGGCGGTGCGCCACCACGACCGTGGTGCGCCCGCGCAACAGCCGGGCGAGCGCCTGCGATCGGCTGTCCAGGGCGGAGGTCGCCTCGTGGTCGCCTCGTCCAGGACCAGGACCAGGACCAGGACGCGGGGATCGTGGGAACAGGGCGTGGGCGATGGCGAGGCGTTGCCGCTGCCCGCCGGGGAGCCGGGCACCGCGCTCACCGACCGGGTGTCGAGACCCTGCGGGAGCCGGTCGAAGCTGCTGCGTCCGCGTGCACCCCCGCGGACCTGAGGCCGGTGCCCCATGCGGCGCACAGTGCCGTACAGGAGGCGGACGTCGAGGAGGTGCAGCGGATGGTCGACGAGCGGGACGAACAGGAGGACGCCCGTGCTGGTCCCCAGCCGCGAGACCGGCCGGTGCTGGACGACGGTGTCGATGACGGACGCGGTGATCAGCGGCAGCAGCCAGACGTGGCTGCGCTTGACCGTGAGGACACCGGCAGCTGCCGCGAGGCGGTGCCGGTCGGCCAGGAACAGGTACGCGAGAGTGCCCCTGGCGGGCGAGGACCACACCGGTGACGGGGCGAGACCTTCGGGAGGGGTGGGGTAGGGCGGCGGGGTGTCACTCGCCGAGGGTGCGGGCGAGTTCCGTGGTCGCCCGGGCGATCTCGGTGTCCTCATCGGCCAGCAGTCGCCGAAGGGCGCCCCGCCGGTCCCGGACCGCCTGCCGGGCCTTGCGCTCCCACACGACGTGGTTCTCGCTGTGGTTGAGCAGCTTCGGGTAGACGGCTGCCGTGCTCTCCCACTGCCGGGCGTCGGCGATGCTCCTGAGCAGCTGGATGATCTCCGCGCGGCAGGTCACATGGGGCAGTTGGGCGAGTTCCCAGAGGAAGGGGACCGTGGCGGCCGTCGCCTGTTCCACCACAAAGCCGTACTGACAGACACGGGTGCGCAGATCGGCGAGGGCGGCCCGGGCGGTCTCGGGGTCCCCGCAGGCCACGGTGGTGAGCAGCAGGGGGATGGCGGAGGCGCAGCCGGTGGAGTCCCGTATCTCGCGCCACGGAACCCGGTCCAGGGCCGCCAGGGACGTGTTCCTGGCCACCCCGGTCGGCGGCTGGTGGGGGTCGGTGCGCTCGGTGCCCTGTCGGTGCGTCGGAGCGGTGCGCATGGCGTGGGACCTTTCGGCGGCGGTCATACCGGTGAGGGGGGAGGGCAGGTCGGCAGCCTGGCCCAGACGGTCTTGCCGGCCGGGGGGTTCGGGGTCCAGCCCCATTCCTCGGCGAGGGCGTCGACGATGAAAAGGCCCCGGCCGTGCTCCAGCAGGGCAAAACCGTCGGGGGCCGTGAACTCGGGTAGGTCGTCACCGGGGTCGGAGACGGTGAGCAGCACGTGGGCGGGGTCGAACAGGATGCCCAGCCGGACCTCCGCCTCGGCCGTGGCGGCGCCGACAACCGTGTGGGCCACGGCGTTGGCGGCGAGTTCGGTGATCACGAGCGCGGCGTCGTCGCCGCGGTGGCCGAGCGACCAACACCCCAGGGTGTCCCGGGTGAAGGCCCGGGCCAGCGCGAATCCTTCAGCGCTGCATCTGACGCGCAGGGCGGCGGAGGCGGGGATGTCGCTGGGGAGCGCCGGCCTCAGGGCCGGCCACGCACGGGATTCCACCGTGCGCGGCTGCGGCGGGAGCCCGTCGGCCAGGGCCGCCGCGCTCGTGCCGGGAGCGGCCCGGCCCGGCTGCCGGAGCACGGGGTTCGCAGGTGATGACACGGCATCTCCCTGATGCGACATCAAGAACAGGCGTTCCCAGGGGGGGTTGACGCCGTAGCTATTATCCACGCAGACAGCGTCAGCGTGCAATTGCACGAGAAATTGCACGAAAGACAGGTGGGACGGAAGAGACCGGGGGAACCCGTCCCTGCCCCGTCCGGGCGGGCCGGGCGGCCGGGCACGGCGCCCGGCGAGCAACGTGAACAGCAAGGAGACTGCGGTGCCACCAGTGCGGAACGGAGTGCGGGCGAGTTCGCTGGACGTCCGCTGGATCAAGAGCCGGCACAGCAACGCCGAGGGCAACTGTGTCGAAGTGGCCACACTGGTCGACGGGGGTGTCGCGATGCGCAACTCCCGTGATCCCGACGGGCCGGCGCTCGTCTACACGCCGGCCGAGGTGGCTGCGTTCGTCGCCGGAGCGAAGGAGGGCGAGTTCGACCATCTCCTGTGAGGGAGTGGTCAACTCCCTTGCGCACGTGGGCCGCTGCGGTGCGACACTACGGAGTGCGATAGTCTGAGTCGTCTCTGTGCCGGTTTACTGGGAGTCAGGATGTCCCCCGAGTCGCATCGCATCTCCCGCCTGCAGCCGTACCTGGACCGGCCCGAGCCGGCTCCCACTCTGCTGAAGATGCTGGTCGGCGTGCAGCTCGCGGGTTTCCGCGAGGACGCCGGCCTCACTCAGGAGCAGGCGGCGCGGGCCCTCAGGTTCAGCCCCGCGAAGCTGTCGCGCATCGAGTCGGGCAAGGGCCGGCGGCCCCCGACGGAGACCGACGTCCGCGCGCTGCTGGAGCTGTACGGCACCGACGAGTACGAGGCGTCGATGCTCCTCAAGCTGCTCCGTCGCGCCGGTGAGCCGGGCTGGTGGCAGCGCTACGACAAGCGGTTGATGCCCGAGTGGTTCGACCGTCTGGTCGGACTGCAGGAGGCCGCCGCCGCGATCCGTACGTTCGAGATCCAGTACGTGCCGGGTCTGTTGCAGACCGCGGACTACACCCGGGCGGTGGTGGAGCGGGGGCTGCCCTCGGCGGCCGAGAGCGAGGTACGGCGTCGGGTCGAACTGCGCACCCGCCGGGCGCAGTTGCTGGAGCGGACGGACCCGCCGCAGCTGTGGGCGGTCCTCGACGAGTCGGTGCTGCTGCGGGTCCTGGGCAGCCGCGAGGTGATGCGGGACCAGCTCGGGCATCTGGTCAAGATGGCTCAACGTCCCCATGTGACGGTGCAGATCGTTCCGCTGGACGTGACGGCCGCCTCGGCTCCGTCCATCCCGATCACCTACCTCCGCTTCGGCGGCCTCGACCTGCCCGACGTGGTCTACCTGGAGCACATAAAGAGCGCCAACTTCCTCGAGGACCGCGACGAGACGGAGGAGTACCGGCTCGCCCTGGACCGACTGGCCGACGAGGCGCTCGAACCCCGGGAGTCCCTGCGGTTGCTGGAGGACACCATGAAGCAGCGCTACGGCGGCTGAGCCTCGGCGCACACGAACGCCCCCCACGCTCGGGCGTCGTCGTTCGGCGTGACCGTGCGGGCTAGACGATCCGGGCCACGCCGCCGAACTCGATCCACTCGTGGGTGAGCTGACGGGGGGCCACCTCGGAGTCGGGCCGCCAGGTGGAGACCTCCACCAGACCGGGGTCGAGGATCTCCATGCCCTCGAACCACTCCGCCACGTCCTTCTCCTGACGGACCCGGCCCCAGTGGCCCTGGGTCGCCTGGTCCATGAAGTCGGTGACGAACTTGCGGACCTCGGGGTCCTCGCTGACCAGCTGGCACATCACCAGGTAGCTGCCGGGCACCAGCCGTTCGGCCACCCGGCGGACCACCGCGAGGGGCCCGTCCGTGTCACTGTCGGGGATGCAGTGCATCACCGAGTTGAAGAGCACGGCGACCGGCTGGGTGAAGTCGATCAGACGCTCGGTGTCCGGGTGCGAGAAGATCGCGTCGGTCTCCCGCATGTCCGCGTGGATGACGGCGGTGCGCTCGTTCTGGTCCAGCAGCGCCCGGCCGTGGACCAGCACCATCGGGTCGTTGTCGACGTAGACGACATGGGTGTCCGGGTCGATGCGCTGGGCGACCTGGTGGACGTTGTCCTGGGTGGGCAGGCCGGATCCGTGGTCGAGGAACTGCCGGATGCCGTGGTCCTGTGCCAGCACCCTCACGACGCGCTGCAGGAAGCGCCTGTTGTTCACGGCGAGGCGGCGGGTGCTGGGAACGACCTTGTCGAGTTCCTCGCACGCCGCCCGGTCGGCCGCGTAGTTGTCCTTGCCGCCCAGGTAGTGGTCGTACATCCGTGCGGCCGTGGGTACCTTGGCGTCGATCGACGTGGACAGCTGCTTCCCGGTCTGCATCTTTCCCCCAGCTTCGTGCCGCGCCAACTGGCCTGGCAGGACAGGGAGTCCATCCTAGGGACCCGGCGTTCGCCGGTGCCAGTCCTCGCACGAACCGTCCCCGAACGAACGACGGGCTGAGGCCGGAGCGCCGATCGTGGCTGCCGGTGTCCCGGTTTCGGGTGCGCGCCCGCCCGGCGCGCACCCGGGCCCTTGGATCAGGCCGCGTCCAGTTCCGCCACCTCGTCGGCGGTCAGGACGAGCTCCGTGGCGGCGGCCGAGTCCCGGATGGTCTCGGGGCGGCTCGCGCCCGGGATCGGCACGACCACCGGCGACTTGGCGAGCATCCAGGCCAGGCAGACGCGCTGCGGGCTCACTCCGCGGGCCTGGGCGATCCGGTCGAACGGGGCGTGCGCGGAGCCGAGTTCACCGGCCCGGGAGATGCCGCCGAGCGGGCTCCAGGGCAGGAAGGCGATGCCGAGCTGGTCGCACAGCCGCAGTTCCGGCTCACTGGAGCGGAAGGCCGGGGAGAACTGGTTCTGCACGGAGACCAGCCGGCCGCCGAGGATCTCGTGCGCCTGGCGGATCTGGTCCGGGTCGGCGTTGGAGATGCCGGCCATGCGGATCTTTCCCTCGTCGAGGAGGTCGCGGAGCGCGCCGACGGACTCCGCGTAGGGCACCTTCGGGTCGGGGCGGTGGAACTGGTAGAGCCCGACGGCCTCCAGGCCGAGCCGGCGCAGGGAGGCCTCGCAGGCGGCCTTGAGGTGCTCGGGGCTCCCGTCCTGGGTCCAGCTTCCGTCGCCGGGGCGCAGATGGCCGCCCTTGGTGGCGACCAGGACGTCCCGGCCGCCGTCGTGGGAGGCGAGGGCCTTGGCGATCAGGGTCTCGTTGTGGCCGACGTCGTCGGCGTGCAGGTGGTAGGCGTCCGCGGTGTCGATCAGGGTGATGCCGGCATCGAGAGCGGCGTGGATCGTGGCGAGGGAACGGGCCTCGTCCGGTCGCCCCTCGATGGACATGGGCATGGCGCCCAGGCCGATGGCGCTCACGTGGACATCACCGATACGGCGGGTGTGCATGGGCTCGTGACCTCTTTCGGCTGTCTCGCGGAACCGATGAGTCCGAGGCTCCCGGCTCGGGGGTGCGGTCGCCGCCGGACACGCTCCAGCCTCGTGCCCCGCACCTCGAAGGTCCAATAGAAGAATGAGAACGGATTCAGCACCCGGACCGATGAATCCCGGTCCGGGAGGGTCGCGGTCCGAGGCAGGACACGGCAGGCGGGCACGACACGTCGGGCGGCAGCGGGGCCTCAGGCTGACCATGGCGGCCACTTCCGGCAGCGGTGCCGCGGGACGACCGGGGCAGCCGCCCGCGTCCGCGGCCAGACGGGAAGTCGGTCGCCGCCCGGCGCCACTCGTGGGCGGCGGCGCACCGGCACCATGTCCACCGGGCGACCGGGGCTTCGCATACGCCCCACCCGTGTGAAACGCTCGGCGTCGACCGGTCGCCCTGCGCCTCCGGTTCTCACCAGGTCGTACGGCGTGAAAGGCGGCGGTATGCGCATCGGACTGCTCGGCACCGGTCCTTGGGCCCGCATGGCTCATGCTCCCGCCCTGAGCGAGCATCCGGGGCTGGACTTCACTGGGGTGTGGGGTCGCCGCCCGGACGCGGCCAAGGAGTTGGCCGACCTGCACGGCACACGGGCGTACGACGACGTGGACGCGTTGCTCGCCGACGTGGACGCGGTGGCCATCGCCCTTCCTCCGGGCGTACAGGCGGAGCTCGCGGCCCGGGCCGCGCGAGCGGGCCGGCATCTGCTGCTGGACAAGCCGCTCGCCATGACGGTCGAGGAGGGGAGGGGCGTGGTCGACGCCGCGCGGGACTCCGGTGTCGCCTCGGTCGTCTTCTTCACCACCCGTTTCCTGTCCGAGCCTGCTGCTTGGATCACCGAACAGGCGGGGGTGGAGGGCTGGTTCACCGCGCGGGCGCAGTGGCTGGGCTCGGTGTTCAACAGCGACAGCCCGTTCGCCGCCTCGCCGTGGCGGCAGGAGAAGGGCGCCCTGTGGGACGTGGGCCCGCACGCGCTGTCCGTGCTGCTGCCGGTGCTCGGCGACGTCCGGCGGGTGGTGGCGGCGGCGCCCGGTCCCGGGGACACCGTGCATCTGGTCCTGAACCACGCAGGCGGTGCGTCGAGCACTTTGACGCTGAGCCTCACGGCGCCGCCCAAGGCGGCCGGGGCCGGCGTCGAACTGCGGGGCGAGGCGGGGGTGACGCTTCTTCCCGAGAGTTCCGAGGGAGTCCTGCCCGCGCTCACCCGCGCCGCGGACGCCCTCCTCGACGCCGCCCGCACGGGCCGCCCGCACCCGTGCGACGCCGCCTTCGCCCTCCGGATCACCGAGATCCTGGCGACAGCCGAAGCCGCACTGAACGACGTCTGAACGCCTCACCTGACCGCCTCAGCGATCGGTCGTGCTGATCGGGGATCCCGATCGGCACGCCGCCCGGCACCGGCAGACGGCCGAACCGCCCGTCGGTACCGGGGGGGGAACCGTCCCAGCCGGTGGTGCTGCCGAGACGGATGATCAGGCGGTGCCGGGGTGGAAGTTCAGGCGTTCCCGTACGACGGGATAGCCGGCCCTGGCGAAGTTCGCGGCCATCGGGAAGTTGCCCTGGTCGGTGGCGGCCGAGATGAACTCGGCACCCCGCTCGACCAGGAAGTGGGTGCATTCCGCCAGGAGGTCGTAGGCGTAGCCGTTTCCCCGCTGGTTCGGCAGTACCCCGATGAAGCCGACGCAGGGGCCCGCCGGGTTGTGCGCCGGTATGTGGATGCCGACCGGCTCTCCCTCGGGGGTGTGCGCGATCTGCCACCACTGTCTCGGGGACGGGCACCAGTGGAAGAAGTCGAGTTCCTCCTGGGCCGCCTTGTCGATTCCGCCCTCCTCGATCGCCTTGAGGGCGTGGGTGTCCAGGGTGACGGAGTGGATGCGGCGCAGGGCGTCGCGGAACACCTCGTCGTCCGGTTCGGGCCGGAACACCAGGCGTCCTGGACGCTCCGGCAGCCCGCACTCGGGGGTCCACCGGTACATGAAGCGTTCCACCAGGAGTTCGTATCCGGCGTCGCGTACGGCGGTGAAGCGGGTCTCGGCGGCGGCGCGCGGGGCCGGGTCCTCGCGCCAGCCCCCGGGCAGGTTCATCTCGAGTTCGACCTGCCAGGGAGCGGTGCGCAGGAGTTCGGCGCCCGCCTCCTCCTCGCCCTCGGCCACGTCGAACCAGTTGACGTTGAGGGGTTCGGTGTCGTCGGGGCCGCCCCACCAGGCGGCGCGTGCCACGACCTCGCCGTCGCGCAGGGCCACGCGCTTCCAGTCGGGGCGGTGTCGGGTGAGCCGGTGCGCCTCACGGGCGTTCAGCGGGTCGGGCAGGGTGTCGAAGAGCGGTGCGTCGCGCTCGTCGAGCGCGCGGATGACCAGATCGGTCACGGATTCCTCCGGGATGCGTACGGCGTGGAGCGCTCCCGGTCAGACGAAACACGCCGGGACGGCGGAGAGGGAGCGCTGGGTGGGTGTGAACTGCACGGCACTCGCCTCCTTCCGTCGGTCTCGGGGCGTGGCGGCACCAACGGTACCCCGAACAAGCGGTCCTCGCGGCCGAATTGAGCGCGACCAGCTCCTGGAGGGCGACCGGCCGGCCGCCCGGCGAGACCTGTGCGGGGCCGGCGGGCGCGCGGTCAGAACCAGTGCAGGCAGTGCGGGGGGCGCTCGGCGCGGAAGAAGGCGTCGGCGAGGACGGCCGCGTCCGGGCGGTGGGCCCGGATGTGTCCGGCGCGCACCAGCGTGCTCGGCGCGGTGCCGCCGAGGTAGACCGAGCCCAGATCGCTCACGTCCAGGGACAGATCGGGCTCCCGGTCTGTCGGGACGCAGTCCGCCTTGCCGTCCTGGACGGTGAGCAGGTAGCGGCCGTGCTCGCCGAGGAACGGATCGTCGACGTCGAGGACGAGTTCGCCGTCCATGAACCAACCGCGCGCGGTCAGCGCACGCGGGACGTCCAGCAGCCGCACCCAGAGCCAGTCCATGTCACCGCTCACCTGGCCGGCGCGGAAGTCCGCGAGCTGCCAGCGCAGCGGGTGCTCGCGCGGGAAGTGATCGAACACGACCTGAGTGACCAGGTCGTGTCCGAGCAGGAACCGGGCCAGGGCCGTGAAGCCGGCGTCGTCGATGGCTATGGTCTCGTCGACCGTCAAGGTGCCGGACTCGGTCGAGTAGCTGGCGTAGCCGTCCGGGGCCCCGTCGGTGTCCCGGTGGACGGCGACGTAGCGCGGCGCGGGAGAGACCGGTGGCTGCCCGGCGCCCACGGTCCACCAGCGGTGCGGCCGGGACAGCGCGCCGGGCTGTGCGCGGCGGTACCGGTCGTAGACCTCTTCCAGGATCTCGCCGCACTCGGAACGCCGCAGCAGCTCGACCGAACCGGGGTCCGAGCCGGTCGCGGGGGCGTCGGCCGTCCCGCGCGCCCGGGGCGGGGCGAGGGCGGCCTGCCGGCGCGGCACCGTCAGCCGCTGGGTGTAGGTCGCCGGTCCGTAGCCGAACCTGCGGTAGATCACGGCCTCGGTGGCCAGCAGCACGGAGAGGAACTCCCCTCGGGTCCGCAAGTCGGTCAGCTGCTGCCGCATCATCGCGCTGAGCACGCCCTTGCGCCGGTGCGAGGGCAGGACGCCGACGGCGGTCACTCCGGCGGCCGGGACGAGGATCTCACCGGGCACGGTGAGCTCGAAGGAGTACGCGGCGGCGGTGCCGACGGGCCGGCCGTCCGCCGTCATGGCGAGCAGCCCGCGGTCCATTTCGAGCGCCGCCCACCAGACCCCGCCGCCGCCCTCGGTACGGGTTTCCGGGAAACGCCCGAACGCGGCATGGAGTGTGTCGACGAAGACGTCGAGGTCCTGGTCGGTCGTGGGACGGATCTCCATCGCTGCCGCTGCCTCCCCGTAATTACCGGCACCACGGTTCGTGATGTCCCGCCACAGTGCAGCGTTGCCCCGTCGCCGGGTCAAGCGGATTAAGGCCCTTCTGATGGATCTCCGTGGGAGAAGGAGCGGCGTTCGGTGCGTGGTGAGCGTGCGTGCCGGGCGTCGCGACGCCGCGGAGATCCATCAGAAGGGCCCTGAGGCCGGCCACAGACAACCCCGACGCGTGCCCGGCGCACCACGGAGCCGCCGCGGAGCCCCTGGAGCGGCGCTCCCCGCCCTCCCGCCTCCCCTGATGCCCGTCGTGGGCCTGGCCCCTCCCGGGAGCGGGTTTCCCGGCCGCTCGGGATGCGGGGTGCGCGTGGGCGTTGAATGGTGATATCGGGCCCGGTGAGGGAAACCGGGAGCGAGGAACGATCCGGATCCGAGGAGCAGACATCATGCCGACGTCACAGCCCGAAGCGTCGGGGCAGTCCGAGGACCGCACGACCCCGGACGCCCTGCTGCACACCCGTACCGGCACGGACGTGTCACCCGAGGACGTGGTGCTCGCGTCCGGCAAGGACCTCACACCGCGCAACCTCGAGTGGGCCAGGCGCAAGCTGGCGGCCGAGGGCCCGGCCGCGCTCGACAAACTGCTGCCGTAGCGCAGCAGCGACGTAGCACGAGGCCGGCACCAGCCCCGGGCGGTACGTCCGCCCGGGAGTGACCGGGATTGCCCGTCCGCCCTTCCGGCGCACCCCCGGGACTGACAGACTCCCGAGGGTGCCCGACTTCGACATGCTCGTCATCGGATCCGGACCCGGGGGCCAGAAGGCCGCCATCGCCGCGGCCAAGCTGGGCCGCCGGGTCGCCGTCGTCGACCGCCCCGACATGGTCGGCGGGGTCTCCATCCACACCGGCACCATCCCCTCCAAGACGCTGCGCGAGGCGGTGCTGTACCTGACCGGTCTCAGCCAGCGCGACCTGTACGGACAGAGCTACCGGCTGAAGGAGGAGATCACCGTCGCCGACCTGACCGCGCGCACCCAGCACGTGGTCAGCCGTGAGGTCGACGTCATCCGCAGCCAGCTGTCCCGCAACCACGTCGCCCTGTACGCCGGCACCGCCGCCTTCGTCGACCCGCACACCGTCGCCGTCCGCGAGGTCACCGGCCACGAACGCGTGGTGACCGCCGACCACGTCGTGATCGCCACCGGCACCCGCCCCGCGCGCCCCGGCAGTGTCGAGTTCGACGGGCGCACCATCATGGACTCCGACAACGTGCTCGCTCTGGAACGGGTGCCGCGTTCCATGGTCATCGTCGGCGCCGGGGTCATCGGCATGGAGTACGCGTCGATGTTCGCCGCGCTCGGCAGCAAGATCACCGTGGTCGAGAAGCGGGCCGGGATGCTCGACATGTGCGACGTCGAGGTGATCGAGTCGCTCAAGTACCAGCTGCGGGACCTGGCGGTGACCTTCCGTTTCGGGGAGACCGTGGCCGCCGTCGAGCGCCACCCGCGGGGCACGCTCACCGTCCTGGAGAGCGGCAAGAAGATACCCGCCGACGCCGTGATGTACTCGGCGGGCCGGCAGGGCCTCACCGACGACCTCGACCTCGACAAGGCGGGCCTGACGGCGGACGCCCGGGGCCGGATCACCGTGGACGAGCACTACCGCACCGAGGTGCCGCACATCTACGCCGTCGGGGACGTCATCGGTTTCCCGGCGCTGGCGGCGACCTCGATGGAACAGGGGCGGGCGGCGGCGTACCACGCCTGCGGCGAGCCGGTCCCCCGGATGCACAACCTCCAGCCGATCGGCATCTACACGATCCCCGAGATCAGCTTCGTGGGCCGGACGGAGGACCAGCTCACCGAGGACCGGGTGCCGTTCGAGGTCGGCATCTCCCGCTACCGGGAACTGGCCCGCGGGCAGATCATGGGCGACTCGCACGGCATGCTGAAGCTGCTGGTCTCCCCCGAGGACCGCACCCTGCTCGGGGTGCACTGCTTCGGCACCGGTGCCACCGAGCTCATCCACATCGGCCAGTCCGTGATGGGCTGCGGCGGCACCGTCGACTACCTGGTCGACGCCGTGTTCAACTACCCGACGCTCGCGGAGTCCTACAAGGTCGCCGCTCTGGACGCCACCAACAAACTCCGTCTCATCGACCGGATCGGGGACTGAGGCCGCCCCGCTCAGGCCTGCGGGCTGTCCTCCTCGTCCGGGAGCCACTCGGGAAGGACCTCGTCCTCGACGACGTGCACGGCGGCCTCCTCGGCCCCGGCGGCGCCCGCGTCGATGCCCACGTCGGAGGCGACGGCCTCCTTGGTGATGTCGGGGTGGGCGCCCTCGTCGGGGGCCACGAGTCGCCCGGCACGGTCGCCGCCCGCCTCCGGGTCGACCGGCTCGCCCTCGCCGCCGGGAAGGTCGCCGACCTCGTCGCCGACGGGCTCACCGGCGTCGGGAACCTCCTGGGCCAGCCGCTGGTCGAGGCTCTCCCCGTCGTGCTGTTCGGCGGCCGTGGTGCCGTACTTGGTGACGCCGAGCGGTTTCTCCGGCGGGGAGTAGCCCTCGTCGAGGGTGTCGTCGTAGGTCCGCTCGTCGACCGCGTCCTGCAGGTCGAGCGGAGCCGCGTCCTCCTGCTCCTCGTTGGTACCGGTGGGCTGGTACGCGTCGTCCGCCATCGGCTCGGTGCCCATGGGCCGCCTCCCTCGTTCACTGCGTCGACTGGTTTCACTCCGGTGTCCTGAACCGCGTTTCCAGCCAGGCGGAGCCCAATCTCAACCGGCGACGGAAGTGACCGCAGAGGTTACTCCCCAGTCAATCTTGAAAGCTCAATCAGTGCCGCTATCATCACTCGCACCTATGGTGTGACCTGCTGCCGACGCGGAGGCAGCGGTATCCACCGCCCTCCTTTCGCCGCCCCTGGACCCGAGGCCATCCCTCTCCGGTTCCGGGCGGGTCCACCCCCGCCCCCCTACGTCGTCGTGGCCTCATGGTCCCCGCGTCGTGCACGACCGAAAGCAGCGCAACCATGAGCAACGTGAGGGGCAGAGGGCTGCAGGCCAACGCCCTCGGTATGGTCGACACCGTGGTGATGGCCGTCGCGGGCAGCGCGCCGGCGTACTCCCTGGCCGCGACCACCGCGGTCCTGGTCGGCGCGGTGGGCCTGGCCAGTCCGGCCGCCCTGCTGTACTGCGCGATACCGATGCTGGGCATCGCGCTGGCGTTCAGCTATCTCGGCCGGATCGATGTGAACGCGGGCGCCAGCTACTCGTGGGTGGGGCGCACGCTCCATCCCTTTCTCGGTTTCATCAGCGGCTGGGCGCTGGTGATCTCGGCGACCATCTTCATGGTGGCCGGCTCACTGCCCGCCGGTTCGATGACGCTGGCCCTGTTCGACGACGGGCTCGCCGACGACACCGCGCTGTCCACGGTGGTCGGAGGGCTCTGGTTCCTGGTCATGCTGCTGGTGGTGCTCGGCGGCGCCCGGCTGACCGCCCGCGCCCAGCTCCTCATGTCCGGCGTCGAACTGACCGTCCTGGCGCTCTTCGCGGTCCTCGCCTTCTTCCACTCCGGCAACGCCCTCGCCTTCGACTGGTCCTGGCTCGGGTTCAGCCACTTCGACGGCATGGGAGGCTTCGCGTCCGGCGCGCTCATCGCCGCGTTCTACTACTGGGGCTGGGACGTGACCAGCAACCTGAGCGAGGAGACCCGCAACAGCCGTCGTACGACCGGACTCGCCGGCCTGATCGGCGTCGGCATCGTCTTCCTGCTGTTCGAGGCGTTCACCATCGCCGTGAACATGATCCTTTCCTCGAAGCAGATCGAGGAGAACGACGCCAATGTGCTGTCGGTGCTCGGTGACGAGATCTGGCCGGGCTGGGGCGGCAAGCTGCTCATCGTGGCGGTGATGCTGTCGACCATCGCGACGCTGGAGACCACGCTGATCCAGGTCACGCGCTCGCTGTTCGCGATGGGCCGCGACCGCACGATGCCGTCCGCGCTCGGCCGGGTCCATCCCCGCTGGAACACCCCGTGGGTGGCGATCGTGGTGGTCGGCACGGTCGCGCTGGGGATGCTGGTGGCCGCCAACTCCCTGGGCACGGTCGGCGACATCCTCACCGACGCCATCTCCGCGATCGGTCTGCAGATCGCCGTCTACTACGGGCTGGCCGGGCTGGCGGTGGTCGTCGCCTACCGGAAGATGCTGCTGAAGTCGACGGCCAACTTCGTCTTCGGCGGGCTGTGGCCGCTGCTGGGGGCGCTGTTCATGTTCTGGGTGTTCGCCGAGTCGCTGGGCGAGCTGAGCCGGGCCGCGGTCGTCATCGGCATCGGCGGACTGGCCGTCGGCCTGATCCCGATGCTCTGGTACTGGCGGCAGGGCAGCGAGTACTACCGGCCCGCCCGGCTGGACGCCTCCCACGCCGTCGAGACGGACTACGTCCCCGACGACGGCGCCGCCGCGCACTCCCGGTTCCACGAGGGTCTGCCCACCGACTTCTGAGGGAGACCTGTGATGGCGCGCGACAGCTTCACCCCCGACTTCGACCCCGACTGCGGGGACAGGGCCCTCAGCTCCGCCCGCCACGACATCGTCATCGGCCGCTGGCGGGGGCTGCGCGAACTGCTGTACGCCACCGGCCCCCAGTGGCTCGCCCGCGGGCACCGGGTCCGGCTGCTCGCGCAGGCCTGCGCGAGCAGTTCCTCGGTGGAGTCCTGGCTGGCCGCCGAGCCGCACCGCGGGGACGCGCTGGTGCTGCGCGCGGCCACGGAGACGGCCCGGGCCTTCAACCTGGCCATCGCCGCGGGCCGGGGCGCACCGATCGACCGGCACCGTGTCGACGGCGCGGTGCTGGCGTGCCTGCAGGCGGCCGAGGCGTATCCGGAGGACCCGACACCCTGGGTCTCCCTGATCTCGGTGGCCCGGCTGTACCCGGCGGGGGTGCGCCGGCAGGAACTGGGGCGCTGGTGGGACGAGCTGCACAGCCGCGACCCGTACAGCGTCGAGGGCCACCTGCAGGTCCTGCACTACTACTCCGCGCGCTGGCACGGCTCGCACGGCTTCATGTACGACTTCGCCCGCGACGCGGCGGGGGTGGCCCCGGCCGGCTCCGCGCTGCCGGTGCTGGTGCAGTACGCGCGGGTCGAGGAGTACCGGTACGCCCAGGACGAGGCTCGGCAGGGCCGGACGTCCCTGGGTCTCGGGCAGCACTGGAGGCATGACGGCCCGGTCAGCGACGTACGGCGCACCTGGGAGCGCTGGATCATGGGCCGGACCGAGAGCGAGGTGGCGCCGGGCGAACTGCGGGACCTCAACTACCTGGCACACGCGGCTTGTTACGCGGGCCTCCAGGACATCGCCGCCGCCGTGCTGCGGATGCCTGGCCGGCTCGCCACGCGGACCCCGTGGTCGTACACCGGCGATCCGGAGAAGCAACTCCTCAAGTGGCGCAAGGAGTTCAGGCTGCGGGCCTGAACGAGGCAGACCCTCGGACGGGAGCGCTCCGAACCCTCCGGGCAGGACGGCACGGAGCGCGGACCGGGAACCGTCAGCAGGTGCGCCCGGTGTAGTGGGCGCCGTCGATCTTGCCGGCGGCGCCGAGCCAGGAGGTGCCGGGCGCGACGCACCGTTCGTAGTCGGGCGCCCAGGCGGCCTCGACCTTGATGACGACGCGGGAGCCGTCGGAGGTGCAGTGGTTGTAGAAGGCGTCGGAGCCGGTCTCGAAGAACCCGCACGGATCGGCGGCCGCGGGGCCTGCCGCGCAGGTCACCGCGCCCATGGAGGCGAACACGAGGGCGACGGAACCGAGGACGCCGGTCACCATACGACGAACACGCAAGGGAGTCTCCTTGGCGAGGGGAGGCAGCCGGGCCCGGGAGAGTCGGGCTGCCGAACGGTGGTTTTCCGCCCCAGGATCGCCGCGGCCACGCCCCGCGGTTGATCATTCGCCGGGATGTTCACCTGGCGAAAGGTTCCGCCGTTACGCCACTGGTGTGATCGTTTCCCGTTCTCCCCCGCCGGAGTGCTCCTGTGCTGTCGCGAGGTCGAAGCCCGCTTCCGTCAGGACCGCGGCGGCGACGCCACGGCCGACACCGGCGAGGCCGACGAGGAGGTCGGCGCAGTCGATATGGGTGGCACCGGCCTGCTCGGAGCGGGCCTCGGCGAGCGCGATCGCCTTGCGGGAGCAGGGCGTCCACGCGATGCGCTCCGCCGCCTGGGAGGCGCCCTGGGTGAGCCGGGACTCCACCGCGCGGTGGACGGCTTCCGGGGCGGCGCCGGCGCTCTCCAGCAGCCGGGTGGCGCTGTTGGCCCGGGCCGTCAGCCCCCACAGCAGGTGTTCGGTGCCGATGCAGTTGTTGCGGTGCTGTACGGCGGCCCGCTTGACGTGGACCATCGCCTCGCGCAGGTCCTCGGACATGGTCCCGGGGCCGTAGCGCTTGTGCGGGGCGTGGAAGCGCTGCCGCACCGCCTGCCGGGTGACGCCCAGCGCAGCCCCGATGTCCGTCCACGAACTGCCGTGCATCCGGCAGTGCTCGACATAGTCCTCGACCAAGTCGTCGGCCAGGGCCTGGAGTTGGCCCGCGAGTGCGGCGGCGGTGGTCAACAGGGCCAGCCAGTCGGGCTGTTCCGGTCCGCCGGGCCGATGGGCGGAGACACAGGTGCGGTCCACCTCGGCGATGAGTCCGTCCAGATCCGGTAACGGCATGAGGCAAGTACGCCTTGACACTTGGGAATCGTCAAGGCCGACTTGCCTCTCGCTCTTCGGCCGCCGTTCCACCGGGGGGGGGACGGCGGCCGTCCCGCCCACCCTGATCCACTCCTGCCGGGCCGAGCCTGTCTCGGGGCGGCGGGGAGGAGGGACGGAGCGGAGTCAGGGGCGGCCGTCATCGGGAGGAGGACGTTTCTCACGGGGTACGGCCGCGTTCAGCAGCCTTGTTCCCCCCTGAGGCAGCTGCAAGGTCATGTGCGGTAAAGCCCGGGGCAGGTCTTCCCCACGATGGGGGAAAGCCGCCCGTCACGGGCGTGTGTCACGGCGTCGCGTTCGGTCCGTCCGGCCTGGCGCGGCGCTGCTCGACCATCTCGCGGCTCAGTGCCTCGGTCTCCGGTTCGGGCAGCCGCTCGAAGCCGTCCTCGGTGATGACCGCGACGATGGGGTAGATCCGGCGACTGATGTCGGGGCCGCCGGTCGCGGAGTCGTCGTCGGCCGCGTCGTACAGCGCCTGCAACGCGGCGAGGGCGGCCTCGCGCCGGTCCATGCCCTTGCGGAACAGCTTCTTCAACGCGCCCCGGGCGTACGGGGATCCAGAGCCCTCGGCGTGGAAGTCCGGCTTCTCGTACAGTCCGCCGGCCACGTCGAAGCTGAAGATGCGGCCCTTCTCGCCCTCGGGCGCCGTGGCGTCGTAGCCGGTGAGAAGGGGGACGACGGCGAGGCCCTGCATGGCCTGGCCGAGGTTCTCCCGGATCATGCCGGCCAGGCGGCGCGCCTTGCCGTCGACGCTCATCGCGACGCCCTCGATCTTCTCGAAGTGCGTCAGCTCCACCTGGTACAGCTTCACCATGTCGAGCGCGAGACCGACGGTGCCGGCGAAGGCGACGGCCGTGTGGTCGTCGGCGGGGTGCACCTTCTCCAGGTCCCGCTGGGCGATCAGGTTGCCCATGGTGGCCCTGCGGTCGCCGGCGATCAGCACGCCGTCGCGGTAGGTGAGGGCCAGCACGGTGGTGCCGTGCGGGACCTGGTCGGGCGGGGCGACCACACCGGGCGGGAGGATCCGGCGGGTGCTCAGCAGTTCCGGGCGGTGGGCCGCCAGGAACGTGCTGAACGACGATGTGCCGGGGGTGAGGAACTCGTCTCCTAACCGCCCGCCGTTCTCGTTCCCTGTCATGGCAATCCCCCTCGTCCGTGATCCGACATCCGGACTCCTACCAGGTACGGACGAGCGGGAAACACCAGTGACGGCACAGCTCCCCCGAGGCGACGGCGACCTGATCCCGCGTCATCCCGTTCCGGTCCCGGTCGGCGCCGGTGCGATGTGGAGGTCCACTCCCGCGCCCCGGTGGGTGTCCCAGTCGCGGGCGTACGACGGGGGCTTGGCACCGGGCAGGGTGACGTTGGCGGCCGGGATCCGGCGGGCGGTGCGCAGGATGTCCGCCCGGGTGCTGTTGGCGTTGTGTCCGCCGGTCGCGGCCGAGGAGCAACCGGTGTAGTAGGCGATGGGGATGGCCTCGTGCCCGGTGAGCAGACAGGGCGGCTCGACACCCAGGCGGTGCAGGGCGTCGGCGGTGCGCGCCCAGTCACGGCGGTCGGCGCCGGTGCGGTCCACGGTGCGCTCCAGGACGATGTACTGCACCGCGAGATGCCCGGCCAGGCCGAGTGCGAGCACGGCCGCCGCCACCGGGCGCCAGCGGCCCTGCGGGCGGGTGACCAGGTGCAGCAGCGCGTCGGCGACGGGGATCGCCGCCAGGGCGTAGGCGGGCAGCAGGAAGCGGGGAGCCGCGTAGCCGATCATGAACAGGTAGGGCACGGCGGCCGTGCCGGCACAGGCCAGCGTCAGCAGTGTCCGCTCGGTGCGGCGGGCCCGTAACGCGACCATGAGGCCGACGACGGCGAGCAGGGGGAGGACGAACCACCAGACCATCACCGCCGGGTGGGGCATCGATCCGGTGCACGGACGGCACAGGGCCCGTCCGCCGAGACTGCGCAGTTGGTCGTCGACGGCGAAGTTCCAGCCCAGGCCGCCCTGGATGTCGGAGGCGTCGGACAGCCGCTGCCCGAGGCCGCCGTAGCTGACGTACGCCTCGATCACCCACTCCACCGCGCCCGCGGCGAGTCCGCCGGCCAGCGCGAGGCCGGGGCGCCACAGGCGGCCCACCGCCACCAGGACGAGCAGCGGCAGCGTGACCCACACCGCGTCGGTGGGCCGCATCCACGCCATGAGCATGGCGCCCGCCGCGACGCCCCACAGGGCGGCCCGGTCGAGGCGGTCCGCGCGGAGGCGCACGAAGCAGCCGACGGTGATCAGGGCGCCGAGAGCGACCCAGTAGTTGGGCATGGCCTGCGGCCCGTAGTAGAGCGTCACCCACAGGGAGGCGAAGACCGCGCCCGCCACGGCCAGGACACGGGTCGGGAACAGTCCGCGCCAGACCCGCAGGGCCAGGTAGAGGCCCAGGCCGGAGAGGACGGCGAGGTAGACGCGCAGCAGTTCGGTGGACGTCGACCAGGACGCGATCGGCGCCACCAGCAGGGAGATGCCCCGGGACCGCGGGGCGCTGAAGAAGGCGGCCGGGGCCTGGGTGCCGACCTGGCTGACATACACGGTCTCGTCCCAGCCGAGGCCCATGCCCGGGCCGACGAGGACCAGTTGGGCGAGGGTGAAGGCGGCGGCCACGGCTGCGAGTGGCCATGCCCGGCGTGCCCGCCCGGACGCGCCGGGCATGCTCGCCGGTTCGCGTCTTCGCAGACCGACGAGCATGGCGTTCGTGCCGTTCACCATTCCACCCCTTACCCCTACGTGTCCGTAGAGCCGCTCAACCCCGCGGCCGACGAGCCGGAAGCGGGATCGGTTTAACTGAAAATCACGCCAAAGTTAACCTGAGGTGGATGGTTGTGCAGCCGGTATTCGGCCAGGTGAGTGGCCTGATCCGGTGAGTCTCCGGTCAGCGGACGGTGGGGCTGCGGTGCGGGGGCTGTTCGGGGGTCGGGCGGGTCGCTTGGGGTGGGATAACGCGGACGACGGGGCCGTCGCCGTTCACCGTGAGGGAGGCTCCGTGGTGCCGGATGGTCAGAGGTGAGCCCGACACCAGGGTGTAGGTGGCCTTGTCCGGGCCGATCTCCACGCGCAGGCGCCGGCCGAGGACTTGGAGGGTGAAGGCCAGACGGCTGAACCTGTCGGGCAGCCGGGGCGCGAACCGGAGGGAGTCGCCGTCCCGGCGCAGTCCGCCGAACCCGGCGACCAGGGCCGTCCAGGAACCGGCGAGGGACGCGATGTGCAGTCCGTCGCGGGTGTTGTGCTCCAGGTCGGCGAGGTCCATCAGCGCCGCCTCGGCCGCGTAGGCGTAGGCCAGGTCGAGATGCCCGGACTGGGCGGCGACGACGGCCTGGACGCACGCCGAGAGCGAGGAGTCCCGTACGGTCAGCGGCTCGTAGTAGGCGAAGTTGCGGGCGATCTGGTCCTCGTCGTGGAACTCCTCGAACCAGCCGCCGCACGTGTACATCGCCAGCACCAGGTCGGCCTGTTTGACGACCTGCTTGCGGTAGAGGTCGAAGTAGGGGAAGTGCAGCAGCAGCGGGTAGTGGTCGGGGCGGGTGCCGTCGAAGTCCCATCGCTGGTAGCGGGTGAAGCCGGCGTGCTGCTCGTGGACGCCGAGTTCGTCGTTGTAGGGGATGTGCACGGCCTCGGCGGCATCCCGCCAGGTGGCGCTCTCCTCGTCGTCGACGCCGAGCCGGGCCGCCTGGTCGGGGTGCCGTTCACAGGCGTCGGCGGCGGCCAGCATGTTCGCCCGGGCCATCAGGTTGGTGTACAGGTTGTCGTCGGCGACCGCGCTGTACTCGTCGGGCCCGGTGACGCCGTCGATGTGGAAGACGCCGTGGTGGTCGTGGTGGCCGAGCGAGCGCCACAACCGGGCGGTCTCCACCAGGAGTTCGACACCGGTGTCCCGCTCGAAGCCGCCGTCGCCGGTCGCCGCGACATAGCGCACCACCGCGTCCGCGATGGCGGCGTTGACATGGAAGGCGGCGGTGCCGGCGGGCCAGTACGCCGATCCCTCCGAGCCCTCGATGGTCCGCCAGGGGAACGCGGCGCCGTTCAGGCCGAGTTGCTGGGCGCGCTCCCGGGCGGCGGGCAGGGTGTTCTGGCGCCAGCGCAGCGCCTCGGCGACGGAGTCGGGCGCGGTGTAGGTGAGCAGGGGCAGGACGAAGGTCTCGGTGTCCCAGAAGGCGTGCCCGTCGTAGCCGGAACCGGTCAGTCCCTTGGCGGGGATGGCGCGTTGCTCGGCGCGGGCGCCGGCCTGCAGGACGTGGAAGAGGGCGAAGCGGACGGCCTGCTGGATCTCCTCGTCGCCGTCGACCTCGACGTCGGCGCGTGCCCAGAAGTCGTCGAGGTAGTCCCGCTGTTCGTCGAGGAGGCCCTGCCAGCCGCTGTGCGCGGCCGCCGCCAGCGCCGCCTCGACCTGGTCGCTCATCGCGGGGCGGGAGCGGGCACCGGACCAGCCGTGGGCGACGACCTTCTCCACGCGCAGCCGCTGACCGGGTTCCAGGACGGAGGTGACCGTCAGCCGGGACACGTCCACGTTGCTCTCGCTGCTGGTCGTGGTCCGGTCGGGGCCGTCGATGATATGGTCGGCGGCCACGGCCACCCGGAAGCCGCTGCGGCGGGTGCGGTGCACCAGGCGCAGCCGGGTGCCGGAGGCGAGGTCCTCCTCCGGCTCCAGCGGCGACTTCAGGGCCCGGGCGGCGCGCGGGTCGCCGTTCGGCTCCGGCAGGCTCTCGTTGGCGACCAGTTCCGACTGGATCACCACACGGGTCCGGCTGTCGACGGGCTCCACCTCGTACGCCACGGCCGCGATCGCCCGCTGGGTGAGGGAGACGAGCCGTGTCGAGCGCACCCGTATCCGTGAGCCGGCCGGCGATATCCACTCGCAGGTGCGCTCCAGCACTCCCCGGCGCAGGTCCAGGGTGCGTTCATGGGCGACGAGGCGGCCGTAGCGCAGGTCGAAGGGCTCGTCGTCGACCAGCAGCCGCAGCACCTTGCCGTTGGTGACGTTGATGACGGTCTGGCCGGACTCCGGGTAGCCGTAACCGGCCTCGGCGTAGGGCAGTGGGTGCAGTTCGTACACGCCGTTGAGGTAGGAGCCGGGCAGGCCGTGGGGTTCGCCCTCGTCGAGGTTGCCGCGCCAGCCGACATGGCCGTTGGACAGCGCGAACACGGACTCGCTCTGGGCGAGGACGTCGAGGTTGAGGTCGGTCTCACGGACGGCCCACGGTTCGACGGTGTAGGCCCGCTGGTCGATCACGCCTGACCTCCCAGTTCGGCGAGGTCCCGCACGACCCGGTCGGCGCCGTGCGCGTACAGGGCGTCGGTCTGTCCGACGCGGTCGACGCCGATGACGTACCCGAAGTGGCCCGAGCGGCCCGCGTCCATGCCGGCCAGGGCGTCCTCGAAGACGGCGCAGCGCGCGGCGTCGACGCCCAGGTCCTTCGCGGCCGCCAGGAAGGTGTCGGGGCGCGGCTTGCCCGGCAGTTTCCGCTCGGCGGCCACCACGCCGTCGATGCGTACGTCGAAGAGATCCTCGGCGTCGACGGCGCGCAGGACGTCGCGGCAGTTGGCGCTGGAGGAGACGATCGCGGTGTGCAGGCCCTTGGCGCGGACCTGGGCTATGTAGCGCAGGGTGCCGTCGTAGGCCTCGACCCCGTCGGTGCGGATCTTCTCCAGGACCAGGTCGTTCTTGCGGTTGCCCAGGCCGTGGACGGTCGAGGCGTCCGGTGGATCGCCCGGGCCGCCCTCGGGCAGTTCGATGCCGCGGGAGGCGAGGAAGGTGCGGACGCCGTCCGCGCGGGGACGGCCGTCGACGTATTCGTCGTAGTCCTTGTCGTCGAACGGCCGGAAGTCGTCGCCTTCGCGTTCCCGCAGGAACGCGTCGAACATCTCCTTCCAGGCGGCCGCGTGCACGACGGCTGTCCTCGTGACGACACCGTCGAGGTCGAAGAGGCAGGCCAGGATGTCTTCGGGAAGACCGAGCTCCGTCATACAGGACACGGTTCCCCGCGAAACCGTCTCCAGTGGGTGGCGCACGCCACACGGGGCGCGTTTCACGCCACGCTCTCACCCCCTTCTTGCGCCCGGGAGCTCAGTCGTGAGGGAACGAGTGGTGCTCGTGGGCCACCAGCCAGCGGCCGTTCTCCTTGCGCAGACCGAAGGTCAGCCGCAGACGCAGCGTGGGATGCGCGGCGAGTTCCCCGGGCATGGCGCACCGCAGCAGCGCGTAGGCGTAGGCGACGTCGGTCCCGGCCGTGATGTCGAGGGACTCGATGTCGAAGCAGGCACCCTGGGCCTGCCAGGCGAAGAACGGCGGCCAGGCCGCCCGGTAGGCGGCCAGCCCCCGGATGCCCTCGTCGGGCGGCGGCACGTCGAACATCACGAGGTCCTCGGCGTGGCCGGCGAGAACGCCGTCGAGGTCCCCTCGGTGGACGGATCGCGCCCACCCGGTGATCAGGGCGCGGATCTCTGCTTCGTCGTCGGACACGGCTGGGGCTCCTTTCTCCCCCTTTCCAGCTCCAGCCTGCTCCGCCTGCCCGAAGTCATCGACCCGACACCGGATGACACACTCTGCTGTGTGCCGCTGACCTTCGAAGACCTCCTCACCCGCGCCCGCGCCCTGACCCGCCCCGGGCGCCGGGCGATCCTCGGCATCGCCGGCTGCCCGGGCGCCGGCAAGACGACCCTCGCCGAGCACCTCGTACGGGCGCTGAACCCGGTCGGGGACCCGTGGGTGGCGCACGTCCCCATGGACGGCTTCCACCTCGCCGACGTCGAACTGGACCGGCTCGGCCGCCGGGACCGCAAGGGCGCGCCCGACACCTTCGACGCGGCCGGCTACGCGGCCCTGCTGCGCCGGCTGCGCGAGGAGACGGGCGACGAGGTCGTGTACGCCCCCGGGTTCGAGCGGGTGCTGGAGCAGCCGGTCGCGGGCGCGATCCCGATACCGCCGACCGCCCGCCTGGTGGTGACCGAGGGGAACTACCTGCTGCTGGACACGGGCGCGTGGGCGAGGGTCCGGCCGCAGCTGGACGAGGTCTGGTTCTGCGAGCTCGACGAGGACGAGCGTCTGCGCCGACTGGTCGGCCGGCACGAGCGGTTCGGCAAGAGCCACGAGGAGGCGGTGACCTGGGTGATGCGCTCGGACCAGCGCAACGCGGAGCTGGTCGCGGCGACGCGGGAGCGGGCCGACCTGGTGGTGCCCCTGCCCGTGTGACGTCCGGCGGACTACGTTGTCGGTGCCGCGCGCCGGCTTCGGGACCATGAGCGACCGAATCATGTGGCTGGTGGATCTGGACTGCCGGCGTCGTGTTCGCGCGCGGGGCCTCCCCCGAGGAACTGGCCGTCCGCATGGGAGCCGACCCGGGCGGGGCCACCGAGCCGATCGTCGACGCCGAGGTGGGGCGGCTCGGGATCACGGAGTACGGAGGTGTGGCGCTGGGGCGAGGAGCCGGATCTGCCGCTGCCCGGCCTCGTCACCGCTGGTGCCCTCTCCCCCGACGGGAGAACGTGTCTGCCGCCGGAGGACGAGGAACTACAGGACGGGGTGGTGGTGTGGCGGTTCGGTCCGTCCCTCTCCCCCGCCTTTCTCGAAGGACGACCGGCTGCCCGCCTGCGCCGTGCGCGGCGCCCCGCGGATGACCCTCAGCCGCTGACCGCGCGGAGCGTCAGCTGCGGTTCGCCGTGGGCGTCGTCCGGCCCGAGGACCGCGGTGAAGGCGTCGGTGCGCACGGTCAGACCCTCCTCGGCCCGCTCCACCGAGACCGTGAAGGGCTCCTCGGTGCCGTAGCGCACCGCGAAGACGTGCAGGTCGTCCGGCGCGTGGGTGATCGGGCCGGCCTCCAGGGCCGTGGAGCCGGCCAGGTGCCGCCAGCCCTCGTCAGGGTTGCCGTATCCGCGCGGGTCCTCGGCAAGGGCGAACGCGGCTTGCTCCTGGGTGAGTTCGGAGCGGGCGTCGAAGTGCTCCGCGCCCTTGTGCTCGGGGTGGGTCAGGCGCAGGGTGCCCGCCGAGGAGACGGCCGCGTGGGCCGTGCGGCGGACCCGGTCGCCGTCGTCCTCGGCGTACGGCAGACCGGCCAGCAGGTACGGCGTTCCGTCCAGGCGCTCGACGGCGACCGCGGTCCACAGGGTCGTGCCGTCGGTGACGTACAGCGAGCGCACATGCCGCAGGACGTGGTCGCGCCCGACGACCGGCTTGGTGACCAGCTTGGCCGTCAGGCCGTGGGCGCGGACGTCACGGACGCGGACCTCGCCCATGGGGCGGCACAGCAGGAAGCCGTCCGTGACGGGACCGAAGCCGTGCTGGCGGTTGACGGCGGCGGGCAGGCAGTAGGTGCCGCCCGCCTCGACCACCGCCGGTGTCATCCGGTCGTCGAAGGCCACCGAGACCGTGCCCGCGCGCAGTTGGTGCCGGGCGGCCGCGGTGGACGGCTCGCGGTGCCAGCGCGTGCTGTCCTGGATCTGCCAGACCAGCATCCACGCGAAGTGGCCGTCGACGCCGCCGTCCGCCTTGACCGCGTGCCGGGCCCAGCGGCTGTCGCCCCGGTAGCGGCCCAGGTCGGACCCGATACGGCGGCTGAAGTAGCGCAGTCCGAGCACGGACTCGAAAGCGGAGTGCTGCTCGCTGTAGCGGGGGCCGCCGTTGTCGAAACCGCCGTTGGTCAGGCGGGCGTCGATGTAGCGGGCCAGGGCGTCGCCGTCCTCGGCGAAGATCTCCTCGCCGCTGACCCGGTGGGCCTGCGCGAGGAAGGACAGGGAGATCGGGCCGTAGTTGTTGTCGTAGGCGCCGCCGTGCTCGGGAGGCAGCAGGGCACCCCGGTCCCGTACCCGGTGGGCGCGGATCTCGTCGGTGTACAGCTCCAGCGCCCGGGCGCGGACCGGTTCGGCCTCCCGGCGCGGCAGATGGCGGGCCAGCATCAGGCCGCCGACCACGCAGCCGATCGCCTGGTTGCCGGCCTCCTGCGGATTGAAGAAGGTCGCCTCGGTCAGCCAGCGCCAGTAGCCGTGCGCCACCGCCAGCAGCTCGGCCCGCTGTCCGTCCTCGACCAGACCGTCGGCCTGGTCGAGGACGTTGACCGCCTGGAGGAGCGCCCACACCGTGCTCGGCCAGTCGCCGATGGGGTGCGCGCCGGCTGCGAGAGTGTAACGGGCGTATGGGAAACCGGAGTTGCGGACCCTCAGGTTCGGGTAGCCGGGGTTGTCCTCGCGGTACACCCGCTCGTTCAGGTGGAAGGCGAGGCTGCGGTACACCGCCTGAGGCAGGCGCGGGTCCTTGCCGCCCTGCCAGGCCAGCGCCAGCAGCGAGGTGATTCCGAGCGAGGTGTCGCCGACGTCGTCCACGCAGTCGGGATGTTCGAGGTTACCCTCCGGCGTGAGCCGGGCCAGGGCCTGCTCGACGACGCCGGCGAGGACGGCGTCGTACGCCTCCGGGGTGTCCGGGAGGTCGTGCAGCGGGCCGCGCTGGTGCGGGAGGTGCACGGGAGGGGGCGTGAGGTGCACGGGGATCAACCCTTCATGCCTGGGGTGGCCTGGGCGTGGTTCGTCGGGGTCACACGACAGGTGCGGGCCGGCGGGCGCGCAGTGCGACGGTCAGTGTGTGCGGGCCGTGTCCGCCGATGTAGACGCGGTTCCCGGTCGTCGCGTCGGTGCCGCCCGCCACGGTGTAGTCCTGACCCGGGTCGTACCGCAGTACGTCGTTCCGGTCCGGCCCGGCGAGTGGTTCGCCCGCCTCGACGGCGGCCTCGACCCGGATCTCGTCGTCGCCGACGCAGTAGGTCAACGGCTCGGTCGTCAGGCACCAGTTTCCGTCGCCGAGCGGTACGGCGCCCTGCGGCTCGCCGCCCGGCCGGAAGGTCAGTTCGAGGGCCCAGGGCACCGGTGGGCCGCTGATGTCGATCCGCAGGTCGGCCCCGTCCTCCCGCAGGTCGACCTCGACTCGGGTCGTGTGGGAGACCTCGTCCTGAGGGCGGTCGGGGAAGGCCATCGCCGCGGAGAAGCGGCCCTCGTCCACCAGACGGTAGACGCCGTCGTCGCGCCTCCGGTCCTTCGGGAGCGGCTGGTAGTAGGCGGTTGTGAGGGTTTGGGTGAGCCGGTACCGGGTGTCGGCGAGCTGTTCCATGTCGGCGGCGCGGAACGGGCCCAGGTCGAAGAACACCCGCGCGAGGCGGACCGCGTCGAGGACGGCGGCACCGGCGAACAGGCGCAGGAAAGTGGGGTTGCAGGCGAGGCCCGAGCGGATGCGCCGGTGCTCGGGCACGTCGGAGCCGCCGTACACCACGGTGTGCGCGGTGGCCGAGGCGTGTGCGGCGAGGCGTGCGGTGGGGAGGTACCGGTCGCGCGGGAGCTTCTCCGCGTCCGGGGCCGGCAGGGCGCGGCACAGGTCCGGGGTGAGGAGGGTCTGGGCGAGCAGGTCGGGGTCGTCGATGCCGTCGGCGGCCGCCAGGCGGGCCGCGCGGGCGAAGTCGCCCCGGCCGGTGCGGATCGCGAGCAGCCGGTAGTGCGGCAGGTAGGGCCACAGCGGGAACGAAAGCTTCTGGTCCTGGCGGCGCGAGTGGACGGTCTCCACCGTGCCGTCCGGCCTGATCAGGTCCAGGGTCGTGGCGAGGTTGCGTTCGACGGCGTCCAGCAGGTCGGTACGCCCGAGCACCTCGGCCAGCAACAGCAGCGACGGGTTGGTCACGAGGGACGCGTAGACGGCGCTCCGTTCCGAGTACAGGCCCTCCGCGTCGATGTCGACGCCCTCGGCGAGCCACTCCTCGACGCGGTCGAGCAGCCGGTCGTCCGGGAACGACCGGTGCAGCCGGGCCAGCGCCGCGCACAGCTCCCAGCGGTGGTTCGGGGTGTGCACCCCACCGGTCAGGAGACTGCCGGAGGCGGCGCCGGCGATCTCGGCGAGCGCGGCCGTGACGTCCCCCAGTTCCGGCCCCGCGCCGGCGGCGAGGACGTGCGCGTCGCACACGTCGTTGACGGTGAACGCGGAGTCGGGCGGTGACTGCACGTTGTCACCGCCGGCGAAGAGTCCGGTGGGTGTCTGTACGGCCCGCAGGGCGCGGAGATGGGTCATCGCGGCGGCGATGGCCTGCCTGCTGCCGTGCAGTGCCGAGTCCGGGGAACGGTACGCCGCGACCAGGGTCTTCACCCGGCGCGCCAGACCACGGTGCGGCACACCGGCGGGTTCCTCCCGGGGGCCGGCCGCCAGCGGGGCGGCCGGCCGGTCGGCGGCGCGGGCCGCCGCGCGGAGGAACTCGTGGTCAAGCGGGGTGGGCACGGTCAGTCCTTCAGTCCGGCGTTGATGTCGGCACCCATGACGTAGCGCTGGAAGACGAGGAAGATGGCGATCAGAGGGATCATGGAGATGACCGATGCGCCGAGCAGGACCGACCAGTTGATGTTCTGCGCGCCGACGATGCTCTGGATGCCGATCTGCACGGTGAACTTGCTGGGGTCGTTGAGCATCAGCAGCGGCCAGATGTAGTCGTTCCACCGCCACTGGAAGGACAGGATGGCGAGGGTCAGCATGATGGGCCGGGAGAGCGGCACCATGATCCGCAGGAAGATCGACAGTTCGCGGGCGCCGTCGATGCGCGCGGCTTCCACGAGTTCGTCGGGAACCGTCAGGAAGAACTGGCGGAACATGAAGCATCCGGTCGCGGTGAGCACGGCCGGGAGGATGATGCCGGCGAACGAGTTGTAGAGGCCGAGGTTGCGGACCACCAGGAACTCAGGGGCGAGCATGACCTCGGACGGCAGCATCGTGGTGGCCAGGATGCAGATGAAGAAGACCTTGAGCCATTTGTTGTCGTACTTGGCCAGCGCGTACCCGGTGCAGCAGCTGACTCCCACCGTGAGGATCGTCGTGATCACGCACACGATGGCCGTGTTGATGAAGTACTGGGAGAAGTTGGCACTGTCCCACGCTGCCTTGAAACCCGACAGGGTGGGGTTGTGCGGCACCAGTGTCAGCGGATAGGAGAACAGGTCGCTGGACGGCTTGAGGGAGCTGAGGATGAACCACAGCACCGGCAGCCCGTACAGGCACGCCAGGATCCACAGCAGTGTCGTCGCGGGCACCGCCCGCCGGAGCCCACCGCTGCCCGAGCTGCGGGGCCGCTTCTTGGAGACGGCCCGGCCGGGACCGGCGTCGACCGGGCGTGGCATGTCTGTGGTTGTCATCGGTTCTCCACCCGCCGGTTGACGATCAGCTGGATGATCGCGACGGCCATCAGGATGAGCATGAGCACGAACGACGCGGCGCTCGCGTAGCCGATCTGGCCCCGTTTGAAGCCGGTCTCGTAGATGTACTGGACCATCAGGTTGTTCGACGTTCCGGGTCCGCCGTTGTTGAGGGCGACGAAGACCGGGTATTCCTTCATCGCGTTGATCGTGTTGAGCAGGATGACGATGAACGAGGTGGGCGCGATGCTCGGCAGCGTGATGCTGATGAACTGGCGCCACGGTCCGGCGCCGTCGAGCGAGGCCGCCTCGTAGTACGACACCGGTACGTTCTTGATCGCCGCGATGAACAGCAGCATCGAGAAGCCCGTCCAGGCCCAGGACGCCGCCATCACCACGACTATCAACGACAGGTCCGCGTTCGACTGCCACGGAACGGCACTTCCGCCGAGCTTCTCGATGACGTAGTTGACCAGTCCGAAGTTCTCGCCGAACAGCCACCGCCACAGGACACCCACGACGATGGGCGACAGAAGCCACGGGATGAAGAAGATGACGCGGGCGACCGACGCGCCCTTGGCGTGCTTGCTCACCACCAAGTTGGCGGCGAGCAGCGAGAGCGCGAAGTTCAGCGGAACGAAGAGCACGGCGTACAGCAGCGTCCGGGCCAGCGCGTCGTAGAAGGTGGAGTCCCCGAACAGGTTGTGGTAGTTGTCCAGTCCGACGAACTGGAACACCCCCACACCCGTGTAGTTCGTGAAGGAGTAGACGAGCCCGATCACCGCCGGCCAGACGAAGAACAGCGCGAAGAGCACGACATTGGCCGCGATGAGGACGAGCGGCGCAAGGGTGTACTTACTGCGTCTCCTGGGCGGGCTCGCGGACACGTCCGAGGCGCGTTTTGTCATCTTCCTGACTCCGTGCTGGTGGAATGGATTGCTGTGGGCTCACGCCATGAGCTCGGCATCACATGGGCGCCAGGGCCGGGCGGTGGGGTCTCGACTCCGCTGCCCGGCCCTGTGACCTACGTCAGCCGCCGACCTGCTGGTTGTAGCCGTCCACGATGTTCTGCAGGGCCTTGTCGGCCGACTGCTGGCCGTTGATCGCCTTGCCGAGCTCCGTCTTGGTCGGGTCCTCGGTGAGGCTCTTGCCCTTCAGCACCCAGTTCGTCTGCGCCGTGTTGAAGTATCCGGAGATCGGGGCGTAGAGCGGGATCTCCTCGTTGTACAGCTTGAACGCCGCCTGCGCCGCCTCGGAGGTGAAGGGGTACTTCGGGTTCAGACCGCTCTCGACCGGCAGGAACCCGGACGCCTCGCACAGCGCCTGGTAGTGGGCCGGCTCGTACAGCCAGGACAGGAACTTCGTCGCGGCGGTGGCCGCGTCGCCGTTGTTGTTGAAGCCCACCGTCAGACCGCCGCTGTTGACGTCGCTGGCCTGCACCGGCTGGGCGGGAGTCGGGACGCTCGCCCAGTCGAACTTCTTGATGCTCTCCGCGAAGGCGGGTACCTGCCACACGCCGGACCAGTAGGCGACCACGTCACCGCTCTGGAACATGGCCGCCGGGTCGGCGCCGCTCGTCCACACCGACTTCGGCATGGTCTTGTCGTCGTTCCATCCGACGAAGGTGTTCACGGCCTTCTTGGTCGCGGCGTCCGCCGAGAACTTGCCGGAGGAGTCCGCGTGGACGTACTTCCCGCCCATCTCGTACACCATGGCGCGCAGCCGGGACGGCGACTGGTCGAACGTCAGGGAGTACTTGGCGCCGGTCTTCTCGCGGACCTTGTTGGCCGCGGCGATGAAGTCGGTCCAGGTCCAGGTCTTCTGGGGCGAGGCCGGGAAGGAGACGCCGGCCTTCTTGAACAGCGTCTGGTTGATGAACAGGCCGGACGCGGTGACGTCCGAGGGGATGGCCAGCACCTTCCCGGACGAGTCCTTGGCGAGGAAGTTGGCGTTGATCTTGTTGCTCTTGTTGTTGGCGATGGAGCTGAGGTCGACCAGCTTGCTCGACCAGATCGGGTCCAGCGCCGGCACGGTCGCCACGTCGGGCAGGGAGTTCGCCTGCGCGGCGTTGTGCAGCTTCGTCGAGTAGCCGTCGTAGGGGATGTTGACGAGCTTGACGTTGACGCCCTTTTCCTTCTTGTACTGCGCCACCATCTTCTTCCAGCCCGCGTCCTGCCCCGGAACCGTGGAGATCCAGAACGTCAGCGACTTGGCGTTCCCGCCCGAGCCGGATCCCGACCCGCAGGCGGAGAGCAGCAGGGCACCTGCCGTGGCCACGGCAGCGAGGGGAACCAGGCGGCGCATGCCGCCGCGGCCGAGTCGGCGGGAGCGCCGCACACCCACAGTGGTCATCTTCGATCCCTTTTCGTCATTGCGGAAGAAGCACGGCGCCAGCCGAGGCGGCACGGGTGCATTGTGCAGGGAGTTTCGCTTTCCGGGGGCACGGCCTCGCCCGGCCGCGTCGCCTTGACGGGTGGGGTCCCCGGCCATGACGGCCGGCGTCGCACAAGCACGCCCTCGTGCGGCTGCCGTACTTCTCGTACGGGCGGGAGGCTCACCCGGAGTCGGCGTCCCGGCCGACTTAGAAAGCGCTTGTCCGGACATTGGCAGATCGAGTCGGAAGCCGTCAATCCTTCGTCCTCGCGGCCTGGGTCACGGTTTGGACTCCTCGGGAGACCGCGAGCCGGGCCGCGCCCACGACGGTGCCGAGATCGCCGACCGTGCTGCTGACGACTTCGGTGGGCCAGCTCAGCCGCCCCAGCTCGGCCCGCACACCGGGCAGGAGCTGCGGATCCGCGCCGGTGCTGCCGCCCAGGACGATCAGTCCCGGGTCGAGTACGGCGGTCACCGCGGCGGCGAGCCGGCCCACGTCGGAGGCGTGGCGGGCGACGACGGCGCGGGCCGCGGTGTGGCCCCCTCCGGCGAGGGCGAAGAGCTGGTCGGCGGTACGCGGACACGGTCCGTCGGCGTCCCGCCAGGCCGCGGCGGCCCGGCGCAGGAGGGAGCGGGCGCCGATGTACTCCTCCAGCGCCTCCTGGCGGGGCTCACGGCCGTCGTCCCAGGGATAGGGCAGCCGGGCCAGCTCTCCGGCGGCCCCGTTGGCTCCGCGCAGCACCCGCCCGCCGACCACGATGCCGAGGCCGATACCCACGCCGATCCGCAGATAGCCGAAGGTGTGACGGCCGCGGGCGGCGCCCTGGTGCAGTTCCGCGAGCGCGGCGCAGTTGACGTTGTTCTCGAGGTGGACGGGCACGCCCGGCGGCAGGGCGACGGCCATGGCGTCGAAGACGGGGCCCGCCTTGGCGGTGGCGGGGCGCATCCCGCCCTCCTTCCGCGGCGCGGTGACATCGCCGACGGCGACGACGATGGCGCGCAGCGGGGCGTCGGCGGGCAGCGTGTCGAGGGCCTCGCGCACCACGTCGGCGGCCGCTTCCCGGGCGCCGGTGGCCTCGGCGAGGAGGGTGCCGTCCAGGCCGCAGCCACGCACCCGGGTGCGGGCGGGTCCCAGGTCGACGGCGAGTACGGCGCCGGCGGCCGGGCCGAGCCGGTACACGGCGGCGGTGCGGCCGGTGCCGCTGGAGGAGGTGCCGGAGTGGGCGGCGAGGCGGGCACTCTCCAGTTCCACGACGGCGGAGGACACCGTCGGCTTGGACAGGCCCGCCAGGCTCGCGAGCTGCGGCCGGGTCGCCGTACCCGCCCCGGCGAGCACGGCGAACACCGCGCTGGCGCTCTCGGTCAGGCGCGGGGTCTTCACCACGTCGTGTTCCACAGTTCTCCCACACGGGTCAAGGCCGCGTTCCCGGTCCGAACGGCTCTGCGGGCGCGGCGCTGAGATGCCCTGGCGCCGCGGTTCCCGCCCCCGCGGCGGCCCGTGGGACCGCCCCGGTGGTCGAGTGCGCGAAGCCTCTTGACACGCACTGTACTTCGTTAGTTAACTTCCTAACGAACGTCACGGTACTCGCCTGCCGTGCCCGTCAGAAGCCCGTCCCGGGGCTTCCCTAGGCCATCAACTCCCCATCCTCCAGGCACGGTTCGCCCGCCGTCGCAGCCAAGCGCAACGACGAAAGAGGATTCGTGCAGGACATCCCCCTCTCGTTCCCGCTCGTGGTGGGCATCGACGTGGGCGGCACCAAGACGCACCTGCGCGCCTTCGCGGGAGGCACCTGCGTCGCCGACCATGTCCGCCCGAGCAGCGGATGGCGTCCGCACGACCCCGTGGCCGCCGCCGGCTGGCTGGCCGCACTGGTCGCCGGGACACTCCCGCCAGGTGCCCGCCCGTCCGCCGTCGCCGTGGGCGGGCACGCCTGCGAGACGCCCCGCCAGTGCACCCAGATCCGCACCGCGCTGCATCTGCACTTCGACGCGCCCGCACTCGTCATGGGCGACGCCGAACTGCTGGTGCCCGCCGCAGGTCTGGACCGGGGTGTCGGCCTGGTCGCGGGCACCGGTTCCGTCGCGGTCGGCCGCCTGCCCGACGGCACCGCCGTACAGGTCGGCGGCTGGGGCGCGGTGCTCGGCGACGAGGGCGGCTCGGCCGGCCTGGTCCGCGAGGCCGCACGCGCCGTGTGGGCGGCCCACGACCGCGGCGAGGAACCCGACGCGCTCGCCAAGAACCTCATCACCGCGTTCGGCGTCGACGAGGTACCCGCGCTCGGTGCCGCCCTGGAACACGCCCCGCACGCCTCCGCCGACTGGGGCCGGCACGCACCCGTCGTCTTCGCCGCCGCCGAGGCGGGGTCGGAACTCGCCCGGGCGGTGATCGCCGACGGCGGCCGCTCGCTGGCCGCGCTCGTCGCCCGGCTCGCCGCCCGCGGCGTACCCGTCGACGACGTGGTGGTCGCGGGCAGCACCGTCCTCGCCCAGAGCGCCCTCTACGACGCCTTCGTGGCGTCCCTGGCCACGAGCGTCCCCGGGGCGCGGCCCCGGCATCTGGACGTGCCGCCGGTCGAGGGCGCGGTGGCGATGGCGCGTTCACTCGTATGACATGCGGCGGACGCCGGATCCTCCCTGATCCGACACGGTCCGCCCGTAGATCTTCGCTCGTACGGCTCGGGACAGCGCATGCGACACCTTGCGTCCCGCACCGCACCGTCAGCCGCGATCCATCCCCCTCCTCCCTTCCGCCACAGGGCCGAAGAACTCCAGAGAGGCAGACGTATGCCGTCACCAGCCGGGCACCGCTCCCCCTCGTCACTCCGCGAACGCGGCCTGAACCGAAGGGGGTTCCTCACGTCGTCGCTGGGCGCCTCGGCCGGTGTGCTGGCCGCGCCCACCTTCGTGACGTGGCTGAGCGCCGCGGACGCGAAGGCGGCCGGCGCCCCCGCCGCGTTCGTCGACGACTACCGGACCAACGTCATGGCGAACCTGACGCCCGAGACCAACGCCGTGGTCCGCGTCCTGGGCGGCATGGCGGCGGTGTGGAAGACCGGCGGCGCCTGGAACACCGGCACACCGCTGATGCCCGAGGTGTTGCGCGCCAACATGCGTTACTGCGCCCGGATCACGTCGGCGCGCACCGAGGCGCAGGCCAAGGAGGCGTTCCTCTACGACCGCCAGCACCAGAGCTACGCGATGATCGCGGGTCTGGGTCCGCTCGCCGACCTGTACCGGACGGGTGCCAAGGCCGTCACGTCGATCACCGGCGCGCCCGACGGCACACCGCCCACCAAGATCGACGACGCGGTACCGGCCGACGCCCCGGCCGGCTCCGCTCTCGGCGCGGGCTCGCACGACTCGGCGCTGGGCAAGGTGGCCGAACTGGTCGACACGGTCCGCGGCCCGTTCGCCTCCGGCAACCCCGGCAAGTACGCCTTCCAGTACCCGCGTCCGTGGCGCATGAACGAGGACAGCGAGGTCGTCGACACCGGGCGGACCGACGCGCTCGGCTACCCGGTCTACGACTCGAAGGTGGTCGTCGCGCCCCAGCTGCTGCGGCAGCGCAGCACCTCCCCGGTCGACGACGGCGGCTTCCCCAGCGGCCACACCAACGCCTTCCACCTGGCGGCCCTGGCCTTCGCGTACGCAGTACCCGAGCGCTTCCAGGAACTGGTGACCCGGGCCTTCGAGCTGAGCCACACCCGGATCATGGCGGGCATGCACTCCACGGTCGACGTCCTCGGCGGCCGGATCATGGCCACCGCCCTGGCCGCCGCCACCCTGGCCGACCCGGCGAACGCCGGCCTCAAGGCCGCGGCACGCGCGCAGGCCCTGGCGTACTTCCAGGACAGGACCGGCACGACGGCGGACACCCTGTACGCCTACGCCCACTCGGACGCCTCCGACGCGTACGCCGACCGGGACGCCAACGAGGGTGCCGTCACGCCCCGGCTGACGTACGTGCTGACCCGGCGCGGCCGCGACGAGCCGCTCACCGTGCCGAAGGGCGCGGAGGTGCTGCTGGAGACGCGGCTGCCGTACCTGGACGCGGACCAGCGGCGCGAGGTGCTGCGCACCACCGCGCTGCCCTCCGGGTACGTCCTGCTGGACGGCTTCGAGCAGTGGGGCCGGCTGAACCTGTTCGCCGCGGCGGACGGGTACGGCGCCTTCGACACCGACGTGACCGTCACGCTGGACGCGGCGGCCGGCGGCTTCAAGGCGGCCGACAGCTGGCGCAACGACATCGACGGCGACGGCTCACTGACCAAGCGCGGCACCGGCACGCTGACCCTGACGGGCCACAACCGGTACACCGGCGGCACCGTGCTGGCGGACGGCGTCCTCGTGGCGGGGTCGGCGCACGCGCTGGGCCACGGTGACGTGCGGGTGCAGGGCGGCACGCTGCAGCCGGGCAAGTCGCTGCAGGTCCACGGCACGTACACGCAGGAGTCCGGCACCCTGGACGTGACCCTGCGCTCCGGTCAGGAGCCGGTACTGGAGGTCACCCGCCGGGCGGTGCTCGGCCGGGGCAGCACGCTGTCCCTGCGGCTCGACGCGGACCGGCCGCCGGCCGCGGGCCGTACGGTCCGGGTGCTCGGCGCCCCGGTGCTGCGCGGCCAGTTCGACCGCGTGGAGCTGAACTCCGACACGCTGCGGGCCGTACCCGTCTACACGACGGAAGGTCTGTCGGTACGACTCCTGAAGCGGTGACGCCCCAGGTGGCGGGAGCTGAGGCAGAGTAGGCGCGTGCAACGCCGCTCGCCCGCTCCCGTCACCGCCCGCCCGGTGTTCCCGCGGGGCGGATGATGGCACGCGTGACACACCCGGTCCTGGATGCAGTGACGCCCGCCGGACGGTCGCCGGCGCGGTCGGGCAGGCGGTGGCTCGTGCCGGTCCTGGTGGTGCTGCTGCTCGCCCAGATGGCCGCCGCGATGGTGACGACGGCCGTCCAGCAGACGCCGACCATCGACGAACCGGTGTACGTCGCCACGGCCGCCGAGTACCTGCACGACCACCGGCTGCGCCACAACCCCGAGCATCCGCCGCTCGGCAAACTGGTCATCGCCACCGGGGTGGCGCTCGCCGATCCGCACGTCGACGCGTCCTTCACCGGCGACCAGAGCCTGCTCGGGCAGCACTTGCTGTACGAGTCCGGCAACGACCCGTGGCGGCTGATGCTGTGGGCGCGCCTCCCGGTCATCGCGCTGACGCTGCTGTTCGGGCTCGTCGTCCTCGCCTTCGCCCGCGAACTCGCCGGTGACGCGGGCGGGTTGGTGGCGCTCGCGCTGTACGCCTTCTCCCCCGACGTCATCGCCCACGGCTCGCTGGCCACACTGGACGTTCCGGCGGCGGGGTTCCTGCTGACGTCGGTGTGGCTGCTGTGGCGGGCCCGCCGACGGCCGCGGCTGTACCTGCCGCTCGCCGGGGCGGCGCTCGGAGCGGCCCTCGCCACGAAGATGAACATGCTGGCGGCGGTTCCGGTGCTGCTGGCGCTGGCCGGTCTCTCGGTGTGGTGCGCCGACCCCGGCCGGCTTCGGGCCCGCCGCCGGACGCTGCTGCGGGCGGCCGCGGGAGCCGGCGTCGTCGCGCTGGCCGCGCTCGCCGTCGTCTGGGCGTCGTACCTGGCCGTCGATCCACGGCTGCGCTGGACGCCCGAGCAGCAGATCCCCACCGTGCGCGGGCTGCACGGACTGCTCGTCCGGCTGCTGCCGTTCCCGGAGGCCTTCCGGGACGGGATGCGCGTCCAGTTCCAACTGGAGAACCGGCCCTGGCAGGGCTTCCTGTTCGGCCGGCTGTACACCGGGTCCCTCTGGTACTACCTGCCGGCCGCCCTGCTGGTGAAGACCCCGCTCGGCATGCTCGCCCTGTGGACCGCCGGTGCCGTCGTGGTGTCGGCGGTGCGCGGGCTGCGGCCCTCGGCGCCGTACCTGCTCGCTCCCTCCGCCGTCCTACTGGCCGTGGCGATGGAGGGGGCGCGGGACTTCGGTACCCGCTACGTGGTCTTCCTCCCGATGTTCCTGGCGGTGGCCGCGGGCGGTGTCGTCCTCGTGCGGTGGCGGTGGGCGCCGCTCGTGACGGGGGCGCTGGTGCTGTTCGTCGCGGTGAGCTCGCTGCGGACGTATCCCTCCTATCTGCCGTACTCCAACGAGGCGTTCGGCGGGCCGGCCAAGACCCGGCTCAGGCTGCACGACTCCAACGTCGACTGGGGCCAGGACCTCGGCCGGCTCGCCGACCGGCTGCGCGAGCGATACCGCGGCGAGCGGATCTGGCTCGTGTACAAGGGCAGCGGCCTGCCGTCGTTCTACGGCATCGACGCGGGCGACCCACTTCGCGTGCCGCGGCAGGAGGTGCGCGGGCTGCTGGTCGTGTCGGACTCCGCGGCCGCCAAGGCGACCGGGCGGCTGGCCGAGTTGATCGACAGCAGTCGTCCGATCGACGAGGTCGGTCACTCGATCACGATCTACCGGCGGTGACGTGCCCACCAGAGGCCATGAGCCATGCGTGACGGGTCATGAGTCATGTCATGCCATGTCATGTGTCATGCGTCATGTCCTGCGCCTGAAGGGCCTAGTGGGTCACCTGGTGCAAGCCCTCGGCGCTCACGTGGTTCAGCACGCCGCTGTTCACGCGGTAGCGGCCGTTGGGCACGTCCGAGGACCGCGTGAGGTGCACGGTGAGCGGGCCCGCCCATTCGTAGCCCTTCTCCTCCGCGTGCCGCATCAGACTGTCCGTGAGTTCCTGACCGACACGGCTGCCCCGGCGCGTGAGCTCGTCGTGCACGTGCTCGGCGAGTTCCACCTCATAGGCGTTGGGGACCACGACCCGACTCTCGCTGCAGACGACCACGTTGCTGTCACACTCACGCCGCAACGCATCGACGAGTTCGACCGGTTCCTTGTCGACGATCCGCGCCCACAGGGCCTCCCACCGGTTCTCCAGGGCCTGTTCCAGCGCGCTGATCGCGCTCATTCACTCCTCCTCGAAGCCGTCGCGTCCTCGAAGTCGTCGGGCCTCACCTCGGCCTCTTCGAGGGCCTCCCGCATCGTGCGGCCGGTGGCGCCGGCCGCCTGCCGCGGGTTCTCCTCCCGCTGTTCCAGGAGTTCGTCCGTGGTCTGCGTCTTGGGGCGGTTCTCCTCGGGGACGGTCATGAAGATCGCTCCTGTTGTCCGTCGGCTGTGATCGTCTGTGCCGGGCGGGTTCCCGCCCGGCGTCCGCGTATCCGTCCTTCCTTCTCCCCGGCGGCCGGATGACGCCGCACAAGCCCTGGTCACCAGGGACGGTCGGCTATGTTGACTCCCTGTGGGAGACAAAGGAGGCGCACCGGTGCCATCGCCGCAGCAGGCACGTGCACAGGCATCCTCGATCACCTCGGGCAGGACCGCACCGGAGGCGGAGGCCTCCCCGACGTCCCAGCTCAGGGCACTCTTCGACCGGCCCCGGCTGTCCCCCGGTCAGCGCCGTATCGCCCAGTACCTGATCGAGCACATCACCGAGGCGGCCTTCCTGTCGATCACCGACCTCGCGGAGCGTGTCGGCGTCAGCCAGCCCTCGGTGACCCGGTTCGCGGCGGCGGTGGGCTTCAGCGGTTACCCCTCGCTGCGGGAGAAGCTCCAGTCGATCGCGCTCGGCGCCCTGGCCGGCGGTCCCACGGCGACGGAGGAGAACGGGAGCAACGAGCTCCAGGCGGCCGTCGACGCCGAGATCGAGAACCTGGAGAACCTGCGCCGGGACTTCGTCGATCCCGACCAGGTGATCGGTGTCGGCCGTGAACTGTCCCGGTCGACCCCGCTGACCGTGCTGGGCCTGCGCATCTCGGCGTCCCTGGCGGAGTACTTCGCGTACGCGGCACGCCGCGTCCATCCCGACGTACGGCTGGTGACGCGCGGCGGCAGCGTCGCCTACGACGCCCTGCTGCAGTCCCGGGAGGCCGGCGGCACCTGGGTACTGGCGTTCTCCATGCCCCGGCACGCCCAGGAGACCCTCACCGCCGTGCAGGTCGCCCGCAGCGCCGGGCTGAAGGTCGCGCTGGTCACCGACCTGGCGCTCGGACCGGTGGCCGACGAGGCGGACGCCGTGTTCGCCACCGGCACCGGCTCGCGCCTGGTCTTCGACTCCTACGCCGCCCCGGGCGTGATGGCCGCCGCGCTGCTCCAGGCCATGACCGACGCGGACCCGGAACGCACCCAGGCGCGGCTGGAGGAGTACGAGCAGATCTCCGACCAGCACCAGTTCTTCCTCCGGGACTGATCCTCACCCTCTCCTCGCTCACTCCTCACACAGGACAGACCGGGATCAGCCGCCTCAAATCACGCATGAATGTTTTCATGCTCCTTGCAAAGTGGACGGCATATATAAATACTGCTCACGGATCGCACCCCGGGCCGCACCGGGACACGTTCCACACCCGCGGACACCGCGGCCGCCGTCTCCTACCCGCGTCGGCGCCTGGGGTGTTCGGCCGGGCATCGCCTGCGCGAGCGCCCGTGGCGGCCCCGGTCATCCCCGGGTCGGGGCCGCCGCCACCTCGTCGGACCACCCTCACGACGCCGCACAACCGGAGGCGATGACCATGCCCCTGACGACGACGCGCATCAGCCCGGACTGGCCGTGCCAGGTCAAGACCCCCGGCAGCTACGACTGGGAACGCTCGGCGGCCAAGTGGCTGCGCGAACTGGTTCCGGCACGCTACGCCAGCTACCCGGCGCTGATCCGCCACCCCGTGCTGCTCGCCCGGCACGCGCAGATCCAGGTCCAGCACGAGATCCGGGTCGCCCGCACCGCCCTGCAGACGGCCCGGGCCGATCTGCCCGGCCTCGGCCTCCCGGAGTCGGTCATCGAGCACACGATCAAGCTGTACGCGGCGGAAGTCCTGCAGCTCCAGCACATCGCGCGCAGCGTCCGGGCGGTCACCCAGGCCCTGGTGGACCACGCCCACGGTCGCTGACACCCCGGTTGCCCCGCACCTTCCCACGCCCACGGGGCATGACCCGCCTCCCCCGTGGCACCCGTGGCGAACATGAGCACCACCGAAGTGCGGCGCGGCGAGCCGATCACCACGGTCCTCACCTGGCAGGTGCGCCCCGGCCATGAGCACGAGTTCGAGCAGTGGACGCACGGGATCGCCGACTGCGCCAGACGGTTCCCGGGCAACGAGGGCGTCTCGTGGCTGCGCCCGGAGGACGGTCACCGCTTCCACGCGGTGCTGCGCTGGTCCGATCCGCACCGGCTCGCCGCCTGGCTGGAGTCGGACGAGCGGGCCGCCTGGCACCGCCGGATCGAGGGGATCGCCACGGAACTCGGCAGCGAACGCCAGTCGACGACCGGGATGGAGGCCTGGTTCAGCCTGCCCGGCACGACCGTGCAGTCCCCGCCCCGGTGGAAGATGGTGCTCACCACCTTCCTCGGCGCCTATCCGTTCACACTGCTGATCCAGTGGCTGGTGACACCCTCCACCACCGCCTGGCCCCTGCCGCTGCGCGCCGCCGTCTTCCCGGTGGTGCTCCTGCCCGTGCTGACGTACCTCGTGATGCCGTCGCTCAGCCGCCTGCTGCGGCTGTGGCTGTACCGCTCGCCGGACAGCTGAGGACGCCGGGGCGGGGGTGAGCCGGTCCGGTTGTGAGTGGATGATCGGCCGGGTGTGCGGGTGAGCGGGCCGGATCGGTGGGCCCGCCGTGGAAGGCCGGTGACCGCCGCCCGCATCGGTGCGCGGTTCCGGAGACAGGATCCGGCGGCCCCCGCCCTCGCGGGCGCGGAATCCCCGCATCCGCACCCGCGATCGAAGCGCCCGCGATGTGCCATGCTCAACGCGTGACGAGCAAGCCCGCCACCCCCGCCGAGCACGGCGCCGCCCCCGACACGGGAGCGCTGGCGCAGGTGGTTGCCCGGCAGCGGGCGGAGATGGAACGGCTACGGGCCCAGGCGGCGACGGCGGCCGTCCTCGAGCGGGCCAAGGGCGCCCTGATGGCGCTGACCGGATGCACCCCGGACGCGGCCGGCGAGGAGCTGCTGCACCGTGCGAAGGCCGCGCACCGCACGTTGCTGGAGGAGTGCTGGATCATCCTCGGCGGTCTGGTGCCCCCGTTGCGCGCCGCCGTACCGGACCCCGGCCCCGTCGCCGCCGGCGACTCGTCGGCCGACGCGGTCGGCGCCGGTGGTCCGGCCCCCTGGGACGGGACGGACACCGGCGACGCCGAGGACGACGACTTCGCCGTCCTCGGCCGCCTCGGTGAGGCGCTGGCCCGGGTCGACACCCCGCAGGAGCTCGCCCGCTGCCTGCTGGAACACCTGGCGCGGGACATGGAGGCCGACGCGGTCATGCTCTACCGGCGGCTGCCCGCCGGCGGACTCCGGCTGATCGGACACGCCGGCATCGACGACACCCTCGCCGCCCAGTGGTGCCAGGTGCCACCGCTGAGCGGCATCGCCGCGCTGGACGCCCTGCGGGCGGGCCGGCCGCGCTGGCTGGAGAACATCGACGGGGACCGGGAGCGGTATCTGCTCATCGGAGATCCACCCGAGCGCTGGGGCTCCCGCGCCTGGCTGCCCGTGCCCGTCGGCGACACCACCGACGTCTGCGTCGGCGTCCTGCGGGCCCGGGGCGGTCCGTTCGGTCCCACGGTGCGGCGGCTGCTGCGGGCGGTGGCCCGGCTGTGCGCCGGACGGCTGCGCGCGTTCGGCGCCCCGCAGGACCAGGACCCCGCGGGCGCGGGCGACGCCGCTCAGGCCGTCTTCGGTTCGCTGCCGGGGGCGGCGATGCTGCTGACGCCGCTGCGGGCGCTGTCCGGGGAGGTCGAGGACTACCGTATCGACGCCGCCACGGCGGACGCGGTCGACATCGTCGGCCGGACGGGCGGCGAACTGGTCGGCCGCAGGCTCCTGGAGTGCTTCCCGAGCATGGCCGGCGAGCAGCTGTGGGAAGGCTGTCTGAGCACCCTGGACACCGGGGAGCCGTACGAGCGAGAGCCCTTCGCCCACGAGGAGGTCGTGGCCGGCGCCGCGGGCGTCTCCCGCTACTCGATACGGGCGGCCCGGCTGGGCGGCGGACTGGTCCTCACCTGGATCAGGCGCGAGTCCTCGGACCGGCAGGAGCAGCGGCTGTCGGACGTACAGCGGCTGGGCAACCTGGGCTGGGCGAACTGGCACCTGGTCTCCGACGAGGACAGCTGGTCCTCCCAGGTCTTCGCCATCTTCGACCGCGACCCGGCCGAGGGCCCCATCCCCCTCACCGACCTGCCGGCCCACGCACTGCCCGAGGACGCCCCGTCGCTGGCCCGGGCGATCCGCGAACTCGTACGCACGGGGCGGCCGTTCGACGTGCCGTTCCGGATCAGGGCGGGCGGCGGGCTCCGTCATCTGCGGGCCGTCGCCGAGGCGGTGGCGGACGTCGACGGCACCCCCGTCGAGGTGCACGGCTTCGTCCAGGACCTCACCGCACAGCGCAGCGTCGAGCTCGCCCTGGTGGAGAGCGAGCAGGAGATCCTCGCCCAGCACGGCGTGCTGCGCGCCGAGCGGACGCTGGCCGCCCGCCTGCAGCACGCGCTGCTGCCGCTGCCCACCCGCCCGGTGCGGCTGGCAGGGCTGCGGGTCGAGGTCGCCTATCTGCCCGCCCAGTCGGGGCTGCACGTCGGCGGTGACTGGTTCAGCGCCATCGAACTGCCCGACGGCGACGCCCTGTTCGTGGTGGGTGACGTCGCCGGTCACGGCATCGACGCCGTCGCCACGATGGCCCAGCTGCGCTTCACCGCCAAGGGCATGGTGATCACCGGATCCTCGCTGACCGGCGCGCTGGCCCGGCTCAACGCCCTGCTGCTGCACTCGCGGGACTCCCACGGCACCGCGACCATGGTGCTGGCCCGCTACACCGCCGCCGAGCGCCGCCTGGTGTGGGCGCAGGCCGGTCATCCGCCGCCGTTGCTGCTGCGCGACGGCGAGGTGCGCTTCCTCGGCCGCCCGCGCGGGATGCTGCTCGGGGCGAGCCCGGCACCGATCTACGAGGAGGCCGACTGCCGCCTGCGGCCGGGCGACCGGCTCCTGCTGTACACGGACGGGCTGGTGGAACGCCCCACGGAGGGCATCGACCTGGGCCTGGAGCGGCTCGCCGAGGCCGTCGTGGCCCATCGCGAGAGCGGTCCCGGTTCCCTGGCAGCGCTGCTCGCCACGGTGCTGGAGGAAGAGCGACGGGACGACGTCTGTGTCGTCGACATCCAGGTGCCCGGCGAGCCCGACAAACCGGAGTGACAGCCGCCGCCGATCCCGGCGTGACGTGAATCAAGCGGATCAGGCGGCCGGGTCGTCCCGGCCCGCTCAGTCGACGCGGTCCGCTCAGTCGTCGTCGCGGTGCCTCCAGTACCAGAACACGCCCACGACGAGGGCCAGCAGGAACACCGCGGGCAGCACCAGGCCCGGGATACGGGAGCCGCTCATCGGCGTGGCCTTCGGTTCAGGACGTTCGTAACCCCTGACAGGGGGTTGCCCATGGTGACGTCCGGACATCCCTCGCCACGCGGACTTTCCCGACACGTTGCCCGCCGTTCGAGTACCGGGGCACCACGTCAGTCGGCCGGGTGACCCGGCGGGATGTCGACCGCGTCCGCGAGCCGCAGCAGCGACCCCCCGTCGCCGCCGTCCCGCCCGCCGCCCGCCACCGGGTCGAGGACGTACCCGACGTGGTCGCCCGCGTCGGCCCGCAGCGTGACCGCGCCGACGTACCAGGCCGCCGCGTCCTCCAGGACGACGGCCCCCTCGGGCCCCTCCCGCCAGCGGACGTGGGCGAACTTGTCCGTGTCGTCGCCGGTGCGGGAGCCGAACAGCTCGGCCAGTTCCCGCTGTTCGCGGGTGAGCAGATGCACGGCGAGGTGCCGGGCCGACCCCGCCACCCGGCAGGTGCGGTTCGCCTTGGACAGCCACACCACGAAGCGCTGGGGACGGATGGAGCACTGGGACGAGAAGCCGACCAGGCACCCGGCCCGCACTCCGTCCGCCACGGCCGTCACCACGCACATGTCGGGGTTCAGCCGGTCGATGAACGCGTCCACGTCCGCCATGCTCGCTCCGTTCGCTCGTCCCAACGCCCACGGCCGATGTCTCGGCCCGGCTCACCGGCCCGGGTACCTCTCGGCCCGGCTCACCGCGGCCCGGGTACCCACGCGAGGCGGATTCCGTCCCGGGAAGCAGGCGGCCCGCTGTCACTCCGCGTTCGTACGGGACTCCAGAGCGAGCCGGGTGTCGTCGCCGTAGACGCCGGTCTCGTCGCCACGGATGCCGTACCAGAGCTGGAAGCGGGCCACCGCCTCGGTCAGGGTCGGGTCGTAACGGCCGCTGGTGGAGCCGTTGTCGTACACGTTCGGGATGCGCAGCAGGCGTTGCTGGAGGTCGGTCACCTCCGGGCCGCTGGATCCCTCCCGCAGGGTGCCGGGGCCGTCGGGGTCGGACGCGCCGCCGCCCGAGGCGGTCGGGGTCGGTTCGGCCGAGGCCGGCGGGGGCGGCGCGGCGGGAGCCGGTTCGGCGCTCGCGTCGCTGCGGCCGGGCAGCAGGAGCGCGCAGCCGAAGCCGACCACGGCGGCAGCGGCCACGGCTCCCCCGACGGCGATACGGCGCAGCCCGCGCGACCGGTCGCGGGGCGGGGCGGGCGGGACCGGGCGGCGGCGGTCGCGGGGCAGGGCGGCCGGGACCGGGGGCAGGCGGTCGCCGACGACAGGCGGCAGCTCCTGTGTCTCCTCCTCGGCGTGCGGGCGTACCACGGGCATCGCGCCCGCCGCGTCGACGCCGCGCGGACGCTGCCGCGTCACCGGCTCGTACCGGCCGGTCTGCTCCCGGTACTCCCTGATCAGCTCCGCGAGGGCGTCGGTGCGACGCGGGCGCAGCACCCGGATCGGTTCGAGGGGCGGCCTGTCCTCAGGCGCGCCCTCGTCGGGCGGTGTCGGCATGCTGGTCTCCTCCCGTCCCCTGCGCAGGGACCTCCGGCATCCCCCGGGAAGGGATACGTGCCGGTCGGGCGAGGAGTTCAGCGGACCACGCCGCGATCGGCACAGAGCACTCAGTTCCCCCGGAGTACTGCACTGAGTGCCATACGTCCCGACCGGGTGCTACGTTCGCGTCCATGAGCTCCGAGAACGCCGAGAGCGCCGCCAAGGCGAGGAAGCCGGATCCGGCGAACGGGAAACCCCCCATGCGGGACGCGCTCGTGGCCGCCGCCTTCCGGCTGTTCCTGGAGCGGGGGTACGAGCAGACCACCGTCGACGACATCGTGGCGCTCGCCGGCGTCGGACGCCGGTCGTTCTTCCGCTACTTCCCCTCCAAGGAGGACGTGGTCTTCCCCGACCACGAGCGCTGTCTGGCCGACATGACGGACTTCCTGGCCTCCGGCGACGGGACCGAGGAACCCGTGGGGAGGGTCTGCGACGCGGCCCGGCTGGTGCTGCGGATGTACGCCGAGAACCCCACGTTCTCCGTCCAGCGCTACCGCCTGACCAAGAAGGTTCCGGGTCTGCGCGCGTACGAACTGTCCGTGGTGTGGCGCTACGAGCGGGCCCTCGCCGAGTACCTGCGCGCACGGTTCGCGGGCCGGCGCGACGGGACCCTGCAGGCCGACGTGATCGCCGCAGCCGTGGTCGCGGCCCACAACAACGCGCTGCGCTCCTGGCTGCGCTCGGACGGGCAGGGCGACGCGAGCGCCACGGTGGACCACGCGCTGGGCTACGTGCAGTCGGCCTTCGGTACGGCTGCACCGGCGCCCCTCGTCGAGCAGCCGGAGGACGTGGTGGTGGTCGTCTCCCGGCGCGGGGCCCCGCTGTGGCGGGTGGTCCAGGAGATCGAGACCACGCTGGGACGGGATTGACCCATTCTTGGGGTACGGAGTGCCTTTACGAGTGACACTCAGTGCCATACGCTGGCGGCGTGCACGGTGGCACGGCGAACCGGGCACGTGCGTGCGCGGTGACCCGGGCACGCGGGATTCAGGCCGAGCACAGGGAGTTGACCAGCGTGTACCACCCCTCAGCAAGCGTTGCTCGTCAGTCAGCCGGTGCCGCCGCGGGCCTCCTGGATCCCAGGAGGCCGGAGCCGCGCGGCCCGGGCTCGGAGACCATCCTGTTCCAGCGCTGCACCTGGTGCGGCACCGCCATGTACCACCGGCTGCTGTGTCCGGTCTGCCAGGGCAGCGACCTGCGGACGGAGCGCAGCGAGGGCATCGGCACGGTCCGCCACTCCACGGTGGTGCACCGCAACACCCCCGCCGCGCGCAACGTGTCGTTGATCGAGATGGCGGAGGGCTTCGTCCTGCGCGGCCGGGTGATGGGCCCGCTCATCGGCATTCACAGCGGGGACCGGGTACGACTGTCCACCGTGAAGGACCCGGTCCGGGGCGAGCCAGTCTTCCAGCTGGTCGACGAGCCGTACCGCGCCTGGAGCTGACACTCCGTCAGGCAGACCCGCCCGGCCGCCGCTCCCCCGTTCCGGGGACCAGATCGCGCACCCGCACCGGCAGCCCCGACTCGAAGCACTGGTTGGCCGCGAGCCCGACGGCCAGCGCGAGGGCGCCGTCACGTTCGGTGGCCGTCGGATGGGTTCCGGCGCCGACAGCGTCGGCATGCATGGGTTGCGCCGGGTCCACGGGGCCGAAGAGCGCGTCCAGCATACGCGGATCGCCTCCGCCGTGCGCCTCGTGCGCGGTGACCAGCGGGACGTCGACCGGCGGCTGCCACAGCGGGCGCAGGGTGAGGCGGGCCCCGCCCGCGTGTTCGGCGGCGGTGTCGCCGTGCACGGCGCCGCTGCCCGAGGTGATCAGGGCCCGGGGCGGCTGCCAGCGACTCTCCTCCACCTCCAGCTCCAGCCGGCCCGCGCTGCCGTTGAACATCACCCGGTAGCCCTCCCACGGGGAGTAGGCGGTGAGGTGGTACGTCATCGTCGCGCCGCCGACGTAGCGGACGAGGACGGCCATGTCGTCCTCGATGGTGACGGGACCGTCGAAGACGTTGCGGTCACGGACGTATCCGTCGTCCTGTTCGGCGTCGAGATACAGGGCGCGCAGGGTGTCGTCGGCCGCGAGGTCCAGGGCGAAGGGATCGTCGGCCGCGGCGGCGGCGCCGTGGGCACGGTCGTAGGCCCGGCGCAGTCCGTGGCGTTCGCCCGCCGCACGGCCGTAGAAGCCGAGCCGTCCGTAGCCGAAGACGTCCTGCGGCTCGTCGGCGAGCCACCAGTTGACGAGGTCGAAGTGGTGGCTCGACTTGTGCACCATGAGGCCGCCGCTGCGCTGCTTGTCCCGGTGCCAGCGGCGGAAGTAGTCGGCGCCGTGGCGTACGTCGAGCAGCCACTCGAAGTGCACGGACAGGACCTCGCCGACCGCGCCCTCGGCGAGCAGCGCGCGGACCTTCTCGTGGACGGGGTTGAAGCGGTAGTTGAAGGCGACGGTCAGGGAGTTGCCGGTGTCCCGGACCGTGGCGAGGATGCGGGAGCAGCGGTCCGCGTCCACGGTCATCGGCTTCTCGGTGACCACCCGGCAGCCGGCTTTCAGGGCCGGGACGATGTAGCGGTCGTGCTCGGCGTCGACGGTGGTGACGACGACCTCGTCGATGTCCTCCTCGGCGAGCAGTTCGTCGAAGCGGTCCGGTTCCCACTGGGCGGCGGCCGGTTCACCGGCCGCGGTCAACAGGCCGTTGTGGAAGGCCATCCGGGTGGGGCTGGGATCGCAGAGGGCGGCGACGAGGTGGTCGGGGCGTTCGGCGAGGGCCCGGGTGAACATCTGGGCGCGGTGCCCGGTGCCGACGACGACGGCCCGGTGACGGTGGGTTCGGCTCATGGAAAGCGCTTCCCCCACGCGGGAGTCGGCTACGCGCGCTGGCTGGATCGCATCGCTCACCGGTGACCGATTCCCCTTTAAAGACAACCCACAGGACTCTCGGCCCCTCCTCTGTGACACGTGAGGCTCCCGCGACGGACGGGGCGCCCGCGTTCGGGGGTTTGAGGAGAGGACCATGATCCGTGCCCGGCGAATATGTGTGACCGCCGTGGCGGTGCTGGCGGCCCTGGCGGGGGCGCCCGGACTGGCACAGGCCCAAGAGCCGAGACAGCCGCAGCCGCCCGGCACGGCGACCGCGGAAGGGCTTCCGCCCGGCTGGCGGGTCGCCGGGGAGGGTGCCGCGCGCGAGCTGGTGTGGCGTGCTCCGCAGCGGGTGCCCATGGGGGACGCACGCGTCGAGTTCCACACCGGGAACCGGCTGCTCGGAGTGCCGTCGGCGGGGAAGGACGGGCGGACGTTCCGTCTGCGCCTCGACGAGATCCGCACGGCGAGACTGACCGACCTCCAGGTGACGGCCGCGGGACGCCGGTTGGACGCGCCCACCGGCACGGCCGCCGAGTCCCGCGAGCGCGGCTCCCTGGCCGCCGCCCAGCCGCCCGCTCCCCTGCCGACGGGAGCCGTCGACCCCGGGAAGCCGGGCTCGTACCGCACGGCCGCCGGTGAGTACGACCTCGCCCCGGTACGCCTGCCCGGGCTCTCGGCGCCGGTCGAGATGCGCGCCGAGGTGGTGGCCCCGAAAGGCGCCACCGGCAGCCGCCCCCTGGCGCTGTTCCTGCACGGCCGGCACCCCACCTGCTACAAGCCGGGCGGCACCGAGGACGACGTGAACATCGACTGGCCCTGTCCGGCCGGCCTGAAGGAGATCCCCAGCCACAAGGGCTATCTGCGGGACCAGAAGCTGCTGGCATCCCAGGGCTATGTCACCGTGTCGATCTCGGCCAACGGTGTCAACGGCCAGGACGGTGGTCTCGAGGACGCCGGCGCCCAGGCGCGCTCCTCCCTCGTCCGGCAGCACCTGGCCCGCTGGGCCGACTGGGCCGCCCACCCGGCCACGGCACCGGCCGTCGTACGCGCCGCGCCGAAGGCCGACCTGTCCCGTGTCCTGCTGGTCGGACACTCACGCGGCGGCGAGGGCGTCAACCGGGCCGCCATGGACAGCCTCTACCCGCCGCCCGCCGACCAGGACGGCTACCGCGGCCCGGTGCGCTGGAAGGTGCGCGGGACCGTGCTCATCGGACCGACGATCTTCGGCCAGAATCCGGTCGCGGACGTGCCGTCGGTGACGATCCTGCCCGGCTGCGACGGCGACGTGTCCGACCTCCAGGGCGAGGTGTACGTCGACGGGACGCGCGGGGTGAGCCGGGGCAGCGCCCTGCACAGCGCCGTGTACATGGTCGGCGCCAACCACAACTACTTCAACAGCGAGTGGACCCCGGGCCAGTCCGAGGCACCCTCCTGGGACGACTTCTGGGAGGGCGGGGAGCAGGGGGAACAGAAGGACCCGGTGTGCTCGGTGGGCGCTCCGACCCGGCTGACAGCCGACCAGCAGCACCAGGCCGGGGCGACCTACATCGCCGCGGCGGCCCGGCTGTTCGTCGCCGGTGACGACAAGGTCCGCCCGCTGCTCGACGGCTCGGGCCGCCGGGCTCCCTCGGCGGATCCCGCCCGGGTGCTGACGCACGCCGTCGGCGCGCGGCGCGGCGCCGGGTTCCTGCCGGACGGACCCGTGAAGGTGACCGGCGGCCGGCTGTGCTCGGCGGTGGATCCGGACCCGGCCGTCTCCTGCCTGGACCCCGAGTCCTCAGCGGCCTCCCCGCACTTCGCGCGCTGGGACACGGAGCGCGAGAGCGGACGCCGTGCCGTGGCGCTGCGCTGGTCGTCTCCCGGGTCGGTGACGCGGGTGCGTCCCGACAAGCCGGTCTCGCTCACCGGTGCCAAGGACCTGGCGCTGCGGGTGATCGTGCCGCCGAACACCACCGGCACGCGGCTCGACGTGGCCGTCGCCGACGCCTCCGGCAAGCGGGCCACGCTCGGCGGGGTCCGGGTGGACGGGTTGCCGGGCAGTGACAACACGACCTCGTACTGGGCGCGCGAGGTGCGCGTACCGCTGTCGGCCGCCGCCCGCGCGGGGCTCGACCTCAAGCACATCAAGTCCCTTGAGCTGACGCCGCGTTCGGGCTCGGGCCAGGCCTGGCTGATGGACGCGTGGGGCTGGCGTCCGGGGACGCCGGCGGTCCGGGCGGCCGCGCTGCCGCGCGTCGACATCGGCCGCACGACGGTGAAGGAGGGCGACTCCGGCGTCCGTACGTACCGGATCCCGGTGCGGGTGGCCGGGCAGGGCAGTGGTCAGGTGCGGGTGTACGTGATCGACCCGGAGACCGGCACGGCGAAGGACCGGCTCGTGACGGTGAGGCCCGGCGGCCGGGACATCGACGTGTCGGTGAAGGTGACGGGCAACACCCGCTACGCGTACGACATGGACCACGACATCGCCGTGAAGGCGGTCCACGGGGCGGTCGTCGGCGCGTACCGCGGCGGGGTCAGCGTGCAGAACGACGACCCCCTGCCGAAGATCGGCGTGACGCCGGTCGCGGACCGGGTGACCGAGGGTCAACCGCTGACCTGGCGGGTGACGCTGTCCGAGGCCGCCGACGTGGAGGTGTGGCCCTTCCTCGCGGCGACCTCGCCCACCCAGGGTGCGGAGCTGTCCACCAAGGATGTCGATCCGCAGTGGCTGATGGACAACTTCGGTGTCTCCCCGGATCCGGAGCTCCCGCTGTCCGAGGCGTACCTCTACCTGCAGGCGGCCGTGCCCGCCGGGCAGACCAGCGCGGAGACCTCCGTGCCGACCGTCGCGGACACGGTGGCCGAGCCGGCCGAGTCGGTGCGTTTCCGGCTCGCCGACGACGGGGGTGAGCCGCAGGAGGGCGGACCGGAGGCGACCGGCACGGTGCTGGACGCGTCGTAGCCCGACCGTCACAGGGGGCGGGCCGCGCGGCTCGCCCCCTGTGTCAGGAATCGAAGCTCACCCGGATGCCGACCGTCCCGTCCAGGCCGCGGCGCAGTCTGCTGCCGAGCAGGGAGAGGCGGCCCAGAATGCCGTACTTGCGCCTGATGAGCTGCCGGTACCGGGCGACCGTGGCCGCGTCGGTGATCTCGGCGGTGGCGGGGACCAGGTCGCCGGTCGGGTGGCCGCGCGCGTCACAGGGCCCGACGAGGACGTCGCCCCGCGCCCGAATGCGCTTGACCTTGCCGGAGTCGGCGGCGGTCCACACACCGAGCGTGTCGCCGTCGCGCACCACCCACACCGGGGTGGCGACCGGAGTGCCGTTCCTCCGAAAGCTGGTGACCAGCAGATACTTGCCCGCGCCCAGGCGCGCCGACGCCGTCTCGTCCATGTCGGGAAGTCTAGGCGGCCCTCCGTTGCCGCGGGGTTCCAGCACCGGGGCCGGTCCGGGGGCCGGGCCCGGTCAGCCGACCGCCGCCGCCATCCGCCGTACCGCCTCCTGAAGGATCTCCGGTGAGGTCGCCAGGTTCAGGCGTACGTGCCCCGCGCCCCCGGTCCCGAAGGGGAGCCCGGAGCTGAGGGCCACCCGGCCGCGGCGCAGGAAGGTCTGCGCCGGGTCGTCGCCGAGGCCGAGGGCGCGGCAGTCGAGCCAGACCAGGTAGGTGGCCTCGCCCGGGCGGCAGACCACCGCGGGCAGGTGCTCGGCGAGCAGGTCCGCGAGCAGGCGCCGGTTGTCTTCGAGACCGGCCAGCAGGGCGTCCAGCCAGGGGACGCCCTCGCGCAGGGCGGCGGTGTGGGCGAGCACGCCGACGTGGCTCGGGCCGTGCCCGACCTCTTCCGGCAGCCGGGCCAGGTCGGCGGCGGCCCCGGGTCCCGCGACGGCGAGCGCGGCCTTCAGGCCGGCCAGGTTCCAGCCCTTGGACGCCGACATCAGGGACAGCCCGTTCTCGCCGCCCGGCACGCGGAGGTACGGCACGAAGCGCGCGCCGGCGGTGACGAGCGGGGCGTGGATCTCGTCGGCGACCACCCGGACGCCGTACCGCCCGGCGAGGGCGGCGACCGCGGTCAGTTCCTCGGCGGTGTGCACGGTGCCGGTCGGGTTGTGCGGGCTGCACAGCAGGTAGGCGGCCCGCCGCCCGCCCGCGACCGCCCGCCGGAAGGTCTCCTCCAGGGTGCCCAGGTCGAGGCGCCCGTCCGCGCCCAGCGGGGCCTCGGCCACCGTCCGGTCCATGTGCGCGACGAACTGGAAGAACGGCGGATACACGGGCGGGTTCACGACCACCGGGTCACCGGGGCCGGTGACCAGTCTCAGCATCTCGACGACGCCGAGCATCACGTCGGGCACGATCGCGGTGCGTTCCACCGCGAGCCCGTCCCAGTCCCACCGCTCGGCGGCGAAGGCGGCCAGCGCCTCGGCGTACGCGGTGCCGGCCGGGTAGCCGGTGTCGCCGAGCGCGAGCGCGTCCGTGACCGCGCGGACGACCGGTTCGGCGAGCGGGACGTCCATCTCGGCCACCCACACCGGCAGGACGTCCTCGGGATACGTGCGCCACTTCATGCTGGTACGACGACGGAGCTGGTCGAGGGTGAGGGAGCGCAGTGGATTCGGTTCACCGGACGGTTCGTGCGGGATCCTGGTCATGCGCACAAGATAAGGGGGCTGCGGTGTGACCTGGAGTCATGAGGACGGCGTACGGGCGACGGCCCCGGCGGGCGGGGTTCTGGAGGTCGGCTGCGACGAGTCGGGGTCGGACGGGGAGAACCTCACCGGCGGGAACACCGATGTGTTCGCGCACGCGAGCGTGCGGTTGTCCGTGGAGTCCGCCGCAGCGGCCGTGCAGGAGATCCGGGACCGGATCCGGTCGCCGGCGGAGGAGTACAAGGCGAACCATCTGCTGCGGGAGAAGCACCGGGCGGTGCTGGAGTGGCTGCTCGCGCCGGCCGGGCCGATCCACGGACAGGCCCATGTGCACCTGATCGAGAAGACGTTCCTGGTCGTGGACCGGGCTGTCGACCTTCTGCTCGGCCCCGGATCGACCGACGCCGTGGTGCTGTTCCGGACCGGCCCGCGGGCGTTCGGACAGGAGCGGTGGCGGGCGTTCCTCACCGCGGCCAACCAGTTGCTGCGGGTCAGGAACGACGGGGAGCCCGAAGCCCCCGTGGAGGGCTTCTTCCGCGAGGTGGACGCCCTGCGGCGGGCGTCTCCGCGTACGACGGTGACGGACCGTACGACGGTGACGGACGTGCTCGACCGGCTCGCGTCGGCCCGGCCCCGCGCCGACGCCTACCGGGCCGACGTCGGGGAGGGTCCCACGCTGGTCCCGCTCCTCAACCCGCTGCTGCCCGCCATCGTCAGCACGGCCACGTACTGGAGCGCCGGCGGACGGCCGGTCCGGCTGGTGCACGACCGGCAGAACATGCTGACGCCGGAACGCATCGCCTGGATCGAGGAGACCAGCCGCCGGGCGGGCGTGGGCCTCGCCGGACTCCGGTTGGTGGAAGCCCGGCGGGATGCCCGGGTGCAGGTCGCCGACTTCCTCGCCGGCATCGCCCGCAAGATCGCCTCGGACGAGTTGAACGGACGGGGCGATCCCCCGCTCACCGCCTTGCTGCGGCCCTACGTCGACCGGGCGTCCGTCTGGGGCGACGAGTCCAGCTGGGGAGAGCTCGTCTCGCCGGACGAGGAGAGATCGGACGAGGAGAGATCACCCGTGCCGTGAACACACCCGCTCCGGCCCACGTATGGAAGGAGGGTGCTCAACCAAGCGGGTGCCCCGCGGTGTTGTCCGTGAGGTCGGGGTTCGGGAGCCATGCATGAGGCACGCACGACGACGGGTCGTCCGGCGAGTGACACGGCTGGCGGCCGTCGGCGGACTCCTTCTCGGAGGGACGATGGTCACGCGGGCCATGGCCAGTGAGTCTCCCGCCGTCCCCGCTCCCCGCACGTTCGCCCAGCAGGCCCAGCAGGCCGGGACCACGGGCGAGGGGCTCGTCCGGCGGCTCGGCCCCTCCCGTACGGCGGGCACCTGGATCGGCGCCGACGGCCGGCCGGTGGTCGCGGTCACCGACAAGGACGCGGCGGCCGAGGTCCGCGCTGCGGGGGCCGAGGCGAAGATGGTGTCGCACAGCATGAACGAGCTCAAGTCGGCGACCACGACGCTGCGTTCGGCACCCCGGGTGCCGGGCACGGCCTGGGCGATGGACTACCGCACCAACCGTGTCGTCGTACGGGGGGACAGCACCGTCTCGGCCGACGACTGGTCCCGGATGACCAAGGTCGCCGGCGGCATCGGCAGCTTCGTCCGCATGGAACGCACCCAGGGCAGCTTCACCCCCCGCATCAACGGCGCGCTGCCCATCCTGTCGACCGGCGGCCGCTGCTCGGCGGGCTTCAACGTGACCAACGGGCAGAGCGACTTCATCCTCACCGCCGGGCACTGCGGGCCCACCGGCTCCATCTGGTTCGAGGACTCCGGGGCCAGCGCACGGCTGGGCAAGACGGTCACGCAGAGCTTCCCCGGCAACGACTTCTCCCTGGTGCAGTACGCCGACGGCAAGGCGGGCGACGGAGCCGCCGTGGTGGCCATCGGCAACGGCAAGGGCGTCCAGATCACCGGCGCGGCAGATCCGACCGTCGGGCAGCGGGTGTTCCGCAGCGGCAGCACCAGCGGGCTGCGGGACGGCGAGGTGACGGGGCTCAACGCCACGGTCAACTACCCCGAGGGCACCGTCACCGGCCTGATCGAGACGAACGTGTGCGCCGAACCCGGTGACAGCGGCGGCCCGATGTTCTCCGAGGGGATCGCCCTCGGGGTGACCTCGGGCGGCAGCGGCGACTGCACGAGCGGCGGTACGACGTTCTTCCAGCCGGTGACGAAGGCGCTGGCCGATCTGAACGTCAAGCTGCTCGTGGCGGTCCCGGCCGCCGGCGGCGCCAACGGCAAGGACTCCGCGGCGCCGTCCGCCTCCTCGACGCAGAGCGCGATCGACCCCGGTGCGGCGCAGCCCGGGTCGTCGGCGCCGGCGGGGGGCGGTGTGAGCGGGGAACCGCTGCTGGCCCGGCTCACGGACCCGCGGAACGTCGGGCCCGGTCTGCTGGTCATCGCGGGCAGTCTGGTCGCGCTGGCGGCCACCCGGTTCATCCGTGCCGAGCAGGACCGCAAGGCGTACCGGCAGTACTACTCGGCCACATGGAACTGACCCGCCCCTCGGCCGGTCCCGCCTCATCCGACGGTCAGCAGGACGGTGGCGGCGGCCGCGCCCAGCAGGCCCGCCGTCTGTCTCACGGTGACCTTCTCGTGCAGCACGGCCAGTCCGAGGATGACCGGGAGGGCCGGGTAGAGGGAGGCCAGGACCACGGCGACGGCCAGCAACTGCCGCTGGGCGGCGAGCAGATACAGCACCAGTCCGAGGGCGGCCCCCGCTCCGACCAGGAGCGCCCGGACCAGCAGGGCGGGCGGCATCCTCAGGCGTCCGGTGTGGCGGGCCGCGCCGGGCAGCAGGACGAGGACGGCGGCGACCCGGCCCGCCGCCACCGGCCACAGTCCACTGGCCGGGCCGGCCTGGGCGAGGGCGATGTACTGCACGGCGACACCCGCGCTGGCCAGCAGCCCGTCCGCCGTTCCCCGGCCGGTGTCGGTGCCGCCGCCGGAGACGAGCCACAGCGCGGGCACCGTGACGGCGATGCCGGCCCAGGCGAGCGGCTCGGGCCGGTCACCGAGGAGCACACCGCACAGCACGGACAGGGCGACCCCGGTGACCGCGCTGACGGGCACGACCACGCTCATCGCGCCGCGGCTCAGTCCGCGGTTGAGGAAGTGCATGGCGGTGCCGCTGCCCACGCCGGAGAGCGCACCCCACAGGAGGTCGACGAGGTGGACATCGTCGGCGGGCAGCAGCAGGGCGGCCGCGCACGCGAGCACGAGGCCGCCCAGCTGGCCGAGGACGGTGACGGCGGCGAAGTGGGCACGGCGGGACAGCAGCCCGCCGGCGAAGTCGACGATGCCGTAGGTGATGGCGGAGGTCAGAGCGAGGAGGGGGCCCATTCGGTCAGGGGTGCCCCGGGAGCGCGGGCCGATGCCTTGCGGCAGCGACCCTCAGGCGGCGGTCAGGCCGCCGTCACCGACCGGGGGCCGCGGCGGCCCACTCGAGGACGAGGCGCCGGTATTCCTCACGCTGCTCGCCGTTCAGTGTCCCGCCCGACCTGAGCCACAGCGCCCGGATCTCCTCGTTGACCTCATCAGCCGAGCGTTCGGTAGCGGGTTCAACACGGGTGGACATGATGTGAAGCATACGGCGGCCGAGGTGAAGACGATGTGAGTCATCACAAGCTAAACGGACATTCCGGACCGTGTTGCTGATCACGTCCAAATGCCAACCCCCGGCCGGAACTTCACGCTTCCACCGAGCCCAGCACCAGCACCTGGATCGCCAGCACCGCGGCGCCGCGGGCCCAGTCGTGAAAGTCGGACACCTTGGTCTCCAGGTCGACCGGGGCGGCCAGCGGATGCCGGTGGGTACGGAGGGTGTCGTCCACCACTTTGCCGGCCACCTCGATCAGACCGACGCCTTCCCCGGCGAGAAGGATCTTCTGCGGCAGCACGAAGTTGGCGATCTGCGCGACCAGGATGCCGAGGGCACGCCCGGCCTCGTCGATGACACGGGCCGGCATCGGCTCCCCCGCGGCGGCGAGGGTGAGGATCTCCTCGTAGGTGTGGTCGCGGCCGGTGGCCGCCCGCACCTGGTAGCGGATGTTGGGGATGGTGAGCAGGGAGACGGCACTGCCGCGTTCACCCTCGGGCGTGAGCGGACCGTTGGGGTTGATGATCCAGTGGCGGCCGAAGCCACGGTCCTCCTCGGCGTAGGGCACGCGCTTGCCGCCCAGGACGAGGCCGTAGCCGATGCCGGCGCCGATGGTGAGGACGACGAAGCGGTCGTAGCCGCGTCCGGCGCCGAACCAGGTCTCGGCCTCGACGAGGGCGGCGACGTCGTTCTCGACGATCACGGGAAGCCCGGTGCGCTCCTCGACGAGCGCGGCCAGGGGGACCTCGCGCCAGTTCAGGAACGGTGACTCCCCCACCACGGACCGGTCCCGCACCAGCCCGCCGACGCCGATGCCGATGCCGGCCAGCCGCGGGTGCTCGCGGGTGAGTTCGGCCGTCATCTCGGCCAGCAGGTCGGCGACCCGGTCGGGGTCGTGGGTGGTGAGGGGACGGTCGTGGCGGGCGACGATGTCGCTCCGCAGGGTGGTGACGACGCCGTAGACCATGTCCTCGGTGATCTTGAGGCCGAGGAAGGAGCGGGATTCCGCGACGACGTCGAGGGGCTGCGAGGGGCGCCCCTGGCGCGCCTCGGCCGGGGAGCCGGCCTCCGGGACCTCGATCAGCAGGCCCGACTCGATCAGCGGTTTGGTCAAACGGGTGAGGCTGCCCGGGGAGAGGTCCAGTCGGCGCGCGAGCTCGGTGCGCGACAACGGGCCGTGGACGAGCACCTCGATCGCCACCGAGCGCTCCCCCGCACTCAGTGGCAGCCAGCTGGCACCTGCGGTCATAGGGTCAGACTCCCACAGAGATTTTTTTCGTTGCAAAAACAACGTGACCACTCTAGGGCGTATCAGGTGTCTTGGAAAAGATGTTGGCACGACCCTTGACGCATGGATTCTTCCGCCGCAAAAGTAAATGGCCGAGGACGAGCCGCCGCGGACAAGGGAGTCTCCCGATGACCATCGCCTCCAGCAGCCCACCGTCACGTCTGCCCCTGGGCGGCGCCGAGGGCGCACGGACCAAACCGAGGACGGACCGGTCGCGGGCCGGGGAGAACCGGGGTGACGGACGGCTCGCCGCGGTGTTCATCGCGCCGGCCCTGCTGGGCTTCCTGGTCTTCCTGCTGTGGCCGACGCTGCGGGGCATCTACCTGAGCTTCACGCGCTACAACCTGCTCACCCCGCCCGAGTGGGTGGGACTGGACAACTACGTACGCATGGTGAATGACCCGATCTTCTGGGACTCGCTCAAGGTCACCGTCGAGTACGTGCTGATCAACATCGGGGTGCAGACGGTCGCGGCGCTCGCCATCGCCGTCCTGCTGCAGCGGCTGACGCAGTCGGCGCTGCTGCGCGGGATCGTGCTCACGCCGTACCTGATGGCGAACGTCGTCGCCGGCATCGTCTGGCTGTGGATCCTGGACACCCAGCTCGGCATCGGCAACGAGATCATCTCGGGTCTCGGTTTCGACCGCATCCCGTTCCTCGCGGACGACACCTGGGCGATCCCGACGATCGCCCTGATCAATGTGTGGCGGCACGTCGGCTACACCGCGCTGCTGCTGTTCGCCGGTCTCCAGGCCATCCCCAACGACATGTACGAGGCCGCCAAGGTGGACGGCGCGAGCGAGTGGCGGATGTTCTGGCGGATCACCATGCCGCTGCTGCGTCCCGTCCTCGCGGTGGTGCTGATCATGACGGTGATCGGTTCGTTCCAGGTGTTCGACACGGTCGCCGTGACGACCCTGGGCGGGCCGGCGAACGCCACCAACGTGCTCCAGTACTACATCTACGGCGCCGCCTTCGGTCGCTTCCAGTTCGGCTACGCCTCGGCGATGTCCGTCGCCCTGCTGGTCGTGCTGAGCGCGATCACCTTCGTCCAGTACCGGCTCACCCGGGCCGGCCAGACCGACCTCGGCTGACGGGGAAGGAGACCCTGACATGGCTGACTTGGCTGCCGTGGCAACCACGACGACCGTACGGCCCACCAGGCGCCGGCCTTCCTTCGGCCGGATCATGGCCTGGGCGGTGATGGCCGCGATCGTGCTCATCACCCTGCTGCCGTTCTACTGGATCCTGCGCACCGCGCTGTCCACCAACACCGCGCTCGCCGCGCACCCCGGCGATCCCCTGCCCGTGGACCTGACGTCCGGTGGCTTCGAGCGGGCCCTGGGTCTGCAGTCCACCAAGGAGGCGATAGCCCAGGGCGGCGCGGGCGGCGGACTGAAGTTCTGGCGCTACCTGATCAACTCGGTGATCGTGTCCACCCTGATCACCGTCTGCCAGATCTTCTTCTCCGCCATGGCCGCGTACGCCTTCGCGCGCCTCAGGTGGCGCGGCCGGGACAGGATGTTCGGGCTGTTCCTCGCCGGGCTGATGGTGCCCGCGATCTTCACCCTGCTCCCGAACTTCGTGCTCATCAAACAACTCGGCCTGGTGGACACCCTGTTGGGCATCTCGCTGCCGACGATGTTCATGACGCCGTTCGCGGTGTTCTTCCTGCGGCAGTTCTTCATGAACGTGCCCCGCGAGGTCGAGGAGGCGGCCCTGCTCGACGGCGCCGGAAAGACCCGGATCTTCTTCCGGGTGATGCTGCCGATGGCGTCCACCCCCGTCCTCACACTGGGCGTCCTGACGTACATCACCGCCTGGAACGACTACTTCTGGCCGCTGATGGTGTCCTACAGCGACAGCTCGCGCGTGCTCACCGTGGCGCTGGCCATCTTCCGCGCGCAGACGCCGCAGACCGGCTACGACTGGTCCGGCCTGATGGCGGCCACGCTCATCGCCGCGCTGCCCATGGTCGTGCTCTTCGGCATCTTCGCGCGCCGCATCGTCAGTTCCATCAGCTTCACCGGAATCAAGTAAGGGGACCGGCATGCGAATTCGTACGTTCGCCGCGCTGAGTGGTGCGTTGACCGGAGCTTTGGCGCTGTCCCTGACGGCCTGCTGTGCCAAGGGAGGCGGCGCCGGTTCGTCCGCGCACACGGTGTCGTACTGGCTGTGGGACGCCAACCAGCTGCCCGCCTACCAGGCCTGCGCGAAGGGCTTCGAGAAGGAGAACCCGGGACTGAACGTCAAGATCACACAGCTGGGCTGGGACGACTACTGGACCAAGCTCACCGCGAGCTTCATCGCGGGCACCCAGCCGGACGTGTTCACCGACCACATCCAGAAGTTCGGCCAGTTCGCCGACCTCAAGGTGCTGGAACCGCTCGACGACCTGGGCATCGACGCGTCCGACTACCAGTCCGGGCTCGCCGCCAACTGGACCGGCCAGGACGGGCACCGCTACGGCGCTCCCAAGGACTGGGACACCGTCGCCCTCTTCTACAACCAGAAGATGGCCGGCGATGCCGGGCTCACCGCTCAGGAGCTGAACTCCCTTTCCTGGAACCCGAAGGACGGCGGCACCTTCGAGAAGGCCATCGCCCATCTCACGGTCGACAGGAACGGCAAGCGCGGTGACGAACCGGGCTTCGACCGGCGCCACGTCAAGGTGTACGGCCTCGCGACGGGCGGCGCCGGGGACGGCGACGGCCAGACGACCTGGAGCAACTTCGCTGCTTCCGCGGGCTGGAACTACACCGACAAGAAGCGGTGGGGCACGAAGTACCAGTACGACAGCAAGACCTTCCAGTCCGTCATCAAGTGGTACTTCGGTCTGGCGAAGAAGGGCTACATGGCCCCCCTCACGGACTACAGCGCAGGTGCGAACCCGGCGAACGCGCAGGTGGCCGGCGGCAAGGCGGCGGCAGCCTTCGACGGCGCCTGGATGATCTCGACGTACTACGGCGTCAAGGGCCTGAAGGTGGGCACCGCCTTCACCCCTGTGGGTCCCACCGGCAAGCGCGCCACCATGATGAACGGCCTCGCCGACTCCGTCACCAAGAACGCCTCCAACAAGCAGGGCGCCCTGAAGTGGGTGAAGTACCTGTCGTCCGAGGCCTGCCAGAAGACCGTGGGCAACTACGGAATCGTCTTTCCCGCCACGCCCGACAGTACGAAGGCCGCGGTGGCCGCGTACAAGAAGAAGGGCATCGACGTCACGGCCTTCACCAAGCCGGTCGCCGACAAGAAGGACTTCACCACCTTCTCCTTCCCGATCACCAACTACTCGGCGGACGTGTACGCGCTGATGCACCCCGCGATGCAGGACATCTTCGGCAACGGCAAGTCCGTGAGCAGCCTCGATGAGACCACCGACCAGATCAACCTGATTCTCGACCAGTGAATCGACCAGTGAAGGGCACGCCATCCATGACGTTCTCCCTCGGCATCGTGGGCGCCGGACAGTTCTCGGGCCAGTTCGCCAAGCTGTTCCTGGCGCATCCCGGCGTCCGCGACGTCCACGTCACCGACATCCTCCCCGAACGGGCCGAGCAACTGGCCGCCGCCGAAGGCCTGGCGGGCACGTTCCCCTCGTACGAAGCCATGCTGGAGTCGAAGGACATCGACGCGGTCGCGATCTTCACCCAGCGCTGGACCCACGGGCCGCTGGTCGTGCAGGGCCTGAACGCCGGCAAGCACGTCTACTCCGCCGTCCCGATGGCGATCACCGCCGAGGAGATCGCGGCGATCATCGACGCGGTCAAGGCGACCGGACTGACCTACATGATGGGTGAGACCAGCCAGTACAACCCGGCCACCGTGCACGCCCGCAACCAGATCGCCGAGGGCTCCTTCGGGCGGCTGTTCTACGCCGAGGGCGACTACGTCCACGACATGGACCTGGGGTTCTACGAGGCGTACCAGTACAGCGGCGGCGAGAACTGGAAGGCGACCGCCAGCTATCCCCCGCTGCTGTACCCGACCCACGCGATCGGCGGGGTGCTGGGCGCCTGGCAGACGCACGCCGTGAGCGTGTCGGCGATCGGGGTGGTCGACGACCGCGGGGACGGCGTCTTCGACAAGGAGGTCAGCCAGTTCGACAACGACGTCTCCAACGCGACCGCGCTGTTCGAGGTGGCCGGCGGCGGCTCGTTCCGGACGAACGAGTTCCGCCGGGTCGGCTACCCCTCGCACATCCGGGAGTCCCGTTTCCGGTTCTTCGGGACGGAGGGGAGCATGGAGCAGCTGGCGACGGTGGCGCTGTGGCAGGACAAGAACGGGGTGAAGGACATCAGCGAGCTGCTGGAGCCCAAGCCCACCATGTCCCCGGACGACCCGTCGCTCCAGCACATCGCGCCGGACCTGCGGGCCGCCTTCACCTCCGGGTCGGCGCCGGTGCACGACCGCTCGCGCCTGCCGCGGGAGTTCGACAACCTGCACAACGGCCACGAGGGCAGCCACCACTTCCTGGTCGACGACTTCGTCACCGCGGTGAACACGCGGAGCCTGCCGTCGGTGAACGCGTGGGTGGCCGCCCGCTACACCCTGCCGGGCATCGTCGCGCACGAGTCCGCGCGGCAGGGCGGGGTCAGGCTGGACATACCGGACTTCGGGGACGCGCCCCAGTAGCGGGGCGCGTGCGGGCCGGGCGCCTGTCTCAGGTGCCCGGCTTGCGGCCGTACACGAAGACGTCGTCGCCGTTCTTCAGGAGCGACCAGTACTTCTTGGCCGTGGTGGTGGTCATGTTGACGCAGCCGTGCGAGCCCGGCGGGTTCCACATGCTGAGGCCGACCGAGTGGAAGGCCTGGCCGCCGTCGAAGAACTGGCTGTAGGGCATCGGCACGTTGTAGATGCTGGAGACATGGTCGATGTCCCGCCAGTAGATCTTCTTCAGTCCAGTGCGGGTCTCGTAGCCGTCGCGGCCGGTGCGCACCGGGACGGGGCCGTAGACGAGGTTCCGGCCGTCCTGGATCCAGCTCAGCTGGAGGGTGAGGTTCACGCAGGCGATCCGGCCCTTGTTGACCGGGCACGTGCCGTTCTTGTTGGGGTTGTTCCCGACGGCCTTCTGCTTGTTCATCAGGTTCATCACGCCCCAGGTGACGGAGCCCGCGTACCCGGCGTTCGGGGTGATGCCGTGCTTGGTCTGGAAGGCCTGGGTGGCCTTGCAGTCGGCGGCGGACTGCCTGCCGTCGACCGGCCGGCCGAGGAACTTCTCCACCTGCTTCTGGTAGGGCCCGGTCTGCGTGGTGCAGCTCGCCGCCTGCGCGGGCGCGGTGCCCAGCGCGAGCGTCAGCGGCGCCACCAGTCCGGTGACTCCGAGTACGACGGCACCCCGTCTGCGTATGTTCCTCATGACCATCCCCCTTTATACGGTCCTGCGATCTCTCCCAGCTAGACCGGTGCCCGGGGGATTCGGTTGTAGTGCCGCCCGTGCTGCGACGAAACGGTGACATTCGACGCGCCCCGCACCGTGCGGGGCGCGGAGGGCCTCACCCGGGCTCGGGAGCTGTCCCCGGCCGGCTGACCGCCGTGCGGAATCCCGTGTTCACCGCGGTGAGGCCGCCGTCGACCGTGAGGGTCGTGCCGGTGATCCAGGAGGCGTCGGACGAGGCCAGGAAGGTGACCGCCGCCGCGATGTCCTCCGGTTCGCCGACCCGGCCCAGGGGATACAGGCCGCGCACCGCGTCCAGGTCGTCCTCCCGGCCCTCCCAGGGCGTCGTACGGACGGTGCCCGGGGCCACCAGGTTGACCCGCACCCCGCGCGGGGCGGCGTGTCCGGCGAGGGTTCGGGTCAGGGAGCCGAGGCCCGCCTTGGCGGCGCTGTAGGCGTGGTTGCCGTAGTCCTGGAGGCCGTTGACGGAGCCGATGTTGACGACGGCGCCGCGACCGGAGGCGGCCAGGTGCGGGAGGGCGGCGCGGGCGCAGCGGTAGGCGCCGGTGAGGGTGACGTCCAGGTCGCGGGCCCACACCTCGTCGGGTTCGTCCTCGAAGAGCGGGGCGTCGGGCGTGCAGCTGTAGGCGTTGTTGACCAGGACGTCGAGCCGTCCGAAGACCGTGACGGCGTGGGCGACGGCCGCCTCCACGGACGCCCGGTCCGTCACGTCGCACTCCAGGGCCTCGGCCGCCGGCCCCCGCGCGCGCAGCGCGGCCGCCGTCTTCTCGGCCGCCGGCCCGTCGACGTCGGTGACCAGGACGCGCGCCCCCTCCTCGGCGAACCGCCGGGCGGTGGCCGCGCCGATGCCGCGGGCGGCGCCCGTGATGAGAACCCCGTACCCCTCGAAACGCGTGGTGTCCGTCATGGGGCCGACGGTAGTCCCGCGACGATCACCTGGGCACGGACAAGGCGGACAGGATCGTCACCGGTACCCCGTCGTGTCCGCCGGCTTGCCCGCGTCCTGTACCTCGACCAGGTACCGCCAGGCGTCGGGGCGGCTGCCGTCGAGGTCGGTGAACCCGTACTCCCGGGCGAGACCGCCGCTGGAGAGGGACGCGCCGTTCCACCGTGCCACGTCGGGATCGGCGGCGAGGGCGGCGACCGCGCGGCCGACGTAGCGCGGTGTCTCGGAGATGGCGAAGTGGGGGACGCTGTCGAGGGCGTCGCGCCAGTTGTCCTCGCGCACCCCGAAATGTTCGAGCATCATCTCCGAGCGCAGCCAGCCCGGGGTGAGCGCCACGGCGGTGGCGCCGCGCGGGCCGATTTCGTGGCCGAGGGAGAAGGCCATGCGCAGGACGGACGTCTTGGCGAGGTCGTAGAAGAAGTTGACGCGGTAGGTGTCGCGGTTGTAGTCGCTGGTGCCGTCGGTCATCTCGACCACCAGCCCGCCGGGGTGGCGCAGCAGCAGGGGCAGGGCATGGTGGCTGGTGATCGCGTGTGTCTCGACGGCGAGCCGGAGGATCCTGAGCCCGTTGTCGAGATCGTGCTCCCAGACGGGGGTGTCGAACGCGAAGAGCTTCTCGCCGCCCCAGATGTCGTTGACGAGGATGTCGAGGCGGCCCTGCTCGTCGGCGATGCGGTCGACGAGGGTGCGGACCTGCGCGGGGTCGAGGTGGTCGGTCGGTACGGCGATCCCGTGGCCGCCGGCCTCGGTGACGAGGCCGGCGGTGTCCTCGATGGTCTCGGGGCGGTCGTACTCGGAGCGGCGGGTCCGGGTGGAGCGGCCGGTGACGTAGACGGTCGCGCCCGCCGCGCCGAGTTCCACGGCGATGCCGCGCCCGGCTCCCCGGGTCGCTCCGGCGACCAGTGCGACCTTGTCCTTGAGCGGCTGTGACATGCCCTGTGCCTCCCGTATGCCCGGTTGTCGCATCGAGCATGGCGGGTAAGCCGGACAACTCCTGTCGTCTTTTACGGTCGTGTCGTCCGCTTTCACGGTCGTGTCGTCCGCGGGGTCGTCCGGCTCCGGTGTCACGTCACCCGGTCGTACGCAGCTTCTCGTCCAGGGCGTCGAAGTCGGGGAGGAACCAGATGTGGCCGCCCTGGTTGGTCTCGTGGACGAAGTCGCGCAGGGCGGTGCTCGCGGCGACGTGCCCGGAGATGTCCCCGATGACGGCGAGGCGCAGCCGGTAGGTGACGAACTTCTGCATGACCGCGCCCGCGATCCCGGTCCGCAGCCGGAAGAACTCCTCGCCGACTCGTTCCACGGGTACGGCGACCACCTGCGCGTCCCGTCCGAACGCGTCGCCGATCAGGTCGAGCGCCGCACTCTCGCCGTCGAGGGGCGGGCCGTCGGGGGCGCAGCGCAGGACTCCGACGCCGTGCAGGCGTAAGACGGGGTCGGGGGTGGTGGTCTCGGGTCCGTCAGTGGCCACGGGTGATCCATTCGTCCAGGTGCGGGGCCTCCGCGCCGATGGTGGTCGGGTCGCCGTGACCGGTGAGCACCTTGGTCTCGGGCGGGAGGGTGAGCAGGCGCTCGCGGATCGAGGTGATGATCGTGGGGAAGTGGGAGTAGGAGCGGCCGGTCGCGCCCGGGCCGCCCTGGAAGAGGGTGTCGCCGGTGAAGACGGTGGCCAGGCCCGGTTCGTACAGGCAGACGGCTCCCGGCGCGTGTCCGGGGGTGTGCAGGACCCGCAGGTCGGCGCCGGCCGCCTCGATGACCTGGCCGTCCTGCAGCCAGGCGTCGGGGTCACGGTCGGGGTGGGTCTGCTTCCACAGCGGCAGGTCGTCGGGGTGCAGCCAGATGGTGGCGCCGGTGCGCTCGGCGAGGGCGGGGGCGGCGTCGATGTGGTCGTTGTGGGCGTGGGTGCACACGATCGCGGTGAGCCGGCGGTCGCCGACGGCCCGGACGATGGCGTCGGCGTCGTGGGCGGCGTCGATGACGATCGCTTCATGGTCGTCGCCGACGATCCACACGTTGTTGTCCACGTCCCAGGTGCCGCCGTCGAGGCTGAACTGGCCGGAGGTGACAAGGTGTTCGATGCGGGAGGCCATCACAGCACCACCACCGAACGCAGCACGTCGCCGTGGTGCATCCGCTCGAACGCCTTCTCCACCTCGTCGAGCCGGATGGTCTCGGTGACGAACGCGCCCAGGTCCAGGCGGCCCTGCAGGTGCAGGTCGATCAGCATCGGGAAGTCACGGCTCGGCAGGCAGTCGCCGTACCAGGACGACTTCAGCGCCCCGCCCCGGCCGAACACGTCCAACAGGGGCAGGTCGAGTTTCATCTCCGGGGTGGGCACGCCGACCAGGACGACCGTGCCGGCCAGGTCCCGGGCGTAGAAGGCCTGCTTGTAGGTCTCCGGGCGACCGACCGCCTCGATGACGACGTCCGCGCCGAAGCCGCCCGTCAGCTCCCGGATCGCGTCGACCGGATCGCTCTCGCGGGAGTTGACCGTGTGGGTGGCGCCCATGGTGCGGGCGGTCTCCAGCTTGCGGTCGTCGATGTCCACCGCGATGATCTTCGCCGCGCCCGCCAGGTTCGCCCCGGCGATCGCCGCGTCCCCCACCCCTCCGCAGCCGATCACGGCGACCGTGTCACCGCGGCCGACCTGCCCGGTGTTGATCGCGGCGCCGATGCCGGCCATCACCCCGCAGCCCAGCAGCCCGGCCACCGCGGCCGAGACCGACGGGTCCACCTTGGTGCACTGTCCGGCCGCGACCAGCGTCTTCTCCGCGAACGCCCCGATACCGAGGGCCGGGGAGAGTTCCTGGCCAGTGGCGGCCAGCGTCATCTTCTGGTCGGCGTTGTGGGTGTCGAAGCAGTACCAGGGCCGTCCTCGCAGGCAGGCCCGGCACTTCCCGCAGACCGCCCGCCAGTTGAGGATCACGAAATCACCGGGGGCGACATCGGTGACCCCGTCCCCGACCGCCTCCACCACACCCGCGGCCTCGTGGCCGAGCAGGAACGGGAAGTCGTCGCTGATGCCGCCCTGCTTGTAGTGCAGGTCGGTGTGACACACCCCGCAGGCCTGCACCTGGACCACGGCCTCGCCCGGCCCCGGATCCGGCACGACGATCGTCTCCACCCGCACCGGCTCGTCCTTGCCCGATGCGATCACGCCGCGTACTTCCTGCGCCATGGTGTCGGCCCTTTCCTCATGTCCGTCCCTGCCCCGACCCTACGCGGGACTGATCGGTAACGGCATGACATCACAAGGCGCCGGTCGCCCCGGGACCGGCCGACCCGTGTCGATGCCGACGTAGCCTGAGTGCTCCGCCCGCCGCAGGTCCGAAGGAGTGCCGTGAGCAACGCCAAGACGGAGCCGGAGACCCCCACCTGGCGGCTCCTGCTCGGATACGTACGGCCCCACCGGTGGGCCCTGCTCGCGGGTGCGGTGCTGTCCCTGCTCACGGGCGCCACCGGGCTCCTGTTGCCGTTGATCGCACGGGAGTTGATCGACGACCTCGCGCATGACCGCACCATCACCGGCGCGTTGCTGGCCATGTCGGGCCTGGTGGTCGCCAACACGGCGCTGGGAGCGCTGGGTTCGTACGTGCTGCGGCGCACCGCGGAGTCGGTGGTGCTCGGCGCGCGGCGCGCGCTGTCCTCGTATCTGCTGCGGCTGAGGATAGCGGCCGTGGACCGCACCGAGCCGGGCGACCTGATGGCCCGGATCACCTCGGACACCACCCTGCTGCGGGAGGTGACCACCGACTCGCTCGTGGGCCTGGGCACCGGCGGGCTCACGCTCGTGGCGACGGTGGTGATGATGGGCCTGGTGGACCCGGTGCTGCTCGGGGTCACGCTCGCGGTGATCCTGGCCGCGGGCACCGTCCTCGGCCTGATCGTGCCGCGCATCAACCGGGCCAGCCGGCAGGCGCAGAACGCGGTCGGGGTGATGGGCGCCTCGCTGGAGCGGATCCTGGGCGCGCTGCGCACGGTGAAGGCGTCCGGCGCCGAACACCGGGAGGAACGTACGCTGCACGCGGCCGCCGAGGAGTCGTGGCGGCAGAGCGTGCGCGCCGCCAAGTGGTCGGCCGCGGCGGGCAACACGGCCGGCCTGGCGATGCAGATCGCGTTCATCACGGTGCTCGCGGTCGGCGGGGCCCGGGTCGCGACCGGCGCCATCGATGTGGGCACGCTGGTCGCGTTCCTGCTGTACGTCTTCTACCTCATGTCGCCGATCCAGCAGGTGGTCGGCGCGGTCACCCAGTACCAGACCGGTGCCGCCGCCCTGGCTCGCATCCAGGAGGCCCTGCGGCTGCCCGCCGAACCGGTCTCCCGACCCGCGCCGCTGCCCTCCCCCGGTGCCGAGCCCGCCGCCGTCGCCTTCACCGACGTGCGTTTCCGGTACGCCGACGACCTGCCGTACGTCCATCACGGGGTGACGTTCGCCGTGCCCGCGCAGGGCATGACCGCGTTCGTCGGCCCGTCCGGCGCCGGCAAGACCACCGTCTTCTCGCTCATCGAGCGGTTCTACGACCCCGAGTCCGGGGCGATCACCCTGGACGGCCGGGACCTGGCCGACTGGGAACTGGCCCACCTGCGTTCCGCGATCGGGTACGTGGAGCAGGACGCCCCGGTGCTGTCGGGTTCCCTGCGGGACAACCTGCTGCTGGGCCATCCCGACGCCGACGAGGACGCCGTGGCGCGGGTGGTGAAGACGACCCGGCTGGACGGTCTGGTCGCCAAGCTGCCCCACGGTCTGGACACCCTGGTGGGGCACCGCGGCACCAAGCTCTCGGGAGGAGAACGCCAGCGCGTCGCCATCGCCCGCGCCCTGCTGCGCCGCCCCCGGCTGCTGCTCCTGGACGAGGCGACCTCGCAGCTGGACGCGGTGAACGAGGCGGCGCTCCGGGACACGGTGGCGGACGTGGCCCGGACGACCACGGTGCTGGTCGTCGCACACCGGCTGTCCACGGTGACGATGGCCGACCGGATCGTGGTCATGGACGCGGGCCGGGTGCGCGCGGTGGGCACGCACCGTGAACTGGTGGGCGCGGACCCGCTGTACGCGGAGCTGGCGGCGACGCAGTTCCTGGCGACGAACGACTGAGCGGCGACGCGGGACGACGCACCGGACGACGAACAGGGCCGCCCGGCCTGCGGCAGGCACTGGGCGGCCCTTGACGGTGCGGGCGGTGGACAGCGGGCAGCAGACCGATGACCGGGGCGACGAGGCCGGTGAGCTGCCGCGGTGGTCTTCAGCTCATGGACGCGGACGCGGTCTACCGCGGCCAGTGCTGTGAGATCCGCAGGACGTCGCTCCGGTGCGCCGCGGGGATGTGGCTCCGGTGCCCCACGGGGATGTCGTTCGCGCCGAGCGGGTCGAACCGGGTGAGGGGGCTCAGTTCGCCGGCGTCCGGGGCAGTGTTCTCGGCCGCCTGGACGAGCGGGACGGCCAGGCCCGTGACACCGAGGGCGAGACCGACGGCGGCGGCGATACGTCGAGTTGAGTTCATGCTTTCAGCAACGCCCTCGGTTCCGCGCCGGACACGGGTCGCGCACGCCGCTCACCCGTCGGACCGAGGGTTCGCACCGCGCTTGCCGAGGCGGCGGGAGCGGAGGAGTCTCGGAGGGAGGCACGCAACGGCCCGCTCTCGTCGGGCCGAGGCCTCGAAGGAGGTTCGTCATGGGCACCGAGACAGGCTCCCGCTTCGACATCGACAAACTGCGCCGGGGCATCGAAGGACCGATCGCCCAGACCCTGGTGTCGCTCTACGCGAACGACGCCGAGATGCGGATCGTGGACCGCAACACCCAGCCCAGCCATCCCAAGGTCCTGCACGGCCGGGACGAGATCGCCCGGATGCTCGACGACGTGTGCGGCCGCGACATGACACACAAGTTGGAGAACTGTGTCGTCCAGGGCGACCGGGCCGCCTTCAGCGAGTCCTGCGTGTACCCCGACGGGGTACGCGTCCTCTCCGAGTCGATGCTGTCCCTGCGGGACGGGAAGATCGTCCAGCAGACCATGGTCCAGGCCTGGGACGAGTAGCCGAACAGGCGGAGGAGGTTAGGGCCCTTCTGATGGATCTCCGTGGGAGAAGGAGCGGCGTTCGGTGCGTGCGATCGCCGTGCGGCGTGGAGGGTCATGTGGCGGAGCCACCTGGCCCTCGTGGGCCGTGACTGGCGCTGAGGTGGAGCACCACCGGGGAGCGGCCCGCGGACAACTGCCGTGCGCCTGGGCGATCCCGTCGAATCAGCGCAGGAGTGGATCATGTCTCAGGCCCGGCTCATGGACGGCACCGCGCTCGCCCGGCGCACCCTGGAGGCCACCGCCGAACGGGCGGCCGAACTCACCCGACGCGCGGGGCAGGCACCCTGTCTGGCGACCGTCCTGGTCGGCGAGGACCCCGCCTCCGTCACGTACGTCCGGATGAAGCAGAACCGCTGCCGCACGGCCGGCATCGAGTCGCGGCACGTGGCGCTGCCCGCCGCCACCAGCACCGAGGAACTCGTCGGCACACTCCGGACCCTGTCGGAGGACCCCGGTGTGCACGGCATCCTGCTCCAGCATCCGATGGGCGCGCACATAGACGAGCGCGCCGCGTTCGAGGCCATCGCCCCCGAGAAGGACGTCGACGGTGTCACCTTCGCCTCCTTCGCCACGATGAGCTTCGGCCTGCCGGGGTTCGTGTCCTGCACCCCCGGCGGGATCATGCGGCTGCTCGACGCTCACGACGTCGCCCCCTCGGGCCGGCGCGCGGTGGTCGTGGGCCGCAGTGCGATCCTCGGCAAGCCGGTCGGCATGCTGCTGCTCGCCCGCGACGCCACGGTGACGTACTGCCACTCTCGCACCCGGGACCTGTCCGCGGTCGTGCGCGAGGCAGACATCGTGGTCGCCGCGGTGGGCCGGCCGCGGCTGATCCAGGGGCGGGACATCAAGCCCGGCGCCGTCGTGGTCGACGCCGGCTACAACCCGGGCAACATCGGCGACGTCGACTTCGACTCCGCCGTGGAGCGGGCCTCGCTGATCACGCCGGTGCCGGGGGGCGTCGGCCCGATGACGATCGCCTTGCTGCTGGAGCAGACCGTGGACGCCGCCGCCCGGCAGCTGGGGGTCTGAAGGTCGCCTTCAGGCCCGCCCGAAGCCGGGCGACCGGTATGGCCTCACGGCCCGGGGGTTCCGTGGCCGAGCGACAGCCGGGGCGTTCGCCCCCGGGGAGCGGGTTCCGCCGCCATACTGGCCGTTGTGCGCGTAGCGATCATGACGGCGGGATCCCGGGGCGACGTGGCCCCGTACACCGGACTGGGCCACGGCCTCGCCCGCGCCGGACACGAGGTCACCCTGGTCACCCACGCCCGCTTCGAGCCGCTGGCGGCCGGGGCGGGGCTGCGCTTCCATCCGTTGCCGGTGGACCCGCGGGCGGAGCTGGAGTCGGCACGCGGGCGGGGGCTGCACCGGAGCGCGACCGGGGTCGGGAAGCTGGTGCGGGTGGTCGCGATGGCGCGGGCGCTGGCCGGGCGGATGACCGACGACCTCGTGGCGGCCGCCCGCACCAGCGACGCGCTGCTCCTCGCCGCGTCCGTCGGCCCGCTGGGCCACGCCGTGGCCGAGGGGCTGTCCCTGCCGAGCCTGGGGGTACATCTCCAACCCCTCGCTCCCACCCGGGAGTTCCCGCCGCCGATGCTGGGCGTCGGCTCCTGGGGCGCTCTCGGCAACCGGGTCGCCGGGGTGGGCGTGAGTCTCGCGGTCGAGCAGGTCTTCGCCGCCGCCGTCCCGGAGGTACGGCACCGCCTGGGGCTGCCCCGCGTCCGTTCCGCCGCGGCTCTGCGGTCCCGGGAGCGGCAGGGCTGGCCGGTGTGCCATGGCTTCAGCCCGCTGGTGGTCGCCCGGCCGCGGGACTGGCGGCCGGGCCTGGACGTGACGGGTTACTGGTGGCCGTACGACGCTGACGTCCAGCTCCCGCCGCGGCTGCGGGAGTTCCTCGACGCCGGGCCGGCGCCGGTCTTCGTGGGGCTGGGCAGCGCGACCGTGCCCGACCCGGAGCGGCTCGGCGCCGAGATCGTGCGCGCCCTGCGGGCGGCCGGGCTGCGCGGGGTGGTGCAGCGCGGCTGGGCCGGCCTCACGGCCACCGGCGACGACATGCTGACCATCGACGAGGTTCCCCACTCCGCGCTCTTCCCGCGGATGGCGGCGGTGGTCCATCACGCCGGCGCGGGGACGACCGCGGCCGGTCTGCGGGCCGGGGTGCCTGCGGTGCCGGTGCCGGTCCAGTTCGACGAGGGGTTCTGGGCGGCACGGCTGGTCGGCCTGGGCGTGGCGCCGGCCGCGCTGCCGTTGCGCCGTCTGACCGCCGACGCGCTGAGCTCGGCTCTCGTGCGCGCCACCCGCGACGCCGGATACCGGGAGCGGGCCGAGGCGCTGGGCGCGCGCATCCGCGCCGAGGACGGCGTCACCCCGGTACGGGAGGCGGTGAACAGCCTCGGAGGCTAGGGCCCTTCTGATAGATCTCCGCGGCGTCGCGACGCCCGGCACGCACGCTCACGGCACGGCGCAAAGGGCCAGGTGGCTCCGCCACATGACCCTCCACGCCGCGCTCGGAGGCAAGCCGCCAATCAGCCGTGTGAACAACGCTGCGGGCCAATACACCTAGGGCCTGCGCAGAGGCGCGGTGCCAGGGCCCGCGAGCCCGGCCTGATCCACCCGACAGGCGCCCTGACGGCTGCCACCCCGCAGCCCGGGCGGAACCGGCAGTCCTCGTCAGGCGCCGGGCGGCGGCTCCCACCCCGGGGGCCGCAGGATCCCCAGCAGCTGCCGGACCAGTTCCTCGACGACCTCGTCGAGCGTGGCGTGCACCCACCCGGCGTTCCAGTCGTGGAGCAGTCCGTTGACGCTTCCGATGAACGCCGCCGCGGCGAGCCGGTAGTCACGGGGGGCCGCCTCCCCGCGCGCCACGGCGGCCTCGGCCTCCGCGCACACCAGGTCGACCCAGCTGGCGCGGCGGGCCAGGCGCTGCTCCTCCAGGCGCGGGCTGACGCCGATGATCTCGACGAAGGTGATGCGGATGCGGCGAGGGTCGCCGGTGACGTTCGCGGCGTACGCGTGGAAGATCGCGGAGACGCGCTCGGCGAGCGGGAGGTTCTCCGCGCCGGTCACGGCGGCCACGACCGCCTGCTCGGCCCAGGCGTTGACCTCGAGGTGGAGAGCGGCCAGGACGTCCTCGAGAGTGCGGAACTCCTCGTAGAACTGGCGCGTGGACAGGCCCGCGGCCTCGCTGAGCGCGGCGACGGTGGTCGCGCGGTAGCCGGGGGCGTCGCCGAAGAGCTGGAGGGCGGCGTCCAGGAAACGCCGACGCCGCTCGGCCTGCCGCTCCTCGGCCGTCTTGCCGCCGTAGCGGCCGGTCGGCGTCCTGAGCCTGCCCGTCACCGCGCCTCCTGTCCCGCCCGACCGTCGGACGCTCCGTTCGAACACTGATTTTGTCGTGTACGCACTCTTGTGGAGAAGGGCCTCCCTTCCTTACTTTGCAGTAAGTTAACTCTGAAACCAAACGTGTTCAGTTCTTCGGCCCCTTTTTGGCATGCTCATGTCCATGCCGAGCCGCACATGTCCCTGCCCAGCCCCTAGCAGAGGAAGGGAGCAGTCATGCCTGCCATCAGACCCAGGCACCTGTGCTCCGTAGCCGCCGCCCTCGCCCTGACCCTCACCGTTCCCGCGACCGCCACCGCCGCAGCCCCGGACACCTCCGCCGCCCTGCGCGAGGTGATGTTCGTCGGCAACAACTGGGACGGCACCGCCGATGTCATCAAGTCCAGCGGGGACTTCGCGAAGATCGGCCGCGTCAATGTGATCCCCGACAAGGCCCAGCGAATGGCGGAGATCAACGCCGACCCGATCCGGTGGATCGCCTTCATGACCGTCCGCAACACCGTCGGCGAGGGCCACGACCAGTTCGCCGACGACATGTACTCCACCCCGGACGGCACCTCGGTGGTCGTCTCGCGCCCGAGCTTCGCCGACGTGGTCTCGATCAACCTGGCCACCGGGGCCGTCAACTGGCGTTTCCCCGTGTCGGGTTACCGCGCCGACCACATGGCGGTCTCCCCCGACGGCAAGCGGGTCGCGGTCTCGGCCTCGACCGGCAACACCGTGCACGTCCTGGACATCACCACGGGCAAGCAACTCGGGTCGTTCGCCACGGGCGACAAGCCGCACGAGAACATCTTCACCAGTGACGGCAAGTACATCTGGAACATGGCCATCGGCGACGTGAACACCGCGACCGACGCCCCGTGGCTGGACTGGACGAAGGGCGACCGGCACATCACCGTCGTCGACGCCACGACCTACAAGCAGGTCAAGGTCATCGACATGCGGGAGCGGCTGGACGCGATCGGCCTCACCGACTACTCCGACGCGGTCCGGCCGGCCGTCTTCTCCCCCGACGAGTCCAAGCTGTACTTCCAGGTGTCGTTCTTCAACGGCTTCTTCGAGTACGACATCGCCTCCGACAAGATCACCCGCACGAAGACGCTGCCGAAGAACCCGGCGACCAGCGACGACCGCACCACGATGGTCAACGACTCGCGCCACCACGGCCTCTCGATGAAGCCGGACGGCTCCAAGCTGTGTGTGGCGGGCACGATGGACGACTACGCGACCGTCGTGGACCGCGCCACCCTCAAGGAGGGCCCGCTCGTGCCCGCGTCCAAGCCGTACTGGGCCACCGTGAGCGGTGACGGCAAGAGCTGTGTCGTCTCCGAGAGCGGCGCCGACCAGGTCACCGCCATCGACTTCGCCACCGGGCAGAAGACGGTGTCGGTACCGGTGGGCGACCATCCGCAGCGCGTCCGTCTCGGGCATGTGGCGGCGGGCTGGACGGGACCGGCCTCCTGAGGCTCACTCCGTCAGCCGTTCGACGGCTTTCACCGCCGCGCCCGCTCCGTCCTCGGTCGCCATGTGCCGCGCGGCGACCGAGGCGGCGCGGGTGTGGCCCTGCTGCCGTACGACCCGTTCCAGCGCGTCGGCGAGCCGGTCGGCGGTGAGGGACCGGAAGGGGATCGGGGCGGTCGCGGCACCGCTCGCGGCCAGTCGCCCCGCCCAGAACGGCTGGTCCGCCGTCACCGGCACCGGCACCGCGGGTACCCCGGCACGCATCCCGGCGGCCGTGGTGCCCGCGCCGGCGTGGTGGACCACGGCGGCGACCCTCGGGAACAGCAGCTCGTGCGGTGTGTCCCCGATCGTGAGCACGTCGTCGCCGTCGGCCGCGAGTCCCGCGCCGCCGGTCTGCAGGATCCCGCGCAGTCCGGCCTGCCGCAGCGCCCGTACGGCGATCTCGCTCAGCCGCTCCCCGTGACCGGCGGCCATGCTGCCGAACCCGACGAACACCGGCCGCGGCCCGGCCGCGAGGAAGTCCTCGACCTCGGCGGGCAGTCGACTGCCGACGGCGACGAACGGCCACCAGGTGCCGATGACGTCGAGCCCCGGCCGCCAGTCGGAGGGACGCGGCACCAGAGCCGTACTGAAGCCGTGCAGGACGGGCCAGTTCGCCCGCTCCTGCCGTCGGCGCATCTCGTGCGGCGCGAGCGGAGGCAGCTGCAGTCCGCGGCGGAGTTCGGTGACCGCCTCCGTGTAGACCCGGTCGGCCATGCGCAGGGCGACACGTCCGGCCGTGCGGTTGCCCGGGCGCCCCAGTGAGCGGGTGCCCGTGACGACGGGAGGGAAGTCGCCGGTGGGCGCGGTGGGTTGGAGGTAGGCGCCGACGGCCGGGACGCCGGTGGCCTCGGCCAGGTGCCAGCCGAGGGGTGCCGTCGTGGTCGACAGGAGCAGCAGGTCCGTTCCCCGGGCCACCGCGTCCGCGAAGCCTCGTCCGAGTTCGGTGACGAACGCGGCGGCGGCCCGCATGAGTTGGCGCTTGTCGGGGGCGCCGCCACCCTGGGCCGGCGGGCGCGAGGGGAGACCCCGGAACTCCAGTTGCGCCTCCCGCACCAGCGGCGCGAAGGCGTCCGTCGTGGCGACGGCGACCTCGTACCCGGCCCGGCGGAGCTCGGCTCCGAGTCCGGTGTAGGGCGCGATGTCGCCGCGCGAGCCCGCCGCGGCGATCAGGATCCTCATGTCTCCTCCGAGGAGTCGGTGCGGGACCCGTTCGCGTGCACGGCCTTCGCCACGTAGGCGGCGAGGCCCGGTCGTTGTTCCGAGGGCGGCACGACCAGGGCGAAGGCGCGAGGGTCGGTGACGAAGTCGTCCGCGATGCGTCGGTGCATGTCCGGTGAGCAGGTGGTGAACCAGCGGGTGATGTGCTGCCGGTGCTCCTCGGCGAGGTCCATGGCCCGCTCACCGTCGCCGGGTTCCCCGGCGTCGAAGGCGTCGAGCAGCCGTACGCGCCAGGCGGCGGCCTCGCCCATCAGCTGCCGCCAGTCCTCCTTGCTGTGCGCGGCCGCGCGTGCCATCGACTCGCGCTGCCCCTCCGAGTCGGCCCACTTCAGCCGCGCCTCGGTGGCGTAGCTGAGGTCGAAGCTGATCTCGCCGAACACCTCGAAGCGTTCCTGCGGGGTGAGCGTCACCCCGGTCTGCTGGACCTCGATGGCGCGCTCGGCGACCTCGGCGAGACGCTGGAGCCGGCTGATCTCCTCGGCCAACTGCCGTTGCCTGGCCCGCAGCTGGTCCAGGGCGTTCGCCTGCGGGTCCTTGAGGATGGTGGCGATCTCGTCGAGGGAGAAGCCGAGTTCACGGTAGAAGAGGATCTGCTGGAGCCGGGCCAGATCGGCCTCGTCGTAGAGCCGGTATCCGGCCCCGCTGCGGGTGCTGGGCGTGAGCAGGCCCGCCTTGTCGTAGTGGTGCAGTGTGCGCACCGTCACTTGGGCGAAGGACGCGACCTGCCTCACCGAGTACCTCATTCACCTGCCCTTTCGTCGGGGTCCAGCCTCAACCCTGACGCAAGGGGAGGGTCAAGCGATCCCGGGCCGCGCCTTTCGGACCGGCCCGGGACCGCGGCTCAGCCGGCCCGCTGGGCGGCCCACGCGGTCAGCTCGGACCTGGCCGCGGTCAGCAGGGTCGACGAGGGCGCCGTCGTGCCGTTGGTCACCAGCGCGTAGTGCAGGACGCCGGTGTCGGGGGCGCTGAGCAGGAGGCGGCGGCTTCCGGTGCCGCCCGGTTCCGGGGCGGCCGCGATCGGGGTGGTCCGTGTGTAGGCGGACGGACCGTAGGAGGTGCCCAGGTCGGAGACCACCGTGGTCGTCGCGGTCGGGAAGGACGCCGGGAGGTGCAGTTCGGTGGGCGCCGACGTGCCGTCGGATCGCCACAGCAGCAGCCCGTACTGGCCCGAGCCGACCAGCCGGGAGACGTTCGGGAGGGAGCTCGGCACCGGGTTCCAGGTCAGGGTGGTGGAGCCGTCGCGGGAGCGGTCCTCATAGGTGAAGCCGACCGTCGTCCCGGCCGTCGCGCTCGGGTAGAGCCGGTCCAGGAGCCGGGCGTCCTGCCGCAGCACGGCCGTGCCCGAGTCGTCGAGGCGTACGGCCGACAGGTCCTCGTCGTTCCAGGCGTCGCCGGAGGTGAGGACCTTGTCGGGGTTGCCGTTCATCAGTTCGTGGTGGCGGCCGTTGTAGATGTCCCACTGCCATTGCGTACCGGAGAGCACCGGGCCGGAGGAGGCCGGTTTCGACCACCAACTCGAACCGGGCACACGGGAGTCGAGCGCCTGGTACATCGCCTTGAGGACCGTGGGCGCCTTGTCGGAGACGGTGCCCGCGAGGGGGTGGCCGAACTCGCTGACGATGCCGGCGGTGCCGGTGGCCGCGGCGCGGTCGCGGACCGTGCCGAAGTCGCCCGCGTACTGGCCGTCCCCGGCCTTGCCCGGCATGAAGATCCCGGAGATGGCCTTCTGGTCGTAGAAGTGGGTGTTGAAGACGTAGTCCGGGCCGAGCGTGCCGGCGTCCAGCAGGCCGCCCTCCTGCTTCTGGAAGCTGATGTTGGCGTTCCAGAAGAGGTTCGGCTCCACGAAGGCGGGCTTGTCCTGCCAGCCCGCCGCGTCCATGCGGGCGCGGAACTTCTCGTAGAACGGCCACAGCGTGTCACGTTCCCAGGCCCGGCTGGTCTGCCCGGAGTCATAGACGCCGGCGTGCGGTTCGTTGTACGGGTCGAAGCCGACGACGCCCGCGAACTCGGCGGAGCTCAGGTGCTGTTCGACATACGCCATCGTCTTCTGGGCGGTGGCGAGGAACGCGTCCTGGAGGCCGTACGCGTTGTGCCAGAAGTCGCGCGACGCCTGCTTCACGGCCTCGTTCTGGGTGATGTTCTGACCCCAGAACAGGCAGATCCCGCAGCTCTCGTCCGGGTAGTTCCCGGCGTCCACGGCCCACTTGGGGGCGCCGTCGCCCGTGTACCAGCTGTCCGGGTCGAACAGGTACCGGGAGTAGAGGTCCTGGTGGAAGTCGGGGTAGACGCGGACGCCGGCGTCGAGGAAGGCGCGCATCTGCTCGGTGGCGGCCGACAGATAGGCCGTGTCGACCTGGCCGCGTACGGGTTCGGCGGAGGACCAGGAGAGCAGGAAGCGGACCGCGTTGCCGCCGCCCTGGGCACGCAGGGCGGTCGCGGACTTCTTCGCGTCGGCGACCGAGGCGAAGGGCAGGCCCTTGTTCTCGGCCAGCTTGGTCTCACCGGAGACGTTGTAGCCGCGCAGCACCACCTCGCGGCCCTGGCCGTCGGTGAGGCGGCCGTCCCGCACGGTGACGGGGGTGTCGTCGAACCACAGGGAGCCCGGGAGGGCTTCGGCCGCGGCAGGTCTCACTCCCGCCCCCGTGAGGAACCCGGAGAGGACAACCAGAACAACGAGCAGACGCGCACGTAAATTCGGCATGTCCATTACAGTCCGACGATTTCGGGACACAGTCAACAGCATCTGACTGATGAGTAAGTTTCAGCTTTCCGGCCGAAGTGTCACCCGCCGACGCGACGCGTCACGTTCAGCAGGTACTCCTTCCTGTTCAGCGGGTTGTGGTCGGTGCGCGGTCGACTCGGAGCCGTGCCCCGCCCGACCGGCGCGTAGTGGTCGAACCCGCTCTCCAGTTCACCCTCACCCCGGGTGAGACCCGGAAGTCGCTGTTCCAGTTCATGTACCCGATCAGCCGGAACCACACCCTCCAGTACGCCGGAGTCGTCCCGCGTCTCGGTGGTCTGCGGTACGGCCCGCAGGGCGGCCAGCACCGGGAGCAGGGCGCCGAGGGTGTCCGCGGGCGCCTCGACGCGGAAGCGGTGCATCGGTTCGTACACCGTGGTGCCCGCCCGGCGCAGGGCCTCGATCAAAACCAGCGGGGTCAGTCCGCGGAAGTCGGCGCCGGTGCTGGACATGCTCTTGTCGAAGCCCTGGTGGGCGTGGCTCTGGCGCGGTGAGTAGCCGCTGTGGGTCATGGTGACCGTGCAGTCGGTGACCTGCCAGCCGTGCAGTCCCTGTTGGAGGGTGTCGAGCACGGTGTCCTCGACGGCCTTGAAGAAGGCGTACGGCATGGACCCGAGCTCCACCTCCAGCCGGAAGCCGACCCCGGACCCGACCGGGGCGGGATCGACGCGCAGGCCGACGGTTGCCAGGAACGGGTTGGGGTCCTTCTTGTTGAACTCGACCGCCGCGCCCGTCCCGGCCGGCCGCTCGACGCACAGGGGCGTGGTCTTCCGGAAGCCGACGTCGAGCCCGAAGTCGTCGGCGAGGGTGGCCTGCACGACCTCCTTCTGCACCTCTCCGTAGAGGGACACGGAGATCTCCCGCCGGACCTCGTCGTGCCGCAGGTCGATCAGCGGGTCCTGCTCGGCGAGCTGGGTGAGCGCGAGGTGCAGGGCCCGCCGGTCCGTACCCGGGCCGGGGACGACGACCGTTTCGAGGGTGGGCGGGGCGAAGAAGTGGCCGGGTGCCTTGGGGGGTTCTCCGAGGGCGTCACCGATCCGGATGTCCGCGAGGCCCCACAGTTTGGCGATCCGGCCCGCGGACACCGTGTCCCGGCGTACATCCGTGCCGTGCTCGAAGACGCTGATGGCGGTGATCCGGCCGTCCTCGCGGGCGTCGACGTCCGGGGCGGCGAAGGGGACGCGGTCGCGGGTGCGCAGCGTGCCGGAGAACATCCGGGCGTACGCGATCTTCTCCCCCGCCGGGCCTCGCTCGACCTTGAACACCGTGCCGGATACCGGGCCGTCGGGGTCACCACCGGCAGCGGGGAGCATCTCCCTGATCCCCGCGGTCAGTTCGGGCACGCCGGCGCCGGTGACGGCGGAGCCGAAGTACACGGGGTGCACCAGGGCCTGCCCGGTCCGGGCCGCGAGGGCGGCGCGCAGCCGGGCGTCGGAGAGGGTGCCGCCGAGGTAGGCGGCCAGCAGGTCGTCGTCCTGGTCGGCGAGGACGTCGAGGGCGGCAGGGCCGAGACCGGCGGTGAAGCGGGCATCGCGGGCGCCGAGTCCGGTGGTCGTTCCCATCGGTACGACGGCGGCCGTGAGCCGTTCGGAGATCTGCCGCAGCACGCCCTCGTACCGGGCGCCCCCGCGGTCGATCTTGTTGACGAAGACGAGCGTGGGGATGCGCAGGCGTTGCAGCGTCCGCATGAGGACGCGCGTCTGCGCCTGGACGCCCTCCACGGCCGACACCACCAGCACTGCCCCGTCGAGAACGCCGAGGACCCGCTCCACCTCGGCGATGAAGTCGGGGTGGCCGGGAGTGTCGATGAGATTGACCGTCACGTCGTCGAGCGCGAAGGAGACGACGGCGGACTTGATGGTGATCCCACGCCGGCGCTCCAGCGCGAGGGTGTCTGTCTGGGTGTTTCCGGCGTCGACGCTGCCGATCTCGTCGATCACGCCGACCGAGTGCAGCAGCCGCTCGGTCAGGCTGGTCTTACCTGCGTCGACGTGCGCGAGAATTCCGAGGTTGAGCAAGTGCACGAAGCGTCATGTCCTTTGACGTGGGGGGCATTCCTTCCGGGGCGAACATGAACGGTGCGCGCATTGCTGCTCCTGGGGGGTGCGGAAAACAAGGTCAGGACAAGTGCAGCAGCCAGGAGCACTCGACGGCAACGGATTAATGCTCAACCGGGCGGGTGCGGGGCGCTCGCCTCCGGGTCGCGACAGCCGTACCGGACCGGTGCGGGCGTATCCGGCTCGGTGGTCGGTCGCCGCCGAGATCGTCGCGCTGCGCCGTGGCGGCAGCGGCGCCCCGCTGACGGCGGGACCGATTCATCCGGCCGGCTCCCCGTCCCGGAGGTGATCCGCCGGCCCGCGTGGACGGCGCCGTCGGCCTTCCCGAGCCGTCAGGCGCCGTGCCGTCGGTGGTCCTCGACGACCGCCTCCAAGTGGCGCAGCGCCCTCGTCACCCGGGCGGGGTCCGCCTGGAAGTACGGGTCCTCCGGTACCGGCAGCGAACCGGCCACCACCCAGCCGCGGGCGCGTGCCCAGGTCGCGTCGTCGTGGCCGACCGCCTCCCGGAAGACGTCCCGCGCCGGGCCGGGCAGGAACTTCCAGAAGGGCAGCAGGTCCACCGCCGGGTCGGCCACCGCCAGCGTGCCGAAGTCGATGACCGCGCTGAGCCTGCCGTTCACGGTCAGCAGGTTCCCGGTGTCGAGGTCGCCGTGGATCCACACCGGCGGGCGGTCCCAGGCGGGGGCGGCGAGGGCCGTCTCCCAGACCTCCGTCACGGCGTCCGTGTCGACGAGACCGGTCCTGGCCAGCGCCTCGATCTTGGGCCGGACGCGGGCCTCGGCGGCCACGGAGTCCCGTTCGTCGCCCATCGGGACCCCCCTGAAGGCGTTGCTCTGCTCGGGGCCGGGCCCGTCCGTGGCGTCGATCGCCTGGAGGGCCGTGAGGAACCCGGCGAGTTCGCGTGCGGCCTGGACGGGGTCGGCCAGTGACTCGGTCGTCGCCGTGTCCCCCTCCAGCCACCGGTACACCGACCACGGGTACGGGTAGCCCTCGCCGGGTTCACCCCGGGCGACCGGTTCGGAGACGGGCAGGGGCAGCCGCGGTGCCAGTCGCGGCAGCCAGCGGTGTTCGCGTTCCACCTGTCCCACCCAGTGCGCGTAGCGCGGCAGCCGGACGGACAGGTCGCTGCCGAGTCGGAAGGTGGCGTTGTCCATGCCGGACCGCTCCACCGGGGTGACGGGAAGGTGCGCCCACTGCGGGAACTGGGCGGCCAGCAGACGGCGTACGAGGGAGGCGTCTATCATCACGCCGTCCAGTTCAGTGGGCGGCACACCCGGCGTCCAACGAATTACGGGTTGCCGGCCCGATGCCCGGTCGGCTCGGGTGCGGCGCGGGCGGTGGAACGGGTGGCCCGTCAGCGGGGCGGCAGCGGGTGCAGGGTGACGTCCCCGAGGCGGCCGTCGGTCACTGTCGCGGTCATGTAGGTGCAGTGGGGCTCGCGACGGCGGTCGGTGGGAGAGCCGGGGTTGAGCAGGCGCAGGCCGGTGGGGGCGGTGGTGTCCCACGGGATGTGGCTGTGCCCGAAGACCAGGACGTCGGTGTCGGGGAAGCGGGCGGCGCAGCGCGTCTCGCGGCCCTGGGCGGGGCCCGTCTCATGGACCACGGCGAAGCGCAGGCCGTCCAGGTCGGCGTACGCGGTCTCGGGCAGGCGGGCGCGCAACGGCGGTCCGTCGTTGTTGCCGTACACGGCGACGAGCCGACGGCTGCGGCCCTCCAGCAGGTCGAAGGTGGCCTCGTCGACCCAGTCCCCGGCGTGGAACACGACGTCCGCCCGCGGGAGTTCGGCGAGCAGCGGCGCCGGGAGCTCCTTGGCGCGCTTGGGGAGGTGGGTGTCGGACATCAGCAGCAGACGCACGAGGCCAGCCTAGGGCCCTTCTGATGGATCTCCGTGGGAGAAGGAGCGGCGTTCGGTGCGTGCGATCGCCGTGCGGCATGGGGGTGCCCCGCTCGAGCGAAGTCGAGAGTGGGGGAGTGCGTGCCGGGCGTCGCGACGCCGCGGAGATCCATCAGAAGGGCCCCAGGGCGAGCGGTCGCGGGTGGTGTGCCCCGCGCCGGGCGCCGGCGATGTGGCGCTGCGGGACAGGTGTCCCGGCCGTCCCGTCAGGCGTTGCGGACCCGCGCCGGACGCGCCGCGCAGGAGTTGGCCGCCGTTCCGCCGGCCGGATGCTCGCGCATCGGGCTCCGGTCCTCTTCCGGGCGTGGGCAGCCGACGGTCACCGTGACCCAACTCTCCAGCGGGAAGGCCCAGTTGCCGTTTCCCGCTCCAGCTCGGCCGAGCGCCTGGATCCGCTGGGCGAGGACATACGGCCGACCGGGCCACGGCGGCGCGCTGCCGGGGGGCCGGATGTGGAGAACTCCCGTCGCGACGCTAGCATCTGGGCCACGCGCAGCAGCTCATCAGGCACGCGGCGAGAAACCCAAGGGGGCCCTGAGACCGATGCCGGTCAAGGTCAGCGTCATCGTTCCCGTCTACAACCCGGGGATCTACATCGAGGACTGCGTCTCCTCGCTGCTGCGGCAGTCCCTGCCGCCCGACGAGTACGAAATGATCTTCGTCGACGACGGATCCACCGACGCGACACCCGCCCGGCTCGACGCGCTCGCCGCCGAGAACCCCCGGGTCAAGGTGATCCACCAGGAGCCCTCCGGCTGGTCGGGCAAGCCGCGCAACGTCGGCATCGCCGCCTCCGAGGGCGAGTACGTGATGTTCGTCGACAACGACGACTACCTCGGCGACGAGGCACTGGAGCGGATGTACGACTACGGCGTGGCCAACGGCGCCGACGTCGTCATCGGCAAGATGGCCGGCAAGGGCCGTGGCGTGCCGGTGGAGCTGTTCCGCCGCAACCGTCCGCGCGCCAGTGTCGAGAACGCCCCGCTGATCGACAGCCTCACCCCGCACAAGATGTTCCGGCGGGCGTTCCTCGACGACATCGGGCTGCGTTTCCCCGAGGGCCGGCGGCGGCTGGAGGACCACGTCTTCGTCACCGAGGCGTTCCTGCGCGCCGACAACGTGTCGGTGCTCAGCGACTACGTCTGCTACTACCACGTCAAGCGCGAGGACGCGTCCAACGCGGGCTTCCAGCGCTTCGACCCGGTCGGCTACTTCAAGAACCTGCGCGAGGCCCTCGACGTGGTCGATCGGTGCACCGAGCCGGGTGCCCTGCGAGACCGGCTCCACCGGCGGTGGCTGCGGATCGAGATGGTCGAGCGGATGCGCGGCCGGCGTCTGCTGGACGCGCCCGAGGACTACCGCAAGGAACTCTTCGAGGAGATCCGCGAGGTCGTCGTGGAGCGTTTCGGGCCCGGTGTCGCGGCGGGGCTGCCGCTGACCCAGCGGACGATCGCCGGTCTGATCGCCACCGACCGGTTCGACGACGTCGTGGCGTTCGCCGAGTGGGAGGCCTCCATCGCCCTGAGTACCGAGCCCGGAAGCATCCGGTGGGAGGACGGCACGCTGAAGATCGACCTGAGTGCCGAGTACCGGGTCGGGGGGCAGCCGATGACGTTCCCGGCCGGTCCGGCCGGTGCCGCGCCCGCCGATCCTCCGAAGGACGTGGCGGAGGCGATCGGCCGGGTGGGTGCCGACACCGTGGCCCAGTTCGGGAAGGCCACGGCGGATTTGCTGCTGCGCGAACGCGCCAGCTCCGCCCAGTACTTCCAGCCCGTGGAGTTCACCCGGGAGATCGTTCCCGTGGCGGGGGGCGAGCAGGTCCGGCTGGTGCTGCGGACCACGGCCACCGTCGATCCCGCCACCGCGGCGGACGGCACCGCGCCGGACAGCGGACTGTGGGACGCCCGCGTGCGGGTCAGGCTGGGCGGCTGGACCAAGGAGGGCCGGCTGGGTCCGGTCCCCCACAAGGGCAAGGCGGCGGCCCCCGCCGGTGTGGTGGCCGGCCGGGTGGTGCTGCCGTACTGGACCGACCGGGGCCACCTCGCCCTGGACCTCGACCGCGCGGGCCGGCGGCTGGGTCTGTCCGCGCTCGCCCCCGAGGACGTCACCGTCACCGGCGACCGGCTGCGCGCGCCCCTGCCGCTGTACGTGCCCGGCGACACCGAGGCCCTGCTGCGGCTCACCGGCCCCACCCCCACCGACGTACCCGCCACGCTCTCCCCGGACGCGGACGGCTCCGGGGCACGTCTGGAGGCCACGCTGCCCGTCGGTGGCCTCAAGGGCCCGGCCCGGCAGCTCGCGCTGTGCCCGGCGCCCACGGCGGAGGAGCGCCGCTTCTTGACGCTGCCGGTCGCCGTGCGCGCGGGTGCGGGCTCGGTCCAGGTCGTACGTCCGGCTGGCCCCGGCGCTGTACGGCAGCTGGCGCGCACGGTGCGGCGGGTGCTCGGCCGGGTCCGTGCGAAGGCGGCGGCCGTGATCAAGGCACGACGGACCTGACGGCCGGCGGTCCGCCGGAGGTGGCGGCCGGCCCCCGGGCCGGCTCGCCCGCCTGCGGGCGGCAGGAGGCGGTACGCGGACGACGCCCGGCACCCGGACGGGCTCGCGGTCCCGGAGCCGGGAAGCGCTCGCCGCACGGCGTCGAGCCGCCGCTGTCGCGCCCGAGCACGCAACGCGCCCTCACGCGCGGAGGCGGAGCAGGTCCGGTCTGCTGTCGCCTCGACCGGACCTGCTCCGCCTCCTACGAGGGCCTGCGCGGCCCGGATCTCAGCGGCTGACGGAGATGTTCTCCAGCGCCTTGCGCAGCGGCTCCCAGCCGCGGGAGCGTCCGACCCCGAGGTTGCGCGCCTTCACCAGCGCGCGCCAGAACGGCGCCTGCACCAGGGTCTCCGGCGTCACCGCCTGCACCCGCTCCAGGATCGCCTCGGGCACCTTCTGCGGGTCGGGCACCTTGAACTCGGCCATGATCTCGTCGTACTTGTCGTGCAGCGTGGTGTTGTCCGGGTCGGCGCCGAAGACGACGAGCTGACCGGTGGGCTGCGTGTCGACCAGGACGGTGACGAGGTCGGGGCGGTAGCGGTTGAGGACCTCCACCACCTTGTAGACGTCACCGGTCCAGGCGCCGGTGTGCCGGTCGCGGGCGGCCTCGTCGATGTTGCGCGGCAGCATGTCGTCGAGGACGATCACGCTTCCCCAGTCCGAGTGCTTCTCCACGTTCATGAAGTCGCGCAGCGCGTACTCGAACAGGTGCATGCCGTCGATGAACGACAGGTCGAGCGTGGTGCGCCGCCAGTAACCGATGGGGCTGCGGCCCTTGCGCAGGTTGCGCACCGGGTGCCGGCCGCCCTTGAGGTGCTGGAGGGGGTTCTCACGGGCGAAGAAGTCGTCACTGGTGGCCTTCACCAGATGGACGTCGCAGCGGATCTCGGTGACCACCTTGAAGGCCGGGTCGATGGCGATACTGGGGACACGGGACAACGTCAGGCTGCGGCCGTCGTTGACGCCGATCTCCAGGTAGTTGCGGTTGGCGCTGACCTTGTGCAGCTCCCGGAGGAACTCATGGCGTTTCACGCGGGCGACTCCTTGCGGATTCGAGGAAGGGCTTCGTGCAGGGCAGAACGCCGGTCACGCAGCGGCGGCAGGCCCAGGGACTGCCGGCGGCCGTGCGCGAGGGCGCTGTAGGCGGGTCGGGGCGCGGGCCGGACGAAGGCCGCGCCGCCGACCGGGTGCACCCGGTCCGGGTCGGCCCCGAGGAGGAACACCTCGCGGGCCAGGTCGTACCAGGTGGTCTCTCCGGAGCTGGTGGCGTGCGGTACACCACTCACGTCCCGGCCGGTCCGGGGGCCGAGGCCGGGCGATCCGCTCGGCGACGTCGGCGCTCCGGGCCGGCTGCCGCGCCGGCCGTCGACGACGACGTCCACGGTGTCGCGGCGGGCCTCGGGCTCGGTCATCGTGCGGACGAGGCCGCGGCCGCGGACGCCGCACCGCGACTCCAGCCGGGGGCGGTCGAGTTCGAGGTCGCCGAGGGTGCCGGCGCGCGTGAGCTCATCCAGCACGGTGACGCGGGGCGCGGCGGGCTCCTCGGACGCGCGGCGGGTGCGGACGTGGGCGGAGCCGATGAACCCGGCGGCGCCGGTGACGAGGAGGTTCATGAATGGATCTGCACCTTGCTGTGGTCACCGAGGACGAGCCGGTGGGCCCGGGGCACGCTCGGTGCCGGGGTCACCTCGACATGGCGGCCGATCAGGGAGGCCTCGATCCGGCCCACCCCGCGGATCGAGGAGTCCCGCAGCACGATGGAGAACTCCAGCTCGCTGTCGGTGATCCGGCAGTTCTCCGCGACGGAGGTGAAGGGACCGACGTAGGAGTCACTGACCAGCGTGCCGGCGCCGATGACGACGGGGCCGACCACACGTGAGTTGACGATGCGGGCGCCCTCCTCCAGCACGACCCGCCCGATGGTCTCGGACCTCTCGTCGGTCTCGCCGTCGATACGCCGGTCGAGGGTCTCCAGGACCCGCCGGTTGACCTCCAGCATGTCGGTGACGTTGCCGGTGTCCTTCCAGTAGCCCTTGATGACCGTGGAGCGGACGTCGGCGCGGGAGTCGATGAGGTGCTGGAGGGCGTGGGTGATCTCCAGCTCGCCCCGCCAGGACGGCTCGATGGAACGCACCGCGTCGTGGATCCGGGGCGTGAACAGGTAGACGCCGACCAGGGCGAGGTCGCTGCGCGGGCGCTCCGGTTTCTCCTCCAGCCCGATGACCTGTCCCTCGGGGCCGAGTTCGGCGACGCCGAAGGAGCGTGGGTCGGCTACCCGGGTGAGGAGGATCTGAGCGTCGGGCCGGTTGCCGCGGAACTCGTCGACGAGGTCGGTGATGCCGCCGACGATGAAGTTGTCGCCGAGGTACATCACGAAGTCGTCGTCGCCGAGGTAGTCCTCGGCGATCAGCACCGCGTGGGCCAGGCCCAGCGGCTGCTCCTGGGGGATGTAGGTGATGTCCAGGCCGAACTTCGACCCGTCCCCGACGGCTTCCTCGATCTCCGCGGCGGTGTCGCCGACGATCATGCCCACGTCGGTGATACCGGCCGCGGCGAGGGATTCGAGGCCGTAGAAGAGGACAGCCCTGTTCGCCACTGGTACGAGTTGTTTGGCCGAGGTGTGGGTGATCGGCCTCAGCCGTGTCCCGGCGCCCCCGGACAGCACGAGTGCCTTCATCTGCTTCACCATAGTCCGTCGCCCCACGTCCAGGGAACGGATCATGGCGAACGGGCGGCCCGCCGGTTTACACGCGGCGGCGGAACGGGCGGCCCGCCGGTCGGCACGCGGCGGGGGTCAGTCCTCGCCGCGGAAGATGTTCTGCTCTGTCCCGCCCCGTGCCGTGCGCGGTGCGTTCTTCTCCTCGACCGCCGGCAGGCAGGTCCGCAGGGCGCGCGCGCCGCGCAGGCGGCGGGCCCTCGACCAGCCCGTCTCGGGGCGTCGGACAACGGGGTTCTCACTGATCTGCGCGGTCACGGCCGTTCATCTTCCTTCTGCGTCCCGTCCTGCCGCCGCCCACTCCGGGCCGGGCGGCTCCGTCCTTGCGTGCTGCCCTTCCGGGTCCCCGGCGGGGATCCGGGCAAACAAGGTGATCCGGGCACGCCCCCTGGGCGTGGCGTGATCCCCCGCCCGGACCGCGGCGGTAGCGTCGCCGCGGCCCGCAGGCGGGACGCCGCGGTCCGGGAGCAGGACGACGGCGCACCTGAGCGGGACGACACGGCATCAGGACGAGGCGGCGGCTGAGGAGGACGATGACGGATCTGTCGGAGGGCGATGTCACCGGCCGGCGGCACACCGTCCCCGAGCGCTCGCTCGGCAGGGCGCTGCTGCGCTGGACCTCGACGACCGACCACAAGGTGATCGGCCGGTTGTACATGGTGACGGCCTTCGGGTTCTTCCTGCTGGGCGGTCTGCTCGCGCTGGCCATACGGGCCGAACTGGCCCGCCCGGGACTGCAGTTCGTGAACGAGCACACCTACAACCAGCTCTTCACGATCCACGGCACGATCATGATGCTGCTGTTCGCGACGCCGATGTTCGCCGGTTTCGCGAACGCGGTGATGCCGCTGCAGATCGGCGCTCCGGACGTGGCCTTCCCCCGGCTGAACGCGCTGTCCTACTGGATGTACCTGTTCGGGGGGCTGATGGTCGTGTCGGGGTTCGTGGTGCCGGGCGGTGCGGCGGCGTTCGGCTGGTTCGCCTATGCCCCGCTCAACAGCGCCTACCACTCCCCCGGTGCGGGCGGCGACCTGTGGGTGATGGGTCTGGTGGTGACGGGCGTGTCGACGACACTGGGCGCGGTCAACTTCATCGCCACCGTCATGTGTCTGCGCGCCCCCGGGATGACGATGTTCCGTATGCCGATTTTCACCTGGAATGTACTGTTCACCTCGATCCTGGTGCTGCCCGCGTTCCCGGTGCTGACGGCCGCGCTGCTGGCGCTGGAGGCGGACCGGAAGTTCGGCGCGCACGTCTTCGACGCGGCGAACGGCGGGGCGCTGCTGTGGCAGCACCTGTTCTGGTTCTTCGGTCATCCCGAGGTGTACATCGTGGCCCTGCCGTTCTTCGGGATCGTCACCGAGATCCTGCCGGTGTTCTCCCGCAAGCCGCTGTTCGGCTATCTGCCGCTGATCGGCGCCACAATCGCGATCACCATGCTGTCCGCGGTGGTGTGGGCGCACCACATGTTCGCCACCGGGGCGGTGCTGCTGCCGTTCTTCTCCTTGATGTCGTTCCTGATCGCCGTGCCCACCGGCATCAAGTTCTTCGCGTGGATCGGCACCGTGCGGGGCGGCTCGCTGTCCTTCGAGACACCGATGCTGTGGGCGCTCGGATTCATGCTCTCGTTCCTGCCGGGCGGGTTGAGCGGGGTGCTGATCGCCTCGCCGCCGCTCGACTTCCACCTCACCGACTCGTACTTCATCGTGGCGCATCTGCATTACGTGCTCTTCGGCACCGTCGTGTTCGCGATGTTCGCCGGCTTCTACTTCTGGTGGCCCAAGTTCACCGGCAGGATGCTCGACGAGCGGCTGGGGAAGCTGCACTTCTGGCTGCTGTTCCCGGCGTTCCATCTGACCTTCCTGGTGCAGCACTGGCTGGGCGAGGAGGGCATGCCCCGCCGCTACGCCGACTACCTGCCCGCCGACGGCTTCACCCTGCTCAACTCGCTGTCGTCGGCGGGGGCGTTCCTGGTCGGGCTGTCCACGCTGCCGTTCCTCTACAACGTGTGGCGCACCGCCCGGTACGCGCCGTTCGTCACCGTCGACGACCCCTGGGGGTACGGGCGCGGCCTGGAGTGGGCGACCGGGTGCCCGCCGCCGCGGCACAACTTCACGGCGCTGCCCAGGGTGCGCTCCGAGGCGCCGGCGTTCGATCTGCACCATCCGGGGATCGTCCGCCGGGCCGAGCGGGAGGGGCTGCGATGAGGACCGAGTCGTTGCTGTTCGGCGGGGTCGCGCTGTTCTTCGCGGGGGTGGCCGCCCTGTACGGCTGGTGGTCCGGGGAGCCGGCCGGTACGGCGGCACTCGTGATCGCGTTCCTGATGGCCGCCGTCATCTCCTTCTTCGGCGCCGTGCAGTACCGGCGCAAGGGGCGGCGCCCGCAGGACCGCGCCGACGCCGAAGTGGCCGACGGGGCGGGACCGTTGGAGTTCTTCCCGCCGGACAGCCGGTGGCCCGTGGTGACCGCGCTGGGGTTCGCGGTCACCGCCCTGGGGGTGGTCTACGGGCTGTGGCTGTTCCTCATCGGCGGCGCGGTGCTGGCTCGGGGTGTTCTGGGGCTGGTGTTCCAGTACGCCGGCCGACAGGACTGAGCGGGGCTCCGGGGCGGTCGGCGCGCAGCGGACGGTGCTCGCCCTCGTAACCTCCCTCCACGGTCTGCCGTACCTCGCCGGTCTCCACACCGTCCACGAGGTGTTCGCGCTCGGCGGCCATCAGGGCATGGCACAGCCGCCGGGTGAGCAGGAACGCGAGGACGGGGCCCACGACCAGGGCCGTGCGCAGGACCCAGGTCAGGGTGTTCAGCGAGATGCGGAAGGTCTGCGCGACGACGTCGTTGCCGCCGGCCAGCAGCAGGACCCCGTAGAAGGTGATCCCGGCGACGCCGAGTGCGGTACGCACGGGACGCTCCCTCGGGCGGTCGCACAGGTGCTGCTCCTGCCGGCCCTCGCCGGTCAGGCGCTGTTCGACGAACGGGTGGAGGTACAGGACGAGGAACAGCAGCCCCGGCAGGACGACCGCCGGAAGCAGCACGTTCCACATCAGGGTGTGACCGGCGAGGCTGGTCTCCCACGGCGGTACGAGCCGCAGCGCGCCCTCGAGGAAGCCGACGTACCAGTCGGGCTGGGAGCCGGTCGAGGCCAGGTCGGGACGGTAGGGGCCGTACACCCACACGGGGTTGATCTGGGCCAGGCCGCCGAGCAGGGCGAGGACGCCGAAGACGATCAGCGAGAGGCCGGTGGAGGACGCGGTGAACTGCGGGAAGAGGGGCTTGCCGACGGCGTTGCGCCGGGTGCGGCCCGGGCCGCCCCACTGGGTGTGCTTGAGGTGGAACACCAGGATCAGGTGCACGGTGACCAGGCCGATCAGTGCTCCCGGCAGCAGCAGGATGTGCAGCGGGTAGAGCCGGGTGACGATCTCCTCGCCGGGGAACTGGGCGCCGAAGACGAACATGCTGACGTAGGTGCCGACGAGGGGGATCGACAGCATGATGCCCTGCGCGATGCGCAGTCCCGTGCCGGACAGCAGGTCGTCGGGGAGGGAGTAGCCCGCGAAGCCTTCGGCGAGCGCCAGCATGAAGAGCGTGAGCCCGATGACCCAGTTGAGCTCCCGGGGCCGGCGGAAGGCGCCGGTGAAGAAGATCCGCAGCAGGTGCAGTCCGATCGCGGCGACGAAGACGATGGCGGCCCAGTGGTGCACCTGCCGCATCAGGAGCCCGCCGCGGATGTCGAAGCTGATGCGGAGGGTGGAGTCGAAGGCCGCGGACATGCGCACGCCCCGCAGCGGCACGTACCGGCCCTGGTACACCACCTCACGCATCTCGGGCGCGAAGAAGAAGGTCAGCCAGGTGCCGGTCAGGACGAGGACGAGGAGGCTGTAGAGGGCCAGTTCGCCCAGGAGGAAGGACCAGTGGTCGGGGAACGCCTTGCGCAGCAGACGGCCGCCGCCGTCGAGGACGGGCAGGCGGCCGTCCGCCGCGTCGGCGAGCCGTTCCCCCGGCCCCGACCGCTCACGTTCCATCCCCGACCGCCTCCCGCGTCTCGACACCGCGGTGTGTGCCTCCCCAGGGGAGACGGTGCCGAGTACGGGACGGCCGGGAAGTACCCGAACGGGTGCTGGGCCGGGCCGGCCTCGCTCAGGTGTTGGGCTTGGCCGCGCTGATGTCGCCCAGGGCGGAGTCCGGGTCGCGTTCCATGGCCAGGTCGGCCAGGGCGACGATGCCGACGGGGTGGCCGTTCTCCACGACCGGGACACGGCGTACGGCGTGTTCGCGCATGAGCTCGATCGCGCGGTCCACCTCGTCCTCGGGGGTGACGGTGACCAGGTCGTCGCTGCACGCGCCGGCGACGGTGGTCTGCTCGGGGTCGCCGCCCTCGGCGACTGCGCGTACCACGAGGTCGCGGTCGGTGACGAGGCCGCGCAGGTTGTCGCCGTCCGCGACCAGGACGGCACCGAGGTCCTGGTCGCGCATGATGCGGGCGACGGCGGTCACGGACGTCTGCGGTTCGACGGTGACCGGGGCGCTGGTCATGATGTCGCTGACGTGCTGGGTCATGACGTGCCTCTCTTCTCGGAGGTGTCTCGGAGTTCTCTCGGCGTTCTCTCGCAGTGCTCTCGCAGTTCTCGGGGTCTCGGGGTCTCGGGGTCTCGGGGTCTTGAGGTCTTGAGGTCTCGAGGTCTCGGGGTGTCTGGGTGTCCGGGTGTCTGGGGAAATCGAGATTCTCGGGATCTCTCGGATCTCGGGAGTTCTCTGGACCTCTGGGGTCTCGGGCGTTCGCGGGACCTGTGGTGGTCCTCGGGGGTTCCGGTCCCCGGGTACCCAGCTGGGCGGGTGGTCGTCACCCCTCCTGCACGATCTCGCTCCACACTTGTTTGCCGCCGCTGACGGGCACCGTCCCCCAGGCCGCCGACATCGCCTCGACGAGGAGGATGCCGCGGCCGCCGGTGGCCTCCCAGCCGATACTTGTCGGTTTGACGGGGGTGCGCGGGGAGGAGTCGGCGACGGCGACGCGCAGCCGGTGGTTGATGCGGGTGAGGTCGAGACGGACCCGGCCGTCGGTGTGCACCAGGGCGTTGGTGACGAGTTCGGAGACGACGACCAGGGCCGTGTCGATGGCGTCGGGCGGGACGCCCCAGGCCCGCAGGGTGCGGCGGGTGAAACGGCGGGCCTGGCTGACGGCCTGCGGAAGGCGCCACACCGTCCAGCTGTCGCGCTGCGGACGCAGGGCCATGCCGTCGTACCGCAGCAGGAGCAGGGCGACGTCGTCGCTGCGCCGGGCGTTGCCAAGGAGGGCGTCGGCGACGAGGTCGAGGTGGGCGGGGTCAAGGACGCCGAGTTCGCGGGCGAAGCCGTCCATGCCCTCGTCGATGTCGGCCTCGACGGTCTCGACCAGGCCGTCCGTGGTCAGGGCGATGACCGTGCCGGGCCGCAGCCTCAGCGGACTCATCGGGAAGTCGGACTGCGTCACCACGCCGAGCGGCGGTCCGCCGTCCGCCTCGGCGATCTCCGTGCTGCCGTCCGCGTGCCGCAGCACCGGCGGCAGATGGCCGGCGCGCACGCACCAGGCGGAGCCCTCCTCCAGGTCGACGTCGACATAGGCGCAGGTGGCGAAGAGGTCGGTCTCCAGGTCCGTCAGAAGCCGGTTGGCGCGCGAGACCACCACGTCCGGCGGGTGCCCCTCGACGGCGTAGGCGCGCAGCGCGGTGCGCATCTGGCCCATGAGGGTGGCGGCAGCCGCGCTGGGGCCCTGGACGTCGCCGATGACGAGGGCGACGTGGTGGTCGGGCAGCGGGATCACGTCGTACCAGTCGCCGCCGAGCTCCAGACCCGCCGTGCTCGGCAGGTAGCGGGCGACGGCGACCGCACCGGGCAGCTCGGGCAGGCGGCGGGGCAGCAGCTGGCGCTGGAGCATCCCCACGAGTTCGTGCTCGGCGTCGAAGGCGTGCGCCCGCATCAGGGCCTGCCCGGTGAGGCCGGCGGAGGCGGTGAGGAAGGCGCGCTCGTCGGGGCCGAAGTCGTGGGGGGGTGTCCCAGCCGATCAGACAGGCGCCGGCCATACGGCCCGCGGCGGGCAGCGGCAGCGCGGCGAGGCCGCCGGGGCCGACCTCGGCGAGGGCGGGTTCCAGGGGGGTGCCGGCCGGCCAGATCTGAGCTCGGCCCTCCCGCAGGGCGGCGGCGAGCGTGGGCATGGTGCGCACGGGCGTGTCGGGCCACTCCGAGCGCCACTCCAGACGCCACAGCTCCGGCCACGCCTCCGGTTCGGGCGGATCCAGGACGGTGACGACGAGCCGGTCGTTCTCCAGTTCGGCGAGGGCGATCCGGTCCGCCCGGAGCGGGCCGCGCAGCGCCGAGACGACGGCCTGGCTGACGTCCCGGACCGTGCCGGCGACGGCCAGGGCGGCGGCCAGGCGCTGTACCCGGGCCACGTCGGTGACGTCGGAGCGCAGCAGGGAGGCGTCGCCGACCGTGCCCACGAGCCGGGCCGGGTGTCCCTCGCCGCCCGGCAGGAGGCGGCCGTGCAGCCGCAGCCATCGGGGTGGTCCGGAGGGCCGGCGCACCCGGAACTCCAGTTCGCGGTCGCCGATGGACATGTGGTCGGGCTCGACCACGGACATCAGCGAGGGCAGGTCCTCCGGCACGGTCAGTGCAAGCAGGGTCTCGACCTTGCCGTCGAACGCGTCGCGGCTGAGGCCGAACAGCGCCAGGATGCCGTCACCGACCTGCACCCGGCCGCTGTCCATGGCCAGGCTGAAGGCGTCGGCCTCCCGGGCCTCGCCCTCGGTCGGCCGGGCGGGCATCCGGCAGGCTACGGCACGGGCGATCAGTTCGAGACAGGCGCGCTCGTCGGGGTCGAACCCGGCGGGCTCCTCGCTCACGGCGAGCAGACAGACGGGGCCGTCGCCGTGGCCGTTGCCGTCACCGTGGCCGTCACTGTCGCCTTTGGCGTCGCCGAGGTCCTCGGCGGACGTGGGCAGGGCCGCCAGGAAGAACTCCCCGGACGGTGTCCGCCGCGACTCCGGGTACTCGGCGAGTTCCTCCGGGCCCAGCCACACCGGCCGCCCGGTGCGCAGGGCGTCCGCCGCCGGAGAGCGGCCGGAGCGGGCGTAGCTGTCGCGCAGACCGTAGAGCGTCCTGGGTACGCCCACGGACTCGACCAGGCACAGCGGATCGCCACTCTCGCCCTGGGCGTACACGGCTGCGAAGCTCGCCCTGGTGAAGACGAGCGCTTGTTCGAGGATGCGGCGCAGTCGTTCGGGCGATTCGGGATCGGCCATGACGGTTTTGAGGGCAACTTCGGCACGTGGAGTTCTCGTTCTCCGTCCCGCAGCGCCCTCACTGACCACATTGGCCATTACAGCGCGTATGGGGCACCCGCGCAGCCCCTGTGACCGTTCCGTGGAGCCCGGCGGTGCGGGGGGTGTGGAGTCCCTGTGCGTCGCCGCGCGCACCGGACTGGGGCCGTCGGGCGTCCTTCGCCGTGCGCGACGGCCCGGCAAGGGGGAGATTTGATCCCGTAGACCCGTCGCGCGGCCGTGCGAGGAGGTGGTCGGCATGTCCGACGGGCAGTCGTCCGCCCAGGCGCCCCTGACGGCCAGGACGCGCGTCGGCCGACCCCTGCTGTCGTTGGCGCTGGCGTCGATGATGGACGACGTCCACGCCCACGCCGGCGCGGTCTATCTGCTGGCGGCCGACGGTTCGGTGCTGGAGATGGCCGTGATGGCGGGGCTGCCCCGGGCGTTCGCGGCGCCCTGGGAACGGGTGGGGCTGAGCGCGCCGGTCCCGGTGGCCGAGGCGGTGCGCGAGCGGCGGCTGGTGTGGGTCGGCGGCGAGCAGGAGATGGCGGCCCGCTATCCGAGGATCGCGGTCGTGCTGCCGTACCCCTTCGCGCTGGCCGCGGTGCCGGTCGCCACCGGGTCCACGGTGTACGGCTCGGTCTTCGTGACCTGGCCGGGCTCGCATCCGCCCGAGCTGTCCGACCGGGAGCGGGACCATCTGACCGCGGCCTGCGACCGGCTGGCGGTACGGCTGGAGCGTGCTGTCGAGGAGAGCGTCCCGCTGCACGCCGAGCCCGATCTGGTCGGCGGGCCCGCGCTGGGCGGCGCGTCGGGCACGCTCGGCCCGGTGGAGGCGGCGCGGATGGTCGCGCGGCTGCCGTACGGGCTGTGCTCGCTCGATCTGCACGGGCGCATCACCTTCGCCAACACGGCCGCCGTCGAACTGATCGGCGTCCCGAGCGCGGATCTGCTCGGCCGCCAGTTGTGGGCGGCGGTCCCGTGGCTCAACGACCCGGTGTACGAGGACCGTTACCGGGCCGCGCTGCTCAGTCAGCAGACCACGTCGTTCGTGGCGCTGCGGCCGCCCGGAGAGTGGCTGTCGTTCCGTCTGTATCCGAGCAGGAACGGGCTGAGCGTGCGGATCAGCCGGGCCCGGGCCGTGACGGAGATGAACCGGTCCGTGCCGCCACCGGGTGACACCTCGCCCCGGCTGGTCACGATCTCCCAGGTGCTGAGCCTGGCGGGCGCGCTCACGGAGGCCGCGGGTGTGCAGGACGTCGTGCAACTGGTCGCGGACGAGGTCGCGCCGGCCGTGGGCAGCCACGCCCTGGTGCTGCTCGGGTCCCGCGCGGGCCGGCTGCACGTGCTGGGGCACCGCGGCTATCCGGACCCGCAGGTCGTGGAGCGGTTCGACGGCCTGCCGATGACCGAGCGGACACCGGGCACGCACGTCCTGACCAGCGGGGTGCCCGGGTTCTTCGAGTCCCGTGAGCAGTTGCAGCGGCTGTATCCGGACCGGCCCGCGCCCCCCGACGGTTTCGCGGCGTGGGCGTACCTTCCGCTGATCGCCTCGGGCCGCCCGGTGGGCATCTGCATGCTGGCGTACGACGAACCGCATCGCTTCCCCGCGGACGAGCGGGCGGTGCTGACGAGTCTGGGCGGGCTGATCGCCCAGGCCTTCGAGAGGGCGATGCTCTACGACGCCAAGCACCGGCTGGCGCACGGTCTGCAGGCGGCCCTGCTGCCGCACTCGCTGCCGCCGCTGCCGGACATCGAGGCGGCCGCGCGCTATCTGCCGGCCACGCAGGGCATGGAGATCGGCGGCGACTTCTACGATCTGGTGCCGACGCAGGGGCTCGCCGCGGCCGTGATCGGGGACGTCCAGGGTCACAACGTGACCGCGGCGGGGCTGATGGGCCAGATCCGTACCGCCGTACGCTGCTACACCACGGTCGGGCAGATGCCCGGAGAGGTCATGCGCAGCACCAACCGGCTGCTGATCGACCTCGGCTCCGATCTGTTCGCCAGCTGTCTGTACCTGCGGCTCGACCCGAGGCTCGGGCGGGCCGTGATGGCCCGTGCGGGGCATCCGCCACCGCTGCTGCGCCGGCCGGACGGCCGGGTACGGGTGCTCGACCTGGCGGGCGGGCCGCTGCTGGGCATCGACGAGGCGGCTGCCTACCCGACGACGGAGGTGGATCTCGCCCCGGGTTCCGTGCTGGTCCTCTACACCGACGGGCTGATCGAGTCGCCCGGCCTCGACATCGAGGACGCCCTCGCCGACCTCGGCCGCCATCTGACCGAGGTCGGCGACCGGCCCCTCGACGATCTGGCGGACGACTTGGTCCGCCACAGCGCGACCACCCTGGAACGGGCCGACGACGTGGCGTTGCTGCTGCTCAGAGCGAGGGAAACGGGCTGACGGGGCGGCTCGGGCGGGGCGCCCCGTCGCGACGCTGAATACCCGGCGGCGTCCGCGTCGCAAACAGATCGGTCCGGCCCTCCCGCCGGAGGGCCGGACCGATTATCCGCCGGCCGGAACCCCGTACGACGCCGGGGTCGGGCCGGGGGCCGTGCCGTCGAGAGCGGCTCAGTGGGGGGGAGTCGCTCTCGGCAGCGGCCGGATCCTCAAGGTCCGGAGATCACCGGGTGATGGGGCTCCCGGGTCGGAGATCCGACCCGGCCCACCGGCGGGCCGTCCGGGCGCGTGGCCCGGACCGCCTCGGAGGACCGGATCTCGGAGGACCTGATCTCGGAGGACCTGATCAGTTGGTCGCGGTCAGGCCCGCGCCGTCCTGGGCGCCCGCGCCCGTGTCCTGACCGGTGCCGGACTCCTGACCTGCGCCGGCTTCCTGACCCGCGCCGGCTTCCTGGCCCGCACCGGTCTCGTCACCGGCCCCGGGCTCCTGGCCCGCACCGGCTCCCGCACCGTTGCCGGCCTCCTGACCGGCGCCGGCCTCGTCGCCCGCGCCGGCTTCCTGGCCCGCACCGGCTCCGTCACCGGCGCCGGCCTCTCCGCCGCCGGCCTGATCGCCGGCACCGGCCTCGCCACCCGCACCGGCCTCGCCGCCGGCCTGGTCGCCCGCGCCGCCGCCGGCCGCGTCACCCGCGCCGAGGGTCGCGCCGACCGCCTGCAGGGCGGTGGTGACCGGCTGGAAGAAGGTCTCGCCACCGGCCGTACAGTCGCCGCTGCCGCCGGAGGTCAGACCGATGGCCTGACCCTCCTGGGTGAAGAGCGAGCCGCCGCTGTCGCCCGGCTCGGCGCAGACGTCGGTCTGGATGAGCCCGGTGACGGTGCCCTCGGGGTAGTTGACGGTGGCGTCGAGTCCGAGCACCTGACCGTCGTTGAGACCGGTGGTGCTGCCCATCCGCAGGACCTGCGCACCGACCGTGGCCTCCGCGGCCTCGGTGATCTGGACGGTCTGGCCGCCGCCCACGTTGACCTCGCTGGGGGCGACGGTCGCCGGGTCGTCGTACTTCACCAGTGCGAAGTCGCCGTCGCCGGGGAAGGTCGCCTGGTCGACGGTGGCGATCGGCTGGCCGTCCTGCGCGTCCGACCACTGCTCGGCGGCGACACCGCAGTGTCCGGCGGTCAGGAACGCGGGGCTGCCGTCGCCCGCGGTGACGTTGAAGCCGAGGGAGCAGCGGGCGCCGCCGCCGAAGATGGCGTCACCGCCGGAGACGAAGGTCTTGAAGGTGCCGGCCGACTTCTTGATGGTCGCCATGCCGGAGCCGAGCGTCTCGACGGTCGATTCCAGTCTGTCCCACTTGCTGCCGGTGACCGTGCTGTCCGCGGTGACCAGGATCTTGTTCGTCTTCGGGTCGACGGCCCAGGAGGTGCCCGGGATGGTCGCCTTGGCCTTCAGGGTCTGCGCGCCGGCCTCGAGTTCGGTGAGGCTGTTTTCGACCTCGCGGACCTTCGCACCCGCCTTCTTCGCCTGGACGACCACGTTGTTGTTGTCGCCCGATATGACGTTGACGACGAGTTGCTGGCTGTCGGTGTCGTAGTACGAACCGGCGAAGGCGTCACCGAGCAGACCTGCGAGCTGTGAGGCGAGGTCCGAGGCGTCGCCGGCCTTCAGAGTCTTCGGCGCGGCGGCGGCGTCGTTCGAAGCGCCGTCCTGGGACGCGTTGGCGTTGGGGAGCAGAATCGCGGCTGCTCCGAGCGCCACCACGCTGCCCGCCGCTATCGCGGCCTTGCGCTTCGGAATTCGCTTGTGACTCAAACTTCTCGACCTCCTGAGGGACCGGAGTCTGCTGCCTGGTGCGGCAGTTGTTGGGGCGCCTGGATGGCTGGAGGTACGGGCGGGGGGCGCGGGGCGTTCAATTCCGTTTCCGCGCGCCGGGCGCACGGTACCGATTCGGCCATGGCTCAACCCGTACGGCCGGCGCGGGGATCAATCCCCCATATGGCGATGACGACCGCCCACATATGGCGATGATGACCGCCGAAGCCGACAACATCCTCGCCGCACGGCTTCGCCCTCGCGAACCCTCCAACCGGTCCTGATGTCGGCGGCGTCGGGGCGGCGATGCGGGTGTCCGCGGCCCGGTGACGACGTATCGGCAGCCGACGTGCTTCGAGCGTGCGGCGGCCGGCGCGGATGTCTTGATCGAAGCGGTTGCCCCCCGCTGGGGGCGATCGCGGGCTGCGTACGTCCCGCCCACGTCCGGGCCGACACAGTCGGCAATCGGTCAGTGACCGTCCGTCTCGAACGGCGAGCCGAATCCCCCCTTCAGGGAATCTGCACATCGGCTGCCCAACGAAGGCACCGTGCGCGAAAGTTCTCCACAGGCCCGAAACGCCCGCCGACCATTGGCGCGGACTGTCGGATTCGCTCCCCGGACCGCAAGGGCTCGTGTGAGCCGATGCCGCCCGCCGTGTGAAGAAGTCGCCATCAACCCGTGCCCACTCCTGCACCAAACGGTACCTCTGAGGCACAAGTGCGCTGGTGAGACGCATGGTTGATTGGAAGCGCGGAGCCGCCGCGTGCTTTGATCCATCGCACCGCAGGGGCCGTCAAGGGCTCTTCGGCAACGGACGCCCCCGGCGCCTGCGGTCGCGGCCGTCCATCTGTCCCCCAGAGGGGGCCGCTCCCCCCTTGTGAAATACCCATACGAAGGGAAGTTCCATCATGAACTCCACCCCCCAGGTTCAGACCGTCGAGATCTCCGACGCCGAGCTCGACAACGTCTCCGGCGGCCTGGCCGTGAACGCCCTCGGCACCGTCACCGGCCTGGTGGACGGCATTGCCCCGGTTTCCGGCCTGGTCAACACGGGCGTCAGCACCGTCGAGGGTGTCACCGGCCTGAACACCGCCCCGGTCTCGGGCCTGGTCGCCGGTCTCTGACCGCACCTTTTATGACTGATGAGTCCCGGAGCCGTCCTGCGGTTCCGGGATTCTCGGTTGCCGTAAAAGATCTCTCCCACAGGTGAGGGAAAGTTCCGTGCAGTTCCGCCAACAGGCCCTCGCCAAGCTCCAGTCGCCCGAAGAGCTCGACCTTCCGGTGCGCTTCGCCCGCCCCCAGGGCTGGCTCGCGCTGTCCGTGACGGTGGTCGTCATGGCGGCCGCGTCCGTGTGGGCGGTCACCGGATCGGTGGCCTCCACGGTCAGCGCGCCCGCGATCCTCACGCACGGGCAGGGCAGTTACATCCTGCAGAGCCCCGTGGCCGGGCAGGTCACCGCCGTCGTCGCCGAGCAGGGCGAGCGGCTGCCGGCGAACGCGCCGGTGCTGAAGGTCCGTACGGCCGACGGCGAGACCGTGGTGCGCACGGTCGCCGCGGGCCGGATCACCGGGCTCGCCGCCACCATCGGGCAGATCATCCGGACCGGCGCGAACGTCGCCGCGGTGGAGAAGGTCGCCCGGGCCTCCGATCCCCTGTACGCGACGGTGTACGTGCCCGCCGAGAACGCGGCCACCGTTCCCGCGAACGCGTCCGTGGACCTGACCGTGCAGTCGGTGCCGACACAGGAGTACGGCGTGTTGCGGGGCCATGTGAAGTCAGTGGACCGCTCCGCCCAGTCGGCGCAGCAGATCGCCGCGTTCCTCGGCGACAGTCAGCTCGGCGAACAGTTCACCGAGGACGGCAGACCGGTGGCCGTCCTGGTGAAGCTGGACAAGTCGTCCGGCACGAAGAGCGGTTACCGGTGGTCGTCCGCGGACGGGCCGCCGTTCGCCCTCACCTCCATGACGACCGCCACGGGTGCCATCCGGTTGGCCGACCAGCATCCCGTCGACTGGCTGCTGCCGTGAGCGCCGCGCAGGACACCCGCGGCAGGCGCCGCGCCGCGCCGCCCAAGCGGCCCGTCCCCAAGGGGAGGGCGAAGACCGTCCGCACGCCCACCGTGCTCCAGATGGAGGCGGTCGAGTGTGGCGCCGCCTCGCTGGCGATGGTGCTGGGCCACTACGGCAAGCACGTTCCGCTGGAGGAGCTGCGTATCGCCTGCGGTGTGTCCCGGGACGGCTCGCGCGCCAGCAACCTGTTGAAGGCGGCGCGCAGTTACGGCCTGACCGCCAAGGGCATGCAGATGGACACGGCCGCCCTCGCCGAGGTGAAGACACCGGCCGTGCTGTTCTGGGAGTTCAACCACTACGTCGTCTACGACGGCATGGGCCGCCGCTTCGGGCGCCGGGGCGTGTACATCAACGACCCCGGCAAGGGCCGTCGTTTCGTGCCCATGGAGGACTTCGACGGCAGCTTCACCGGTGTCGTGCTGGTGATGGAGCCCGGCGAGGGTTTCGCGCGGGGCGGGCGCAAGCCGGGCGTGCTGGGCGCGATGCCGGCCCGGCTGCGCGGCACCGCCGCCACAATGCCGGCGGCGGTGCTGGCGAGTCTGCTGCTGGTGCTGGTCGGCGCCGCCGTGCCCGCGCTGAGCCGCACCTATATCGACATGTTCCTGATCGGGGGTCAGACCTCCCTGCTCGGCGTGCTGTTCGCGTCGATGGGGGCCAGCGTGCTGCTCACCCTGGTGCTGACCTGGCTGCAACAGGCGAACCTGCTGCACGGCCGCATCATCTCCTCCACCCTCTCCAGCGCCCGCTTCCTGCGCCATCTGCTGCGGCTGCCGGTCACCTTCTTCTCCCAGCGCAGCCCGGCCGACCTGGTGCAGCGCCTCCAGTCGAACGACCAGGTGGCCGAGACCCTGGCCCGCGACCTCGCGGCGGCGGGCGTCGACGCGGTGGTCGTCGTCCTGTACGCGGTCCTGCTCTACACCTACGACCCGCAGCTGACGTACGTCGGCATCGGCGTGGCCCTGCTGAACGTGGTGGCCATGCGGGTCGTCATCAAGTTGCGCGCCACCCGCACGGCGAAGCTGCGCGCCGACAGCGCCCGGCTCACCAACACCGCCTACACCGGTCTGCAGTTGATCGAGACGATGAAGGCGACCGGCGGCGAGGACGGCTACTTCCGCAAGTGGGCCGGGCAGCACGCCACCACGCTGGAGGAACAGCAGCGGCTCGGCGTGCCGAGCGCCTGGCTGGGCGTGGTCGCGCCGACGCTGGCCTCGCTGAACAGCGCGCTGATCCTGTGGATCGGCGGGATGCGGGCGGTGGAGGGCGGCATCTCGGTCGGCCTGCTGGTCGCCTTCCAGGCGCTGGTCACCCGCTTCACCGCCCCGATCACCCGCCTCAACGGCGTCGCGGGCCGCATCCAGGACTTCGCCGCCGACGTGGCCCGCCTGAAGGACGTGGAGAACTTCCAGGCGGACCCGCTCTACGACCGTCCGGGCGCCGCGGAGTCGACGCGCCGCCTGCACGGCCATGTCGAGCTGGAGAACATCACCTTCGGCTACAACCCGCTGGACAAGCCGCTGCTGACCGGCTTCGACCTGTCCGTCGGCCCGGGACAGCAGGTGGCGCTGGTCGGCGGCTCGGGCAGCGGCAAGTCGACGGTGTCCCGGCTGATCTCGGGCCTGTACACGCCCTGGGAGGGCGTCATCCGCATCGACGGGCAGCGCCTGGACGACATCCCGCGCGGGGCGCTGGCGGCCTCCGTCTCCTTCGTGGACCAGGACGTGTTCCTCTTCGAGGGCACGGTCCGCGACAACGTGGCGCTGTGGGACCCGTCCATCCCGGACGACGCGGTGGTGGACGCCCTGCGGGACGCGGCCCTGTACGACGTGATCGTGCGACGGCCCGGCGGCATCCACAGCAGGGTCGAGCAGGACGGCCGCAACTTCTCCGGCGGCCAGCGCCAGCGCCTGGAGATCGCCCGGGCGTTGGTGCGCCGGCCCAGCATCCTGGTGCTGGACGAGGTGACCAGCGCGCTGGACGCGGAGACCGAGCTGGTGGTCATGGACAACCTGCGCAAGCGCGGCTGTGCCTGTGTGGTCATCGCACACCGGCTCAGCACCGTGCGCGACAGCGACGAGATCGTCGTACTCGAACACGGCACGATCGTGGAGCGCGGGCGGCACGAGGAACTGGTGGCGCGCGGTGGCGCGTACGCCCAGCTGGTCAGGGAGCACTGAGATGACGACCGCACCCGAGGGAGACCTCGTTCTCGGCGCGCTCGGTTCCATGGGCACGCCCCTCGACTGCGCCGGCTTCACCCGCCTCGACCTCGAAGGACCGCAGGTCCTGTGGCTGGTCGCGGCGGGGGCCCTGGACCTGTTCGCGGTCGACGCCGAGCAGCAGGGCCACTGGCACCACCTCGGCCGGCTGGAGGCGGGCTCGCTGCTGCTCGGGCCGGTCGCCGGTCCCCAGCACACGCTCGTGGCGCGGCCGCTCAGGGACTGTGTGGTGCACCGGATCAATCTGCGGGAGCTCCACCAGCCCGCGAACACCCAGACCTGGTCCTACGACGAGTACGGCAACCCCCAGTACGTACCGCCGACGACGAGCCCGCTGGAGTACGCCCTCGCCCTGGGCGTCGGCCGCAGCCTGTCCATCCTCTTCCAGGCACCGATGGCCACCGAGCGGGCCGCCGCCCTCACCGACGACGACGTGTTCTGGATGCAGGTGCCGCCGGGCAGCGTGCAGTACGGCTCGGTGTACGGCGCCGAGGCGGCGGCCGACCTGCTGATGGACCCGGCGGTCTGGCAGAGCATGGTCGACCAGCAGTACCGGCTGCTGACCACCCTGGACCGCTGGATCGAGCAGCTGGAGCGGACGCACGAGTCGCGGACGGCGGCCGGGATCAAGGCCGGTGAGGCGGTTCGCGCGCACGCGGACCGGACGCTGCTGGCGTCGATCGGCAAGCGGTCCGGCCGGCACACCACGGCCGCCGACGCGGACGCGAGTTACGCCGCGTGCAAGCTGGTCGCCCAGGCGGCCGGTATCCCCCTCTCCGAGCCCGCGCAGTCCGGCACCGAGAGCGACCGCCTCGATCCGGTCGAGCGGATCGCGATCGCCTCCCGGGTGCGTACCAGGGTCGTGCGCCTCGACGGCCGTTGGTGGCGGGACGACGTCGGCCCGCTGGTGGGTCACCGGGCCCTGTCCGGGGCGCCGGTCGCGCTGCTGTGGCGGCGCGGCGGGTACGTGGCCGTCCATCCGGCGACCGGTCGGGAGACACCCATCGAGAAGGCGAACGCGGAGGAGTTCGAGCCGCGCGCGGTGATGTTCTACCGCCCGCTGCCGGACCGGCCGCTCAGTCCGCTCCGGCTGCTGCGTTTCAGCGTGCGCGGCACCGGCGGGGACCTGACGAACCTCCTGATCAGTGGACTGGTGACGGTCGCGATCGGGGCGCTGGTGCCGATCGCGACCGGCAAGGTGCTCGGCGAGTACGTCCCGAAGGCGCAGAGCGATCTGATCGTCCAGGCCTGCCTGGCGGTGATGGTCAGCAGTGTGGTGGCGGCCGCCTTCATGCTGCTGCAGAACCTGACCATGCTCCGGCTGGAGGGCCGGATCGAGTCCACGCTCCAGCCCGCCGTGTGGGACCGGCTGCTGCGGCTGCCGACGAAGTTCTTCACCCAGCGCTCCACCGGCGAGCTGGCGAGCGCGGCCATGGGCATCAGCGCGATCCGCCGGATGATGGCGGGCATCGGACCGGTGGTCGCCCAGTCGGTGACCGTCGGCGCGATGAACCTGGGGCTGCTGTTCTGGTACAGCGTCCCGATGGCGTTCGCGGCGATCGGCATGCTCGTCGTCATCGCGGCGGTCTTCCTGGGGCTCGGACTGTGGCAGGTGCGCTGGCAGCGGCGCCTGGTCGTGCTCGGCAACAAGCTCAACAACCAGGCCTTCCAGACCCTGCGCGGCCTGCCGAAGCTCAGGGTCGCGGCGGCCGAGAACTACGCGTACGCGGCCTGGGCCTCCCAGTTCGCGCGCAGCCGTGAGCTCCAGCAGAAGGTGGGGCGCATCAAGAACCTCACCACGGTGATGGGCGCCGTGTATCTGCCGTTGTGCTCCCTGCTGATGTTCATGCTGCTCGCGGGCCCGGCGCGCGGGACGATGTCGGCGGCCTCCTTCCTCACCTTCAACACGTCGGTGACGATGCTGCTGACCGCCGTCACCCAGCTGACCGGCTCCTTCGTCTCGGCGGTGTCCGCGCTGCCGCTGTTCGAGGAGATCAAGCCGGTCCTGGACGCCACGCCGGAGGTGCGCACGGCGAGCACCCGGCCGGGCCCGTTGACCGGCGCGCTCGAGGCACGCCGTCTGTCGTTCCGCTACTCCGACGACGGCCCCCTGGTCCTGGACGACGTGTCGTTCGCGATCCGCCCGGGCGAGTTCGTCGCGATCGTCGGCCCGAGCGGCTGCGGCAAGTCGACCCTGCTGAGGCTGCTGATCGGCTTCGACAAACCGGTCTCGGGCAGTGTGCTGTACGACGGTCAGGACCTGGCCGCCCTCGACCAGTCCGCCGTACGCCGGCAGTGCGGGGTGGTGCTCCAGCACGCGCAGCCGTTCACCGGCTCGATCCTGGACGTCATCTGCGGCACCGAACCGTACACGCCGGAGGAGGCGTTGGCGGCGGCCGAGATGGCGGGGCTCGCCGAGGACATCAAGCGGATGCCGATGGGCCTCCACACGATCGTCTCGGGCAGCGGGGCGATCTCCGGCGGGCAGCGCCAGCGCCTGATGATCGCGCAGGCGTTGATCCGCCGCCCGCGCATCCTCTTCTTCGACGAGGCGACCAGCGCCCTCGACAACGAGACGCAGCGCACGGTCATCGAGAGCACCAAGGCCCTCAACGCCACCCGCGTCGTCATCGCGCACCGTCTGTCGACGGTCCTGGACGCCGACCGGGTGATCGTGATGGAGGACGGCAAGGTCGCCCAGCAGGGCCCGCCCGCGCAGCTCCTCGCGGACACCGGGGGCCGGCTGTACGAGCTGGTGCGGCGCCAGATGGCGTGAGCGCCGTCCATCGTCTCCGCGGCTTTCCCAGCTCCCCCAGCCCCCACTCAACGAAACTTTGCCGTTTCGCTGGGAGTGGTCTAATCTCTCGGCGTACGAAACGGTTTCGTTTACGTAGCCCGTCTCCGGACGACTTCCCTGGAGTTGGTTCCCGATGTCACAGAAGACCCTGACCGAGAGCGGCAAGGACGGCGCGGCCGCGGCGCCGGACGCCGCCTCGTCCAAGAAGTGGTGGATCCTCGCGGTCATCGCGCTCGCCCAGCTGATGGTCGTCCTGGACGCCACCATCGTGAACATCGCCCTGCCGTCCGCGCAGGCCGATCTCGGGTTCTCCGACGGCAACCGGCAGTGGATCGTCACCGCGTACGCCCTGGCCTTCGCCTCCCTGCTGCTGCTCGGCGGCCGGATAGCCGACCTCTTCGGCCGCAAGCCGGCCTTCCTCATCGGTGTCGTCGGCTTCGCGGCCGTCTCGGCGCTCGGCGGTGCCGCGACCAACTTCGAGATGCTGGTCATCGCACGCGCCCTCCAGGGTGCCTTCGGCGCGCTCCTCGCACCGGCCGCGCTGTCGCTGCTGAACACGACGTTCACCGACGCCCGCGAGCGGGCCAAGGCGTTCAGCGTGTACGGCGCCATCGCCGGCGCGGGCGGCGCGGTGGGTCTGCTGCTCGGCGGGGTCCTGACCGACGCCCTCGACTGGCGCTGGACGCTGTACGTGAACGTCGCCATCGCCGTCGTCGCCTTCGCGGGCGGCTGGCTGCTGCTGTCCAACCACCGCGACGCCGCCAACTCCAAGCTGGACGTGCCCGGCACCCTGCTGGTGGCCGCCGGCCTGTTCTCCCTGGTCTACGGCTTCTCCAACGCGGAGACCCACGACTGGTCCTCCCCCGCGACCTGGGGTTTCCTGATCGCCGGCGGGATCCTGCTGGCCGCGTTCGCCTGGTGGCAGACTCGCGCCGCGCACCCGCTGCTGCCGCTGCGCATCCTGCTGGACCGCGACCGCGCGGCCTCCTTCCTGGCCGTGCTCATCTCCGGCGCCGGCATGTTCGGTGTGTTCCTCTTCCTCACCTACTACCTCCAGCTCAACCTGGGCTTCAGCCCGACCAGGACCGGTGTGGCGTTCCTGCCGATGGTGGCCGCGCTGATGGTGGCGGCGCAGGTCGGCACCACGATGCTGGTGCCGCGGATCGGCCCCAAGGCGGTCATCCCGCTCGGCTTCGCGGTCGCCGCGGTCGGCATGGCCTGGCTCACCGGGATCGGCGTCGGCTCGTCGTACACGAGCGCGGTGCTGCCGCAACTCGTCATCATCGGCCTCGGCCTCGGTCTGGTGATGCCGCCGGCCATGCAGCTGGCCACCGGCGGCGTGGAGGCCGGGGACGCGGGTGTCGCCTCCGCCACGGTCAACGCCATGCAGCAGGTGGGTGGTTCGATCGGTACGGCCCTGCTCAACACGCTGGCCGCGAGCGCCGCGACGGACTACCTGGCCGGCAAGAACCCGGCGGACAAGCTGGTGCGGGCCCAGGCCACGGTCGAGAGCTACACCACCGCGTTCTGGTGGTCGGCGGGCTTCTTCGCCGCGGGCGCGCTCATCGCGTTCCTGCTCTACCGGCGCGGGGTGCCGCAGCAGGACGCGGAGGCGGCACCGGTCGTCCACATGTGAACCGACCCGTCCGAGCCGGGTCCGAGCCGCCGGGTCCGATCCGTCAGTCCGAGGGGCCAGGTCCGAGGGGCCGCCGTCTGCAGGGAGACGGCGGCCCCTCTCCGCACTTCCGTTCGACTCGCCACCCAACTGGCCGACCCTGTCGAGCAGTTGACTGCCGACCGATCTCCCGGAACAGCGGCTGACGTTGGACGATCAGCCGAGTGGGTACTCGTCGGCCATGCGAATCAGCGTGGTGGACGTGGGGTCGAACACGGTCAGACTTGTGGTCGCGGACGCGGAGGACGGTGTACCGCTGCCGGTCCACACCGCCAAGTGGCGCCTGAGGCTGTCCGATCATGTGAAGCCGGGGGGACCGGTGCCGGAAGAGGCCGTCGAGCGGCTGGTGCACGCGGTGACGGAGGCGAGCCGGACCGCGACCCGGTGGGGCGCGGCGGTCCCGCTGGCCTTCGCCACCGCGGTGGTGCGCAGCGCCTCCAACCGTCAGGAGGTACTGCGCGCCGTCCGGGCGCGGGCCGGGGTCGACCTGTGCACCCTGCCCGGCGAGGTGGAGGCCGAACTCACCTTTCTCGGCGCCCGGCGCTGGATGGGCTGGCGGTCGGGACCGCTCGCCCTGCTGGACATCGGGGGCGGCTCGCTCGAAGTCGCCTTCGGCCGCGGCCGGATGCCGGACTTCGTCGCCTCGCTGCCGCTCGGGGCGGGCCGGCTGACCCACGAGTTCTTCGACGGGCAGGATCCGCCCTCCCCGGAGTCGGTACGGGCGCTGCGCCGCAAGGTCCGCCACCAACTGCGGGACGTGGCGGCACGCATCCGCTGGGAGGGACCGCACACGGCGGTGGCCACCTCACGCACCTTCCAGCAGCTGGGCCGGCTGTGCGGGGCCCCGCCCGGGCGGCACGGCCCGTTCGCGGAACGCCGTCTGCACCGGGACGACCTACGGGACGCCGTCGTACGGCTGGCCGCCCTCCCCGCCGCCGAACGCGCCCTGCTGCCCGGCATCTCCGCACCGCGCGCCCGGCAGAGCCTGGCCGGTGCGGTGGTCGGGCACACGGCGATGAAGCTGACCGGGCTCAGAACCCTCACACTCTGCCCGTGGGCGATCCGCGAGGGCGTGTTGCTGCGTCACATCGAGGACGGCGCTTCCTGGTGGGCGGAGATCACCCGCCACAGCGAGGAGGCGACTCCCCCGGACCCGGTACCCCTGCGCATCGCGACCGCGACGAGCTGAACCGGGGAAACGGAGAGGACAACAGCCTCGGCCGAGGCCCCGGAAACCGCCCGGCGCATCGGTCGGCGAGACAGTAAGCGAAGCAGGACAGCAAGCGAAGGGAGCCAGCCGTGACCGACACCGGCAACCACGACCGGAGCGACCGGACCCACGAGCCGCCCGAGACCGCGCTCGACGAGGTCCTGCGCGAGATGGAGGACGCCGGCACCCGCACCCGGGACTCCGACGAGCGACGGCGCCGACGGGGAGAGGCGGGAGAGGCCATCACGCCGAACGCGCGTGCCCAGGAGGAGTCCGAGGGCGAGTGATCCGGGAGCGAGCGGTCTGAGAGCGAGTGATCCGCGAGCGAATGATCTGAGTGCAGGGCACCTGCCGGCACGCCCAGGTGCCCTGCACGCCGCGCTCTGACCGGTCGGCCCGTCCCCGTCCAGGCGGGTGGCCCGCTTCGGCCGGGGTACCCGGCGCACATGCCACACACGAGTCATGAACCACGGCTGCCGACCGCGCGGGGCCCGGTCTCGGCAGCCGTCGCTCAGTACCTGCGGGGCGCCGGGCCGCTGCCGCGCCCCGAGGAGATCGCGGACGGGTCCGTTTACGGCGATGATCTCCAGCTGGCCCTGTACCTCTGCTACGAGCTGCACTACCGCGGATTCGCCGATGTACCCGCGGAGCTCGAGTGGGACCCTGACCTGCTGCGCACCCGTGCCGCGCTGGAACACCGCTATCTTTCCGCCCTGCGCGCGGACACCCCCGTCCACGACAGCGTCGAGGACGCGCTCGCCGAGATCCTGGTGGAACCCGTCGACGGCACCGGCGTCTCCCACCACTTGCGCGACAAGGGCGAACTGTGGCAGCTGCGCGAGTACGCCGCCCAGCGCTCCCTGTACCACCTCAAGGAGGCGGACCCGCACGCCTGGGTGCTGCCGCGGCTGTGGGGCCGGGCCAAGGCGGGGATGGCGGCGGTGGAGTTCGACGAGTACGGCGGCGGGCGTCCCGACCGCGTCCACGCCCGCCTGTTCGCCGACCTGATGACGGACCTGGGCCTGGACACGACGTACGGCCACTACCTGGACGCCGCCTCGGCCGAGGTCCTGGCCACGGTGAACCTGATGTCCCTGTTCGGCCTGCACCGCTCCCTGCGGGGCGCCCTGCTGGGCCACTTCGCGGCGGTGGAGATCACCTCCTCCCCCGGTTCACGCCGGCTGGCCGAGGCGATGCGGCGCACGGGCGCGGGGTCCGCCGCCGAGTTCTTCTACGACGAGCACGTCGAGGCCGACGCGGTCCACGAGCAGGTCGTACGCCATGACGTCATCGGCGGTCTGCTGGAAGAGGAACCGCAGCTCGCGCCGGACGTCGCCTTCGGCATCGACGCCACGGGACTGGTCGAGGACCGCTTCGCCGCGCGGCTGCTCGCCGACTGGAACGCGGGCCGGTCGTCCCTGCGTACCCCGCTTACTTCCGAAATCTCCGGCATCTCCTGATTTCGCAGGGGTACTCGACCGAGGTGAATCCACTGGTGCCGCCACTGATCATCCCGGGTGTCTACACACCGCAGGAGGACACCGCCCTGCTGGCCGGTGCCCTGTCCGAAGAGCCGCTCCCACCGGGCGCGGACGTCCTCGACGTGGGTACCGGGACCGGTGCGCTGGCCATCGAGGCCGCCCGCCGCGGCACCCGGGTGACCGCGGTGGACGTGTCCTGGCGTGCGGTGTGCACCGCACGCCTCAACGCCTGGATGGCGGGAGTACCCGTCCGCATCCGGCGCGGGAACCTGTTCACGCCTGTACGGGACCGGTCCTTCGACCTCATCCTCACCAACCCGCCGTATGTGCCCGCCCCGGCGGGCGTCCGGCCACGCGGTCCGGCCCGGGCCTGGGACGCGGGCCATGACGGGCGGTTCGTACTGGACCGGATCTGCCGGGAGGCGCCCACGCTGCTCAGGCCCGGAGGGGTCCTGCTGATGGTGCACTCCGCGCTGAGCGACCCGGACCGGACGCTGGATCATCTGCGCACGGCCGGCCTGAAGGCCTCCGTGACCCGCCGGAACCGCATCGCGTTCGGTCCGGTGCTGCGGGGGCGGGCGGACTGGCTGCGGCAGCGCGGGCTGGTGTCCTCCGCCGACGAGAAGGAAGAGCTGGTGGTCGTCCGTGCCGAACTCCCCGTCTGACCGGCCCCGCCGGATCACGGTGCAGCGCCGGGGACCCCTGCTGGTGGAGGGCCCGGTGGAAGTGGAACTGGAGGACGGCAGCACGGTGTCCTCGGACCGCTTCCGCGTGGCCTTGTGCACCTGCCGTCGCAGCCGCCGCTATCCGTGGTGCGACACCAGCCACCGCGAACGCGCCTGAGCCCGGCCGACCGCTCCAGCCAGGGCACTTCAGCCTTGTGCATACCAACGCCCGAAGAATGTCAATCAAGTTGACGGAATTTCACCGGGTCGAGTGAACAAGATCTTGCGGACGCCCTCCGCAGGGATGCTCCCGACCCCGGCGGGGTAACTACCGAGATCAAATGCGCCCCCTGCCGAGGTGGAGCGGACATGACCCCGGACGCCGACGACCGCACCTTCCAGCCACCCGCGGCCAACCCTCATGCCCGCACCCACAGGAACGGCGTTTTCACGGTGGTCGAGGTGGCGGGCGAGATCGATCTGGCCACCGCCGGTCTCGTCGCGGAGCACCTCGACGCGGCGACCGCGGGCCTGGAACCGGACGTCCTGGTGGACCTGCGCGGCGTCGACTTCTTCGACTGCTCGGGCCTGCGGGTGCTGTGCCGCGCGGACAACCGGGCCAGGGAACGCGGTGGCCGGCTCCGCGTCGTCCTCGACGAGCCACGGCTGCGCCGGCTGCTGCGCGCCACGGGCCTGTGGGACCGCTTTCCGCCACTGCCGTCGATACCGGAGGAACCGGACCGATCCGACCGCCTGGGGCTTCCAGGGGGTGAGCCGGCATGACCCGACGCACACGGAGTCGGAGCGTTTGCGGGGCGACCCGACGCACGCGGAGTCGGAGCGTTTACGGGGCGACCCGACGCACGCGGTTCCCTACGGGGCAGCGCGGCACCCGGCGACTTCCGGAGTGCCCCAGGGGGTCGGCGGACGGCCCCACTCCGTCCGCCGACCCCGGGTGCGGGATCGCGTGTCCCCGTGCCACGGGCCGGCACTCCCCACCTGCGGGCCCCTTGGGAGGGTCACGAGGACCCTGCGATCCCGGTCCTTCAGAACGCGAAGAGGCTGCTGCTCCGGGCGCTCTTCACGCACTCGTTGGGAAAGGTGTGCTCGTAGGACACGCGCCGCCCCTGCCAGACTCCGTCGACCGTGACGACCACGGGGTCGTACTCCTTGGTGCAGTGGACGCCGTCCCTCGTCACCAGGGCGTCGAAGTCGCCGCCGGCGGAACGGAGTTCGGCGCACGCGGGCGCGGCGGCCGGGTGGGTGCCGGAGGCGGTCGGGGCGCAGGTCAGGGTGACCGCGCGGGCCGGAGTGGCGAGGGCCGCGCTCTCGCCGTGGCCCACGGTGAGCACCAGGGCCGAGGGCGCGTAGAGCGAGTTCGGGGCGGTGGGCTGGTCGGCGAGCGCGGCTCCGGTGAGGGGGCCGCAGACGGCGGTGGCCGCCAGGCCGAGAGTCGCTGCCCAGCGCGCGGTGTTCCGCATTGTGTGCATCCTTCCGCTCGATTCGAGGGTGTACCGCGGACCGGCTCGGTCGGTGCCGACCGCGGCGAGCGCGAGTCTGCCGAGTCCGCCGCCGGAATTCACCTCGGACCCACGGGTTTCAGTAACCTTGCGTGTTGAATCAGTGGCGTGAAGTCACAGAATTCGAACGTTCCAACCCCCGAAGAAAGCGGTTCATGATCGCCGGATCGGACCACATGGCCGGATTCCCCCGCTTCGGCAATAGGCCTGAAACATTCCGCTTCAGCTGTGAGCACACCTCACCGCAGCCCCTTGCGTTCCCGAGGGGACGGGGTAATGGTGATTACATGATTACTTCAGAGCAACGAGAGAAGCTGCGCGGCTGGTTCGCCGGTCGCTTGCCCGACGATCTGTTCGACGAACTGCTCGAGGTCACGGTGGACCGCGAGGAGATCACCGTGATCGGCCGTGTCCCCGGGCCGCGGCTGACCGAGGACGCGTCGGACGCCGAGCGGAAGTCGGCCGTGCAGGGCCGGATCCAGGAGTTCCGGGAGCGGACCCGGGACGCCCGCATCGCGGTGGCGCGCGACGCGGAGCACCGGTTCGGCCGGAAGGTCTCCTGGGGTGTGGAGTGCGACGGCGAGCGTGTCCTGTTCACCCATGTCGCGGCGCCCGTGATGACCCGGCTGCGGCAGCCGGAGCGGCAGGTGCTGGACACCCTGATCGCCGGCGGTGTCGCCCGCAGCCGCAGTGACGCGCTCGCCTGGTGCGTGCGCCTGGTCCAGCGTCACACCGACGACTGGCTGGCCGAACTGCGGGAGTCCCTGGAACACGTCGAGCGAGTACGGGCGCAGGGCCCCGACGCCGAGCGGGAGGAGACGCCCACGGACGAGACCTGAGCGAGGATTCGCGGATCGGCAGGTCTCACGAGCGCGGGCCGGCGTGGGACGAGACGGCGGCCGGGTTGAGCGCGCTCGGGCACGACGTCCGCACTCGTCGGTGGTCAGCCCCTGACCGACGCGCGCGCCGGACCCCCGCACCGGCCCTCACATACTCGCCGGTATCGTCGCCCCACAACGCGGTCTCGAGGCAGTTCCACGACGCACTTTCCACGACGCGGTCTCACGACGAGAGGCGGGACGTACGGTGGCCAAGCACTGGGCGGACTTCCAGTACGAGATCTATCTGAACGGGATGTCCGGTGCCGTACCGCGGCTGCCCACCGATCTGACCCGGCTGGAGGAACTGACGGAGCAGCGGCTCGGCCCCGGTCCGGTCGGCTATGTGGCGGGCAGCGCGGGCAACGGCAGTACGGCCCGCGCCAACCGGGCCGCGCTGGAGCGCCGGCGGATCGTGCCGCGGATGCTGCGGGACGTGCACGAGCGTGATCTGTCCGTCGAGGTCCTCGGCCGCGCGCTGCCCGCCCCGCTGGCCCTGGCACCGGTCGGCGTGCTGTCGATCATGCATCCGGATGCCGAACGGGCCGCCGCCCGGGCCGCCGCCGCGCAGGGCGTGCCGTACATCCTGTCGTCGGCGTCCAGCACGCCGTTGGAGCAGGTCGCGGAGGCGATGGGGGACGCCGAGCGCTGGTTCCAGCTGTACTGGCCCAAGGACCCCGAGGTGGCCCGGAGTTTCCTGGGCCGGGCGAAAGCGGCCGGGTTCACCGCCCTGGTCGTCACCCTCGACACCCCACTGCTGTCCTGGCGGCCGCGCGACCTCGACCAGGCCTATCTGCCGTTCCTCCACGGCGTCGGCACCGCCAACTACTTCTCCGACCCCGCGTTCCAGGCGGGCCTGGCCAAGCCGGTGCACGAGGATCCGAACGCGGCCGTCATGCATTTCGTCGGCATGTTCGCCGACCCGGCCAAGACCTGGCCGGACCTGGCGTTCCTGCGGGAGAACTGGGACGGCCCGATCGTACTCAAGGGCGTCCTGCACCCGGACGACGCCCGGCTCGCCGCCGACGCCGGGATGGACGGGGTGGTGGTGTCCAACCACGGCGGCCGTCAGGTGGCCGGCGCGATCGGCGCGGCCGACGCGCTGCCGCGGGTCGCGGAGGCGGTCGGCGACCGGCTGACCGTCCTGTTCGACAGCGGCATCCGCACCGGCGACGACGTCTTCAAGGCGCTCGCGCTCGGCGCGCGGGCGGTCATGGTCGGCCGGCCGTACGTCTACGGGCTGGGCCTCGACGGGCAGGCGGGCGTGGAGCACGTGATCCGCTGCCTGCTCGCCGAGTTCGATCTCACCCTCGCCCTGTCCGGTCACGCCGGGCCGACCACGATCGGTCCGGCCGACCTCACAGACTCCTGACCTCACCCGGGGCCGGTCAGCGCTCCTAGGGCCCTAGACCCGGTCCGACAGCCTCATGGCCGGCGCCGACGGCTTCCGCGTGCCGGTGACCGACAGCGAACCCGGGGTCGCCGTCGACGCCGGGTCGGTCAGCCAGCGCTGCTCGTCGGAGCCGTCGCGGACCTTGACGACGATGTCGGCGCCCGCGTCGTCGGTGGTGGACGCGAGCGCCAGCTGCCCGTCCCAGCGGGGCAGGAACTCGCCCCGCACGGTGAGGTCGTAGCGCACGTCGTCACGCCGCTTGTCCTTCTCGGCGGCGCAGGTACCGAGGATCACCACACCGGCATCGACGTGCGAGTCCAGGCACAGCTCGGGGTCGGCCACGCTGCGCAGCAGCCCGTCGGTCTCGTACGACCACTGCTGGGTCGGCGCGGCCGAGCACACCGCCAGCTGTGTCCCGGCCCCCTTCCGCGCCTCGCCCTTGATGTCGAGGCACAGGTCGGCGTCGGCGTCGCGGAGCCTGGTCCGGCCGGGCGCTGCGGGGAGTCGGGCGGTGCCGGAGGACGCCGTCGGCGGAGACTGGGAGCCGGTTCCCGGTGCCGCGCCGAGGCCGCCGTTCGCGCTGTTGGAGGCGGCCGGGTCGACGCCGTCGTCGCCGGACCACAGGCCGGTGACGAGCACCGTCGCGAGCAGTCCGGCGGAGGCGAGCCCCACGCCGGTGAGCAACGTCCGTGAGGAGCGCAGGCCGCCGGGGATCCGACGGTGGGGCGCGGGCACACCCGGGGTACCGGGCACACCCGCGGTTCCGGGCGCGCCCCCCGCTCCGGGCCCGCCCGCCGTTCCAGGCTCACCCGGTGTTCCGGTCTCACCCTGCCCCCCGAACGCACCCGGCGCCCCGGTCCGACCCGACGTGTCGGACCCACCCGGTGTGCCCTGAACGCCGCGGATCCCGGGAAGCCGACGGCGTCGGCGGTGGCCGCCGTGCCGGGCGGAGTCGGGGGTGCGGGCTTCGGGCCGGTCGCGGCCCGGCCGGGTGTCGAGGTAGCGGCGGGCGCCCCATCCGAGTACCGCCTCGGCGATCAGGACTCCCAACCCGCCCTCGAAATGGCCCAGTTGTTCGGCGGCGTTTCGGCAGTAACGGCACTGCGCCAGATGGTGCTGGACATCCGGCAGCAGGGCTCCGCCGCGGCGAATCGGAACGTCCAGGAGGCGGTTGTAGAAGCGGCAATCCTTGGTCGGCGCGAGTTCCCGATGGGCATGTACACACCCTTCTCGAAATTTTTCATGCGCCTGTTCGAGTGCAGCGGACGCGGTGTTGAGGTCCATGCCCAGAAGAGCGGCCGGGACGGATAGTGGCTCCGCCTCGACCTCCACATGCCAGAGCAAACAGCGGGAGAGGCCGGGAAGTGCATGGAATGACCGCTCGGCGAGCTTGCGGTTTTCCGGTGTCATGGACTTGGCCGTGCGCATACCGCGGCCGCCCGCGGGTTTCCCGAGATCCGGCAGAACACCGGATATCGGCTCCTCCTGAGCCCACTGACGGACCGTGTCCCGCACGGCCAGCAACAGTCGGGGGCGCAGCGCCACGGCCGTCTCGCCGAGGGCCACCCGGTCGAGGACCTGGTGGAAGGCGGCCGTGCCGACCATGGAGGCGGTGTCCGCCGGGGAAGCGAGGCAGATCGCCGCGTAAGCGTGGACGGACGGCCAGTGCCGGGCCATCAGCAGGGCGACGGCATGGGTGACCTCTCGGTCCGGGCGGCCTCTGAGGGCGGCGCCGAGGCTCTCGTCGGATTCTTCGGGAGCCGCGCCGGGCGGGGGGTAAGGAGGGCGAGGGGGGTGGGGGGTGGACACTGAGCGGATTCCTTCCCACGCGCATGGGGGACACAGAAGTTCTGGTCGCCGAAAAGGGGCCCGAAGAGGGCGGCACCTTGGGGCGCGGGCGCGGGGAGCGTGAATTCACCACCGCCCATCCGCCCCGGTTCCCCGCGAGACGAATACGGTCCGGCCCTAACACCCCCCACACCGGTAGTTCACCCTTGCACAAGTCACTCATGACCAACAAGGCACTTGAGCAACCTCCACATCATTGAAAGAAAGTCAGATACGGCGGCAACTCATCTGGCCCGTACGAATTTTCGGGACGCCCGGCCCGCACCGGGACGCCCGGCCCGCACCGGGACGCCGGCCGGCGCCGCGCGAGCGCCCCGTGTGAAACACGCGCACGCGCCGGAGCCCCGCGCACGCTCCCGCCGCAGGACCCCGTGTAGTGCACTGGGGGTCGGCCTTTCCTCGGAGGCCCCGCGCAGGATGGCGGCTCTGCTGCGCGACGACGGCCGCCGACCCCGTTCCTCCCGCCCTCGGTCGGCGGCCCCGAGGACGGATCGGCAGGTCACACGGAGCGGATCAGATCTGCCAGGAGCGCAGCCGGTCCGCGGCGCCGTACACGTCGGTCTTGCCGGAGATCAGGTCCCGGGCGAGGTCGACGAGAGCACCGTAGGGCGGGTCGATGCCCACGCCGCTGACGAACATGTAGGCCACGGCCGTCGCGCAGGCGAAGCGGGCGTTGGCCGAGGGCAGGGGCTTGAGCAAGGCCAGAGTGTGCAGCAGGGCCGCGGCCCGCCAGGCGGGGTCGGAGTCCACACCGAGGCGGGGCGGGTCGACGCGGTGCCGGGCGACGGCGGCCACCAGCGCGGAGAAGTCGTTGACGGTGGGCTGGTCCGGCAGGACCTCTTCGTGACGCTGGAGCAGCCAGGGCACGTCGATGTGGACGACGGGGGCCATCGGTCAGGCGACCCGTCCCTGGCCCCGGAGGTGTGGTTCGTCTTCGGGGAAGGCCGCCGCGAACTCGTCGGCGTGCGAGGCGAAGAAGCGGCGGAAGGCCTCGGCGCCCTCCTGCAGGGCCCGGTGCCGGGCGATGTCGGCCGCCGCGGCCTCGCGCACGAGGGCCTTCATCGACGTACCGCGCTCCTTGGCGATCTGCCGCAGGTCCTCCAGCTCGCGGTCGCTGAATTCCACGTTCAGTGCAGGCATGGCACCACGGTACCGCTCGGGTACTCACTCGTAAATACCCCCAGGTCACGGCAGGGATTCAGCGGTACCGAGGGGTCGGCAACACCCTGTCCGATTCCCGCCGGACACCCGGCTCGGCGGGCGGCAGACTCGCCGGCGGGAACACCGCACGCACAGACCGCTCAGGACGACCAGGAGGGGCGGACCATGACCCTCACCACCGACCGTGCCGTACGACGTGTCGCCGACACCGACTGGGCCGCGCTCACCGAGGAGTTGGACGTACACGGCTGCGCGCCGACGGCCCGGCTGCTGACCCCGCCGAGTGCCGCGACATGGCGGCGCTGTACGAGAAGCCGGAGCTGTTCCGGACCACCGTCGACATGGCGCGGCACCGCTTCGGTTCCGGGCAGTACCGCTACTTCACCCACGAGCTGCCGGACGTGGTCGCCGCCCTGCGCGCGGCCCTGTATCCCCGGCTGCTGCCGATCGCCCGGGACTGGGCGGCCCGGCTCGGCCGGCCGGCGCCCTGGCCGGACACCCTCGACGAGTGGCTGGAGCGCTGTCACGCGGCCGGGCAGGACCGTTCGGCACAGATCCTCCTGCGGTACGGAGAGGGCGACTGGAACGCCCTGCACCGTGACGTGTTCGGGGAGATGGTCTTCCCGCTCCAGGTGGTCGTCGGTCTCGACGCGTACGGCACCGACTACACGGGCGGCGAGTTCCTGATGGTGGAGCAGCGTCCCCGCGCCCAGTCCCGCGGTACCGCGACCGCACTCCGCCAGGGCCACGGCCTGGTCTTCACGACCCGGGACCACCCGGTGCGCACCCGGCGCGGCTGGTCGGCGGGGGCGATGCGGCACGGGGTGAGCGTGGTGCGCTCCGGGAGCCGGCACGCGCTGGGGATCGTCTTCCACGACGCGTCCTAGAACCACCCGGGTGAGACGTGGGTCACATTCTGCCGGGCTGATGTCACATGCCGGCCCCCGCCGGCCGTCGCAGAGGTGAGCGCGCCGCTGGGGAGGCCCTATGTCCGAGCACACCGACACCGACACCGACACCGACACCAGCACCGGCACCGGCACCGGCACCGACGGCCTCGCCCCGCGCGCACCGGCAGGAGCCGGGACAGGCAAGGGCGAGCGGGTGGCCGACTGGCTGGACGGCCGACTCGGCATCCACACCCTCGGCAGGCGGTATCTGCGCAAGGTCTTCCCGGACCACTGGTCCTTCCTCCTCGGCGAGATCTGCCTGTACAGCTTCGTCGTGCTGATCCTCACCGGCGTGTGGCTGACGCTGTTCTTCCACCCGTCGATGAACGAGGTGACGTACCACGGCAGTTACGTCCCTCTCAACGGCGTGCGCATGTCCGAGGCGTACGCCTCGACGCTGGACATCAGCTTCGACGTGCGCGGCGGGCTGCTGATCCGGCAGCTCCACCACTGGTCGGCGCTGATCTTCGTCGCCGGGATGCTGACGCACATGATGCGGCACTTCTTCACCGGGTCGTTCCGCAAGCCGCGGGAGGTCAACTGGCTGTTCGGCTGGTCGCTGCTGTTCCTCGGCCTGTTCGAGGGCCTGTTCGGCTACTCGCTGCCGGACGACCTGCTGTCGGGCACGGGCCTCAGGTTCGTGGACGGCGCATTGCTGTCGGTGCCGATCGTGGGGACGTATCTGTCGATGTTCCTGTTCGGCGGCGAGTTCCCCGGTCACGACATCGTGGCCCGCTTCTACTCGCTGCACGTCCTGGTGATCCCGGGCATCATGGCCGCCCTCGTGGTGGCCCATCTGCTGCTGGTCGTCCACCACAAGCACACCCAGTTCGCGGGGCCCGGGCGCAGCGAACGCAACGTCGTCGGCGCCCCGTTCTTCCCGGTGTACCTGGCGAAGGCGGGCGGGTTCTTCTTCCTCGTCTTCGGGACGCTCACCGTGATCGCGGCCGTGGCGTCGATCAACCCGGTCTGGCAGTACGGCCCCTTCCGCGCCGACCAGGTCTCCACGGGGGCCCAGCCCGACTGGTATCTGGGTTTCGCGGAGGGCCTGGTCCGGGTCATGCCGGGCTGGGAGATCACCCTGTGGGGTCACACGCTGGTCCTCGGCGTGCTGATACCGATCGTCGTCTTCCCGCTCCTCCTGCTCTTCATCGGCGTCTATCCGTTCCTGGAGGCCCGCATCACGGGTGACCGGCGCGAGCACCACCTGCTGGACCGTCCACGCAACCGGCCCGTGCGCACGGCGATCGGCGCGGCCTGGATCAGTGTCTACCTGCTCCTGCTGGCGGGCGGCGGCAACGACATCGTGGCGACGCGTCTGCATCTGTCGATCAACACGGTGACGTGGACGGTCCGGATCGCCGTGTTCGTCGTCCCGGCGGTCGTCTTCGTCGTCACCCGCCGCATCTGTCTCGGGCTCCGACTCCGTGACCGGTACCTGGTGTTGCACGGCCGGGAGACCGGCGTGATCAAGCGGCTGCCGCACGGTGAGTACGTCGAGGTGCACCAGCCGCTCGATCAGGCCCGGCTCCACACGCTCACCGCGCACGAGCGGCCCGGGGAGCTGGTGGAGCACACGCGCGTCAGCCTTGATCCGCCACGAAGGACGCCATCCGGGTCAGGGCCGAGTTCCAGTTGATGGTGTGCTCATTGGTCGACCAGGACTGGATGTCGTCGATGTAGCAGAACTGGCCGACGCAGCCCTGGAGTTTGCTCTGTGCGTAGGGGTCCTGGATGGACGAGTTCGGCCCACCCGCGAGGGTTCCCTCGGGCGGGTTCGGCAGGTTCGGGTCGAGCTGGTGGGCGTACCAACGGCTGTGTTGGTTGTGGGAGTTGACCTCGCCGTAGCCGGTCACGTACGAGATGTTCAGCGCGTTGCGGCCGAACATGTAGTCCATGCTCTGGACGGCCCCGTCACGGTATTTCGTGCCTCCGGTGATGTCGTACGCGGTGGCGATGACGACCGCGTTGTGCAGGATCTGGTGGTTGGAGCCCCAGTCGTAGAGGTTGTCGGCGGGGGCGTACGGCATGCCGTACGGCTGCGACTTCAGCGTGGCCAGGTAGCGGTCGGCGCCCTTCACGACCGACTGGCGCACCGCGTCCCGGCCGGGCAGCCTGCTCGGTACGGTCGCGAGGTCGAGGCGGGCCGCCGCCGCCGTGCGGGCCCAGTCGTAGCCGAGCGGGCCGAAGATGTCGGCGGTGTGGACAGGCGAGCCGAGGACGTGGTCGGCGAACTGCTTCTCCCCCGTGGTGAGGTACAGCTCGGCCGCCGCCCAGTAGAACTCGTCGGTGGCGTCGGAGTCGGGGTAGGCGCCGCCGCCGATGCCGTCGTCGGGGTCGGCGTACATCGCGGGGTGGGCGAGCGAGGCCGTCCAGGCCTTGCGGGCGGCGGCCAGGGCCTTGGCGGCGAACTCCTTGTCGAAGGGCCGGTACAGGCGGGCCGCCTGCGCGGCCGTCGCCGCCAGGTTCAGGGTGGCCTGGGTGCTCGGCGGGTGCAGTTCGCGCTTCTGCGGGTCGTCGCTCGGCAGCAGCGGCAGCCCGGTCCACTGTTCGTCGTGGATCTTGTGGTGGGCCATGCCGGCCAGTGGCTGCCCGTCCGGCACCTGCATCCTCAGCAGGAACTCCAGCTCCCAGCGGGCCTCGTCGAGGATGTCCGGCACCCTGTTGCCGCTCTCCGGGATGGCGAGCGTGCCGTCGCCCAGCTTGCCCGGCTGCCCGGTGCGGGCGTGCAGCGCGCGTTCATAGGTGCTCAGCAGCTCCCAGGTGGAGATGCCGCCGTTGACGACGTACTTGCCGTGGTCGCCGGCGTCGTACCAGCCGCCGGTGACGTCGAGCGTGTAGTCGCAGACGCCCGGTTGGCAGGGCACCCTCGAGTCACCCTGGTTGGGGGGCACGTCGACGTGGCCGGCGGGGCGGCCGTAGCCCGGGCGCAGGTCGTCGCGGAGCGCGATGCCGCTGCGCTGGGTGTAGTAGTACTTCGCCGCGTCCAGGCGCAGCTTCTCGTAGGCGCCCGTGCCGATGTCGAACGGTCGGCTGGTCTCGCCGTCCGCGACCAGGGTGAGGCCGGTGCCCTGCTTCTTGTAGGCACCGAAGTCGATCGAGTGGACGTTCTGCCCGGAGGAGGCGTCGGTGCCGCGCGGGACGGTCCAGCCGTGAGCCACCACCGTGCCGCCGGAGTTCTTCAGTTGCCAGGGCAGCTTGGTGGTGGCGTCGGTGACGAGGGTGGCGTTCTTCGGTCCGGAGGGCAGATAGGCGACCTGGTTGACGCGTACGCGGGGTCCGGTGTCGGGCTCGTACACCTCGGGCGGTACCCCGCCCAGCAGCGACACGTCGTCCATGCAGAAGCGGAACGCCTCGGCGCTGCCACCGAGTTGGAAGCCGACCTGGCCCTGGGTGGTGTCGACGGGTGAGGTGAAGGTGTAGGAATACGAGTTGCCCGACACGCTCAGCTGCGGGCTCACCTCGAAGTAGGTGTCGTACGGGGAGACCGACAGACCCACGATCGCGCGCACGACGTGTCCGTCGGGCGAACCGTTCGCGGTGAAGGAGAACTTGTACGACTCCCCCTTCACCAGGGTGATGTCGTTCTGGCCGACGGCCGCGTCCCAGCGGTTGGCGGTGCCGGCCGGCACGTCGGCGCACAGCTGTCCTCCGGACAGGCCCGCGGTGACGTTGCTGGTGGTCCACCAGGGTGCGGTGGTGGTGTCGAAGGTGCCGTTCTTGACCTGTTCGACCTCGTCGGCGGCGGCCCCGGGGGCGGGGAGGCCCACGAGTGCCGCCCCGAGCAGGGCGGTCAGGGACAGCAGGGACAGCAGGCTGGTTCTGCGTCGTTTCACGTCTGGGCTCCTCGGGTGAGGTGCGGGTGACGCTCGCGATGGGAGCGCTCCCAGATGCGGGACGCAGCCATGCTTGTTGGAGGCATGACACCCCGTCAACGGTCCGGACGGGACTGGTTCCCGTCCGGACCGCGGCGGGAGCCGTTCAACTCGCCGGGACCTCCAGCCTGCTGATGCGCACCGCGCCCCGGGCCTCGCCCGGGTAGGCGCTGGTCAGCGTCAGCCGCAGCCGGGAGCCGCGTACGGCGCCGAAGGTGATGACCGTGGGCTGGTCCGAGGCGGTGGCCCAGTCGACGGCCACCCCCTTCACCGGCACATAGGTGCTGCCGTCCCCCACCTCGACCTCGACCGAGGCGGGCAGGCTGTGGGTCGTGCTCAGGGTGAAGGAGGCCTCCACCCGGGCGAAGGTCCGGGTCCGTCCGAAATCCACCGAGACCCAGTCCTCGGCCCGGGCCCCGTCGAACGCGGGCAACAGGGCCGTGGCCGCCTTGCTGAAGGCGTTGGACCAGCCGGTGGCCGGGTCGCCGTCGAGCATCGCGGCGGGAGGGGTGTCCGGGCGGCCGGAGTAACTGGCGTCCGCGTGGGGGTGGCCGGGGGCCGATGGATAATCGGGCCCGAAGACCGCCGCCGGGGTGGTCGCGGCCGACCGGGCGGGAGTGGTCGGCACGGACACGGTGCCGGCTCGCAGGCCCTCCACCCGCGCGGTCACCTTCAGGGCACCGGGACGCCCACCCGACCGGACGATCGCGAGCGCCTTGCCGTGGAAGGCGGTCCGGGTGCTGGCCTGGTAGCGCTCGGCGCTCTCCTCGCGGCCGTTGTCGAGTCCGGCGAGCGAGCCGCCCCGCACCGCGAAGGAGATCAGGTGCTCGGCGTCGGGCACCACGACTCCGCGGGCGTCGACGATCTCGGCGGTGACGAAGACCAGCGAACGGCCGTCGGCGGGGAGGGAGGTGCGGTTGGCGGTGAGCCGTACGGCGTGCGGCTTCCCGGCCGTGCGCAGCACGTCGGTGGCGACCACCCTTCCGTTCCTGCGTGCCACCGCCTTCAACTCTCCCGGCCGGTACGGCACTTTCCAGGTGAGGTGGAGCTTGCCCGCGCTGCCGTTCGGGCTGGTGTAGCTACCGGGGTAGGGACCGTCGGTGAAGGTCTTGTCGTCGCCGGTGGCCTCGGTGGTCTCCAGGTAGGGCCGGCCGTCGGTGGTCCTCTTGGTGTAGAACTTCCTTACGCCCAAGGACTTTCCGTTGAGGAACAGCTCTACGGTGTCGACGTTGGCGTACGCCCACACCTCGACCGTGTCGCCTTCCCGGTGGTTCCAGGTCATCGGCAGCAGATGGACCATGGGTTCACTGACCCACTGGCTGCGGAACAGGTGGTACATGTCCTTCGGGAAGCCGGCCGTGTCGACCGCGCCGAAGAAGGACGCCTTCACCGGGAAGACGTCGTACGGCGTCGGCTCCCCGATGTAGTCGATGCCCGACCACAGGAACTGCCCGGCGAACCACTTGCGGTCCCGGTCCTTCTTGTGGCCGTACTCGCCGCTCATGGTCCAGGAGGCGAGGTTGTTGTCGTAGGACGAGGTCGCCCGCCTGCCGGGAGTGTGGTTCTCGCCGGTGTTGAGGCGCTCCGGCTCCTGGTACGTGCCGCGCGTCGAGGTCTCGGAGGACGACTCGGACTCGAAGAGGAACAGGTGGGGGTAGGCGGTGTGCAGGGCGTCCACCGACTTGGCGGTGTTGTAGTTGAGGCCGAGGCCGTCGAGCTTGGCCAGCATCAGATCGGCCGCCGAGCCCTTGGCCGGAAGCCGCCGGTACTTGTCGGAGCCGATCACCAGGGGGCGGGTGTCGTCGGCGGCCCTGATGGCGGCGATGATCCGGTCGGCCATGGCGAGTCCGGCGGTGGTGGTGGAGTCGGGGATCTCGTTGCCGATGGACCACATCAGGACGGCGGGCGAGTTGCGGGCGGCCAGCACCATCTCCGTGGCGTCCCGTTCGCACCACTCGTCGAAGAACCGGCCGTAGTCGTACCGCGTCTTTCCGGTCCGCCAGCAGTCGAACGCCTCCACCAGCATCACGATGCCCAACTCCTCGCAGACCTCGGTCATCTCCGGCGAGGGCGGGTTGTGGGAGGTGCGGAAGGCGTTGACACCCATCGACTTCATGATGGTCATCTGCCTGCGCACGGCGTCCTTGCTGACCGCGGCGCCGAGGGCGCCCAGGTCGTGGTGCAGGTCGACGCCCTTGAGCTTGTGGTGGGTGCCGTTGAGGTGGAAGCCCTCGTCCGGGTCGAAACGGAAGGTGCGCAGGCCGAAGGGGGTGCGGTAGGTGTCGACGACCTCGCCCGCGACACGCAGCTCGGTCTCCAGCGTGTAGCGGCGGGGCGTTTCGATGTCCCACAACTGCGGGTCCGGGACGGCGAGCTCATGAATCTCCGTGGCCTGTCCGTCGACGGTGACCGTGGTCGCGGTACGGGCCGCCGTCCGGCCGCGCGGATCCTTGATCCGGGACCGGATCTCGACCGGGCGCGCACTGCCGGACTCGTTGGCCACGGCGGTCTCCACCCGCACCGTGGCGCGGTCGCCGGTGATCTCGGGTGTCGTCACGCGGGTGCCCCAGCGGGCCACGTGCACCGGGTCGGTGACCACGAGGCGGGCCTCGCGGTAGATACCGCTGCCCGAGTACCAGCGGCTGCTGGGCAGCCGGTTCTGCACCTTGACCGCGAGCACGTTCCGTGTGGTTCCGTCGGTGTGCACAAGGCCGGTGACGTCGAAGGCGAAGCCGGTGTAGCCATAGGGGTGCCGGCCGACCTCGGTGCCGTTGCAGTAGACGTACGAGTCCATGTAGACGCCGTCGAACTCCACCGAGACCCGCTTGCCGGCCAGGGCGGGCGGCAGCGTGAAGGCAAGGCGGTACCAGCCGAGGCCGCCGGGGAAGAATCCGGTGCCGCTGGTGGTGCCGTGCTGCGTGGTCGGCGCCAGCTCGATGCTCCAGTCGTGCGGCACCGCGACCTCGCGCCACCCGGAGTCGTCGTATCCGGGTGCGGCGGCGTCGGCGTACGCGCCGGTCGGGTCGGTGATCCCGCCCGGGTCGACCAACGCGAAGCGCCAGCCGTCGCGCAGGGTGACCGTGCTGCGGCCGGACGCGCTGCCCGCGGCCTCGGCGGCGTGTGCGGCCCGGGTGCCCGGCAACGCTCCGGCGGCCGGTGCGGCGGCGGAAGCGAGCAGGACCGATCTGCGAGTGACCTGCATGACGGCTCTCCCTCATCAGGGCCCAGAAATACTCACAACTGATCGTGAACAAACAGATTCTGACGGGACGCCACTCAGGCCCGTCAAGGGTGCGGGCACGGCCTTCTGCCCCAGGCGCCACAACGGCCGGATCTCCCCCTTGACCGGAACCCCATCGCCTGTTTTGTCCGCACCGTAGGTTCGGGTCCGTGGGCGGGCCCCAGGCACTAGGCTGGAACCCATGTGACCGCACCTGTTCACTGAGAGTGTGCGCAATGGAGTGGCGCCGATGAGTCCCGCGTATCCATTCGACGATTCCGCCACCGCGCGGGCGATCATCGACGCCACGGGCACACTCGTCGAGTGGAACGAGGGTGCCCGCAGGTTGCTGGGTCACACGGCCGCCGAGGTGGTGGGCCACCCCGCCGCCCTGCTGCTGGCCGACGGCTCGAAGCCGTTCGCCACGCGGGGAGCCCGTTGGGACGGCACGCTCACCCTGCGTCACCGCGACGGCTCGACGCTGCCGGTGTGGCTGCTCGCCCACCGCAGGCGGGCGGAGGGCGGCGGCCCGGGCGGCTGGCTCCTGGTCACCCCGGTGGAGGGCGACGGACCGCGCCCCCACGACGATCCCCTGGAGCGGGCCCAGCTGCTCCAGTCGCCCTGTGCCGTCGCGATCTACGACGAGCGGCTGCGGCTGCGCCGGATGAACCCCGCCATGACGCAGGTGCTCGGGCTTCCCGAGGAGCGGGTGCGGGGACTGCGCATACCGGAGATGAGCGGCAGAGAGCAGAGCGAGAACCTCGAGCAGCATCTGCACGACGTACTGACCACCGGCCGCGGCCACGATGTGCGGACACACCTGCCGATAGACGGCGACGGCCGGATGAACTCCTGGCTGGCCCGGATGGCACCGATCACCGACGAGAAGGGCCGGGTACGGGGCGTGTGCGTGGCCGCCCACGACTTCACCGACCAGTACCTCGCCCGGGAGCGGCTGCAACTGGTCAACGAGGCCAGCGTCCGCATCGGCACCACCCTCGACGTCACACGGACCGCCCAGGAGCTCGCGGACGTCTGCGTCCCGGCCCTCGGCGACTTCGTCAGCGTCGACCTGCTGGACCCTCCGGAGGCCGGCGGGGAGTCCTTCACCGGGCGGCTGACCGCGCCGGTCAGCCTGCGCCGGGCCGCCCACCGCTCGATAAACCCGGGAAACCCGGAGGCCGTGGCCAAGCCGGGCCAGGTGGACGTCTATCCGGCCCACTCTCCGCAGGCCGACTCGCTGGTGGTGGGCCACACCATCGTCGCCTCCATGGAGACCGGTGACCTCGCCGACTGGCTCTCCTGGGACGAGGAACGGCTCGACCGGATACGGCGGTACGGCATCCACTCCACCATGTCCGTCCCGATACAGGCCCGTGGTCTGACCCTGGGCGTCGCCGTCCTCACCCGGTTCCGGCGGGCCGACGGGTTCACGCCGGACGACGTGCTGCTCGCCGAGGAGATCACCGCCCGGGCGGCGGTCTGCATCGACAACGCCCGCCGCTACTCCCGTGAGCGGCAGACCGCCCTCGCCCTCCAGCGCAGCCTGCTCCCGCGTTCCCTGCCGCGCACCGCCGCCGTGGAGGCGGCCTCCCGCTATCTTCCGGCCGCCCGGGCCGGGGTGGGCGGCGACTGGTTCGACGTGATCCCGCTGTCCGGGATGCGGGTCGCGATGGTCGTCGGGGACGTCGTCGGCCACGGCATCCAGGCGTCGGCGACCATGGGCCGGCTACGGACCGCCGTGCGCACCCTCGCCGACATCGACCTGGCGCCGGACGAGCTGCTCACCCACCTCGACGACCTCGTCGTACGGCTGTCCGCCGAGGCCGGCAACGAGGGCAACCCCGGCGAGGTCGGCGCCACCTGCCTGTACGCGGTGTACGACCCGGTGTCGCGGCACTGCACGGCGGCCCGGGCCGGGCATCCCGCCCCCGTGATGGTCCCGCCGGGCGGCGCGCCCCAGGAGGTCGACCTGCCGCCCGGGCCGCCGCTGGGCCTGGGCGGGCTGCCGTTCGAGTGCGCCGAGCTCGACCTGCCCGAGGGCACCGTGCTGTCCCTGTACACCGACGGGCTCATCGAGAGCCGGGAGCGGGGCATGGATGCCAGCCACGCACTGCTGTGCGAGGCACTGGCCGCGTCGCCGGGGCCGACCGGATCACTGGAGGAGGCCTGCGACCGCGTCCTGCACCGGCTGCTCCCGTCCGGAGGCGCGCTGGACGACGTGGCCCTGCTGCTGGCGCGCACCCGGGGCCTGCCCTCCTCGCAGGTCGCCACCTGGGACATTCCGGCCGACCCGGCGCTCGTCTCACCGATCCGCAAACAGGTCGTCACCCAGCTCGGCCGGTGGGAGCTGAGCGACGTCGCGTTCATCGCCGAGCTGGTGGTCAGCGAACTGGTCACCAACGCCATCCGGTACGGCTCGCGCCCCATCCGGCTCCGGCTGATCCACGACGCGACCACCCTGATCTGCGAGGTGTCCGACACCAGCCACACAGCACCGCATCTGCGCCGGGCCAAGACCTGGGACGAAGGAGGCCGCGGTCTGCTGCTGGTCGCCCAGCTCACCCAGCGCTGGGGCAGCCGGCACACGGCCGAGGGCAAGACGATCTGGTCGGAGATCTCGCTCGTCGACGACGAATGACGCTGCCGGGATGCCGCCCGGTCGCCGGCCAGGTTCCGGGCCCGCGCGGCGGGGTGGTCCGGCCGGGTGGTCCGGCCGGACCGGCTGCGTCCGGCTGCGTCCGGGCCAGGATCCCGGTGTACGGCAGGCCCCGCTGCGAGCGCTGCGAGCGCTGCGAGCGGATCGTGGGCGCCGCCGACCGGGTACGCGGGCGTTCGCGCAGGAACTGGAGCGGCCGGTGACCGCGTCGGGCCGCTGGTCGGGCCGGGATCCGGTGGTGATCGGGGTGCACCCGGGGCGCGAGCCTGGTCTCGTCGTCGGGGACGGCCTGGCGAACTGGCCGGACCTCACCGCCGCGGGGAACGGCGTGGTCGTGGGGGCGAGCACGGCGACGTCACCGCCCGGGTCAGGGCCCTTCTGATGGATCTCCGTGGGAGAAGGAGCGGCGTGCCGGGCGTCGCGACGCCGCGGAGATCCATCAGCAGGGCCCTAATGCCATCACCCATTCGGGTGGCAGCTACGAAGGTGCCCGCGCCGGCGCCGGCGCCTCCTGACACGGCGGGATCCGCGGCTGGAGCGCCCGTCCGGGCGACGGCGCATCCGTGACGAAGACGGCGCTCACCCCGAAGGACGGCGGCGGGCATCCCCACGTGTACCTGCGCGTCCGACGGCACGGTGGGGCCTCGGCGACCGGCCGTGTCCTGGAGGCGGTACGTGTCCGGAACTGACACGATTTCCCCGGGCGGTGCGCGACTTTTCCGCGCCGTCCGCATCGCACCTCAGTGACGGGGCACCAGGCGCCGTACACACGTGGGTCATCCGTGGCCCGGGTGCAAGGGATCTCCGGGAGTGTGGACAGACATGGTGAAAACGTCCCAGAGCGCTAGGCGGGCAGCCCAGCTCGCGGGTGCGGTCGCAGTGCTCGGCCTGCTGACCGCGTGCGGCGGCGATGATTCGGCGGGTGGTCCCCGGACGGTGTCCGGTACGGCCTCGCCCGCGACCGACGCCGCCACGACCGCCTCGGCCTCATCCACCGCCACCGCCACCGGCACGGACACCGACAGCGGCTCCACGAGGGGCACCGCGACCTCGAGCGCGCACCCCGCCGACTCGGCGACACCGGCCGCCACCAGGACCACTGAAACACTGGTGGTCTCCAGCAGCCGCTGTCACACGTCCGAGTTGCGCGCGTCCGTCGGCCGCAACGACCCGGGCGCGGGGCAGGAGAACTTCCCGATCGTCCTGACCAACAAATCCGGCCGTACCTGCACGGTGCGCGGCTACCCGGGCGCCGCCTTCCTCAACGCGTCGGGCAAGCAGCTGGGCCCTGACCCGAAGCGGTCTCCCGGTACGGTCGTGACCGTGAGGCTGGCACCGGGCAAGAGCGCGTGGGCCGGGCTGTCCTTCGCGAACCCCGAGATCAGCGGGGCACACGCGGCCACCCCGGCGTCGCTGCTGGTGACCCCGCCGGACGAGCGGGACCCGCTGAAGGTGAAGTGGAAGGGCGGCAGGGTGCCGGTGTCCGGCAACGAATCGTCGGTGAGGCTGATCCCGTTCAGCCCCGGTACCGGCGCCTGACCCACGGCTCCCCCAGGAGGCCTCGCCTCCCGGGGGCGAGGGGTGCTTGGCGGATCTCTTACCAGGTCCTGGTTCGATGGCGGGGCTCCGTCTGATCGCGTTCGAAGGATCCCGCCCTGAACACCCCGCTCGCCGAGTCCCTGTCAGTAGTCCTGCTCGTCGCCGTCCTCACCTGGGCGGTGCTCAGGCCCTTCGGCTGGCCGGAGGCGGTGGTCGCGGTCCCGGCGGCGGGGGCGGCGATCGCGGCGGGGGCGATCTCACTCGACCACGCGCGGCAGGAGGCCGAGCGGCTGGGGCCGGTGGTCGGGTTCCTCGCCGCGGTACTGGTGCTCGCCCACTTCTGCGACATCGAGGGGCTCTTCACGGCGTGCGGGGCCTGGATGGCCCGCCGGGCGGCCGGTTCGCCCGGGCGGCTGCTGGCCGCGGTGTTCGTCCTGGCGTCGGCGATCACGGCCGTGCTCAGTCTGGACGCCACCGTGGTGCTGCTGACGCCGGTGGTGTTCGCCACCGCCTCCCGGATGGGTGTCGCCGCCACACCGCACAGCTACGCGAGCGCGCACCTGTCGAACACGGCCTCACTGCTGCTGCCCGTCTCCAATCTCACCAACCTGCTGGCGTTCGCGGCGAGCGGGCTGAGCTTCACCCGGTTCGCGGCGCTGATGGCGCTGCCGTGGCTGGTCGCGATCGGCGCCGAGTACCTGGTCTTCCGGCGCTTCTTCGACCGCGAGCTCGCGCGGGCCGCCCCCTCCCCCGGCCCGGCCGACGCCCCCGGGCTGCCGGTGTTCGCGCTGGTGACCGTCGCCTGCACGCTGGCGGGGTTCGTCGTGACCTCCGCCCTCGGCATCGAGCCGGCCTGGGCGGCGCTCGCCGGAGCACTGGTGCTGGCCTGCCGGGCGCTGGTCCGCCGGCAGGCCACCCCGCTCACCGTGGTGCGGGCGGCGTCGCCGGCGTTCCTGGCGTTCGTGCTCGCGCTCGGCATCGTCGTCCGCGCGGTCGTCGACAACGGCCTCGCCGGCGCGCTGCGGCACGTGCTGCCGAGCGGGACGGGCCTGGCCGCGCTGCTCGGTATCGCGGTGCTGGCAGCCGTACTGGCGAACCTGATCAACAATCTGCCCGCCGTGCTGGTCCTGCTGCCGCTGACCGCCGCGGCCGGCCCCGGTGCCGTTCTCGCGGTGCTGCTCGGCGTGAACATCGGCCCCAACCTCACCTACGCCGGATCGCTGGCCACGCTGCTGTGGCGGCGCATCGCGCACCGGCACGAGCACGAGGTCGGACTGGGAGAGTTCACCCGGCTCGGACTGCTCACCGTCCCGGCCGCGCTCGGCTCCGCCGTGCTGGCGCTGTGGGCGTCGCTCCAGCTGGTCGGAGGCTGAATCGGCGGCCCCGAGGGGGCTGCCTCACCGGCGGGGCTGCCTGCCCGGTCAGCCGCGAGGGCCGCCGTAGCCGTATCCGCCGCCGTAACCGCCGTATCCGCCGCCGTAACCGCCGTAACCGCCGTAGCCGCCGCCGGGCTGTCCGCCCCACGAGCAGGAGTACGGGTTGTAGGAACAAGGGCCGCCCGGCTGGTACGGATTCGACGGCGCCGGGGGCGGTGTCGGGGTCGGCGAGGCCTCGGGAGTCGACGGGGTCGGGGACGACGTCGGGGTGGGAGTCGGCGTCGGCGTCGGGCTCTGCGACGCCTTGGGCGTGGGCCCGGCCGGGGGCGGGGTCGCCGGGATGCTCTCCGCGCCCCAGTTGACCACCTGCATCTGGAGGTCGGTCTTCGATGTGTCGACGACCCAGCGCTGGGCGGAGCTGCCGTCGCGGTTCTTGACGACCAGTGCGCCCGCCGCGTCGGTGGCCGCGGGGGTGAGCGCCAGGTCCTGGTTCCAGCGCGGCACGAGGGCGCCCTGGAGGGTGAAGTCGTAGCGGATGTTCTTGGCGTCGGCCTTGGCCGTCCCGGTGCAGGGGGCGAGACGCACGGAGTAGCCGAGGTGGGAGTCCATGCAGAGGTCGGGGGCCGCCACGCTGCGCAGCAGACCGTCCGCCTCGTACGACCACTGCTGGCTCTCGTCCGAGGTGCAGTCGGTGAGTTCGGTCTCGGCGCCCTCGACGGTCTTCTCGCCGATGACGCCGACGCACAGCCCGGACGCGACGTTGTGCAGCCGACCACGCACGGTTCCCTGCTGCCCGCCCCCTGCGCCGGCCCAGGACGGGTCGGAGGCCGAGGTGTCCGCGCCGGCTCCGGGCGCGTCGGAGGGGCGGGCGTCGGCGCCGGGCGCGTTTCCGTCCGAGGAGCCGAGGGACGACCACAGGACCAGCGGCAGGACGATCAGCCCGCTGACGGTGAGGACGGCCACGCCGAGATTGCGGCGGCTGGTCCGGCGGGCGGCCCGGTGGGCCGATCTGCGGGAGGCGGTACGGGAGCCGGTACGGGTGGCGGGGGTGGCCGGGGTGGCGGACGCGGGCGCGGTCGTCGCGGGCGCGAAGTCCTCACCCATGATCGAGGGGTCAACCGTCCGGGGCACGCGGACGAAGGGCTCTGCCTGGGCTGCCGCGGGCAGCCTGTCCGTCTCCTCCGCTTCCTCCGGCTGATACGGAGCGGCCTGCACGCGTGCGCGTGCCTCCAGGTAGGCGTGGGAGCCCCAGCCGAGCACCGCTTCGGCGAGGGCGGCGCCGAGGCCCTGGCTGAACTGGTGCAGTTGGTCCGCGGTGTGCCGGCAGTGCCTGCACCGCTCCAGGTGGCCGCGCAGGTCGGGGTCGATGTCGACAGCGCCGCGCCGGTAGGTCACGTCCAGCAGTCGCCGGTAGTGCCGGCAGTCAGCCTCGGGGGCGAGTTCGCCGTGGACCTGGAGGCACTCCTCGCGCAGCCGCTCGCGGGCCCGCCGCAGGGCGACGCCGGCGTCCTCCTCGTCCAGGCCCAGGAGCGCGGCGGGTATGCCGATCGGTTCGGCCTCGACCTCGATGTGCCACAGCAGACAGCGGGCCGACTGGGGCAGCCGCTGGAACGCCCCCGACAGCAGCCGGCGGTTCGCGGGCGGCAGCAGGCGGGCCGCGGCCCGGTCCCCGCCGCTGCCCTCGGTTCTCAGCTCCGGGTGCAGCATGTCGCGTCTGTGGTCGCCGTCCCACTCGGCGGCGATGCGGCGCACGGTGACCAGAAGCTGGGGGCGCCACGCGGCGCTCGGCCCGGTCTGGCGCAGGGATTCGCCGAAGAGACGGGTGAATGCCGCGGTGGTGAGCATTCCCGCGGGGCGGGGGCCGTCGGTGCACAGCCGGGCGTAGGCGAAGGCCGCTTCCCAGTGCCGGTCGAGGAGTTCACCGACGGGTTGCAGCGCGGGTGTCGCCCCACTCCACTTCTTGAGCTCGGCGCTCAGCTGTTCGTCCGTGGCGTCGGACGGACGCGCGGGAGTCGGGGAATTCGACAGGCCTGCGTCGTTCACGGCGGCATTCCTCCGAGGGCTTACTGCACAAAGTCCATACCAACGGGTATGCGGGGCCGCCGACAAAGCGACGGAATCCATCCGCACAAGGTTCGGCTTCTCGAACACCCGCTCCAAGGGCAGCTCTTTTGGAGCGTGGGGAGCGGGCGGGAGCAGCCTCGTACGCACAGGGGAAAAGTTATTGTCCGTGCGCCGACCAGGCACACTTTTGCACAGGGCAGCTAGTAGTAACAAGACATCTCGCGGTTCGATGCATTGTGGGTCATCCGGAGCGTTTTGACGAATCGTCAACGCGTTGGGCCATTGAGGATTGCCTCGGTATCGGCCTCGCATTCGGAGACGGCTGTCAGTTGGCTGTGTGCCCCATGGACCCGAACCATTGAACGTCCACTCCAGCACGGGCCGCGCCGGTCTACGCGGATCACGTCCCAACCATTGGACCGCCCGCCCGATAGGCGCCGGGCGGCATACCGTACCGCTCGCGGAAGACCCGGTTGAAGTGGAAGGGGCTCGCGAAACCGGAGGCGACGGCCACCCGTTCCACGGGCAGGTCGGTGCCCTCCAGCAGTCGGGCGGCGTGATGCAGTCGCGCCTCACGCAGTGCCCGCATCGGCGACCGCCCGAGCTGCTGACTGAACAGGTGCGCGAACCGGGACGGGGACAGCGCGACCGCCGCGGCGAGCGACCGGACGGTGTGCGGGGACGCCGGGTCGGCCGCGATCAGCTCCTGGGCGCGGCGCACCCGGGGGTCGACGCCGGGGCCCGACGACGGGCGGCTCGCCGCGCCGGCCGTGAGCAGGACGATCTCCTCCAGCGCGCACAGGGCGAGTTCACGGGCCGCGGTGCCGTGCGCCACGGCAACCTGCTCCCGGGCGTCCTCGACGGCGGGCGGTGCCCCGGTGCCCGTCCAGCGGGCGTCGGCCAGCATCCGGCGGAACGCGGCCTCGATCCGCTCGTGCACCTGTGCCGGAGTCGGGGCGACGACATGCAGGCCGTCGCCGGCGCCGTACGGACTCAGCCAGGCCGCCCACGACGGCCTGGCCCGGCAGTGCGCCCACCAGAAACGCCAGTGCGGGGCACCCGGGGCGACGCCGTAGTCGTGCCGGACGCCCGGAGCGAGCACCACCAACTCTCCGGCACCGGCCCATGTCTCGGTCCCGCCCTGCCTCAGCCGGCCCCGCCCTCCCGTCGTCCAGGTGAACAGCCAGCTGCCCGCTCCCCGCGGCCGGCTGACGCCGTACCCCGGGGTCTGGTCGAACCGTCCGACCACCACCAGTCCCGGCGGCGGGGCGGGATCACCGGACGCGGCAGCCCCGGGCAACGCGTCAGCGGTCACGGGCATCCTCCTTCGGCGCGCGGCGGCCTAGCGTGACATACCGAGGACACCCGAGCGCGAGGAGCTGACGTATGACAGCCACGGACAACGGCCCCTGCCTGACCAAGACCTCGCTGCGCCGCTTCGAGGAGGACGGCTTCACCGTCGTACGGGGGCTGTTCGGGTACGACGAGATCGACCGGCTGTGCGCCGAGTTCGCGGCGCTGCACGCGGCCGGGCCCGTGCCGGGGCACTTCGAGCCGCGCGCGTCGGCGGATCCGCTGCACCGGTATCCGCGGGTGATGCATCCGCACGAGATCAACGGCCTCGCCCGGAACATGCTGTTGGACCCGCGACTGCGCACGGTGCTGGAGGCGCTGCTGGGCGAGGAGGTGCTGGCCGCGCAGAGCATGTTCTACTTCAAGCCGCCGGGGGCCCGGGGGCAGGCGCTGCACCAGGACAATTTCTATCTGCGGGTCGAGCCGGGCACCTGTGTGGCGGCGTGGGTCGCCTGCGACGAGATCGACCGGGACAACGGCGGTCTGGAAGTGGTGCCCGGCACCCACCGGATGGAGCTGTTCTGCCCCGAGGAGGCGGACGCCGAGGTGTCGTTCGCGCGGGAGTACGTGCCCCCGCCGCCAGGACTGACGGCCGTGCCGGTCGACATGCGGCCGGGGGACGTGCTGTTCTTCAACGGCAGCCTGGTGCACGGCTCGCAGCCCAACCGCTCCGCCGACCGCTTCCGCCGCTCGTTCATCGGCCACTACGTGGGGCGGTCGACCGAGCGCATCGGGCACTACTACCGCACGCTGTCGATGAACGGCGAGCGGGTGCCGCTGCCGCGGAGCGAGGGCGCGGGTCCGTGCGGCACGGAGTTCGCACCGCGGGGACCGCACTGACGGAGCACTGAGGGCGCCGGCGCCCGACGGAAGCCCGGCGGCCGTCCCGCGCCCCGCACCGCCTTCCTCAGGAGTGGCCGACGACCGGCCGTGTCGTGTAGGGCTGCTCCAGCTCCTCGATCTCCTTGTCGCTGAGCTCCAGTTCGACGGCGGCCACGGCGTCCTCGAGGTGCCGCGGCTTGGCGGCGCCGACGATCGGGGCGGCCACCGTGTCCTGGTGCAGCAGCCAGGCGAGGGCCACCTGGGCGCGCGGTACGCCCCGGTCGTTCGCGATGCGGGTGACCGCCTCGACGATGGTGCGGTCGCCTTCCTGGTAGAGGCGGTTGCCGAAGTCGTCGGTGGCGCTGCGCTCGGTGACGGTGCCCCAGTCCCGGGTCAGCCGGCCCCGGGCCAGCGGGCTCCAGGGCAGCACGCCGACGCCCTGGTCCGCGCAGAGCGGCAGCATCTCCCGCTCCTCCTCGCGGTAGAGGAGGTTGTAGTGGTTCTGCATGGACACGAACTTCGTCCAGCCGTGCCGTTCGGCGACGTGCTGCATCTTGGCGAACTGCCAGGCGTACATCGAACTCGCCCCGATGTAACGCACCTTGCCCGCCTTCACCAGGTCGTGCAGAGCCTCCATGGTCTCCTCGACCGGGGTGTGCGGGTCGAAGCGGTGGATCTGGTAGAGGTCGACGTAGTCGGTGCCGAGGCGGGCGAGGCTGTGGTCGATCTCCGTCATGATCACCTTGCGCGACAGTCCGGCGCCGTTGGCCCCGGGCCGCATCCGGCCGTGCACCTTGGTGGCGAGCACGACGTCGTCACGCCGCGCGAAGTCGGCGAGCGCCCTGCCGACGATCTCCTCGCTGGTGCCGTCCGAGTAGACGTTGGCGGTGTCGAGGAAGTTGATCCCGGCCTCCAGCGCCCGCCGGATCAGCGGACGTGACGCCTCCTCGTCGAGGGTCCACTCGTGCGTGCCGCGGTCCGGCAGACCGTAGGTCATGCAGCCCAGACAGATCCGCGACACGTCCAGGCCCGTCGAACCGAGCTTCACGTACTGCATCGTTGCTGCTCCTGCCTTGGGAATGGGTACGTAGGGAGCGTACGACTTCGGTGTGCTCCAAGCCCTGCGGTTCACGCCAGCAGGTCCAGCGCCCGCTCCCACCGGAACTCCGGCCGCCCGCCGTCCTCCCCCGGCTCGCCCGCGTACGGCTCACCGAACCTCACGCCCATCGCGCGCAGCCGTATCAGGCTGTCCTGGTAGGCGGGGTGGGCGGTCAGGGTGTCGGACACGCACGGGAGTACGGCGACCGGCACGCGCATGCCGTACGTCTCGCACAGGGTGGCCACGGCGAGGGTGTCGGCGAGGCCGGCCGCCCACTTGTTGAGGGTGTTGAAGGTGGCGGGCGCGACGACCACGGCGTCCGGCGGCGGGAACGGACGCGGGTCCCCGGGCCTGCGCCAGGCCGAACGGATCCGCCGCCCCGTCAACGCCTCGACGGCGGCGGTGTCGAAGAAGCCGTTCATGGCGACGGGGGTCGCGATGACACCGACCTCCCAGTTGCGCTCCTGGGCGGCGGAGATCAGCCGGCCGACGCCGGCTGCGATCCCGGCCGCGCAGACGACGACGTACAGGAAGGGTTTCGGGGCCTGTTCGGTCACCCCGGAACCCTACTGAAGCGGGAACGACTGTCCGCGTTCGGTTTCCGGCCGCGGACCGAAGACACGGCGCTGCCCCTCCTCGATGGGCGCGTCGTTGATGCTCTCCTCCCGCCGGGTCATCAGCCCGGCCGGCTGATCGGGCGGGTGGCTGGGCGGCTGGTGGGGTAGGCGGCTGGTCGGGCAGGTGACCCACCGGCCGGTCGGCCGCGAGTGGCGTCGGCGTCGCGCGCGGCCGGGGCGCCCCGTCGGACGTCAGCTCACCGTCTCGGAGATCGTGATCGCGGAGACCGGGCAGGCCCGGGCCGCCTCCCGGACCATGGGCGTTCCGGCGCCGTCCTCGCGGCCCGGCAGGAGGGTGCTGAGGCCGTCGTCGTCCTGGGTGAAGACGTCGGGAGCGGCCAGGGCGCACTGGCCCGCGCCGATGCAGACGTCCTTGTCGATGTCGATGTGCATGACCGGAGCCTCTTACCAGGTCACGGGGAGTTCCAGCATCCCCTGGATGGTGTCGCCGGGCTTGAAGGGGATCTCGTCCGCGGGAGCGGCGAGGCGGAGCGTGGGCAGCCGGTCGACGAGCGTCTTCAGGGCGATCTCCAGTTCGGCGCGGGCCAGGTTCTGGCCCAGGCACTGGTGGATGCCGAAACCGAACCCGACATGGTGGCGGGCCGGCCGGTGCCAGTCCAGGGTGTCGGGGTCGGCGTAGACGTCCTCGTCACGGTTGATGACCGAGGTCGCGAAGACCACGCCGTCGCCCTTGCGGATCGTCGTCCCCGCCACCTCGATGTCCTCGGTGGCCAGCCTCAGCAGCCCGTCGGCGATCGACAGCATCCGCATGAGTTCCTCGACCGCGATGGGCAGCAGGGCGGGGTCGGCGCGCAACTCGGCCAGCCGGTCGGGGTGTTGGAGGAGCGTGTAGGTGCCCAGCGAGATCATGTTGGCGGTGGTCTCGTGTCCCGCCACCAGCAGGATGACCGCCAGGGAGATCACCTCCTGCCGGTCCAGTTCGCCGTCGCGCAGCCGCTGGTGGACGAGTTCGTCCAGCACGCCCTCCCCCGGCTCGGACTGCTTCTGCTTGCGGTCGATCAACTCCCCGATGTACGCCTCCAGTTGATCGCGGGCGTCGATGGTGTCCGCGGCCGTAGGTCCGCGCAGCAGGCGGCGGGACTGGCCCTCGAAGAAGTCGTGGTCGGCGTACGGGACTCCGAGCAGCGCGCAGATCACCGTCGAGGGCACCGGCAGCGCGAAGGCGCTCACCAAATCGGCGGGCGGTCCCTGCGCGATCATCGCGTCCAGGCGTTCGTCCACGACCTGCTGGATACGCGGGCGCAGTTCGGTGGCGCGCTTGAGGGTGAAGGCGGGGATCATCATCCGCCGTTGGGTCTGGTGCTCCGGGTCGTCGACGCCGAGCAGCGCGGTCCTCCGGTTCCTGGCCGCGGCGAAGCGCGCGGTGGGAGCGGGGAAGTCGGGGTGGGTGCGGTCGGTGGACAGGCGTCGGTCGGCCAGCAGGGCGCGGGCGGTGGCGTGTCCGCTGACCAGCCAGGCCGGGCGGCCGTCGAAAAGGGCGATCCGGGTCAGCGGCCGGGCGGCGCGCAGGGTGTCGTAGGCGGCGGGCGGGTGGTAGGGGCAGGTGCGGTCCTGCGGGAAGGCGACGGGCTCCGTTTCCTGCATGGAGACCTCTCAGACGGGGGCGGACGTCGTGGAGATCTTCATTAGATGCCCGGGGCATCCATAGGGCGACGACAAGTTCGGCCAATCGGTGGTACTGGGCAATGTGGCCGGGGACGTTCCCTTCGCGAGCGGAAATCGGAGGGAGCGGTTCACCGGGCGCGGCGACACCGCGACGGCACCTCGGAAAACGGGTTGCCGCCGCGCGGCCCGTACCCTCAGGATCCGGCCATGTCCACGACTGTCGCCTTCCCGCCGCTGACCGCCGCCACCTGCTGCCCGGTGCGCCTCCAGCAGCAGCCCGGCCGGCCGTGGAGTTCCACGCTTGCGCGCTCATGACCGCCGCCCTCGTCGCGGGCCTGCTCGCGGGGTACGGCATCGCCGTACCCGTCGGCGCGGTCGGCACCTATCTGGTCTCCCTCACCGCCCGTACCTCCCTGCGCACCGGTGCCTGCGCCGCGCTCGGCATCGCCACCGCCGACGGGCTGTACGCGCTGGTGGCCACCCTCGGCGGGGCCGCCCTCGCCGACGCGCTGCGGCCGGTGCTCGGTCCGCTGCGCTGGGCCTCCGCGCTGGTGCTGCTCGCGCTGGCGGCCCTGGGCGCGGTCACGGCCCTGCGCCACTACCGCGGCCACCGGCTCGCGACCCGTCCCGAGACGCCTGCGCCGGGCCCCGGGCGGGCCTTTCTGGGGTTTCTCGGGATCACCCTGCTCAACCCGGTCACCGTGCTCTATTTCGCGGCCCTGGTGCTCGGTACGCACACCGAGGAGGCCGTACGGCCCCTGGAACAAGGGGTGTTCGTGCTGGCGGCCTTCGCCGCCTCCGCGAGCTGGCAACTGCTGCTCGCCGGGGGCGGCGCCCTGCTGGGGCGGGCGCTGACCGGGCAGCGGGGGCGGCTGGTGACCGCGCTGGTGTCGAGTGGCGTGATCACGGTGCTGGCGGTGCGGATGCTGGTCGCCCCTGCGTGAGGGTCCTCCGGAGGTGAGGGCCCGAAGGTCACGGTGCGAAGGCGCGGGCGACCGCGAGGCTGTCCTCGTAGACGTGGTGGCGGACTATCAGCCCGTTCTCGACGGTGAGGTGCAGGGCGAACCTGGCTCGATAGGGGCGTCCGGTGGCCGCGGCGGTCTGCCTGATCTCGCCCAGCACCACCGCGTCGGCGCCGTCGACGAGGATCCGCTCGATCTCGGTCGCCGCCTGCCCGGGGACGTGGTGGGCGGCCAGCGCCCGGAAGTGGGCGGCGGCGTCGGCGCGGGTGGCGCGGTGCCGGATCCAGGGGGTCGCCGTGCTGTGGTGCTCGTCCTCGGGCCAGTTCAGCTTCCAGTCGGCCCGCTCGGCGTACAGCTCGGCGATCCGCTCCGGTTCGCCCTCGCCGATCCTCAGCAGCAGGTCCTGGACCACGGCGCGGGTCCTCGTGTCGGCGGTCGTGGTCATGACGTGGCCCTCTCGTTCGGTCCGACGGCACGGTCGTGCCGGCTCGCCCACGACAGTGCCGTACCTGATCCTTCGGCGCGATGACCCCCGAGGTAATGGCGGGCCGGGGTATGGCCGGGCCGGGTAAGGGCCGGAGTGCCGTTTGGTGTCGTAGGGGAACTCGGTAAGGATGAATGCCACACGGTTCGATGGTGAACCGCGTGCGAGCAAGCCGTAGTCGATGACGATGGGACGGATGCCATGCCTCTCGAGGGCGAGTACGAACCCAGCCCGGAGCAGTGGGTGCGCGACCAGGTGGAGCTGTACGAGAGCTCCGGCGGCACCAAGGGGACGACGCTGATGGACACCGGGATGCCCGTCATCCTGCTGACGACCCGGGGCGCCAAGAGCGGCAAGCTCCGCAAGACGCCGCTGATGCGCGTCGAGCACGACGGCCGCTACGCCGTGCTCGCCTCCAAGGGCGGGGCGCCCGAGCACCCGGTCTGGTACTACAACGTCAAGGCCGAGCCGCGGGTGGAACTGCAGGACGGCCCGGCGAAGTGGGACATGACGGCCCGTGAGGTCACCGGGGCGGAGAAGGCCGAGTGGTGGGAGCGCGCGGTCGCGGCCTACCCGCCGTACGCCGACTACCAGAAGAAGACGGACCGGGAGATCCCACTCTTCGTACTGGAGCCTGTCGAAGGGAACTGACCCCCGAGGGGAAGTGAGCCAGTCGAAAACAATGTGCCCGGGGTACGCATGAACCCGCGTCACCCGGGCACCTGAGGGTCAGGCCCCGCCGCGCTCCCCCGTCGCGGCGGGGCTTTCTCGTGCCTCCTCGGCGGGCCGGTCGGTCACGTCGAGGAAGATCTGGTCCGTCTCGGCGACGGTGCTCGCGATCGACCGTTTGATCCGTACGGCGACCTCCTCGACCCGTTCACTGTCCAGACCGGGCATCAGGTCGACGCGGGCCGCCACCATGATCGAGTCCAGACCCATCTTCATCGTGAACAGCGCCTCCACGCTGTCGATCTCGGGCTGGGCCTCCAGCACCGCCCGGATGCGGCCGCTGGACTCCGGGTCGGCGGCCTCCCCGATCAGCTGGTCCCGGGCGTCGCGCCCCAGCCGGTAGGCGACGTAGACGAGCAGCGCGCCGATCGCGAGGGACGCGGACGCCTCCCACACGACGTCCCCGGTGACCATGTGCAGCGCCATGCCGGCCATCGCGAGGGTGACACCGAGCACCGCGGTGCCGTCCTCGGCGACGATCGTGCGCAGCGCCGGGTCGCGCAGACCCGCACCGCTCCCGCCCTGCCGGCGCACCTGGTAGAGGGCCCGGAGCAGCGATGTTCCCTCCGCGAGGAAGGCGACGCCCAGCACGATCAGGCCCGCCACGTATCCGCTGAACTTCTCCTCGGCACCGTTGCGCAGGGCCTCGACGCCCTGGAAGAAGGAGAAGCAGCCGCCCATCACGAAGATCCCGACGGCCGCCAGCAGCGACCAGAAGAACCGCTCCTTGCCGTAGCCGAAGGGGTGACGCCGGTCTGCGGGGCGGCGGCTGCGGCGCAGCGCGGCCAGGAGGAAGACTTCGTTGAGGCTGTCGGCCACGGAGTGCGCGGCCTCCGACAGCAGTGCGGGTGAGGCGGCGAGCAGACCGCCCGCCGCCTTGGCGACGGCTATCACCAGGTTCGCCACGAGCGCCACGAGCACAGTGACGCGTGTCTTACGGTCGGCCTTCTGACTTGAGGATGTCCCTGTCACCTCCGCCGACTGCCCCGGTCGGTACGACTCACACCGTGCCGTCAGCCGAAAACGGGGAACGCGTTCACCAGGGCGGGCGCACCGCGGTCACGGCGGCGGTGCACCGCTCGTACGGCGGTGCGTGCGCGCAGGGCACGGTTGCGGGCGCGCCGCAGGGCACAGCGGCGGGTACATCGCGGAAACGGCTGCGGGTACATCGCAGTGACGGCTGCGGGTACCTCGCAGCAACGGCTGCGGGTGCGCCGCAGGGCACGGCAAGGAGGAGACATGGGTGCCGGTGAGGACGGCAACGGCGGCTACGGCAGGAAGGCGTTCAAGCGGTCCAAGAGCCACTTCGCGGACCGGATCACCGCCGACGGCAGGGACGGCTGGCCGGCCGAGGCGGGCCGCTACCGTCTGGTGGTCAGCCGCGCCTGCCCGTGGGCGAGCCGGGCGCTGGTCTCCCGGCGGCTCCTCGGTCTGGAGGACGCCCTCTCCCTCGCGATCGCCGATCCGATCCAGGACGACCGCAGCTGGCGCTTCACCCTGGACCCGGACGGCCGCGACCCGGTGCTCGGCATCCGCTACCTCGGTGAGGCGTACGACCGGCGGGAGAGCGACTACCCGGGCGGGGTGAGCGTGCCGGCGATCGTGGACGTGCCGAGCGGGAAGCTGGTCACCAACGACTACCAGCAGATCACCCTGGACTTCGCCACCGAATGGACGGCACTGCACCGGGAAGGCGCGCCGGACCTGTATCCGCGGGCGCTGCGTGACGAGATCGACTCGGTGATGGCGGAGGTCTACGAGGACGTCAACAACGGCGTCTACCGGGCGGGCTTCGCCACCGGCCAGGAGGAGTACGAGGCCGCGTGCGCGGGCGTCTTCCGACGCCTCGACCTGCTGACACGGCGTCTGACCCGGCAGCGCTACCTGGTCGGTGACACGATCACCGAGGCGGACATCCGGCTGTTCACCACACTGGTCCGTTTCGACGCCGTCTACCACGGTCACTTCAAGTGCAACCAGTGGAAACTTTCGGAGAACCCGGTCCTGTGGGCGTACGTCCGCGACCTCTACCAGACGCCGGGCTTCGGCGACACCGTCGACTTCGACCACATCAAGCGGCACTACTACCAGGTGCACACCGGCATCAACCCGACGGCCATCGTGCCCCTCGGCCCGGACCTTTCCGGCTGGCTGACGCCCCATCACCGGGAGGAACTGGGCGGCCGGCCGTTCGGCGACGGGACACCGCCGGGCCCGGTGCCGGCGGCCGAGGCGGTCCCGGCGCACCACCAACCCACCCGCTGACCAAGGAGATTCACGTGGCAAAGAAGAAGAAGCTGCCCCTCGCCTACAAGCCCCTCGGCTTCGTGCTGGGCTGGACGAGCGGAACGCTGGCGGGACTGGCCTTCCAGAAGACCTGGAAGGCGATCCGGCACGAGGACGACGCGCCCGACGCCCTGGACCGTGACCGCGGCTGGGGAGAGATCCTGCTGGCCGCCGCGGTCCAGGGCGCCATCTTCGCCGTGGTCCGCAGCGCGGTGGACCGCGCAGGCGCCACAGCCATCGAACGCTCCACCGGAGTCTGGCCGGCCGATGAGAAGGGCGGCCGCGACTGACCGGGGCCCCTGCCGGGTCCGGTCGAGACCTCCCGGGCAGGCCCCGGGGGTGTGACCCGGACCGGGGGGGTCCTGGCCCGGACCGGGTTGAGGATTCGTGTCCCGGACCGGGGAATGGTGGTGGCCCGGACCGGGGGACGTCTGACCGGCTGATGCGGGGAAAGCACCCCGGACGGGCCGGGCGACCGCCCCTGGAGCCGGGCTGGGCGACGCCCCTGTCCAGGGCCAGGCGGAGGGAAGTCCTGGGCGCGGGGCGCTTCCGCCGGGCCGGGCGGGGCCCGGCCGTGCGGGCAGTTCCATGCCGCGGTAACCCGCACCCCGGCCGGCCGCTCGGCGAGCGCCCGCACCTGCGGGTTGGGCGTCCAGCAGCCGACCGTGGCCGACGCGCAGGTCGGCCCCGCCGGCCGTGACAGGCGGCCCCGCCGGGCTTGCGTAGGGTCCGGCTCAGCTCGGGCGCTGTACCGGCTGGTTGGAACCTCGATTCCCTCAGGCCCCGCACGGTCCAGACGTCGACCATGCTGGGCGCAGCCCGCCCTGCCTGGACATCCTCCTCGGCCCAAGTGGCCGCCGGTCTACCCTCGTTCGTCCCTCCGGGCAGGCTGAGCTCCGCTCCACCCTGGCTTGTCCCCCGGCAGGTCGGGCGCCGCTCGGACCGGTTCACGCACCCCTCAGCCTGACTCGGGCACCGCTCAGCCCGGTTCACACCCCCAGCGTGACGCGGACGGCACGCGCCGCTTCTCGTGGCTCAGCTGCCCGACCTCAGCCCTGTTTGGGTGCCGTCGACGGGATGAGGCGGAGGGTGAAGGAGTGGCCGGCCGGGTCGGCGAAGCCGCGTTCCTCGTACGGGCCGGTCGCGTCCTTTGTCTCCAGGGGACGTCCACCGAGTCCGATGACCTTGCGTTCCGCCTCGTCCAGGTCCTCCACCACGAAGTCCAGGTGGGCCTGGAGGGCGTTCTCCGGACGGGGCCAGCTCGGCGGTGTCGCGTTCACGTCGCGGCGGAACGCCAGCCGCAGCCCGTCACCACCCCTGATCTCCACCCGGTTGGCACTCTCGTGCGTCTGCTCGGCCTCCAGCAGTTCCTTGTAGAACACCGCGAGCTTCTCCGGCTCGGCACAGTCGAGCACGACGACGCCCGCTTTCACCAACGCCATGTCTCCTCCGAAGGTTTCGGGGCGCGGGACGTTCGTGCCCCGCAGCCCTGTACCTTGCGGATATCCCGAGCCGCCCGGTTCAGTCGATTACCGGCGACTTCCCGTACTGGGGCGACTTCCCGCGCCGCATCACCCACCCAGGCCCCATCGCGCACCTGAGGCTCCATCAGTCATCCGTGCCGGATCGGCCCCTCAGCGCTCCGGCGCCACCCTCGCGCCGGCCGACCTCGTGATCCTGGACCGCGATCCGTTCGAGGCGCCGTCGGAGGCGATCGCCCGGACGCGGGTGGCGCAGACCTACGTCGGCGGCGAACGCGTGACGCGGCCGGGTGAGGTGTTTGCCGGGCCTCACGGATCTCCTCCTGGACAGGTGTCCATGTATGGTGGGCACCTGTCCAGGAAATCTTCAGGAAACCTGTGTGAGGAGCGCCCCCGCGTGGAGATCGTCGCGAACGTACTCGTGGGGCTGGTGGCCGCCCTGCACGGCTACATCCTGGTGATGGAGATGTTCCTGTGGCAGAAGAAGCCGGGCAGAGGACTGCACGGCTTCGACCCCGAGATGGCCCGGGCGACCGCGCCGATGGCCGCCAACCAGGGGCTCTACAACGGCTTCCTCGCAGCCGGCCTGGTCTGGGGCCTGATCGCCGCCGATCCGACCGGGTTCCGGGCGCAGGTGTTCTTCCTGTGCTGTGTCGTGGTCGCGGGCGTGTTCGGGGCCGCCACGGCCAACCGCCGGATCCTGTTCGCACAGGCCGTGCCGGGCGCCCTCGCCCTGGGCGCCGTGCTGATCGCGGGGTGAGCCGGTGAGCCGCGGCGGGCCCGAGGACCCGCGGGCCGCGCGCACCAGGGAGCGGCTGCGCCGGGCTCTTCTCGACGAGTGCGCCGAGCGGCCCCTGGCGGAGGTCGGCGTGGCCGCGCTGGTGCGACGCGCCGGAGTGGGGCGGGCCACGTTCTACGTGCACTACACCGGCCTGGAGACGCTGGCGGTCGACGCCTGCGCGGACGTCGTACGGGAGGCCGTGGAGGCGCTGCACGCCTGGCGCGGGCGGCCCGACCCGGTGCACGCGCCGCCCGCGCTGGCGGAGTTCTTCGCCTCGCTCGCCCCGCATGCCGCCTTGTACCGGGCCCTGCTCGCGCCGGGCGGCGGCGGCCCGCTCGGGCGGGTGCTGCACCGGGATCTGCGGGCCTACAGCCTGCGCGAACGCGAACTCGCCGGCGCGGCGGACGCGCCCCTGGTCGCCTCGGCCGTCGCCGCCACCTTCGCCGGGGTGCTGGCCGACTGGCTGCACGGCCTGCTCGAAGCCGACGCCGCCGGCATCGCCGACCAGGTCTGGCAGTTGCTGGTCGCCCTGCACGCGAGCAGGTGAGCCTCACCTGCAGCCCAGGCCCCCGTTCGCCGCGGGCCACTTCTCCACGCCGTCGGGGGTGCGGACGTACGCCGTCCAGGTGCTGTCGGTCCGCCACAACTGCCAGTCACCGTACCGGTATCCGGTGTCGCGGGCGTCGGCGGGCAGGCGGACGTCACCGTCGTACGGAGCGGTCAGCGTGGTGCTGTCCAGTACGCCCTGCGGGTCGCGGACGTAGAGCCTGGCCTCCTTTCCCTGCCCGGTGGCCAGGAAATGCGCCTTCTCCCAGCCGCAGTGGGCATCGCCCTCGCGGCTGCTCACCTCGGTGACCGGTACCCGGTTGCCCTCGGTGTCGGTCCAGATCTCCCAGCCCTGCGCTTCGGCGAGGCTCGCCGGGAGTTCGGCCGGGTCGCAGGAGGCGCTGGTCTCCGGGCCCCAACCGGGCGCCTTCCGGCGGTCCTTGGCGACGACGACCGCCGCTTTGGTCCGGCCGCCGACGTCGAGGGAGTACAGCACCCGGTCCGCCTCCACGCGTTCGGCGCGGTAGCCGGAGCGCGGGAGGTCCGGCTGCTCGATGTCGAAGTAGGCCGCCAGCCCCTCCTCAGGGGTGTCCCCGCCGTCGCCCTCGCTCCACGTCTCGCCGCCACCGCCGGAGTAGATGTCTCCGTCGCACTCCAACGCCCGCCCGGCGGCGCCCGATTCGACGCGTGCGGCCCGGACGCCGCTCTCGTCGAGGTCTTGGGCGGGCACGTGCAGGGGCCCACTGTAGGGCGTGCCCGGGGCGGTGCCCTCGACCACCAGCCCCGTCCCGTCGCCGCCACATCCCACCAGCGTCACGGCCGCCAGTGCTGTCACCGCCGCGAATACTGCGCGCATCCCCACCCCTGTTCCCCCGCCGTCGGTCCTGTTCCTCCGACGCGGCGACGGCACGGAACGTTCAGCGGGCGGCCGCCTGGAACGTACGCCGGTAGGCCTGCGGCGAGACACCGATCGCCGCGTGCAGGTGCTGGCGCAGGGAGGCGGCGGTCGCGAAGCCGACCTGGCCGGCGATCTGGTCCACCGACAGGTCGCTGGCCTCCAGCAGATGGCGGGCCCGGGCGACGCGCTGCTGGATCAGCCAGCGGCCCGGGCTCATGCCGACCTCCTCGTTGAAGCGGCGGGCGAAGGTGCGCAGGCTCATCCGGGCGTGGGCGGCCAGGTCTGCCAGGGTCAGGGGTTCGTGGAGGCGCTCCAGGGCCCAGGCCCGGGTGGCGGCGGTGCCGACGGCGGCGCTTTGCGGGACCGGCTGCTCGATGTACTGGGCCTGTCCGCCGTCCCGGAACGGCGGGACCACACAGCGTCGGGCGACCTGGTTGGCCAGTTCGCTGCCGTGGTCCGTGCGGACGATGTGCAGGCAGACGTCGACGCCGGAGGCGGCTCCGGCCGAGGTGAGGATCCGGCCGTCGTCGACGAACAGTACGTCCGGGTCGAGATCGACGGTCGGGTACATCCGCCGGAACCTGTCGCTCATCTGCCAGTGCGTGGTGGCCCTGCGGCCGTCGAGGAGGCCCGCGGCGGCGAGGACGAAGGCGGCCGTACAGATCGAGACGAGCCGCGCGTCAGGGCGGATCCGCGCCAGCGCGGCGGCGACCTCGGCGGGCATTTCGACGGGGATGTGTGACGGGTCCATGGAGGCGATGACCACGGTGTCCGCGGTGGCCAGGACCTCGGGGCCGTGGTCGACGGTGACGGTGAAGTCGGCGTTGGTGCGCACCGGTCGGCCGTCGGCCGTGCAGGTCAGCACCTCGTACCGGCCGTCGGCGGCGCCGAAGATCCGGCTGGGGATACCCAGCTCGAACGGGTACACCCCGTCCAGGGCCAGCACCACGACCCGCTCGACCCGGTCACCGGCCCCGTCCGGGACCCGCTGCACTTCCTGCTCCCCGTCACCCATGGCATGATCTTATCGAAGATTGGCAATCATGCCATTTTCCCGCTGGGCGATCCCGGGCAGGCTTGTTCACCATGAGCACTGTGAACACGATGCGAGCCATCAGCCAGGACGTCCTCGGCGGTCCCGAGGTTCTGAGGGAGGTACGGGTGGAGCGCCCCGTGCCGGGCCCCAACCAGGTGCTGGTCCGGGTCCGTGCCGCCGGACTGAACCCCACCGACTGGAAGCACCGGGCGACCGGCGGCTTCCTCGGCGAGCCGCCCTTCGTGCTCGGCTGGGACGTCTCCGGCGTGGTCGAGGCGGTCGGCATCGGCGTGGCCACGTTCACGCCGGGCGACGAGGTCTTCGGCATGCTGCCGTACCCGTACGGTCACGGATCGCACGCCGAGTACGTCATCGCCCCGGTCCGCGCCCTCACCCACAAGCCGTCCCTGATCGACCACACGCAGGCGGGCGCGCTGCCACTGGTGTCCCTGACCGCGTGGCAGGCCCTGGTGGAGAACGCGGACGTGCAGCCCGGTCAGCGGGTGCTGATCCACGCGGCGGCCGGCGGGGTCGGGCACGTGGCCGTGCAGATCGCCAAGGCGCGCGGCGCGTACGTGATCGGCACGGCGAGCGCGGGCAAGCACGACTTCCTGCGCGAGATCGGCGCGGACGAGACGATCGACTACCGCGAGACGGACTTCGTCGAAGCCGTGAAGGACGTCGACGTCGTGCTGGACACGCTCGGCGGTGAGACGTCCGTGCGCTCGCTGCGTGTGCTGCGGCCGGGCGGGATCGTGGTGTCGATCTTGGTCGGGTCGGACGAGTTCCGCGAGGAGGCCGAGCGACTCGGCGTACGGGCCCTGCGCATGCTCGTGGACGCCGACCGGGCCGGGATGAAGGCGATCGCGGACCTCGTCGAGCAGGGGAAGCTGAGGGCCACGATCGCGGACACCTTCCCGCTGACCGATGCCGCCGAGGCGCACGCGCTGGGCGACACCGGCCGGACCACGGGGAAGCTGGTCCTCACGGTCGACTGACCCGGGGACCGGAAGGGGGCAGGGTCGGAAGGGGACCGGGTCAGAACGTGAGCACGGGCTTGATCGCCTTGCCCGCGCCCATGTCCCGCACCGCCTGGTCGATGTCCGCGAACGGATAGGTGCTGATCAGGCGGTGCAGCGGGAGCCGTCCCTCCTTCACCAGGCGGACCAGGGCGGGGATGAAGGTCTGCGTCTCGGCGTCACCGAGGGTGAGACCGACGACCTGCTTGCCGCCGAGCATCCCGTTGACGTCCAGGGCGACCTCGGTGCCGAACGCCGGGGCGCCGACGATGACGAGGGTGCCGCGGGCGGCGAGCGCGTCGACGCCCTGGCGCAGGACGGCGACGTTGCCCGTGGTCTCCACGATGCCGTCCGCGCCCTGGCCGCCGGTGATCTCCGCGAGGGCCTCGCCGAGGTCGGCCTCGCCCGCGTGGATGATGTGGGTGGCGCCCAACTCCTTGGCCAGCGAAAGCCGTTCGCCGACCCGGTCCACGGCGACGATGTTCGTGGCCGGGGTGAGGGCGGCGGCCATGACTGCCGACAGGCCGACGGCTCCGGCGCCGAGGACGACGATCGTGCTGCCGGTGACCGGCTTCAGTACGTTCCACACGGCGCCGACACCGGTCTGCACCCCGCAGCCCAGCGGGGCGATCGACTCGAGGGGGACCTCGGGGTCGACCTTGACCAGGCTGCGCTCGTCGACCAACGCCCGCTCGGCGAACGAGGACTGTCCGAAGAAGTGGCCGCCGAGCGGCTCGCCGTCGCGACTGATGGTGCTGGTGCCGTCGGCACGGCGGCCGCCGATGAGGTTCAGCGGCAGCCAGCCGGCGCAGTAGGCGGGGTGGCCGCCCCGGCAGTTGCGGCAGTCGCCGCACGAGGTGAAGGACAGCACGACATGGTCGCCGGGGGCGACGCCGGTGACGGCGGAGCCCACGGTCTCGACGACGCCCGCGCCCTCGTGCCCGAGGACTCCGGGAAGGGGGAAGGGCAGTCCGCCGCCCGCCACGCCGAGGTCGGTGTGGCACAGGCCGGTGGCGACCATGCGGACGACCGCCTCGTGCGCACCGGGCTCGTCGAGCTCGACGTCGCTGAGGGTGAAGGGTGCTCCGCCTGACTCGACGACGGCGGCGCGGGTGGTGAGGGACATCGCAGGGACTCCTTGGAGGGCGCGCTCAGTCGAGCGAGACGACTACGGACTTGATCTTGGTGTAGGCGGCGAAGGCCTCGGGCCCGTACTCGCGGCCGAAGCCGGAGTCCTTGACCCCGCCGAAGGGCACCGCGGGGTCGAGCATCGCCCAGTCGTTGATCCACACGATGCCGGCCTGGAGCCGCTCGGCGACCCGGTGGGCGCGGGCGAGGTTGCTGGTCTGGACGCCCGAGGCCAGGCCGTACGGCGTCGAGTTGGCGAGGGCGACGGCCTCGTCCTCGGAGTCGAAGGGCTGCACGGTGAGCACCGGCCCGAAGATCTCCTCCTGGACGACCCGGGAGTCGTTGGGCAGGTCGGCGATCACGGTGGGCTGGTAGTAGTAGCCGCCGTCCAGGTCGAGACGTTCACCGCCGCAGACGACGCGGCCGCCCTCCTTGCGGGCCAGGGCGACGTACTCCTCGACCTTCTTCAGGTGCTTCTCCCCCGCCATCGGACCGACCACGGTCTCGGGCTGCCGGGGGTCGCCGACCGGGACGCCGGGCACGGCGTCGGCGAGGATGCCGAGCAGGGTGCTGTACACCGAGCGGGCCACCAGCAGCCGGGGGCCGCCCATGCAGAACTGGCCGGTGTTGAAGACGAAGCCCTTGATGACCGCGCCGACCGCCTTCTCCAGGTCGGCGTCCTCGAAGACCACGTGGGCCGCGTTGCCGCCGAGCTCCATGGTGACGGGCTTGAGGGACTCGCCGGCGACGCTCGCGGCGTGCCGGCCGACGGCGGTGGAGCCGGTGAAGGCGATCTTGTCGACGCCGCTGTGCCGCAGCAGTGCCTCCCCGGCCACCGGACCGGAGCCGGTGACGACGTTGACCACGCCGTCCGGGACCCCGGCCTTCTGGAAGAGGCCGGCCATGTAGAGGGCGCTGAGCGGGGTCTCGTCGGCGGGCTTGTGTACGACCGTGTTGCCGGCCGCCAGCGCCGGGGCGATCTTGGACCCGGCCAGGATCAGCGGGAAGTTGAAGGGCGTGATCGCGGCGACCACGCCGAGCGGCTCGCGCCGGGTGTAGGCGAGCGCGTTCATGGGGGTGTCGCGGTTCGAGCCGTGCAGGGAGTGGGCGAGGGCGGCGAAGTGCTCGTAGTCGTTGGCCGCGTTCGTCACGTCGACCGCGTGGCACAGCGTGATCGGCTTGCCCACGTCGAGGCTCTCCAGGTGCGCGATCTCGTCCGCGTTCTCCCGGATCAGCTCGGCGACCCGGTGCAGGGTCCGGCCCCGCTCCCGGCCGCTCAGCCCGGACCAGGCGCCCCCGTCGAAGGCCTCACGGGCCGCCCGTACCGCGGCGTCCACGTCGGCGGCGCCCGCCTCCGCGACGGTGGTGACGACCGCGCCCCGGGACGGGTCGACCACCTCGGTGCGCGCGCCGTCCGCGGCCTCGCGCCACTGCCCTGCGATGAACAGCCGGCCGGGTTCGATCTCGAAGGTGGTCATCACCACTCCTCAGCTTCATTGCCAAGATTTCAATCAACAGGATTCCTGTTGGTTCGCAGTCTCTTTACAGACAGGTTTCCTGTCAATGCTCTAGTGTGAACTCATGCTCGACACCCAGGTGGCCAAGGCGCCCCCGTCGCTTCTCTACATGGTGAAACAAGTGGAGCTCGTGGTGCGATCCCACCTGGACGAGCTGGTCAAGCCGTCCGGGGTCACCGCGCTGCAGTACACCGCGCTCACCGTCCTGGAGCGGCACGACGGACTGTCGGCCGCCCAGCTGGCCCGCGACTCGTTCGTCACCGCCCAGTCGATCGCCGATCTGGTGCGGTCACTGGAGAACCGCGGGCTGGTGTGCCGGGAGCGCAATCCCCGCAACCGTCGGGAGCTGCTGATCCTGCTGACCGACGCGGGCCGCGAGCTGCTCGCCCGGCACGAGGGGCCCGTACGGGAGCTGGAGGAGCGGATGGTGCGGGACCTCACACCACACCAGGCGCAGCAGTTCCGCCAGGCGCTTTCCAGGGCCTGGCACGCCCTGTCGTAAGGCGACCCTCGCAATTCGAAGACATATGTCAATCGAACATGCTCAAATTCACTCCATCGAGGGTAACTTGCAGGGCGGGGAACGGATTTGTGCGCACGCCCCGTCCCTGAGGAACCGGTTGGAGGCGATGTCGTCGTGGAGCAGGACCCCGCACCGCCCGCCCGGCATGTGCGCGTCCACCAGGACCGGGGGCACACGGTGCTGGAGCTCCACGGGGAGATCGACATCGCCGCGGCCATGGAGATCATCCCGTACCTGGACCGGGTGACCGGGCGGCCCGAGGCCCGTCTGGTGATCGACCTCAGCGACGTGGAGTTCTTCGACTGCTCCGGACTGCGCCTGCTCTACCGGGCACGCAGCCGGATGCTCGACAACGGCGGACGCCTGCTCCTGGTCTGCACACACCCGCTCACCCTGCGCGTCCTGCGCGTGACCGGGCTGTCCCGGCTGCTGCCGCCGATGCCGACGCTGGACGCGGCGCTGGGGCAGCCCGAGGCCGCGTCCGGCTCGATGTGACCCCGGATGCTTCCCGCGCCGCCGAGGTGTCCCCGGTCATTCGGTCCGCGGCGCGTCGAACAGGGAGCTGACCGACTCGCCGTTGTGGATACGGCGTACCGCCTCCGCGAGTGCCGGGGCGACGGTGAGGATGCGCAGCTTGTCGGTGCGCTCCTCCTCCGGGACCGGGACCGTGTTGGTGCACACGATCTCCAGGACGTCCGTCTGCTCCCCGATCCGCTTCAGGGCCCCGTCCGCGAACAGGCCGTGCGTGCAGGCGACCCGAATCGATCGGGGCCCCAACTCCCGCAGCCTGTCGAGGAGTTCCAGGACCGTGCTGCCCTTGGCGATCTCGTCGTCCAGCACGATCACGTCCCGGTCGGCGACCTCGCCGATGACGGCGTTGATGCTGACCCGGTCGTCCGCGAACCGCTGCTTGGCGCCCGCGGCCACCTGGGCGCCGATCATCCGGGCGAACGCCGCCGCCTCCTTGGCGTTGCCGAGGTCGGGCGAGACGACGGTGGTCCGGGTGAGGTCGTACTGCCGGAAGTGCGCGGCGAGCTCACGCAGCGCGTGCAGGTGATCGACCGGCACCGAGAAGAAGCCGTGGACCTGTGGCGAGTGCAGCGTCATGGCCAGCACCCGGCTGGCGCCCGCGGCCACCATCAGGTCGGCGACCAGCCGTCCGCCCAGCGAGATGCGGGGCTGGTCCTTCTTGTCGGAGCGGGCGTAGGAGTAGTGCGGCATGACGACGCTGATCCGCCCGGCCGAGGCCCCCCGGGCCGCGTCGCACATCAGCAGCAGCTCCACGAGGTGCTCCTGGACGGGCCTGACCAGCGGCTGGATGAGGAAGACGTCACGTTCCCGGCAGTTGGCCTGGAGCTGGACCTCCAGGCAGTCGTTGGCGAACCGGCTGACCCGGGTGGGGCTGAGCGGCACACCGAGATGCGCGCAGACCTCCTGGGCCAGCTCGGGATGGGCACTCCCGCTGAACACGGCGATGTCTCGCACGCTCTGCTCCTCGCATGATCATTTCGACTGCCTGGCTCATGCTACGGGTCTCCCGAACACCGGTCGTGGACCGTCCACGAGGGCGAGTCCTCGGCCCGCGCACCCTCGACGGCTCCTTCCACCCCGTCGTACTTCGGCTCGGCCCTCGGCGGCCGGGGCGTCGCCGGATCGGTCGAGAGCATGGCCCGGCCGCCCCCGCCGGCGCCCACCGCCCCGGACCCGCGGCCGCCCGGCGACCGCCTGGGCAACCGGCCTCGCTCGGAACCGAGTTCACGGGTATCGCGGGCGGGACGACGGCGTGGCTGATCAACAGGGAGGCGTCGGCCCGGCGAGTGCGCGAGATCGACGTAGGGCTGCCCGGGTCGGCCTACGGGGAGGGTGTGTGGTGGTCACGGCCCTCGCAGGACCGTGACATCAGGCCACACTGACGTCGCCGTTCACCAGGACACCGGCAGCCGGCGCGGACTGCGGGTCATCTGTCCTTCCCGCCACTCGATGGTGTCCGGGGTGAACGCGGCGCGCAGTCCGGGGAACCGGGCGGCCAGTCGGTGCAGGGCGAGACCGAGTTCCAGGCGGGCGAGCCAGGCGCCGAGGCAGTGGTGGGGGCCCGCGCCGAAGACCACGGTGGGGGAGGCCAGGGGTGCGAACAGGTCGGGCGGGCCGGGCGGGAAGACGTCCGGGTCGCGGTTGGCGGAGTTGGTCTGGACGGCGACCACGCCGCCGGCCGGGATGGTCACGCCACCGACCTCGACGTCCTCGGTGGCCCGGCGGATCAACCCGGGCAGCAGCCTGCCCTCGCTGAGCGGGACCGTCCGCAGCAGCTGCTCGACCGCCCTCGCCGCCGCCTCCTCGTCCTCGCCGAGGGCCGGCCAGGCATCGCGTCCGTCGGTGAGGAGGCGGACGACGATGTTGCCGAGGGCGGTCATGGTGGTCTCGTGACCGGCCACCACCAGCCCAAGTACCAGCATCACCAGGTGCCGTTCCTCGACACCGAGCTCGTCGCCCGCCGCGACCAGGCCGCTCACCAGGTCGTCGCCCGGATCCTTGCGCCGCTCGGCGACGAGACCGGCGGCGAACACACCGAACTCCCGCATGGCCAGGCCGACCTCCTCGGCGGTGTGCGCGCCGCCGGACAGGGCGTGGTCGGCCCAGGAGCGGATGCGTTCCCAGTCCGCGTGGCCGAGACCCATCAGCCGGGAGATCACCGACACCGGCAGGGGACGCGTGAACCCCTCGACGATGTCGGCCGGTTGAGGCAGCCGGGCGAAGTCGTCGAGGAGGGTGTCCACCACGGAGGCCACCCAGGGCCGCCAGCGGGCGATCGCCCGGGGTGTGAACGCCCGCTGGACCGTGCCGCGCAGCCGCTGGTGCGGCGGCCCGTCCTGGTTGAGGAGGCCGTCGGGGGCGTCCAGCAGGTTCGGTACGACCAGCAGCGGCGGGGCGTCCTCGGCCTGCAGGGACTTCCGGTCGAACCGGGGGTCCATGAGCACCTGCCGCACGTCGGCGTACCGCGTCACCAGCCAGAAGGGGGTGCCGGTGGCCAGGGTGCCGGGACGGGGCGGACCGGGCTCCGGGAAGGTCATGCGGTGCAGAGGGCGAAGGGGCCGGGAGGTGCTGTCTGCGCTCATCCGGGTCTCCAGACGCGCCGGTGGGGAAGGTTTTCTCACGCTAGTGCGCCCCCGTGCCCCCGTCAGCGGTGTCAATCGGCCAACCAGCCGGTCTGCCAAGCCCTTTGGGGGGAATCCGAACTGTAGGAAGGAGGGCCGTCGCCATGACGACTCCCATCAGGCGCGTGTCCAGGCGCATGCCCGGCTGGGCGAAGGCGGTGAGTGCCGTGGTCCTGGTGCTCGTCGTGTTCTTCGCCGGGATCCGGCTGAGCGTACTGCCAGGACTCAAGGACCTGTTCGGCACCGAGACCCGTGACCGTTCCGGTCCCGCACTGCTCCAGTCCATCCAGGACATCAGCCGTTACGACGCCGCCTCCGGCAATTTCCAGGTCGTCGTGGACCTGGAGAAGGACACCAAGTTCCTGCCCGACGCGATCCGCGGCTCCCGCACCCTGTACGTCGGGGCGGGCTCCGTCGACGCCTACGTCGACCTCGGCAAGGTCGGCAAGAACGACGTGACGGTCAATGACGACCGTACGTCCGCGACCCTGCGGCTGCCGCACGCCCAGCTCGGCAAGGCGGCCCTCGACGCCGACCGCTCCTACGCGGTCTCCAAGCAGCGGGGTCTCCTCGACCGCCTCGGCGACCTCTTCTCGGACAACCCCAACAGCGAGCAGGCCGTGCAGAAGCTCGCCGTGCGGCACATCACCGAGGCCGCGAAGGAGAGCGAGCTGACCAGGCGGGCCGAGACCAACACCACCACCATGCTCAAGGGCCTGTTGGGCTCCCTCGGCTTCAAGGAGGTGCAGGTCGGCTACGGCAGCTGATCAGGAGCCGAGGATCCCCGGCAGCCCGAGCACGCCGAGCAGGGTGGCGCCGGCCAGCACCCAGGCCACGTAGTCGCCGACATGGCCCGACTGCAGGCGACGCAGCGGCCCGCCCCACCCGGGAGCGGCGAGCAGGCTCGGCCGGCGGACGGCCAGGGCGGCGAGGGCCGCGGCCAGCACGGTCGAGGTCACGCCCAGCAGGATGCCCACGGGGGTCCAGTGCGCGGAGGCGACCAGCACGCCGCCTGACCCGGCTTCGTTCACGGCGTGCGCCGTCACGTCGGCGAAGCCGGGTGCCAGTCCGAGGGCCAGCGCAGCGGCGAGCAGCACCGCGGGGACCGCCGTCATGGTGTCGGGGATCCGGCCGAGCCGACGGGACGTCTCGGGTCGTTCGCCGGATCCCTTCGTCTCGTACGGGTCCCCGTCCTCGGGCCTGGGGCCCAGACCGAGGAACACCCGCGCGGCGACCCGCAGGACCGCGCCGGCGGTGACGGCGGAGGCCAGGACGTAGAGCACGGTGAGCGGTGCGCCGACGGCCTCCTCCGTGACGGACTTGCCGAGCGCCGTGCCGAAGGGCGGCAGTCCGGCCAGGCCCAGTGCCCCGAGGGCGAACAGCACCGCGACACCGCGCAGTTCACGGGCCCTCCCGTGCAGGGCGTGTTCGTCGACGCTGCCGTACCGGTCGAGGAGGATGCCGGCGCAGGCGAACAGGGAGGCCTTCACGAAGGCGTGGCCCAGGAGGTAGACGGCGATCCCGTCGTCCGCCTCGGGCTTGAGGACCCCGATGCCGACGAGGAAGAGCCCCATGTGGGCGACGGTCGAGTAGGCCAGCAGCCGCTTGATGTGCCGCTGGTACCAGCACATGACCGCGCCGACCACCGCGGTGAGCGCGCCGAGCACCACCAGCGCCCGCTCGAAGTCCGCCGCCGGGACCCCGCCGGGTCCGGAGAACACGGTCCCGTACACCCGCCACACCCCGTAGGCGCCGAGTTCGACCATGACGCCGGACAGCAGCATGCACACGGGCGTCGGCGCGACGGCGTGCGCGTCCGGCAGCCAGAAATGGAACGGTACGGCGGCGGCCTTGACGAGCAGCCCGGTCGTCAGGAGGACGAAGGCGGCGAGGACGAGCGCGTCGGGCCGGCCGTGCGCGTCGAGGCCCCGCCCGATCTGGGTCATCGTCAGCTCCCCGGTGCGGGCGTACAGCAGGGCGATGCCCATCAGCATGGCGTACGCGCCGAGCGAGTTGACGATCCCGAAGGTCAGCGCCCCCTGCACGGCCCGGGCCTCCTCGACCCGCTGGCCGGTGAGGGCGTAAGCGACGACGCTCATCAGCTCGAACCACACGAACGCGTTGAACAGGTCGCCCGTGATCGCGAATCCGCACATGCCCGCCTGGAAGACCAGCAGCAGGGCGGGGAACGACCCGGCGTGGCCGTGCGGCGGTTCGTCGAAGTAGTGCCAGGAGTACGCGAGGGCGGCCAACGTCAGCAGACAGGCGAGGGCGGCCATGCCGAGGCCGGGGCCGTCGCCGGTCAGGACGATGCCGACGCTCCGGCCGTTCACGGGCGTCCAGCCGCCCACCCACTCCAGCGCGGGGGGTGAGGAGTCCCGGAGCAGGACCAGCGCGAGGGCCGCGGTGCCCGCGGCGACCAGGCAGCCCACGGACTCGGCGACGGGGCGGGACACGAACCGGCCGCCCGCCACCAGCAGGGCGGCGCCGAGCAGCGGTACGGCGACCAGGAGCGGCAGCAGGTCGTTCATCAGCCGCGCAGCTCGGAGAGTTCGTCGGGGTCGAGGGTGCCGTGCCGCTTGGCGACCTGCACCACGAGGGCGAGCAGCAGGGCGGTGACGGTGGCGCCGACCACCACGTCGGTCAGCGCCAGCGCCTGCACGACCGGGTCGACGACCGGCCGGGAGCCTGGCCTGATGTCGGAGAAGACGGGTGCGGTGGCGTCGTCCCGGTAGCCGACGGCCAGCAGCAGGACGTAGGTGGCGGCCTGGCAGACGGACAGGCAGCCGACGGCGTGGATGAGGTTGCGGCTGGTGGCGAGGCCGTAGCAGCCGATCAGGAAGACCCAGACGGCGACCAGGTACGGCAGGACGTGCGTCACGACGGTCACTGGGGGCTCACGTCCCACGCTCCTTGTCGGTCGGGTCCTCGCTGTCGATGGGGTCCTCGATCTCGACGGCCTGGTCCAGGAGGCCGGCGAGCAGCACGACGACCGCGCAGGCGACCTCCATGCCGATGGCGGCGTTCAGCAGCGGCACGGTGCCGCCGGAGGACAGCGTGTTGAACGTGCCGTACGGCAGCAGGGTGTTGGCGAGGAACGCGGTGCCGCCGATCAGACCCGCGAGGCCGGTGACGAGGTAGGCGCAGGCGGCGATCGCGTCGCCGACCTCGTAGAGACCGATGGGGCGGACGCGTTCCAGGGCGCGGTAGTCGGCGCCAAGGTAGAGCAGGTGCAGGGCGGTCGCGGCGACCACGCCGCCCTGGAAGCCGCCCCCGGGGCTGAGCTGCCCGTGCGCGATCACGTACAGACCGGTGAGCAGGGCGACGGGCAGGACGAGCAGGGCGTAGCGGCGGACGGGGCGGGCGACCGGCTCGGGTGCGGGGCGGGCGCGGTGCTCGTCACGGGTCTGCCGCAGCAGGACGACGCAGCCGAGGACGGCCGCGAAGAGGATGGTCATCTCGCCGAGGGTGTCGAAGGCGCGCTGGTCGAAGTTGACGGAGGCGACGGTGTTCGCGGTGTGCCGGGCGAGGGCGGCGCGCACGGCCCGGTCGCCGTAGGGGTGCCGGTCGGCGCCGAAGCGCGGCAGGTCCAGGCAGGCGGCGACGAGCAGGGCGGCCAGGCCCGCACCGCCCGCGGCCATCAGCCACAGCCGGGTGCGCCGGTTCACGGCCCCCGCCCCTCCTTGCGCGCGCGCCGCCGGACCTTGCGGACCGTGAGCAGCAGCAACAGCGGGGTGAGCGCGGAGCCGACCGCCAGTTGCGACAGTGCGACGTCGGGTGCCTGGAGCACGGTGAACAGGACCGCGAGGACGACCCCGAGAACGGCCAGCACTAGGGCCTGCCGGACGGGGTCGCGGACCAGCACCGCGGTGGTCGCGGCGGCGGCGACCAGCAGCAGCGCGACGACGATCACCGCGTCAGCCACGACGCACCCCCCGGAACCCGCCGGCCAGCGCACGCGAGGCGATGACGTTCCCGCCGATCAGCAGCGCCCCGACGGCCAGCAGCTTGACCAGCGCGCGGCTCGGTCCGGTGGCCACGCACAGCGCCAGCACCACCGCCGCCCCGACGCCGGCCGCCGCGTAGGTCACCCCCCAGGCGCGCGGCGGGTCCTCGGCGAGTTCGTCGTCGAGCAGCCGGGCGAAGACGAGGGTGCCGACCGGGCCGAGCAGCGCGAGGACCAGGGCGAGATCGACGTAGGACGGGCGGTCGTAGCCCTGCGCGAGCAGGAGCAGGACGGGGCAGGCCAGGGCGGTGGACAGGTTCTGGGCCACCACCCGGCGCCGCAGCGGTCCGGTGGCCACGCCCCACAGGGTGCCTCCCACACCGCCGGCGAGTGTCAGTGCCGCGGCGAGCTCCCAGCCGTTCACCGCCCGGTCACCGCCCGCCGTGCCGCCCGGGCCGCCAGTGCTCCCACGGCGGCGGCACCCGCGCCGACGGCGAGTTCCAGCGGGTCCACGGTGCTGATGAACACCAGCCAGAGCACCGCGAGCGCGGCCCACCAGGCGAGGAGTTCGGCCATGACGGGGAGCGTCCTCCGCGGGTCGCGGAGGGGGGTCGTACGCAGGTTGTCGAGGAGCGTCGTACGCGGGTTCACGCGCCGTACCTCCTTCGGCCCTGCTGGCTCGCCGGTGCGGCGAGATGTCCGACATGACACTTCCGCGCCATCCAAACACCGCTCCCGGCAGTAGGTGCGGCGGCGCGCGCTGGTCCCTGCCCGGGGTGCCCCGACCGCAGGAAGGGAAACCGCGGGCAGCGGGCGGGGCCGGGCGGGGAGGTGACATCCTCGGGCGGTTCGCGGGTAATCGGCCTAGGACGCGCAGAAGTTGACGACTGGAGGACGGCATGGCCTGGGCAGCCTCACGTGCGAGAACAGCGCTGCGCACCCGCACCGCCAAGACCGAGCGCCCCCCTCAGCAGCCGAGCCGGGAACGGCGTCCCCTCCCCTGGCCGCTGCGCCTGCTGGCGATGCTGTGCGCGTTCGTGTTCATGGTGGCGTTCGCCGTCGTGCTGGCGCGACTGACGCTGGAGCCCTCCCCCGCGTCGGTGGATCTGACCCACACCAACATGCATCCGGGCCGCTCCCTGCGGGCCTATCTGGACCAGCCCGAGTTGCGGGACGCCGTCAAGCAGATCGGCGGCAACCTGCTGCTGGGCGTCCCGTTCGGCGTCCTCGTGCCGGTGCTGGCGCCGCGCACGCGCGGAATCCTGCGCATCCTGCTGCTGACCGCGGTCGTGATGCTCATGGTGGAGTTCGCGCAGGGCGCGCTGATCACCGGACGCGCCTTCGACATCGACGACGTCATCCTCAACACCGCCGGGGCGCTGATCGGCTACCTCCTGCTGGGGCGGCGGCTGAGCCGGGCGGTGCACGCGCGCAAGCCGAAGCGGAAGCAGAAGGTGTGATCGGCGGGGCCCCTGAGCCCGGCGGTCAGTCGACGGCGTAGGTGTGGAAGGCGTGGAAGGCGTCGGTGGCACCGGCCGCGCGCTGGGCGAGTGCCTGCGCGCGGCGTCGGGCGCACGGCCGACGCCGCTCCGTGCAGACGGTGGGACCGCCGGTCAGTGCCGGTGCCGGTGCCAGGTGAACTTGTCCCCGCCCACCCAGCGGACCACCTCCGGATCGTCCAGGTCGTGGACCTGGATACCGAACGCCGCCGCGGCCTCCAGGACGTCGGTGACGGTCCTCGCCTCGCCGACGACCTCACCGTCGATCTCCACGATCCGGAACGGCGGCGTGCCCGGCTGTACCCCGAGCACCAGGATCCGCGGGTGGGTGATGTGCGGGCTCGCGCTTTCGGTCATGGGAAAAGCGTAGAACGCGAAGCGCCGGAGCGAGAGGCGTGCGTCACCCGCCCAGCAGGCCGAGGACCGCCGCCTCGACGACGTCCCGGGTGGCCGGACGCCCGCTGGCCGTGTTCGCCCAGGCGGGCGAGCACGGGGGCGATGACCCGAACAGTTCGAAAACCTTCGGGTCGATGGAGGAGGCGTGGCACACCGCGGGGGTGCTGCCCAGGGCGTGGCTGACCTGGCGCACGACCCGGCTCATCCGCCGCCGGGCGGCCGGGGTGGCGCGGGCGCCCTGAGCGGTGACGGCGAGCGCGACGGCGGGCCTCCGTCTCAGGGGCGCCGCCACTCGTCGCTGCCCAGGTGCGACCCGGCCTGCGGGCCCATCCGGAGCATGCCGCCGTCCACGCTCCAGGAGGCGCCGGTGACGTACGTGGCCTCCGGGCCGGCGAGGAAGGCGATCACGCCCGCGACCTCGCGGGCGTCGCCGGGGCGGCCGAGGGGGACGCCGGGGCGGTTCTCGGTGTGCGGGTCGGAGTCCTCCTGGCCGGTCATCGGCGTGGCGATCTCACCGGGCGCCACCGCGTTCACGGTGATGCCGTACTCCGCCAGCTCCAGGGCCATGACCTGGGTGAGCAGTCCCAGGCCGCCCTTGGCCGCGCAGTACGGCGCGGCGCCCACCCGCGGCTGGTGTTCGTGGACGGAGGTCACGTTGACGATCCGGCCCCCGTCGCCCTGCCGGATCATGTGCCGGGCCGCCTTCTGCCCGCACAGGAAGGGGCCGACCAGATCCACGTCGAGGACCTCGCGGACGTCGTCCAGCTCCAGGTCCAGGAAGGGCGTCATGGTGCCCGTACCGGCGTTGTTGACCAGGACGTCGAGACGGCCGAGCCGGTCGCACAGTTCGTCGACGGTCCCGGCGGCGGTGGGCAGCCGGGTCAGGTCCATCTGGGCCACGGCGGCCCGCTGCCCGTGGGCGCGGACCTCCTCGGCGGTCTCCTCGGCGCCCTTGAGGTCGTTGTGCCACGTGATGCCGACGTCCATCCCCGCCCGGGCCAGTCGGACGGCGGTGGCCCTTCCGATGCCGGAGTCGGCACCGGTGATCAGGGCCACCTTGCTGCGCGGTGCGGTGGGAGCGGACATGTCAGGCCTCCTCGTGGACGCGGCCGAGGTGATGAGGCATCGCAGTACCCGGCCGGGTAACGGACAAACCGCCCCCGCGCCGCACGGCCCGCGGAAGGCGGCGGGCCGCCCGTCGTGCGGCCCCCGGGGAGACGGGGAACTCTGGAGGTGGAGGTGAGGTGACCCATGGATCCCGTCGAGGCCCTGGACCGGATCGCGTTCCTGCTGGAACGGTCCCGTGAGCCCACCTACCGCGTGCGCGCCTTCCGTACGGCGTCCCGGGTGCTGTCCGCGCTGCCCGACGAGGAGGTGCGCGAGCGGGCGCACGCCGGGACCCTGGAGACGCTCAAGGGCGTCGGGCCGAAGACCGCCCAGGTGGTGCGCGAGGCGCTGGAGGGCCGGATCCCCGGCTATCTGGAGAAGCTGGAGGGTGAGGCCGGGGATGAGCCGGCCCCGGGCGGGGAGCGGCTGCGGGCCCTGCTGCGCGGGGACTGCCACCTGCACTCGGACTGGTCGGACGGCGGCAGCCCGATCGAGGAGATGGGCCGGGCGGCGGCCGGCCTCGGCCACGAGTGGGCCGTGCTGACCGACCACTCGCCCCGGCTGACCGTGGCACGCGGTCTGTCGCCGGAGCGGCTGCGCCGCCAGCTGGAGGTGGTGGCGGAGCTCAACGAGACCTGGGCGCCGTTCCGGCTGCTGACCGGCATCGAGTGCGACATCCTCGACGACGGCTCGCTCGACCAGGAGCCCGAGCTGCTCGATCAGCTGGACGTCGTGGTGGTGTCCGTGCACTCCAAGCTGCGGATGGACGCCCGCTCGATGACCCGGCGCATGGTGGCCGCCGTACGCGATCCGCACGCGGACGTCCTGGGGCACTGCACCGGGCGGCTGGTGACGGGACGGGGGCGGCCCGAGTCGGAGTTCGACGCGGACGAGGTCTTCGCCGCGTGCGCCGAGTCCGGCACGGCCGTCGAGATCAACAGCCGCCCCGAGCGGCTCGACCCGCCCCGGCGGCTGCTGCGCACGGCCTTGGAGGCGGGCGTGCTGTTCTCGGTCGACACCGACGCGCACGCGCCCGGCCAGCTGGACTGGCAGATCCACGGGTGCGCGCGGGCCGAGGAGTGCGGGGTGCCGCCGGAGCGCGTGGTCACCACCTGGTCGATGCGGGAGTTGCTGGCCTGGACCCGCCAGGGCCGCACGCCGGACCGCGTGGCGAGCGGCTGACGTGGTACTCGCCGTGACGTCCGACGCGCCGCTCGGTCGGTACGGACGACAAGGCGGACGCACGGGACAGGTGAACGGGCGCGTGGACGGAAGGACGGACGTATGGGACGAGAGGACGGACGCATGGGACGGGCCGCGGTGTTCGACGTCGACGGAACCCTCGTCGACACCAACCACCTGCATGTGGTGACGTGGTGGGAGGCCTTCCGGCAGGCCGGGCACGAGGTGCCGATGCACGCCGTCCACCGGGCGGTCGGACTCGGCTCCACCGACCTGATCGCCCACCTCCTCGGCGACGACCGGGACAAGAGCCGGGACGAGGAACTCAGCGCCGCCCACAAGGCGTTGTACGGGCAGTACTTCGACCGGCTGCCCGCCTTCCGGGACGCCGGGCGGCTGCTGCGCCGCCTCCACCAGGACGGCTGGAAGGTGGTGCTCGCCACGTCGGCGGGCGGCGCCGAACTGTCCGCGCTGCGCCGCGCGATCGACGCGGACGACGCGATCGCCGACACGGCGAGCGCCGACGACGTCGACGAGGGCAAACCCGCCCCCGAGCCCGTCGAGCACGCCCTGGGCCTGGTCGGCGTACCCGCCGAGCAGGCGGTCTTCGTCGGCGACACCGTCTGGGACATGCGGGCGGGCAGCCGGGCCGGGGTGCGCTGCGTGGGCGTCCTGTGCGGCGGCATCCCCCGCGCCGACCTGGAGAAGGCGGGGGCGGCCGAGATCTACGACGACCCCGCGGACCTGCTGGCCTCCCTGGCGGACAGCCCGCTGGCGTGAACCCGGAGGACCCGACCGAGGTGACGTGAGGGAACGGTCGGCGCGGATACCCACCGTGCATGACGCGTGTGACAGATGCGGTACGACCCCACGGTGGCCGTCCGGCCGATGCGCTGCGGCGGGAGGCGCGGATCGGACTGCGGGCAGGCCGAGCAGCCTGGCACGGACCCGGCAGGGAACGCGATCTGGTCGTGCAGTCGCTGAAGGCGGCCGGGGCGGCACTGATCGCCTGGTACGTGGCGAGCGACTGGCTCGGCGACCCGATGGCCCTGATGGCGCCCTGGGTGGCGCTGGTGCTGGTACAGGCCACCGTCTACAGCTCGCTGCTGCAGGCCGCGCAGCAGTGCACGGCCATCTGCGCCGGGACCCTGCTGGCGTCGGGCGCCCAGGCGCTCACCGGGAACACCCTGGGCGCGCTGGCCCTGTCCGTGCCGGTGCTGATGCTGCTCTCGAACTGGCACCGCTTCGGCGACCAGGGCATCTACGGAGCGACGACCGCCGTCTTCACCCTCGCCTCTGGCACGGTCTCGGCATCGGCGGTCGGGCACCGGGTGGGACAGGCGGTGCTGGGCGCGGTGATCGGGGTCGCCGTCAACGCCCTCGTCTTCCCGCCGATCCATCTGCGGGACGTGCGGGAGAACCTGGCAGCGCTCCCTCAGGAGGCGGGGGATGTGCTGCACCGCATCGCCGGCGACCTGAGCGAGGGCGACTGGGACGGGCAGACCGCCGCCCACTGGTCGAGCTGCGCGGGCCGGGTGGAGCGGCGCCTGGACGCGCTGCGGTCGGCCCGCGGCTGGAGCCAGGAGAGCCTGCGGCTGACCGCCGGCCCCCTGCGCGCCGCCCGCCGGCTCCCGCCGCAGTCCGTACCGCCGGCGGAAGAGGACGAACGCTGGAGCCGGGTCACCGGCCACATCCGGGCCCTGACCCGGACGCTGACGGTCGCGGCCGACGACGGCCGCACACCGGCCCCGCCCGACGGCCCGGCGCTGCGCTCGTACGCGCGTCTCCTGGATCTCATCGGGGACGCGTGCCACGCGGAGAGCCGCCGACTGCTGGACCCCCGCGAGGACACCCGTCCGGACGCGGGGATCGAGGACGCCATGCGGGACCTGCACGAGCAGTTGCAGAAGGAGCTGCGCGAGTACGCCTCCCAGGGGGCCGCCCCGGTGACCGTCCTGGGCACCTTGTTGCTGCAGGCCGAGAACCTCTGGACCGAGACCGTTCCGGGCGCCGGGGACCAGTGACACGGATCACCCCGTAACAGGACCAACCGGGGAACACCCAGAGGTGGTTGCCCGTTGAACAGACCGTGGGTGTGGATGGGACAGTGTCCCCGGGCCTCACCTTTTGCCCACAGGGACGATCGTTCGGCTGAAGCCCTGTGGAGCGTTTCGCCGAGAGGCGACCGCCATCCGCACCCACACCTGAGCCGCCCCGACCGTGATTCCCCCGTCCGGTCGGGGCTTTCCTTTGTCCGGAGGCGTGCCCGAGGACATGTCCGGAGCCATGCCGGAAGCGCTGTCCGGAGCCGTGCCCGAAACGCCAGCCGGCGCGGCACGCTTGACTTCGAGCGCACTCCAATCCGTAGCGTCGCGGTCATGAGCACAGCACAGCACAAGATCGGTTCGGGGTTCGGCGCCCGCAGCACCGCCGACGACGTCCTCACCGGCATCGACCTGACCGGACGGCTCGCCCTGGTGACCGGCGGCTACTCCGGCCTCGGCCTGGAGACGACCCGCGCGCTCGCCAAGGCCGGCGCCCGCGTCGTCGTGCCCGCTCGTCGCCCGGAGACCGCCCGCGAGAACCTCGCCGGTGTCGACGGCGTCGAGACGGACGCGCTCGACCTCGGCGACCTGGAGAGCGTGCGCGCGTTCGCCGACCGGTTCCTCGCCTCCGGACGGACCCTCGACTTCGTCATCGACAGCGCGGGCATCATGGCTTGTCCCGAGACCCGGACCGGCCCCGGCTGGGAGGCGCAGTTCGCCACCAACCACCTCGGCCACTTCGCCCTCGTCAACCGCCTGTGGCCGGCGATCGAGCCGGGCGGCGCACGCGTCGTCTCCGTGTCCTCGCGCGCCCACCACTTCTCGGGGATGCGCTGGGACGACGTCCACTGGCAGCGGGGATACGACAAGTGGGAGGCCTACGGGCAGGCCAAGACCGCGAACGTGCTGTTCGCCGTCCACCTCGACGCGCTCGCCCGCGACCGGGGTGTGCGTGCCTTCTCCCTGCACCCCGGCGGCATCCTGACGCCCCTGCAGCGGCATCTGCCGAAGCAGGAGATGGTGGAACGCGGCTGGATCGACGAGGACGGCAACGTCCTGAACCCCGAGGGCTTCAAGACCCCTCAGCAGGGCGCCGCCACCCAGGTCTGGGCCGCGACCTCGCCACAGCTGGACGGGATGGGCGGGGTCTACCTCGAGGACTGCGACATCGCCGAGCCCGCGCCCGCGGACGGCTCGGTGGCCGGTGTGAAGGACTGGGCGACGGACCCGGAGCAGGCCGCCCGCCTGTGGGAGCTGTCGGCGCAGCTGACGGGTGTGAACGCGTTCGCCGCCTGACGCAACGGGCCGGCCGGCGGGTCAGCCGAGTTCCCCAGGACCGTAGAGGGCCGCGGGCGCCCCGGTCTCCAGGGCCCAGTAGCGGTCGCCGTACGACCAGTGCCACCACTCCGTGGGGTAGTTGACGAGCCCGGCCGCCTCCAGCGCCGCTCCCAGCACGGCGCGGTGGGCCCGGGCCTCGTCGGTGACGTTCGCGGCGGCGGTGTAGCAGGCGCCGTCGCTCTGTTCCGGGCTGGCGTTCATCTCCGTACCGAGATCGAGTTCGCGGCCGTCGGTGTCGGCCAGTGTCAGGTCCACGGCGGCGCCCGCGGAGTGCGGGGCGATCTCCGGCGGGACACGAAACGGCTGGCCGCCGTGCGGACGCGGTCGGCGGACCAGTCCGGGTGGCCGGCGCGCAGCTCGTCGGCGTACTCCTCGAAGTAGCGGCGCTGGAGGGCCGGCGGACGGTACCCCTCGACGAAGAGCAGCCGCAGTCCGCCGGGCAGCAGGGCCTGTGCCCGCAGCAGCCGGTCGAGGACGCCCTGCCGCAGGTGGACCTCGGCGCCCTGGGCGTCCTCGTGCTTGCGGTCGTCCACGAGCAGGGCACCACGTACGTCCACGAGCGCTTCGCCGCACTCCTCGACGGGGACCGCGGCGACCCGGGCGTCCGACATCAGGATGATCTCGCTCATGAGGCGATCGTCTCCCGGCCGGAAGTGCGGACGGTAGTCGCGTGTACCGCTTTCGGCCGGGTACTCGGGGAGCTCCCAGCGACCCACGGCCGTGAGGAGTCGAAGGTGACCACTTCAACGGACAGCAGGATCGTCGTCACGGGCGCCACCGGTAACGTCGGCACCAGCGTGGTGCGCCTTCTCTCCGAGGATCCGGAGGTCGCCTCCGTGCGGGGGCTGGCCCGTCGGCTCCCCGACTGGTCGCTGCCGAAGACGGACTGGTCGGCGGTGGACCTGGCGTCCGAACAGGCCGATCTGGTCGAGGAGTTCGAGGGTGCCACCGCCGTGATCCATCTCGCCTGGGCGTTCCAGCCCACGCACGACCCGGCGGCGACCTGGCGCACCAACGTACTTGGCTCGATGAGGGTGTTCGAGGCGGTGGCGGCGGCCGGGGTGCCGACGCTGGTGCACGCGTCGTCGGTCGGCGCTTACTCCCCGGGGCCGAAGGACCACGCGGTGGACGAGTCGTGGCCGACCCATGGCTGGCCGGACGCCGCGTACTGCCGGGAGAAGGCCTATCTGGAGCGGGCGCTGGACACCTTCGAGCGGGACCACCCCAAGGTCCGGGTCGTGCGGATGCGGCCCGCGTTCCTCTTCAAGCGGCAGTCGGCGAGTGAGCAGCGCCGCATCTTCGGCGGGCGTTTCCTTCCGGGGCCGCTGGCCCGGCCCGAGCTGCTGCCGGTCCTCCCGGACATCCCCGGGCTGCGCGTGCAGGCGCTGCACACCGACGACGCGGCGAAGGCGTACCGTCTCGCGGTGCGCTCGGACGTCCGGGGTGCCTTCAACCTGGCGGGCGAGCCGCCCGTCGACGCGGAGCTGCTGGGCGAGATGCTCGGCGCCCGCCCGGTCCGGCTCGGGCGCACCGCGGCCCGCTCGGCGATCGCCGCCGCCTGGGGTCTGCATCTGCTGCCGGCCTCCCCCCATCTGTTCGACGCGGTCCTCAGGCTGCCCCTGATGGACTGCACCCGCGCCCGTACGGAACTGGGCTGGCGCCCGGAGCGCACCTCGACGGAGGTGCTGGAGGAGTTCCTGCACGGCATGCAGGAGGGTGCCGGGGCGAAGACGGAGCCGATGCGGGGGCGGAAGGTGGGCTGACCCGGCCACAGCCCCCGCCCCTCCGTCCCCGCCGCTCCGCGCGGTCACGCGGAGCGGCGGGGTCACGCGGACGGTTCGTCCGGAACCGGGTGCTCGGGGTCCGCGGAGCCCGAGTGCGGGGCGCCCCGACGGCCGGTCCCGGACTCGTCCGTGTCGGGGACGTCGCCCGCGGACTCGTCGGAATCCGTCGGCGTCGACGCACCGGATCCGCCCGCGTCGGCGGCCTGCCCGGTGTCGACGGTGTCGCCCTGCGCCCCGCCGGAGCCGACCTCCCAGGGGTCCTCGCCGTCGTGGGCCTGCTGGTCCGGCATGTCCCGCGGGACGGGCACTCCGTTCTCGCCGGGTCCTTCGTCACGGTGGTCGTCCACGGCGCACTCCCTTCCTGGGGTTCGGGGCGCCACGCGAGTACCTCCGCGCTGACCAGCGAAACGTGAGTGCGGGGCCGCTCCGCGGGCGCCGGCTCGGGACGCCGCCGCCGCGCGCGGGAGTCGGCGAGCGGCAGGATCGCGGCCCCGACGGTGACCGCGTCCGGTCCCGGACGTCCGAGGTCGACCGTCACCTTCCCGGCCGGGTGCCGCGGGGTGTACGACATCGTGTGCCGCCGCACGGCGGGGGCAGGAACCGTACGCCCGCCTGGAGCCCCGCCCGGCGGCCGATGAGGATGCGCTCGGGCCGGAAGAGGTCGATCGGGTCGGACAGACAGGCGCCCGGGTACTCGGCGGTCTCCTCCGGCACGGCGAGCGCGACGGAGTCGGCCTCGCCTCCGTCGGCCGGACATGTCGGGGCCCGCGTCGCCGGCATGCTCCACCATCCTCCGGACAGGCCCTACGCGGGGGCGAGCGCGTCGATCTCCTCCAGGGCCGCGACGAGTTCCGGAGCGACCGTCTCCTGCACCCATCGGTGCTGGTCGACGTCCACGGCCCGCGGGATCGTTTCCGTGAGCATGATCAGGTAGAGGTAGGCGCGGTAGAGGGCGAGGCGGAGGCGGGCGGAACGGTCGAACTCCGCCCGGCCGCCTGCCTCCCGGTAGCCCGCGAGGAACGCGTCGTCCTTCCTGATGTCTCCCAGCAGGGCCAGGGAGACGAAGTCCGCCAGCGGGTCGCCCCAGAACATGCGCTCCCCGTCGATCAGCCCGCCGATGCGGGGCCGCTGCCCCGCCGGACGGTCCACCAGGATGTTCCCCGGCCACAGGTCGAAGTGGACGAGACGGGGGGCGGTGACCTCGTCCAGCACGGGGTGGGCGGACCGGAGTGTCCGGGCCATCTCGTCGACGGGACGGGGCAGGCAGGGCCGGTAGTGGCGGGCGTCGGCGAGGACGGCCTCCGCCATGGCGGTGAAGGCGGTGCGCCAGTCGGGGGCGAGCGGGCCGAGAGCACCGGACGGGTAGCCGAAGCCGGGCCCGGTCACCTCGTGCAGACGGGCGACCTGGCGGCCCAACTCGGTCCGCAGGTCCGTCCGTTCGGCCTCGGTGAACTCGCCGTTCCAGGGCTCGCCCGGGCAGGCCGTCATCAGCAGGTGCGTGTCCGTGTCCCCGCCGAGCGGGATGACGTGCGGCGCCGCGACACCGGCCTCGGCGGCCCCACGGTAGAACTCCGCCTCGGCGAGCAGCAGTCCGCTCTCGTGGCGCAGAGCCGGCACGGTCGCGGCGGGAGCGACCTTCAGCACATACCGGATGCCGTCGGTGAGGAGGAGTTCCTCGACGGCGTTGTACGTGCCCCCGGTCAGCGGACGGACCCGCGCGAGCCGGTCGGGGTCGAGGCGGGCGGCTTCCAGGACATCCCGCGCCCGCTGCCAGGCACCGGCCGCGCCGGCCGTGTCCCCGGGGCCCGCCTGCCCCGTCGAGAACCCGGCATCCGACCCGCTCGCCGGGTCCGTCGAGTCCATGGAGTCCACCACGTGCGCCCGCCCCTTCCGCTGTCCGCGGTCAGCCGACCGCCTGCACGCCCTCGCCGTGACGGCCTGTCCCGCCGGCCCGTTGGGCCACTGCTCGCAGCCGAGGCGCGGGCGTCCGGCATGTGCTCCGGGTACAGCGTACGGAACGCCTCCCCCGAACCCCGGTCGCGCGCCTACATCTTGGGCATGGGGCCCGCGGACACCGCGTCCCCGGCGCCCGCCGCCACCACGTCATCGGCGACCACGGCCCCGGCGTCCGCCGCCACCACGTCATCGGCCACCACGCCCGCGGGTCGAGCCGAGGCCGCGGAACGGGCCGTAGCGTCGGAGCACGCCGTACCCGCGCCCTCCGGTGCGCCGAAGCGGGCGAGGGTGTGCCACACCATCTTCAGGTCCTGGAGCCCGTACCGCCCCGTGCGCGCGGCGTCTCCGACGATCCGCGGATCGATCAGGCCGTCCTCGGCGATACGGGCGCCGAGGTCGGCGTACTCCCGGCCGCGGTAGTCGGCGTGGCGGTACAACTCGGCCACGGTGATCCGGTAACCGGGGTGCCACTCGACCGGGCAGGGCAGCAGCCGGGCCGCCGCCTCGACGGACGTCCCGCGGTAGCACGCGTCGAGGACGAGCGCCTCGACGTCCCGAGCGAGGCGGACACCTGCGTGGACCTGGGCCTCGATGTAGTCGTTGAGGGCGTCCTGCTCGTCCGCCTCGGCCATCGCGATCAGGGACATACCCGCCGCGACGCCGAAGTCGGCCGGCTCGGCGGCGCTGTCCGGGTAGCAGAAGGTGGTCCGGGCGAGCGTGGCACCGGTGAGCCGGAAGTGCGAGGAGCCGAAGCGCGGGGCGGCGCCGACCACCTGGCGGCGGAAGTTCAGCGCGCCGTACACGGGACGGTCGCAGGCGTCCGCGTCGTCGTACGCGCCCGCGAAGATCCGGCTCTCCCAGCGCCAGCGGTCACCGTCGGGATGTGCGGTGAGACCGCCGTTGCTGGTGCCCGTGACGAACTGCGAGTGGTAGGTGCCGTCCTGGGCCAGCGCGTCGATGACGGTCCCGCCGCGCACCGGCCGGTCCGGATGGAAGTTCAGCGTGACGCGCACGTCACGGGCGACGGCCGGCCCCTCGGAGAGAGCTGCCACATGCAGCAGCGCTGCCCGGGCTCGCGGCGATCCGGCATCCCCGAAATCCATTGGCCTCTCCCCACCTTGCCTGAGTACTGTAGCTGAAAACCTACCCCCCCTAGGTTCCAGTCACCGTGTCCCCCAGGAGGCCTCCCATGAGATCACTCACCGAGCACGACATCCGCAACTCATTTGTGAACTGCTCGAAGGGAGAGGCCAAACGGCTGGCCCTGCCGCGGGACCTCGGCGAACTCCCGTGGGACCACCTCGACTTCCTGGGCTGGCGAGATCCCGGCGCGCCCGACCGCAGCTACCTGGTCACCGAACGGGCCGGGAAGCTGGTCGGGGTGACCCTGCGTTTTCCCTCCGCTCAGCGCGGGTTCCTGCACCGCAGCATGTGTTCGCTGTGCCTGACCACCCATCCGGGAGGCGGTGTCTCGCTGATGACGGCCCGCAAGGCGGGTCCGGCGGGCCGCGAGGGCAACTCGGTCGGTCTGTACATGTGCACCGACCTCGCCTGCTCCCTCTACGTACGCGGCAGGAAGATCCCCGACTCCGGGGCCCGCTTCGAGGAGAGCCTCACCCTGGAGGAGCAGATCGCCCGCACGACGCGCAACCTGTCCGCCTTCCTCGAAAAGCTGTACACCTGACCCGTACTCCCGCTCCCGCTCCCGCTACTGGTCGCGTGGATCAGAACGTCGTGGGCAGCCACTCGTGGGCACAGCGGAACCGCGGCACCGGGCCCCGGCCGAATTGCCGGACTACGGCACACTGGCGTACCGGAGTGACAACCTACGCTTCATTTGCGGACAGTTACGGTCCTCAATGCGTACCTTCGGTACATCTGTGGAAGGGGCAGCCCAAAGGATGCGACATGTACGTGAGTGGACGGCGCCCCTCGTGCGGTTCGTGCGGCTGCACCGGGACCCCGCGGTCGTGCAGGCGCTGCGGTCGGCCACCGCGGCGACGGTCGCCTATGTCGTCGCACTGCGCCTCAGCCCCGAGGCGGCTCCGCTCACCGCACCGCTGACCGCCCTGCTGGTCGTCCAGGTCACCCTCTACTCCACGCTCACCACCGGTGTCCGCCGGGTGAACTCCGTGGTGGCCGGGGTCCTGGTCGCCATCGCCTTCAGTCTGCTGGTGGGACTGACCTGGTGGAGCCTGGCGCTCGTGATCCTGGCGGCGCTGGCCGTCGGGCACCTGGTGCGGGTCTACGAGTTCGTGAACGAGGTGGCGATCAGCGCGATGCTGGTGCTCGGCGTCACCACCGTGGGGGACACGGCGTGGGCGCGGGTCCTGGAGACGCTGATCGGTGCGGTCGTCGGCCTCGGCTGCAATCTGCTGCTCGCTCCCCCGGTGTGGGTGGGCGAGGCCGGGGCGTCCATCGAGGGGCTGGCCCGCCGGGTCCGGCAGCTGATGCTGCGGATGGGCGAGGAGGCCGCGGGCCGTACGCCCGTCGAGCACGCGACCGAGCGGCTGCACGAGGCGCGCCGGCTCGACCACGACATCGTCGAGGTGGACGCGGCCCTGCGGCAGGCCGAGGACAGTCTGCGGCTCAATCCCCGGGTCAAGGAGGGTCTGCTGCACCGGGTGGTGCTGCGTACGGGGCTGGACACGCTGGAGATCTGCACGGTCGTGCTGCGGGTGCTCGCGCGCACCTTCACCGACCTCGCCAAGGAACGGGACCCCGATCCGCTGTTCGGGCCGCAGACCGGTGCCGCCGTGGAGCAGCTGCTGTCGGAGATCGCCGACGCCGTGGTGAGCTTCGCGGTGCTGGTCACCTCGGATGTCAGCCACAACGCCGACGCGGCGGAGTCCCGGCTGACCGCCGAGCTGCGGCAGGCCGCGGCCACCCGCGACAAGCTGGCCCAGCTGCTGCTGGAGGAGGTCCAGCGCGACGCGAGCCAGTGGCAGCTGCAGGGTGCGGTGCTGACCGAGGTGAACCGCATCCTCGACGAGCTGGACACCGAGCACCGTTCGCGCAGGCTGCTGGAGGAGCTGGACCGCACCTCCCGCGAGCAGCGCGAACGGATGCCGCGTCTCACCCGGCTGCGGGAGAGCCTGCGGGTGCCCGCCCAGCTGCGCCGCGATCGCACCGCGTCGGAACGCCCGTTCAAGTGACGTCGCTCGACGGCGCACCCCGGTTGCACCCGGCGCAACCCGAAATGCCGCTGTTGCACGCGACGGGTGATCCGGGTCAAGGTTGCTGTTCGCGACCGTGACGAGCGAGAACCTGAGGTGGGACATGAGCACGGGCGGCTGGAGCAGGCGGCGCTTCGTCGGCGCCCTCGCGGGGACGGCCGCCGGGGCCTCGCTGCCCGCATGCGGCGACGTCCCGCCGCCAGGGGCGGACGCGAGCGCCCCGGGCACCGCGGCCGCACCGAGCGCGACCGGCCGCCCCACAGGTCGCCGACCGCTCTACCTCGGTACCTACACCTCGGTCGAGGGCGGCGGCAAGGGCGTCGGTCTCGCCACCTACGACGCCGCCGGCGGCCGTATCACCGGAACCGGAACCCTCACCGGCGTCGGTGACCCGTCGTATCTCGCGGTGCATCCCGACGGGCGCACGCTGTACGCGGTGAACGAGCGCGAGGACGGCGCGGTGACCGCCGTACGCCTGGCCGACCGCACGGTACTCGGGAGCCGGAGCACCGGCGGGGCGGGTCCCTGCCATCTGTCGGTGCATCCGGGCGGACGCTGGCTGCTCAGCGCGAACTACGGCTCCGGCAGCGTGGCCGTGCATCCGATCGACGCCTCGGGCGCGCTCGGTGAGCGCACCGACCTGGTCACGCACTCCAGCCCGTCGCCCGGGCCGGGGCAGGAGGGGCCGCACGCGCACCAGGTCGTCACCAGTCCCGACGGCGGCCATGTGCTCGCCGTGGATCTGGGCACGGACACGGTGTACACCTACCGCCTGGACGAGAAGTCCGGCCGGCTCACCGGGGTCGCGCGGGCCCGCACCCGTCCGGGCGCCGGGCCGCGGCACCTCACCTTCCATCCGAAGGGCCGCCACGCCTACCTGGCGAACGAGGTGGACAACACGGTCGCGGTCTGCGCCTACGATCCGGGCACCGGCCGGCTCACGGTGGGCGAGGCCCAGTCGACGGGCACGGGATCGGGCACCAACTATCCGGCGCAGATCCTGGTGACCTCGAACGGCGCGTACGCCTACCTCGCCAACCGCGGCCACAACAGCCTCACGCGGTACGCGGTGGAGGCGGACGGGGCCCGGCTCAGGCTGCTGGACACGGTCCCGGTGTCGGGTGACTTCCCCCGGCAGATCGCCTTCTCCCCGGACGGGTCGCTGCTGTTCGCGGCGAACCAGAAGTCCTCCACGGTGAGCGTGTTCCGGGTGAACGCGCGCGACGGTGAACTCCGGCTCGCGGGCGAGCCGTTCAGCTCACCCGTCGCCGTCTGTGCGCTGCCGCTGTAGCGCCCGCGGGCAGGAGGCCGCACTGGCCTGGCCGAGCAGGACGTGCATGCGTTCGGTGAGCCGGCCGACATCGTCGGCGGGGGCGTGGAACGCCAGTCGTACGTCGCCGTGGGCGCGGGCGCGCTCGATGCGCAGCGTCAGTCCGTGCCGGTCGACGGCGAGGGGCTGCACGCGGACGGCGCCCTGCAGGCTGTCGGAGTCCACCAGCCTGGTCAGCCGTTCCACCGCGTCGGCGTGGCAGTCGGCGAGGTGAGTGAGCAGCCGGGCCTCTGCGGTGGCCAGCGGATCGGGCGCGGCGGCGGCGAACTCGTCGAGGTCGACGGCACTCTCGCCGGACTCCTGGCGCAGCACCACCCGCGATGCCTCGAACGCCAGGCGGCCGTCCTTCGGGACGAGCCGGCCGGCCAGCCAGAGCCGGGCTCGGATCCGCCGGCGTACGGGGACGGGCGCGACGTCGGCGAATTCCAGGACCGCGGACGGCTCGCCGCGCGGCGCGCAGAGCGCCGCCGCGAGCAGGGTGCTGTCCTCGGGCACCTGCAGGAGCACCCGGCCGTCCTCGGTCACGGTGTGCGCGCCGACGAGCTCCTCGCGTCCGCCTTCCGCGGTCACCGCACAGGACCACGCGGCGGCGAGCACCGACCGGGCCCGCTCCGCCACGGACGGCGCGGCGCGCCGGCTCTGGCTGTCATCCATCCGGAACCTCCTTAGGTAAGCCTCACCTAACCTATCGAAGATCGGCGGCGAAGCCAACCACACGGAGTGCCCTCGGATGTCCTCAGGCCCGCACGGTCCAGTGCGCCGGCCGCGTGACCGAGCCCGGCAGGCGCGTTGCCGGCCCGCCCCTGGCCGCGTTCACCTGGGGCTGGGTGAGGAAGAATGCACCGGTCAGGTCCGCGTCCGTGAGGTCGGTGTCGCGCAGGTCGGCGCCTATCAGGTCCGCGCCGCGCAGATCGGCACCGGTGAGGTCGGCGGCGATGAGGTAGGCGCCGCGCAGATCGGCGCCTGCGAGGTCGGCCCCCTTGAGGCGGGCGCCCATCAGGTCGGCGCCGCGCCGGTTCTTCTTCCTGCCGCCCGTGCCCGCTCGCACCAGCTCGCTGGTCCTCAGCAGCAGAACGTTGACCTCCTGACGGTGGGCGCCGACGTCCAACGCCAGGAGCTCCTCCGGAGTTTGGCGGGTGAGCGCCTCGGTCCGACGCAGTGTGCGGCGCAGGTCTGCGTGGACGGGGCGGGCGGCCGGCAGGGTGAGAGCCTCGGTGAGGTACCACAGCAGTTCGTGGAGCTGGCGGACGACCGGGAAGACATCGGCCATCCGCCGGACCCGCTCGCGCGATCCGGTACGCCAGTCCTGTCCGCCGAAGGTGAGTTGCGAGACCTTCTGCCCGGCCCCGAAGCAGTCGTAGACCGTGCAGCCGGTGAAGCCGCGGGTCCGCAACTCGGCGTGGATACCGCAGCGGTGGTCTCCCCGAAGGTTCGGGCAGTGCTGTCCGGCCTGCTTGTCGATCGCGAAGTCCGCCGAGGCGGTGAAGGGCAGGGCCACGCAGCACAGGCCGAAACACCGCTCGCAGTCCCCGCGCAGGCCGGCCGGGTCGGTCGTATGGTCTCGCATGGCGCCAGCGTACTTACCCGCGGGTCATGTCCCGGCCGACGCCTGCCCGGAACAGGAACCTCACCGATGGGATTCCGCCGCTGTGGGGGTCTCCTCATCCAACGGAAAACAAGCTCGGCTATCACAGAGACACGAGCCGACCGAGGCAGGAGCCCCATCCGGATCGAGGAGAGACGTCATGTGCAGTCACCAGCCGGCGTGCCCCACCGCGGACAGTCCCGACCACCGCACGGCCGTCACCGTCTCGGCCCACCCCGAACAGGGCTGGAGCCTGCTGTGCAACGGCACCATCGTCTTCGACGACACCGGTGAACTCCTGCCGGACGGGCGGGTCGTGGGCCCGCACCGCCCCTCCTTCGCACTGGCCGTGGCCGCCTGACTCAGCCGAGGGCGTCCGTCAACGCGAGGCCCGCGAGGCGCTCGGGGTCGGCCAGGATGTACATCTCGGTGATCCGGCCGTCGACGACGGTGACGCCCATGACCGACTGCGCCCGTCCCTCGACGACGTTGACGAAACCGACGGCGTCGTTGATGAGCGCCATCCGCGCGAAGGGCGCGAACTCCCGGAACAGCATGGCCTGTTCGGCGACCGTCCTGGCACCGTGCACCAGCTTCGACGCGGCCGCGCCGGTCAGCGCTCCGGAGTCGACCCGCAGGACGACGTCGGGGTGGAGAACGGCGACCAGCGCCTCGAAGTCCCCGGCCAGGCTGGCGGCCATGAAGGCGTCGAGGACCTGACGCTGCCGGCCGAGGTCCAGCTCGGCCGAGGGAGCGGCTCCCCTCACCCGGCGCCGGGCGCGGCTGGCCAGTTGGCGGGTGGCGGCCGAACTGCGGTCCACGATCGGCGCGATGTCGTCGAAGGGCACCGCGAACAAGTCGTGCAACACGAACGCGAGCCGCTCGGCGGGCTCCAGCGTCTCCAGGACGATCATCAGGGCGATGCCCACCGCGTCGGCCTGGAGGACCTCCTGCTCCGGATCGGCCCGCACGAGGGGGCGGACGACGGGGTCGGGGACGTGGGTGTCGTCCAGGGGGTCCTCGCGGCGGGCGGTACGCGAGCGCAGCATGTCGAGGCAGACCCGGCCGACCACGGTGGTCAGCCAGCCGCCGAGGTTGTGGATCTCCCCCGCGTCGACGCGGCTCAGCTTCAGCCAGGTCTCCTGGACCGCGTCCTCGGCTTCGGCCAGCGAGCCGAGCATGCGGTAGGCCACCGCCCGCAGCTGCCCGCGGTGTTCCTCGAAGCGGTCCGCCAGCAGTTCCGTCTCGTTCATCCCGTCCCCCATGTCCGGCCGGCTCCGGTGCCCTGTGAAGCCTGATGATCCAACCACGCCCGCGCCGTGCTCTGGAAGCCGTTTCCGCACAGGGCACCCGCTCGGCGGCCCCGGGCCTTGCCCTGGGCCGAGGGCAGGGACGAGGGCCCGGGGCTACCGCGCGAAGACCTCGAACGCGACGGCCGGCTTGCCGCCGAACCGCTCCCCGGTCGCGGCCGCGTTCCCCGTCAGGAAGTCCCGTGCGTACGACTCCGGGTCCTCACTGGTCAACGCCTCGATGTAGGTGCGGTGTTCCAGCAGCGAGCGCACCGCTCGTTCCAGGCCCCCGGTCGCGTCCACGGCGTGGGTGGGAGTGCTGGAGCCGGCGACGGCGACCCAGCGGACGCCGTTCCAGGGGTCCAGTCCCTGTTCGGTGAGCTCCGGGAAGATCCAGCGGTTGCCGGCGTCGCCGGCCGCGTCCAGGGTGGCGCGTCCCACCGCCACATGGTCGGGGGTGTTCCAGGCGACACCGCCCCAGGTGTCCCGGTGGTTGAGGGTGATCACCAGCTCGGGCCGGTGCCGGCGGATCGCGGCGGCGATGTCCCGGCGCAGCGCGGTGCCGTACTCGATGATCCCGTCCCGGTGGTCGAGGAACTCCACCACCGACACTCCCACCACCGCGGCACTGGCCCGCTGCTCCCGTTCGCGCAGCGGACCGCACTCGGCGGGCTCCAGCGTGTCGATGCCGGCCTCGCCCCGGCTGGCGAGGACGTAGGCGACCTCGCGGCCGGCATCGGTCCAGGCTGCGACCGCGGCCGAGCAGCCGTACTCGAGATCGTCCGGGTGCGCCACCACCGCGAGGGCTCGCCGCCAGTCGTCGGGCATGGGCTGGAGCTGAGTCGTCTTCGGCTCGGTCATGGTCGCAGACTAGCCCGGGCCGGTGACATCAGCCGGTGACATCGGCCGGACATCGAGCCGCTGAGGGCAGGCGTCGGGCATCCGGTGCCAGGGGGCCTCACACCTCGTCGCGGGTCAGCGCCAGCAGGCGGTCCAGGACGCGGGGGCCGCCCGCCCGGACGCCGTCGTGCTCGAACTCGTCGGTGACCCAGGTGCGCAGACCGCGGATCGCGCGGGCCGTGGTCAGGGCATGGGCGGTGTCCACGTACATGTCGTCGTGGTAGACGGCCGCCGCGACGGGCACCTCGTTGGCGGCGAGGCGGGCTGGGTCGTACAGGGGCGTCCAGTCGGTGCGGGCGGCGAGCAGGTCGGCGGTCTCGCGCAGCGGGCGCAGCGCCGGGTCGCAGTCGAACGTCCAGGGATGGACGGACTCGCCGGTGAACAGCACAGGCCCGTCGCCGGCGAGGGTCTTGGCCGCGTCGAACTGCGGGAACTCGGCGCGCACCCGTTCCGCCGCCCAGGCGGTGGGGCGCTCGTCCTGGGCGTAGGTCGCCTCGTGGACCAGGGCGTAGAGCGGGTGGCCCGCGTACGACAGGAGGCCCTGCACCTCTTCCTGGAAGGCGTCGGACAGGGCGGCGCCCTGCGGGGTGCGGACGAAGGCGTGTTCCAGGAGGTAGTGCAGGCGGTGGCTGCCCTCGCCGCCGCCGAGGAGGATGCCGAGGGACTGGAAGGCCTCGGCGGTGAGGCGGTAGCCGCTCGGGAGGACCGGCTCGTGGTGCAGGACGTACTCGGCGATCTGCCGGACGCGTTCGACGTCCTGCGGGTAGCGGGCGTAGTGCGCGGCGACCTTGCGTTCGATCCGGGGGTAGGCGGCCCGGTAGACGTCGTCGGCGTGGGCGTCGAGGGAGGGCAGGCCGCCGGTGATCACCACGGCGCGCAGGCCTTCGGGGGCGGTGGAGAGGTAGTGCACCGCGCAGAAGCCGCCGAAGCTCTGGCCGAGGACGGTCCAGGGGGCGCCGCCGGTGACGGACGGGCGGATCGCCTCGCAGTCACGGACGATGGCGTCGGCGCGGAAGCGGGCGAGGTAGTCGGCCTGTGCGGCGGGGCCGCCACGCAGCGGGAGAGTCTGCCGGTTGGCGGGGGTGGAGTGACCGGTGCCGCGCTGGTCCAGGAGCAGGACGCGGAACTCCTTGAGCGCGCGGCCGAGCCAGGCCTGCTTGCCGACGAAACGGTTCGCGCCGAAGCCGGGGCCGCCCTGCAGGTAGACCAGCCACGGCAGGTCCTGGTGCGCCTTGTCGCTCGCGACGACCTCGCGGGCGTAGAGCTCGATGCTCTCCCCCGTCGGGTCGTCGTGGTCGAGGGGCACGGTGAAGCGCCGGTCGGTGAGGACGACGCCGGGCTGGCGGTAGCTGAGGTTCAACAGGGCTCCCGGGACGGACGGATTGCGGGCCGCGTCCCAGTTCAGCACATGTTCCTCCGGCGGCCGACCCCCGGGATCATGAAATCCTGCTGAATGGCCGTTCAGCTCGCAAGCCTCGGCACCCCGGTCCCCGCTTCAGCGCGCCGACAGGCTCGAGCGGCGTACCACCAGTTCGGGCTGGAGCACGACCCGACGGTGCTCGTGCGCGCGCGGCGCGGTCTCCGCCTCGGTTTCCTCCAGGAGGAGCTCGGCGGCCAGGGCGCCCATGGTGACGGCGGGCTGGCGGACCGAGGTGAGCGGGACGGCCGCGGCGGCGGCGAACTCGATGTCGTCGTAGCCGACGATCGCGAGGTCGTCCGGGACGCCGACGCCGGCCGCGTACATGGCCTGCAGGACACCGAGAGCGAGCAGGTCGTTGGCGCAGAACACGGCGGTCGGACGGTCGGCGAGGCCGAGCAGGCGGGCGCCCGCGTCCCGGCCGGCGGCCACGTCGAGCCGGTCGGTGGGCAGTTCGCGCAGCGCGCCCGGGCCGAGTCCGGCCTCGGCGAGCGCGTTCAGGGCGCCCGTACGGCGGTCACGGACCTGGTTGAGTCCGGGCGGACCGCTGACGTACGCGATGGAGCGGTGGCCGGCGTCGACGAGATGGCGTACCGCGAGGGCGCCGCCCGCCACGTCGTCGACGGAGACCGAGCACTCGGTGGTGCCCTCGGCGACCCGGTCGACCAGGACGAAGGGGATGCCGTGACGGCGGAACGTCTCGATGTTGCGGCCGGTCGCGTCGGCGGGCGTCAGCAGCACGCCCCGCACCCGCTGCTCGGCGAAGAGCGAGAGGTAGTCGGCCTCCTCGCCCGGGTTCTGGGCGCTGTTGCACACCATCACACCGAGTCCGGCCTCGCGCGCGGCCCGCTCGGCACCGCGCGCGACGTCGACGAAGAAGGGGTTGCCCATGTCGAGGACGAGCAGCCCCATGATCCTGCTGCGGCCCGCGCGCAGCTGGCGCGCGGACTCGCTGCGGACGTAGCCGAGCCGGTCTATCGCCGACAGCACCCGTGCCCGGGTCTCGGTGGCGACCGTGTCCGGACGGTTGATGACGTTCGACACCGTGCCGACGGAGACTCCGGCGGCACGGGCGACGTCCTTGATACCCACCGACTGGGCCATCAGGCAGGTACCTCCAAGGGGGCGAGGGGCGACCGGAAAGCCTTCACAGTACCGTCCTGACGTCGTACGACGGACCCGGTCACGCGGGCAGTGCGAAGTCGACGACGTGGAGCGCCGAGGGCGTGGTGCCGCTCGACTTCTCCTGGTACATGAACGACAGGACGTTGTCGGCCTTGATCCGCATCTCGTCGATGACGACCTCACCGAAGGCGTTCAGGTCACTGCCGTCGTACAGCAGCGTCCAGTCGGTGTACCCGGAGGACTTCGAGGCGCCGGCGATACGGCCGTAGGGGAAGATCGCGTACGCGTTGTCGTACTTGTCCAGGACCAGCTTGGTGCGCTGACTGGAGTTGAGCGCGACCGGGATCTCCGTCTTCGTCCAGGTGCCGGAGGAGTTCTTGCGGACGTGGAAGGCGCGGCCGTTGGCGGTGCGGTCGTTGACGTAGTCGGTGGTGCACTGGCCGAAACGGCCGGGGACGTAGCTGATGATCGCGTGCGGGAGGCCGGACGAGTCGGTGGACTGGCTCTCCTGGTTCATCAGCGAGTGGTCGGGGTTGAGGGAGTCGACGACCAGGCCGCTGTCGGTGACGGCCACGGTGTCGGAGCTGCCGGTCGTTCCCACGACGGTGCCCGCGTCGTTGCGCCAGGTGCGGCCGCGGTCGGTCGAGTAGACGTAACCGGTGTCGTGGTTGGTGATGCCGCCGCTGTTGCACATCACGGCGGCGTTCTGTTCGCGCCAGGTGAAGAAGGAGTGCAGGCGGCCGTTGACGTCGTAGTCGATGCCGTGCAGGTACATGTTGCGGGCGGTCGAGGAACCGTGCGAGCTGGTGTACGTGCCCGTGGAGCTGGACCACTCCCCCAGTGCCGTCCACGTCGAACCGTCGTACTCGGCAAGGGCGTTGCGGCCGTTGCCGGAGATTCCGACGCGGTAGCTGAGCTGCAGCTTGCCCTCGGGGGTGGAGACGAACTGAGGGTAGGTGAACTGCGAGGTGAGGGCGAGACCGTCCATGGACGTCTGGACGGAGCCGAAGACCGAGGCGGTCCAGCCGGTGGTGGCGGGACTGTCCATCAGCCCGGCGACGGACTTCACGTAGAAGTAGCCGTTGCTGTGCGAGTCCATGTTGATGTGCAGACGGCCGTCGACCTTGGAGACACCCATGGAGATGACGTTGTGCGAGTCGCTGGCCTTGAGGACGTGTGACAGCGTGACGGTCGACCAGCTGCTCCCGCCGAGAACACGGCGTCCGACGACGGCGTTGCCGGTGGAGGTGTACCAGGTCGCGTACTGGTAGCCCTTGTAGGTCAGCAGGCCGTTCTTCTGGAACGAGTTGTTGTTGACCAGGCCGTCGTAGGAGACGAAGAAGATGGCCTGACCGTCGAGTTGGGTCGTGCCCTTCTTGGTGACGGAGGGCCCGGGGTCGGCGGCACGGGCTGTGCCAGAGGTGAAGACGGGGGTCATGACGGCTCCGGCGATGGCGGCGCCCAGCAGTGTACGTCTCTTCATCTCGGGGGACTCCATTGTCGTGCGAAGGAAGAGGAGAAGAGGAGGGGACGAAGGGGGATCAGGCGAGGTGGAACACTTCGGTGAGCGGTTTCATGGCCTCGTCGGGTCGGGCGCCGTCCAGGGACTCGAAGAACGGCGCCATCTCCGCCTGCCAGCGGGCGTTGACCTCGGTGGCTTCCATACCGGCCTGGGCCGCGGCGAAGTCCTCGGTCTCCAGGTAGCCGACGAGCAGTCCGTCCTCGCGCAGGAAGAGCGAGTAGTTGTGCCAGCCGGTGGCCGAGAGCGCGTCGAGCATCTCGGGCCACACGGCGGCGTGCCGCTCACGGTACTCGTCGAGGCGGTCCGCCCGGACCTTCAGCAGGAAGCACACACGCTGGGTCAACGCCCCTCCAGGGACTAGAAGTTGAACTGGTCGATGTTCTTCGCGTCGAACACGGTCGGCTTGCCGAGGCTGATCACGCCGTCCTTGCCGATGGTGTACTCGCCCATGTCGCCGGCCTTGAAGGTCTCGCCCTCCTTGCCGGTGATCTGCCCCGAGACCAGCGCGACCGCGGTACGGGCGGCCAGCGCGCCGAGCTTCGCCGGGTCCCACAGCTCGAAGCCGTCGACGGTGCCGTTCTTGACGTACTTGCGCATGTCGTTGGGCGTGCCGAGACCGGTCAGCTTGACCTTGCCCTTGTACTTGGAGCCGGACAGGTACTGGGCGGCGGCCTTGATGCCGACGGTGGTCGGGGAGATGATCCCCTTCAGGTTCGGGTACTGCTGGAGCAGGCCCTGGGTCTGCTGGAACGACTGCTGGGCGTCGTCGTTGCCGTAGGCGACCTTGACGAGCTTGATGTCCTTGTACTTCGGGTCCTTGAGCTCGTCCTTCATGAAGTCGATCCAGGTGTTCTGGTTCGTCGCGGTCTGCGCGGCGGACAGGATCGCGATCTGGCCCTTGTAGCCGATCTGCTTCGCGAGCAGCTGCACCTCGGTCCGGCCCAGGTCCTCGGCGCTGGCCTGGGAGACGAAGGCGTTGCGGCAGTCGGGGTTGGTGTCGGAGTCGTAGGTGACGACCTTGATGTCGTTCTTCATGGCCTGCTTGAGGGCGGTGCACAGGGCACCGGGGTCCTGCGCGGACACGGCCATCGCGTTGACCTGCTGCTGGGTCAGGGTGTTGACGTACGACACCTGGCCCGCGGTGTCGGTGGCGCTGGTCGGGCCGACCTCCTTGTAGGTGGAGCCGAGCTCCTTGACGGCCGCCTCGCCGCCCTTGTCGGAGGTGGTGAAGTACGGGTTGTTGACCTGCTTGGGCAGGAAGCCGATGGTCAGGCCCTTCTTGAGGGCCGCGCCCGGGTCGGCCTTGCCGGCCGAGGCGGCGGAGCCGGTGCTCTCGCTCTTCACGTCCTCCTTGGTGGTGCCGCCGCAGGCGGTGGCGGCCAGGGCGAGGGAGGTGACGGCGGCCAGGGCCGCACAGGTGCGGCGGAGGGTCGACTTGCGCATGGCGATGAGTCCTTTACGAGGGTGAGCTGAGGGATGAGGCCGGAGTCGAGGCGGCTCTGCGGCCCGCCCTCGCTACGGAGATCTGCCGTGCGACCCGGGGGCCGAGCACGGAGAGAACGAGAAGAACGCCGGTGACGACGATCTGCGACTGGGCGGAGACGTCCTGGAGGCTCATCACGTTCTGCAGCGCGCCGAGCAGGAAGACTCCCGCGATGGCGCCGCCGAGCGTGCCCTTGCCTCCGTCGAAGTCGATACCGCCGAGCAACACGGCCGCCACGACGGACAGTTCGAGGCCGGTGGCGTTGTCGTAGCGGGCGCTGGCGTAGTGCAGCGCCCAGAAGATGCCGGTGAGGGAGGCCATCAGGCCGGTCACCGTGAACAGGATGAGCTTCTGCCGCTTGACCCGGATGCCGGCGAACCGGGCGGCCTCCTCGTTGGCGCCGATCGCGAACAGCGACCGTCCGAACGGGGTGGCGTGCAGGGCGACCACGGCGATCGCGAGCAGCACCACGAAGGGCAGGAACGCCTGCGGGATGAACGTGTCCCCGATGCGTCCGGCCGCGAAGTCCAGGTACTGGGTGGGGAAGTCGGTCACCGCGTCGGAGCCGAGGATGATCTGCGCGATGCCCCGGTAGGCGGCGAGGGTGCCGATGGTGACGGCCAGGGACGGCAGCCCGAGGCGGGTCACCAACAGGCCGTTGACCAGTCCGCAGACCACACCGAGCAGCAGGCAGATCGGGATGATCGTCTCGATCGTCATGCCCTGGTTCCACAGGGCGCCCATCACCGAGCCGGACAGACCGGCCGTGGAGGCCACCGACAGGTCGATCTCGCCGGAGACCACCAGGAGGGTCATCGGCAGCGCGATCAGTGCGATGGGCAGCGTGTTGCCGATCAGGAACGACAGGTTGAGGGCGTTGCCGAAGCCGTCCACCGTGGAGAAGGACAGCAGGAGCAGAACGATCAGGAGGGCGCCGACGACGGTATCCCAGCGGACGGCGCGGGTGAGTGACTCAGGCACGGCCTGCGTCTCCCTTCTTCGGAGCCTTCGCGGTGGTGGTCCTGGCCGCGGCGGCCTTCTTCTTCAGGGCGGTGGCCACACGGAGCGCGACGACCCGGTCGACCGCGATGGCGAGGATGAGCAGGACGCCGTTGATGGCGAGCACCCACACCGAGCTGACGCCGAGGGCGGGCAGCACGCTGTTGATGGAGGTCAGCAGCAGCGCGCCGAGGGCGGCGCCGTAGACGCTGCCGGAGCCGCCGGTGAAGACCACACCACCGACCACGACGGCGCTGACGACGGTCAGTTCGTAGCCGTTGCCGGTGCCGGAGTCGACGTTGCCGAACCGGGCCAGGTACATCGCTCCGGCGAGTCCGGCGAGAGCGCCGCAGAAGGTGTACGCGGCGAGGATCCGCTTGCGGACCGGGATGCCGGCGAGACGGGCGGCCTCCGGGTTGGAACCGAGGGCGTACAGCTCGCGGCCGCTGCCGAAGTGCTTGAGGTAGTACGCGGTCGCCACCAGCACCACCAGGGCGATCATCGCCAGCCACGGCACCGCGGCCAGACCGCCGGAGCCGAAGTCCACGAAGCCGCCCGGCAGGTCGGCCGCCGTGATCTGCCGGGAGCCGACCCAGATGGAGTCGATGCCGCGGATGATGTAGAGCGTGCCGAGGGTGACGACGAGGGCGGGCACCTGCCCGAGGCTGACCAGGAGGCCGTTCAGCAGGCCGAAACCGATGCCGAGCAGGACCGCCAGGACCACGGCGACGACCGGGTTGCCGCCGCCCTGGAGGTAGTCACCGGCGGCGAAGGCGCTGATGCCGAGGGTGGAGCCGACCGACAGGTCGACGTTGCGGGTGATGACGACCAGGGACTGGCCGGTGGCGACCAGCACCAGGATGGTCGCGTTCAGCAGCAGGTCCTTGATGCCCTGTTCGGACAGGAACTCGCTGTTGCCGGCCTGGGTGACGGCGATCATCACCAGGAAGACGACCAGGATGGCCAGTTCGCGCATCTTGAAGACACGGTCCACCAGCCGGGTGCCACTGGACCTGGGCACCTCGGCGACGGGCGTCTCGTTCGGGGTGAGCACCGTCATGCGGCGGCCCTCCCGGTGGGCGGGGACAAGAGGGCAGCCCTCTTCGTGGCTGTCATGCTGCGGCCCTCCCGGTGGCTGCGGCCATCACGGATTCCTCGGTGGCTTCGGAGCGCGGGATCTCGGCGGTCAGGCGTCCCTCGTGCATCACCAGCACGCGGTCGGCCATGCCGAGGATCTCGGGCAGGTCGGAGGAGATCATCAGTACGGCGACCCCGTCGGCCGCCAGCTCACTGAGCAGCCGGTGCACCTCGGCCTTGGTGCCGACGTCGATGCCGCGCGTGGGCTCGTCGACGATCAGCACCCGGGGGCCGGTGGCGAGCCACTTGGCCAGGACGACCTTCTGCTGGTTGCCGCCGGACAAGGTGTTGACGGTGTCGGCGATCCGGGCGTACTTGACCTGGAGCTTGACGGCCCAGTCGAGGGAGCGGCTGCGCTCGGCGCCGCGGTCGACGAGGCCGGCCTTCACGGTCGTACGCAGACCGGTCAGGCCGATGTTGCGCTCGATGGACATGTCCATCACCAGGCCCTGCGCGCGCCGGTCCTCGGGCACGAGGGCGAGGCCGGAGGCCATCGCGGTGGACGGGGCGCCGTTGGTGAGCTTGCGCCCCTGAACCTCGACCTCCCCGGCGTCCCAGCGGTCGATGCCGAAGACGGCCCGCGCCACCTCCGTACGGCCCGCGCCGACGAGACCGGCCAGGCCGACGATCTCGCCGTGCCGCACCTCGAAGGACACGTCGGTGAAGACGCCCTCGCGGGTCAGCCGGCGCACGCTCAGGGCGACCTCGCCCGGGCGGACCTCCTGCTTCGGGTAGAGCTCGTCGAGGTCGCGGCCGACCATCCGGCGGACGAGATCGTCCTCGGTCATGCCGTCGATCGGTTCGCTGGCGATCCAGGCGCCGTCGCGCAGGGTCGTCACCCGTTGGCAGATCTGGAAGATCTCCTCCAGCCGGTGGGAGATGAACAGCACGGCTGCGCCCTGCTCGCGCAGGGTGCGCACCACACCGAAGAGGCGGGCCACCTCGCTGCCGGTGAGGGCGGCGGTCGGCTCGTCCATGATCAGGACGCGGGCCTCGAAGGAGAGGGCCTTGGCGATCTCGACGATCTGCTGGTCGGCGATGGAAAGGCCGCGCGCGGGACGGTCGGGGTCGAGTTCCACGCCCAGGCGCTGCATCAGCGCGAGGGTCGCGGAGTGGGTGGCCTTGTGGTCGATCCGGCCGAGCGCGCGCCGCGGCTGGCGGCCCATGAAGATGTTCTCGGCGATCGACAGGTCGGGGAAGAGGGTGGGTTCCTGGTAGATGACGGCGATACCGGCGTCACGGGCGTCGCCGGGGCCGTGGAAGAGGACGGGCTCGCCGTCGAGCAGCACCTGGCCGGCGTCCGGTCGGTGCACCCCGGCGAGTGTCTTGATGAGGGTCGACTTGCCCGCGCCGTTCTCACCGGCGAGTGCGTGCACCTCACCGCGGAACAGTTCCAGGGACACGTCCCTCAGTGCGCGCACCGCTCCGAAGGACTTGGAGACGTCCTTGAGCGACAGCACCGGGGTCGGACCCGCGTCGGACGGGTAGGTCATGAGGGGCTCCTCGACGACGCCGGCGGAAGCCGTCACAGCGTCGTGAAAGGTTTCAACTTGGTTGCCGGGACGTTAGGCGTGCCAGACATGTCACGTCAATGGGTCCGTCTCGAAAAAGTTTCGATAGCCCAAGGTCACGGTCAGAGCACGGCGAACGAGGTGTGCCGCAACCCTTGACACCCCTGCTGGGGAGCCATAGCTTCGCGGTTTGAATCGATTCATACGGAACGGCTGGCAGAGGAGCCCCAAGTGACCGAGTTGGCTGCGGTGAAGGCCGCTCTCAAGTCCCAGGCAGTCGAGACGCCGTCGTGGGCGTACGGGAACTCGGGGACGCGTTTCAAGGTGTTCGCGCAACCGGGTGTCCCCCGCGACCCGTGGGAGAAGCTGGCGGACGCGGCGAAGGTGCACGAGTTCACGGGCGTGGCGCCGACGGTCGCGCTGCACATTCCCTGGGACAAGGTCGACGACTATGCCGCGCTGGCGAAGTACGCCGAGGAACGCGGCGTGAAGCTGGGCGCGATCAATTCGAACACGTTCCAGGACGACGCCTACAAGCTGGGCAGCATCTGTCACGCGGACCCCGCGGTGCGGCGCAAGGCGCTGGATCACCTGCTGGAGTGCGTGGACATCATGGACGCCACCGGCTCGCGTGACCTGAAGCTGTGGTTCGCCGACGGCACGAACTATCCCGGGCAGGACGACCTCCGGGAACGCCAGGACCGGCTCGCCGAGGGCCTGGCCGAGGTGTACCGGCGGCTCGGCGAGAACCAGCGGATGCTGCTGGAGTACAAGTTCTTCGAGCCCGCCTTCTACTCGACGGACGTGCCGGACTGGGGCACGGCGTACGCCCACTGCCTCAAGCTCGGCGAGAAGGCACAGGTCGTGGTCGACACCGGGCACCACGCCCCCGGCACCAACATCGAGTTCATCGTCGCGACGCTGCTGCGCGAGGGGAAGCTCGGCGGGTTCGACTTCAACTCACGGTTCTACGCGGACGACGACCTGATGGTCGGCGCGGCCGATCCCTTCCAGCTGTTCCGGATCATGTACGAGGTGATCCGCGGGGGTGGGTTCACCCCTTCGGTCGCGTTCATGCTCGACCAGTGCCACAACATCGAGGCGAAGATCCCCGCGATCATCCGGTCCGTGATGAACGTCCAGGAGGCCACGGCGAAGGCGCTGCTCGTGGACCGGGAGACGCTGGATGCTGCGCAGCGGTCGGGGGATGTACTGGAGGCGAACGCGGTGATCATGGACGCGTACAACACGGATGTGCGTCCGCTGCTGGGTTCGCTTCGCGAGGAGATGGGGCTGGATCCCGACCCGATGGCGGCGTATCGGCGGTCCGGGTGGGCCGAGAAGATCGTCGCGGAGCGGGTGGGTGGTCAGCAGGCCGGCTGGGGGGCGTGAGGGACTGTTTCGCGTCTGCCGGGTGAGCCCGGTCGCAGGCTGCGGGCCGTATGCGGCGGTCGCTCCCCCAAGTTCTCGGCTTCGCTCGAACCCGGGGGAACCCCCATCGCGGCGGAAGCCGCACATTGACACAGACCCGCGCCCCTGAAGGGGCGCTCACCTACACCCTCGTCAAGAAGGACTGAAGAGACATGGCACCCCATCCCGAAGCCGCCGCACTCCTCGCTCGTTCCCAGCGGCTCGGCTCCGATCCCCGTAACACCAACTACGCCGGCGGCAACGCGTCCGCCAAGGGCACCGACACCGATCCCGTCACCGGTGGTGATGTGGAGCTGATGTGGGTCAAGGGGTCCGGTGGGGACCTCGGGACACTGACCGAGAGCGGGCTGGCCGTGTTGCGGCTGGACCGGATGCGGGCGCTGGTCGACGTGTATCCGGGGGTGGAGCGCGAGGACGAGATGGTCGCCGCGTTCGACTACTGCCTGCACGGCAAGGGCGGGGCCGCCCCCTCCATCGACACCGCGATGCACGGGCTCGTCGGGGCCGCGCACGTGGACCATCTGCACCCGGACTCCGGTATCGCGCTGGCCTGCGCGGCCGACGGGGAGAAGCTGACGGCCGAGTGTTTCGGCGACACGGTGGTGTGGGTGCCGTGGCGCAGGCCCGGGTTCCAGCTGGGGCTGGACATCGCGGCGGTGAAGGAGGCCAACCCGCAGGCGATCGGGTGCGTGCTCGGCGGGCACGGGATCACCGCGTGGGGTGACACGTCCGAGGAGTGCGAGCGCAACTCGCTGCACATCATCCGGACCGCGGAGGCGTTCCTCGCCGAGCGGGGCAAGCCGGAGCCGTTCGGGCCGGTGATCGCGGGGTACGAGGCGCTGCCCGGGGATGAGCGGCGGGAGCGGGCGGCGGCCCTGGCGCCGTACGTCCGGGCCGTCGCCTCCCAGGACAGGCCGCAGGTCGGGCACTTCACCGACTCCGATGTCGTGCTCGACTTCCTGGCGTCCACGGAGCATCCGCGGCTCGCCGCGCTCGGCACCTCCTGCCCCGACCACTTCCTGCGCACCAAGGTCCGGCCGCTGGTCCTCGACCTGCCGCCGACGGCTCCCCTCGACGAGGCGATCGCGCGGCTGAAGGAGCTGCACGCCGAGTACCGCGAGGAGTACGCCGCCTACTACCAGCGGCACGCCGAGCCCGACTCCCCCGCGATGCGCGGCGCCGACCCGGCGATCGTGCTGGTTCCCGGCGTGGGCATGTTCTCCTTCGGCAAGGACAAGCAGACGGCCCGGGTGGCCGGCGAGTTCTACGTCAACGCGATCAACGTGATGCGCGGCGCCGAGGCCGTGTCGACGTACGCGCCGATCGAGGAGTCGGAGAAGTTCCGCATCGAGTACTGGGCGCTGGAGGAGGCCAAGCTGCAGCGGATGCCGAAGCCGAAGCCGCTGGCGACCCGGGTGGCGCTGGTGACGGGCGCCGGCAGCGGGATCGGGAAGGCGATCGCCGAGCGGCTGGTCGCCGAGGGCGCGTGCGTGGTGGTCGCGGACCTGAACGCCGAGAACGCCCAGGCCGTCGCCGAGGAGCTCGGCGGGAGCGACAAGGCCGTCGCCGTGACCGTCGACGTCACCTCCGAGGAGCAGATCGCGGAGGCGTTCAAGGCGGCGGCGCTCGCCTTCGGCGGGGTGGACCTGGTGGTCAACAACGCCGGTATCTCCATCTCCAAGCCGCTCCTGGAGACCTCGGCGAAGGACTGGGACCTCCAGCACGACATCATGGCGCGCGGCTCCTTCCTGGTCTCGCGCGAGGCGGCCCGGGTGATGATCGCGCAGGAGCTGGGCGGCGACATCGTCTACATCGCCTCCAAGAACGCCGTGTTCGCCGGACCCAACAACATCGCCTACTCCGCGACCAAGGCCGACCAGGCCCATCAGGTGCGGCTGCTCGCCGCCGAGCTGGGCGAGCACGGGATCCGTGTCAACGGGGTCAACCCGGACGGGGTCGTGCGCGGCTCCGGGATCTTCGCCGGTGGCTGGGGAGCGAAGCGGGCGGCCGTGTACGGGGTGCCGGAGGAGAAGCTGGGCGAGTTCTACGCCCAGCGGACCATCCTCAAGCGGGAGGTCCTGCCCGAGCACGTGGCCAACGCGGTCTTCGCGCTGACCGGCGGCGAGCTGACGCACACCACGGGGCTGCACGTCCCGGTCGACGCCGGCGTCGCGGCCGCCTTCCTGCGATGAGCGGGGCCGTGAAGTCGTACGCCGCGGTCGACCTCGGCGCGTCCAGCGGACGTGTCATGGTCGGCCGTGTCGGCCCCGACAGCCTGCGGCTGACCGAGGCCCACCGCTTCCCCAACCGGCCGGTGAGGGTGCCGGAGGGGCTGCGGTGGGACATCCTCGGGCTGTACCGGGGTGTCCTCGACGGGCTGCGGGCGGCCGGCCAGGTCGACTCGGTCGGCATCGACAGCTGGGCCGTGGACTACGGACTGCTCGACGCAGACGGGTCGCTGCTCGGCAACCCGGTCCACTACCGGGACGCGCGGACCGAGGGGATCGCGGAAAAGGTGTGGGCGACTGTGCCGGCGCCCGAGCTGTACGCGGCGACCGGGTTGCAGTACGCGCCCTTCAACACCCTGTATCAGCTGGTCGCGGCCCGCTCCTCCAGCCAACTGGCCCACGCGGGGCGCCTGTTGCTCATTCCCGACCTGCTCTCCTACTGGCTCACGGGTGAGCAGGGCACCGAGCTGACCAACGCGTCGACGACCCAGCTGATCGACCCCCGCACGCGCGAGTGGTCGTCCGACATCGCGTCCCGGCTCGGCGTCGACCTGGGCCTGTTCGCGCCGCTGCGGCAGCCCGGCGATCCGGCGGGCGTGCTGCGGCCGGACGTGCTGGAGGAGATCGGGCTGACCGGACCGGTGCCGGTGACGGCGGTCGGATCGCACGACACCGCCTCCGCCGTGGCGGCCGTACCGGCCGCCGGTGGCCGGTTCGCGTACATCTGCACCGGCACCTGGTCGCTGGCCGGGCTGGAGCTGGACGCGCCGGTGCTGTCGGAAGAGAGCCGGCTGGCCAACTTCACCAACGAGTTGGGACTGGACGGCACGGTCCGGTATCTGCGCAACATCATGGGCCTGTGGCTGCTCCAGGAGTGCGTACGCGACTGGGGAGAGCCCGAGTTGGGCGAGCTGCTCCTCGACGCGGCCAAGGTGCCGGCGCTGCGGTCGGTGGTGGACGCGGGGGACGCCGCGTTCCTGGCGCCGGGCCGGATGCCGGAGCGGATCGCCGAGGCGTGCCGCGCGTCGGGACAGCCGGTGCCCGCCTCGCCCGCCGAGATCACGCGCTGCATCCTGGACTCCCTCGCCCTGGCCCATCGCCGGGCCGTGCAGGACGCGCAGCGGCTGGCCGACCACCCGGTCGACGTCGTGTACGTCGTCGGCGGGGGCACCCGCAACGCCCTGTTGTGCCAGCTGACCGCCGACGCCTGCGGGCTGCCGGTCGTCGCGGGCCCGACGGAGGCGGCGGCCCTGGGCAACGTCCTGGTGCAGGCCCGGGCCCACGGGCTGGTGGGCGACCTGGCGGGGGCGCGCGAGCTGCTCGTGCGGACCCAGCCGCTGACCCGGTACGAGCCACAGGGCGACCCGGCCCGCTGGCGCGAGGCGCAGGCCCGGCTCACCGTGGGGTGAGGGGGGACTCCCCCGGGCGGTGGCCCGGGACTACGCTGAACTCATCCGATGACCGACCATGAGGAGCCGCGATGCGTGTCGCCCTGTTCCTGACCTGTGTCAACGACACGCTCTATCCGGACACCGGGCGCGCGGTGGTGAAACTGCTGACCAGGCTGGGCGTCGAGGTCGACTTCCCGATGGCCCAGACCTGTTGCGGGCAGGCGCACTACAACACCGGGTACCGGCATGAGGCGGAACCCCTGGCCCGGCATTTCTCCGATGTCTTCGGGGAGTACGAGGCGATCGTGACGCCGTCCGGGTCGTGCGGGGCGATGGTGCGGGAGCTGTATCCGCGGATGGGTGAGCGGGCCCGGGCCGAGGGACGCGGGGACACGCTCGCGGCCACCCTCGCGCCTGTGGTGCCGAAGACGTACGAGCTCACGGAGTTCCTGGTGGACGTGCTGGGGGTGACGGACGTCGGGGCGTACTACCCGCACACAGTGACCTACCATCCGACCTGCCACGGGCTGCGCTCTCTGGGGCTGGGCGACCGGCCCCGGCGGCTGCTCCAGGCGGTGAAGGGGCTGGAGCTGGTCGAGTTGCCGGGCGCCGACGAGTGCTGCGGCTTCGGCGGCACGTTCGCGTTGAAGAACGCCGATGTCTCGGCGGCGATGGGCGCGGACAAGGTGCGCAACGCCGAGTCGACGGGAGCGGAGGTGCTGTGCGCGGCCGACAACTCCTGCCTGATGCACATCGGGGGGACGATGCACCGGCTGAAGACGGGCATGCGGCCGGTGCACATCGCGGAGATCCTGGCGAGCACGGAGGAGGGACCGGCGGCATGAGCGGAACGTTCGTAGGAATGCCTGTGTTTCCCCCGCCCGCCCACCCGGCCTTCCCGGAGGCCGCGCACGAGGCGGTCAACAACCCGACGCTGCGCGGCAATCTGCGCCACGCCACGCACACCATCCGCGCCAAGCGGGCGAAGGCCGTCGCGGAGGTGTCCGACTGGGCACAACTGCGGGAGGCCGGGAAGCAGATCAAGGACCACACGCTCCTTCATCTCGACCGGTATCTGGAGCAGGTGGAGGAGTCGGTCACCGCGGCGGGCGGCATCGTCCACTGGGCCGCCGACGCCGACGAGGCCAATCGGATCGTGGCCGATCTCGTCAAGGAGACGGGCGAGTCGGAGGTCGTCAAGGTCAAGTCGATGGCCACGCAGGAGATCGGGCTCAACGAGGCCCTGGAGGCCGAGGGCATCCGCGCCTACGAGACCGATCTCGCCGAGCTGATCGTGCAGTTGGGCAAGGACCGGCCCTCGCACATCCTCGTCCCCGCGATCCACCGCAACCGGGGCGAGATCCGGGACATCTTCACGCGCGAGATGAGCGAGTGGGGGCGTCCGGCACCCGAGGGCCTGACCGACACGCCCGCCGAACTCGCCGAGGCCGCACGCCTTCACCTGCGGGAGAAGTTCCTGCGCGCCAAGGTCGGCATCTCCGGCGCCAACTTCGTGGTCGCCGAGACCGGAACGCTGGTGGTCGTGGAGTCCGAGGGCAACGGGCGGATGTGCCTGACCCTGCCGGAGACGCTGATCTCGGTCGTCGGCATCGAGAAGATCGTGCCGACCTGGCGGGACCTGGAGGTGTTCCTCCAGACCCTCCCCCGCTCCTCGACGGCCGAGCGCATGAACCCGTACACCTCCACCTGGACCGGCACCACCGACGAGGACGGGCCGAAGACCTTCCACCTGGTCCTGCTCGACAACGGCCGCAGCGACACCCTCGCCGACGAGGTGGGCCGCCAGGCCCTGCGCTGCATCCGCTGCTCGGCCTGTCTCAACGTCTGCCCGGTGTACGAGCGGGCCGGCGGGCACGCGTACGGCTCGGTCTACCCGGGTCCGATCGGCGCCATCCTCAGTCCCCAACTGAGGGGCACGGCCAGCGAGATCGACGCCTCGCTACCGTACGCCTCCTCCCTGTGCGGAGCCTGCTACGAGGTGTGTCCGGTCGCCATCGACATCCCGGAGGTGCTGGTGCACCTGCGGGAACGGGTCGTCCAGGGCGGCCCGGTGACGCGGGAGGGCAACAAGGTGGTACTCAAGCCCGCGAAGGGGCATGCCGCCGAGCGGGCGGCGATGCGTGCGGCACGCTGGGCGTTCGCGCGTCCCGGCGCCCTGCGCACCGGTCAGCGGCTCGCCTCGCGCACCCGGCGTTTCCATCCGCGCACGCTGCCCGGCCCGGGCGGGGCGTGGAGCGACACGCGGGATCTGCCGCCGGTACCGGCGGAGCCGTTCCGCGACTGGTGGCAGCGCACACAGGGGCAGAACGGCGGCAACGGCGACAGGGGGGCCGCGAAGTGAGCAGCAGCAGGGAGCGGATCCTGGGCCGGGTGCGGCGCGCACTGGCGGCGGTACCCCAGGACGACATTCCGTTTGAGCAGGCGTTTTCGCGTGACTATCTGCGCGAGCACGGCGAGCGCAGTGGCGAGCAGACGGTCGACCTGCTCGCCGAGAACCTGGCGGACTACCGGGCGATCGTGCACCGCTGCACCGCCGCCGACCTCGCAGCGACGATCGCCGGGATGCTGGCCGCGCGGGGCTCGAAGACGGTGGTCGTGCCGACCGGGCTGGATCCGGGGTGGCTGGCGGAGGCGGAAGCGGAGCAGGTGCCCGACCGGGCGGAGAGCACCCCGCAGGAACTGGACCGGGTCGACAGTGTGGTGACCGCGTGCGCGGTGGCGATCGCCGAGACCGGCACGATCGTCCTGGACGGCGGCCCCGACCAGGGCCGCCGCCGGATCACGCTCGTACCGGACCATCACATCTGTGTCGTACGGGTTCCGGACCAGGTCGTCTCCTCGGTCCCGCAGGCTCTCGAACGTCTCGATCCGGCCCGCCCGTTGACCTGGATCTCCGGGCCGTCGGCCACCAGCGACATCGAGCTGGACCGGGTCGAGGGGGTGCACGGTCCGCGCACCCTGGAGGTGGTGCTGGTGGACGGTCAGGAGAGTACGGAGGTCACCTCGTAGCGGCCGGACGGCAGACGGTAGGAGGCGGTGCCGTCCGCGAACCCCAGGTACTCGACGCCCTCGGCGCGGGCCAGGGGTGAGCGGCCCTCGCGGACGGTGTCCGGGCCGGCGGTGGGCAGGCGCAGCGTCGCCGTGCTGTTGGCGGGGACCACGGCCCGGTAGGTCAGCCTCCCGTCTTTCGCCGTCCACTCGCTGACGATCTGTCCGTACGGCGACCGGTGCGACGCGGCGACATGCCGGATCCCGCCGGTCGGGTCGAGGTGCGGGCGCAGGAAGAAGTGGCGGAAGCCGGGGTGCCGCGGGTCCTTCGCGATGCCGGCCATGCCCTCGTACATCCACTCCATGATCGCGCCGTAGGAGTAGTGGTTGAACGAGTTCATGTCGACCGGGCCGAAGCCGTCCTGCTCCGAGTACGAGTTCCAGCGCTCCCAGACGGTCGTGGCGCCGTTGTCCACGGAGTACAGCCAGGACGGCATGGCGTTCTGGTGCAGCAGTGCGTACGCGAGGTCGGCGCGGCCCTCGTCGGTGAGGACGGGGGCGATGACGTTCACGCCGAGGAAGCCGACGGAGAGGGTGTTCTCCGCGTACCCCACCCGGCTGCTTGCGGGGTGGGCCGCCCGGTGGGCCGCGTCGTTGCGGATGTTGTCGGCGAGCAGGGTGACCAGTTGGCGGCGCTGGGCCTCGGTGTCGTACAGGCCCAGTTTGAGGGCCCACAGGAGCGCGGTCTGGCTGTTGTCCTCGGGCTTGCCCGCGTCGTCTCCGGGGGTCCACGGGGGCGGGTCGCCGAGGCTGGAGCGCACCGTGAGCGTGCCGCCTTCGGTGCTGAGGTACTTGGCGACGAACGCGCTCTTGATCCGGGTGAAGAGCTCGTCGTAGTCACGCGCCTCGGCGGTGCGGCCGGTGGCGCGGGCCATGTCGGCCATGAGCCGGGCGCTGTGGCCGTAGTAGACGTCGCTGATGAGCTGGGTGCTGGTCACCTGGAAGGCGAGCCAGTCCCCGAAGACCGCGCCCTGGCCGGCGTAGGTGTCGCCGGTGCGTGCGCGGATCCAGTCCAGGTACGTCGTCATCGCCGTCCAGCTGCGGTCGATGATCGTGGTGTCGCCGGACATCTGCCACACGGTCCACGGCACGACCACCCCGCAGTCGGCCCAACCGCTCGCCGGGACAGGCTGGTTGTAGCGGGCTCCGGGGGCGATCCAGGTGAACTGGGCGCCGTCCGCGCCGTAGCCGCGTTGCGAGTCGATCAGGGTGTCCTGGAAGTGGCTGAGGAAGGCGACCGCGTCGGTGTTGTAGAGGCCGGTGTTGGAGAAGAGCTGGGTGTCGCCGGTCCAGCCGCAGCGTTCGTCGCGCTGCGGGCAGTCGGTGGGCACCCACAGGTAGTTGCCGCGCTGACCCCAACGGACGTTGCTGATCAGCTGGTTGACCTGTGGGTTGTCGGTGGTGACGGTGCCGATGTCGCGGAGCGCGGAGGTGGCGACCTTGCCGGTGAGTCCGGTGAGGGTGACGGTGTCGGTCGCGGTGACGGACAGGTAGCGGAAGCCGTAGAAGGTCAGGGAGTCCTGGTGGGTCTCGCCGTCCGGGTCGCCCTTGAGGACGTATCTGCCGGTGGCCTGGGCGGAGCGCAGGTTGGCCCGGTAGACCGAGCCGACCGGACCGTCGGCGCCCGGGCTGTCGTCGTTGAGCATCTCGCCGGGCCGGAAGGTGACTTCGGCGCCCGCGGGGCCGCGCACGGTGTAGCGGGGCACGCCGACCATGTTCTGGCCGAGGTCGATCACGGCGGTGTCACCGGGGTGCAGGGTGACGGTCGCGGTGGCCGCATCGGCGGGATCGGTGACCGTGCGGGAGGCGTCGACGACGACGTGGCCCTTGCCGCCCGGGCTGCCGCCCTGGTCCGTCACGCCCGTGCAGACGGTGACGGAGTGCGGGGTGCGGTCCCACTCGGGTACCAGGCGGGCGCTGTCGGCGGGGCAGGCGACCAGCTTCGTGTCGGGGAACTTGGTCGTGTGGTCGTGTTCCTCGACGCCCGCCCAGGCGGAGTCCTCGAAGCCGTTCTCCGTCCAGCCCGGGAGCTCCTTGCGGGCGTCGTAGGTCTGTCCGTCGTAGAGGTCGTCGGCGCGGTGGGGGCCGGTGTCCGTGGCTCTCCAGGTGTCGCCGGGGGTGGTGACGACCGTCTGCCGCGATCCCTCCGCGTACCGGATCAGGAGCTTGGCCTTGAGGGCGAGGCGGTTGCCGGCCGCGGAGCGGTAGGCGCTGTTCTCGGAGATGCGGCCGTTGTACCAGCCGTTGCCCAGCACCGCGGCGAGGGTGAGGCGAGGCCGGCCCGCCACGAGGTCCGTGACGTCGTAGGTCAGGTAGTTGACGGTGCTGTCGTAGTTGGTCCAGCCCGGGGCGAGCAGTTCCAGGGTGGTGCCGTCGCCGTGCGGTACGGCGACACGGTGGCCGTTGACGTAGGCGTCGTACACGCCGAGGGCCGAGACGTACAGCCGTGCCTGAACCACCTGGCCGTGCTTCAGGGCCGTCTCGTGGCGCAGCAGCGGGGCTCCGGCGCTGTTCGGCTCCTTGCCCGCCATCGTGATCCAGCGGGCGCCGTCCCAGCCGGTGGTGCCGTCGGTGCTGAGCAGTCCGGTCTCGAAGTGGGCGGTCGGGGCGGCGGGGACGGCGCGGTCGTGCTCGTCCCAGACCGTCACCGTCCAGTGGTAGCGGGTGGAGGGGCGTAGGGCGGGTCCGGCATAGGGCACCGCGACCGAGTCCGGGGAGGTGACGCGGCCGCTGTCCCAGACGTCCGCGCGGTCGCCGGCCAGGCGGTCGGGCGAGGTGGCCACGAGGACCCGGTACGCCGTCTGCCGGCGGCCCCGGACCGCGGAGACCGTACGCCAGCCGAACCGGGGCCGTGCCGCGTCCACGCCGAGCGGATTCGTGCGGTGCTCCACGGTCAGCCCGGCCACGGAGGTCCGGCCGGGGGCGGGGGCGGCCCGGGCCGCGCCGCCGCAGGTCTCGCGTGCCTCGTCGCTTGCTCCGTCATCCACGCCGTTGTCCCTTCGGCCGTCGGATTTATATCGATTCATTCGGCTCGGCGGTCGAAGTTAGTGGCGACAATGACGCGTGTCTACGTCCATTTCACGGAGAGTTGGTGACAGTTTCCAACAGAACCCGCCATGTCGAACGGCGAGCGAATTGAAACTTTTCAGAGGCGACCGCGGGACTCATCGCCCCCTGACCGGTCGCGGTCGGCTCTTGCGGAAGGAGCGTGCGCACCTGCACGGGGCGCGTCGTCCACCGCACGTTGGGGTGTTGCTGAATACACCCCTCGATACGGGTTCTGCGCCCCATGTGCTCGGACGGCCGTCTCCGTAGCTTTTTGGGTGAGGCACAGGGCGTGCCGGGCCGAGACGACGGAAGTGATGGCGATGTTTCGCACAGGCTCACGGAGCAGGCACGACACGGGACCCGCCCCCGAGGCGCTGCGGCTGGTCAAGGTCAGCAAGACCTACGGCGCGGACGACAGTGCCGTGACGGCGCTGGACGGGGTGACGCTCACCCTCGGCCGCGGCACGTTCACCGCGGTGATGGGGCCGTCGGGCTCCGGCAAGTCCACGCTGCTGCAGTGCGCGGCCGGGCTCGACCTGCCCGACAGCGGGATCGTACGCGTGGACGGCACCGAACTGACCGGCGGCAGCGAGGCCGAACTGACGAGGTTCCGGCGCGGGCGGATCGGGTTCGTGTTCCAGCAGTACAACCTGCTGGACACGCTGACCGTCGCGCAGAACACGGTGCTGCCGCTCAGGCTCGCCGGGCGGCGCGTGGACCGCCGGCGGACCCGGGAGGTCCTGACGGCCGTCGGACTCGGGGACCGGCTCGGCCACCGGCCCGACCAGCTCTCCGGCGGTCAACGGCAGCGGGTGGCGATCGCCCGGGCGCTGGTCACCGAGCCTCGGGTGATCTTCGCGGACGAGCCGACCGGTGCGCTGGACACCCGCAGCGCGCGCGATGTGCTGCGGCTGCTCCAGGACGCGGTGCGGGTGCACGGCCGGACCGTGGTGATGGTGACGCACGACCCGGTCGCCGCCTCCTACGCCGACTCCGTGCTGTTCCTCGCCGACGGCCGGCTGGCGGGACGGATGGACGGACCGACACCGGACGCGGTGGCGGAGCGGCTGGCGCACCTGGGCGACGACATGACGGCGAAGGTGTGAGCGATGCTCCTGCTGGCGATGCGGTCGATACGACAACGGCCCGGACGGTTCCTCGCGACGCTGCTGGCCGCCTTCCTGGGCGCGGCGATCATCATGACGTTCAACTCCCTGTATGACACGGCCGGGCAGAGCGGCGTCGACTCGGTGAGCGCGGAAACGCTGACCACGTCGGCGAGTGTGGTCGGCGGGTACGGAACCCTGCTGGTGTTCTTCGCCGTCGCCTCCACCCTGACGGTCAACGTCCGTCAGCGGGCCACCGAGTTGGAGCTGCTGCGCTGCTCGGGGGCGACTCCGGCGCAGATCAAGCGGATGGTCGTGGGTGAGGCGGTGGCCGTGGCCCTGGTGGGCGCCGTGCTGGCGATCGGCCCGGCGATGCTCGGCGGGCAGGCCCTGTTGGGGATGTTCCAGGACAGCGGGCAGGTCGCGCGCTCCGTCGACCACTCCTTCGGCACGGTCGCACTGATGTCGGGGATCGACATCACGCTGCTCGCGGCGGCGGGCGCCGCGTTCCTCGCCGTACGGCGGGCGACGCGCGGCCAGCGGCGGCGGGGCCGGGCACGGACGGTCCTCGCGTACGCGGCGCTGCTGACCGGAGCCCTGGGGGTCCTGTCGACGTTCGCCTTCTCGGCGACCGACGAGGCGCTGATGGCGACACCGGCGCAGGGGGCGATCCTGCTGTCGGTGGGCTTCGCCCTGCTCGCACCGCGGCTGCTCAAGGGCGTGCTGGACCGGCTGCCGCTGACCGGCGCGAGCGGATGGCTGGCGGTGCGCAATCTGCGGCGCCGGGCGGACCATCTCGCCGGGATCCTGATGTCGCTCATGATGTTCACGGCGGTCGCCACGGCCACGCTGTACATGCAGGCGGTGGAGAGCGACGCGGTCGAGGCCTCGGGTCTGACCAAGTCGGTCGACGCCAAGAACCTGGAGACGCTGAACCTCACGGTCGTCGGGATCATCGTGGTGTTCGTCTGCGTGATGCTGGTCAACTCGCTGTACGCGGCGACCAGTTACCGAAGCCGGGAGTTCGGGCAGCAGCGCCTGGCCGGGGCGACTCCGGGGCAGGTGCTGGGCACGGTGGGCGCCGAGGGGCTGATCCTGACGGCCATCGGTCTGTTCTTCGGCACGGTGGCCGCGCTGGCGGGGATCATCCCGTTCACCGTCGTCCGCACCGACGCGGTGCTGCCCGACCAGGGGCTGGGCATCTGGCTGGCGGTCGTGTCGGTCGCCACGGCGGCGACGCTGGGGACCGGCCTGGTCACGGCCCGGCGGGTGCTGCGTACGCCGGCCGTGGAGGCGGTCGAGGTGGCCGCGTGAGTGAGGGGGGAGAGGGCGGCCGTCGCGACGGCCGCCCTTCCCGCACGAGGGGATGGTCCGCAAAGGCTCCGTGACAGAAACGGTGAACAAGCGCTTAGATAGGGAGCCGTCCAGGTAGTGCCGCCGAGCTGGAGGCCCCGTTGCTGTTCACATCCGTCGACGACGTCTCCAGGCGCCTCGCCGAGACCGGCTATCTCCCCTCCCCCGCCGTCGCCACGACCGTCTTCCTCGCCGACCGTCTCGGCAAGCCGCTCCTCGTCGAGGGACCCGCCGGGGTCGGCAAGACGGAGCTGGCCAAGGCGGTCGCGCAGGTCGCTCAGGCGCGACTCGTCCGGCTGCAGTGCTACGAGGGCGTGGACGAGTCCCGGGCCCTGTACGAGTGGAACCACGCCAAGCAGCTGCTGCGCATCAGCGCGGGCCGCGACGAGACCTGGGACGAGGCCCGCACCGACATCTTCAGCGAGGAGTTCCTGCTCCCCCGCCCGCTGCTCACCGCGATCCGCGGCGACGATGCGAAGGTGCTGCTGATCGACGAGACGGACAAGGCGGACGTCGAGGTGGAGGGGCTGCTTCTGGAGGTGCTCAGCGACTTCCAGGTGACCGTGCCCGAGCTGGGCACGGTCACCGCGACCCGCCGTCCCTTCGTCGTCCTCACCTCCAACGCGAGCCGCGAGCTGTCCGAGGCGCTGCGCCGACGCTGCCTGTTCCTGCACATCGGCTTCCCCGACGAGGAGCTGGAGCGCCGGATCGTACGACTGAAGGTGCCCGGTCTCGACGAGGCGCTGGCGGAGTCGGTCGTCCGGGTCGTCGGTGCGCTGCGGGCGATGGACCTGCGGAAGGTGCCGTCGGTCGCCGAAACGATCGACTGGGCGCGCACGCTTCTCGCACTCGGCGCCGACACGCTGGACGAGACCGTCGTACGGGACACTCTGGGCGTGCTTCTGAAGCACCAGGACGACATCCTCAAGGCCGCCGCGAAGCTCGATCCGGGCGCCCTGTGACCACGCCGACTGGTGTCGCGGAACGGCTGGCCTCGCTGGTCGGGGCGCTGCGTGCGCACGGCGTCCGGATCGGCACGGGTGAGACGGTGGACGCGGCGCGGGCGGTGGAGGCGCTGGGGCTGGCCGACCGCGAGCTGCTACGGGAGGGGCTGGCGGCGACGTTGCTGCACGGCACGGCCCAGCGGCCGGTGTTCGATCCGGTCTTCGACCTGTACTTTCCGCGGGGTGTCGGCGGCCCCGAGAACGCATCGGCGGACCGGGACGACCTGCGGGAGCGGCTCGCCGCCGCGCTGGCCGCGAACGACCGGGCGTCGCTGGGCCGGTTGGCGGCCGAGGCGGTCGACGGGTTCGGCGGCTACGGTGCCTCGTCGGCGTCGGACGGCTGGTCGTCGCACCAGACGCTGGACCGGCTGCGCCCGCAGACCCTGCTCACGCGGGTCCGGGACGACATCCGCGCGCGGGACGGCGACTCGGGGTTCGCCGACCGGCTGCTGGAGGACGAGATCCGCCGGCGCATCGAGGCGTTCCGCCGGATGGTGGCCGCGGAAGCCCGGCGCCGGGTGGCCGAGCGGCGCGGCCGGGACGAGATCGCCCGGCGGGCGGTGGCCCCGACCGCCGACCGGGTCGACTTCCTGTTCGCCGGGAAGGCCCAACTCGCCGAGCTGCGCAGGACGGTGCAGCCGCTCGCCCGCAAACTGGCCACCCGGCTGGCAGCCCGTCGGCGCCGGGCCTCCCGGGGCACGATCGACCTGCGGCGCACCCTGCGCGGGTCGCTGTCGACGGGTGGGGTGCCGATGAGGCCCGTACTGCGCCGCCGCCGTCCGGCCCGTCCCGAACTGGTGCTGCTGTGCGATGTGTCGGGCTCGGTGTCCGGGTTCTCCGACTTCACGATGCTGCTTGTGCAAGCGCTGCACGACCAGTTCAGCAAGGTACGGGTGTTCGCCTTCGTCAACCGCGTCGACGAGGTGACCGGGCTGCTCGAGCACGGCGCGGCCGACCCGGAAGGCCTCGGCGCCCGGATCCGAGCGCAGGCCACGCTCACGGGCTGGCACGGCAGCAGCGACTACGGGGTGGCGCTGGGCGAGTTCGCGGAGCGGTACGGCGACGCGGTCGGCCCCAGGACGACCGTCTTCGTCCTCGGGGACGCCCGCACCAACCAGAGCGATCCCAACCTGGCCGCTGTCCGGCAGATCGCCGAACGGGCCCGCCGGGTCTACTGGTTGAACCCGGAGGCGGACACCCAGTGGGGCACGGGCGACTCCGCGGCCCCCGCCTACGCCGAGCTGGTGGAGATGCACGAGTGCCGCACCGCCCGGCAGCTCGGCGCCCTGGTCGGACGGCTGCTGCCGATCTGACCCGCTCGGGCGGCTGCGGATACCGGCGAGGTGGGGGTTCAGCAGGGGCGCGCCCGCGCTGTTGATCGGCACGGCGGCGTCCTGCCGCGTCCGGCGGCGACCGTCAGGGACGCGGAGCGCTCACCTCCAGGGCCGCGGCACGGCGTCCGGGTGCGTGACGGGGCGCGGGCGGTGGCGATGGCGTACGGGGCGCGGGCGGTGGCGTACGCCTTCGTCGCGCCGCGCTCGTACGGCACGGCGCCCAGCCCGCGGCCGATGCCGCGAGCGGCAGGAGCGGCAGCGCGCCGGTGAGTTCCGGGAGGCCGAGCGACCCGTGCCCGGGGCTCGGGCCGCCTCCACCAGCGCCTTCGCGCACGCTTTCGATCGGGTTCAGTCCGCCTTCGCGTAGCCCGTCGCCATGGGCCCCGCGAAGTCGTACACCACGGTCTGTTCGTCGCCGACGACCCAGGCGTCGTGGCCGGGCGAGCACACGAAGACGTCGCCGGGTCCGACTTCGCTCTCGGCTCCGTCGTCCATGCGGATGCGCATGCGTCCCTGGACGACATAGCAGTGGTGGTGGATCTGGCAGCTCTCCGTGCCCGCTATCGGCGCCACGGACTCCGTCCAGCGCCAGCCCGGCTCGAAGGTCGTCACGGCGAAGTCGAGTCCGCTGAGGTGGACCGCCTCAAGGTGACCCCTCGGGAAGTCACGGCGCTCGTCCGCCTTTTCGAGGGTCTTGATCTCCAGCATGGCGGCTCTCCCTTCCGGCCGTTGTCCCACGGCCCGGGCCGGTCTCCGTCTCCCGCCCACCACGGGCGGAACCGGCGGGGGCCGTTCCCCACCACCCCATCCTCCGCCCGTCCACCGGGGAGCGCCATTCGGGTGACAGCAACGGCCCTCACCGTCACCAGCCCTGTCGTCGGCGGGCTCGTCGTCAGGTCCCGGTCGCGCACAGCTGGGCGAAGCGTTCCGCGTCGATGTTGCCGCCCGAGACGATCACGCCGACCCGGTGCGGGAGCGTCCCTGCCCGGCCGGCGAGCAACGCGGCGAGCGGGGTGGCCCCGCTGGGCTCTATGACGATCTTTAGGCGTTCGAAGGCGAACCGCATCGCCTCCCGGATCTCGTCGTCGGACACCAGGGCGATCTCGTCGACGAGCCGCCGGTTGACGGAGAAGGTGAGCTCTCCGGGGGTCTCCGCGGCCTGGCCGTCGGCGATGGTGCGAGGGACCGGGATCGTGACCCGCCGGTCCGCCTCCAACGACCGCCGGGTGTCGTCCCCGGCCTCCGGTTCCACGCCGATCACCCGGATGGCGGCGTTCAGGCCCTTGGCCGCGGTGGCGCAGCCGGCGATCAGCCCGCCACCGCCTACCGGCGTCATCAGCGCACCCAACTCCCCCGCCTCTTCGATGAGTTCGAGGGCAGCGGTGCCCTGCCCCGCTATCACGTGGGGGTGTTCGTACGGCGGGATGAGCGCGAGGTTCCGCTCGGCGGCCAGGGCTTCGCCGATGGCCACGCGGTCGCCGGTGTAGCGGTCGTACGTCACGATCTCGGCGCCGTAGCCGGCGGTGGCCGCCTGCTTCGAGGCCGGGGTGTCCTCCGGCATGACGATGACCGCGGTGGTCCCCAGTTCACGGGCGGCCAGGGCGACCGCCTGGGCGTGGTTGCCGGAGGAGTAGGCCGCGATGCCCCGGGCCAGCTGCTCCGGGGTGAGCCGGGAGGCCGCGTTGTAGGCGCCGCGGAACTTGAAGGCACCCACGCGCTGGAAGTTCTCGCACTTGAGGAAGACCTCGGCGCCCACCCGCTCGTCGAGGGTGCGGGAGCGCAGCACGGGAGTGCGGTGCGCGACACCCTTGAGCCGGGCTGCCGCGTCACGGATGTCGTCGAGGGTGACCGGCGGGGTGGTGGTCGTCACGCGTGTCCTCCAGGGGAGTCGGATGTCACGTCGGTCCCGGCACGAGCCTGGGAGAGGTAGCTGTACGCGGAGGCGCGGGAGATGCCGAGCCGGGCGGCGACCTGTTCCACCGCGCGCCGCACGGCGAAGACCCCACGCTCGTCGAGGCCGCGGAACAGCTCCAGGCGCTCCGTCCGGTCGAGGGCCGCCCACGGCCGGCTCTGGTGGAGCTGGTGGCCGTCGAGTATCACGTCGACGACGGCGCCGATGTCATTGCCGAAGGTGGTGACCGGCAGTTCGGCGGGGGTCCCGCCGACGCCGGCCAGGGCGCCGAGCAGGGCGTGGGTCTCGGTGACGGCGGAGACGTCCAGGTTGACGCACAGGGCGCCGAACACGGCGCCCGTCGAGTCCCGCAGCACCATCGTGGAGGACTTGACGATCCGGCCGCTGTCCGTGCGGGTGAGGTAGTTCAGCTCGTCGGCCGCCTCGTCGCCGCGTGCGACCACGCGCATGCCGATCTCACTCATCGCGCCGCCCACCGCACGCCCGGTCACCGCGCCGGCGAGGGCGACCACCGACCTCTCCGGCTGCCGGTAGTCGTGGAGGACCACCTCGCACATCGGGCCGAACGTCGCCACCAGCCCGTCGACGACCGGCTTCAGCGCGGCGAGGATCGCGTCCCGCTCGGCCTCACGGCCCTCTGCGGCCGACATCGCACCACCCCTCTCCCCGTCAGTGCTTCTAGACTACACGTCCAGCACTTGGACTGAAAGTCCAATATCCCTTCCACTTCCCGCGATACACCCCTGTCCGAGATCTTGACGACGGTCGTGATGTTACCGGTAACATCGCCTGCAGGAGCGAACGAGAGGGGTGCTGTGCCCGGGGAAGAGCGAGTTGTCGACAGCACCGGACCGGTGTCGCTCGTCGCGGCGCGGCCGAAGTCTCCGATGTTCAGTCCCGCCGCCGTGGTGGCCTCCTGCGGGGGCTTCGTCCTGATCGGCGCCCTCCAGGCCCTGTACGGGCCGGCCATCCCGGCGTTCCGTGAGGAGTTCGCGCTGACGCCCTCGGCCGCCGGGCTGGGGCTGAGCGCCCACTTCGTCGGCGGGGTGGCGGGGGTGCTGTTGTTCGACCGGCTCTACGGCCGGCTGGGCAACCGGCAGATCCTCGGGGCCTCCTACCTGCTCACGGCGGTCGGCGCGGCCGGTTTCGCGCTCGCGCCGAACTGGCCCACCGCGCTGGCTGCGGCCCTGTTCGCCGGGCTCGGTTTCGGCGGCATCGACTACGGCCTCAACCAGCTGTTCGCGGTCGGCTTCGGTCACCGTTCGACCGCGATGCTGAACATCCTCAACGCACACTTCGGCGTCGGCGCGATCCTCGGCCCGGCACTGATCGGCACGGTCGGATCGGAGCACTACCCGGCGGTCTTCCTCGGTTTCGCGCTCGCCAACCTGCCGTTGCTGCTGTGCCTGAAGGGCGTACGCGACCGGGCGCCGCAACCGGCCGGCTCCCCGGCGCCCGCCGGGACGGGGGCCCTCGGCCGCAGCCTCGGCTCGGTGCTCGCGGTGTTCGTCGCGCTGTACGTCCTGCACGTGGGCATCGAGGCGGGCGTCGGCGGCTGGGAGCCCACCCATCTGGAGACCGTCGGCTACGGCGCCGGCGTCGCCGCGACCGCCACCTCCGTGTACTGGCTGATGATGACCGTCGGCCGGTTCCTGGTCGCCCCGATCGCGCTGCGCTTCTCCGCGCAGGCCATCATCACGGTCTCCTGTGCGGGGATGACGGTCTGTCTGCTGCTCGCCGCGGTCCCGGCCCTCGCGCCGTACGCGTACGCCGGGGTCGGTCTGTTCATCGCGCCGATCTTCCCCACCGGCCTGCCCTGGCTGCACCGGGCGGCCCCGAGCGCCCGCCGGGCCGGTGCCCTCGTCATCGCCGCCTCCATGGCCGGCGGGGTCGCCGCCGGACCGGCACTCGGCAAGGCCATCGAGGCGGCCGGCATCCGCGCGGTCCCACTGGTGCTGTGCGGAATCTCGGCGCTGTGCATGGTCGCGACACTGTGGTTGATCCGCGGCACGCGAGTGTGCTGAACCGTCCTGTCCCTCTCCCACCCATCCCGATCGAGCCCACGGACGCACCGGGCGGCCCGCGCCTGCGGCCCGCCCCGCTCGACCCCCTGTGCATCAGGCCCGCTGTTCAGACCCGAAGGGAAGCCCCATATGCCCGCTCTGACGACGACGTCCGACGGATTCCTCCTGCACGGCGAGCCGTTCCGGATCATCTCCGGGGCCATTCACTACTTCCGCGTCCATCCCGACCAGTGGGCGGACCGGCTGCGCAAGGCACGCCTGATGGGGCTCAACACCGTCGAGACGTACCTGCCGTGGAACCTCCACGAGCCGGAACCCGGCACGCTCGTCCTCGACGGCCTGCTCGACCTGCCCCGCTTCCTGCGGCTGGCGCAGGCGGAGGGCCTGCGGGTGCTGCTGCGTCCGGGGCCGTACATCTGCGCCGAGTGGGACGACGGCGGGCTGCCCGCGTGGCTGATCTCGGATCCCGACATCCGGCTGCGCACCAGCGACCCCCGCTTCACCGACGCGTTCGACCGCTACCTCGACCAGTTGCTGCCGCCGCTGCTGCCGCACCTCGCCGCGAACGGCGGCCCGGTGATCGCCGTACAGGTGGAGAACGAGTACGGCGCGTACGGCGACGACACCGCGTACCTCAAGCACGTCGAACAGGCGCTGCGCTCCCGGGGTGTCGACGAGCTGCTGTTCACCTGCGACCAGGCCAACGCCGAGCACCTGACCGCCGGCAGCCTGCCCGGCACGCTCAGCACGGCCACGTTCGGCAGCCGGGTGGACGAGCATCTGGCCGCGCTGCGCGCGCACCAGCCCGAAGGCCCGCTGATGTGCGCGGAGTTCTGGATCGGCTGGTTCGACCACTGGGGCGGCCCGCACCACACCCGGTCGGCCGAGACCGCTGCGGCGGACCTGGACCGGCTGCTGTCCGCGGGCGCCTCCGTCAACATCTACATGTTCCACGGCGGCACCAACTTCGGCTTCACCAACGGCGCCAACCACCACCACACCTACGTGCCCACCATCACGTCGTACGACTACGACGCCCCGCTCACCGAGAGCGGCGACCCCGGCCCCAAGTACCACGCGTTCCGTGAGGTGATCGCGCGGCACGCGCCGGTCCCGGACGAGCCGGTGCCCGCGCCGGGCCCCAAACTCCCGCCGACCACCGTCGACCTGGACCATCGGGCACCCCTGCTGCCGTACCTGCGCACGCTGGACGGCAGTCCCCGCACCCAGGACCCGGTCACGATGAACGAACTCGGCGTGCACACCGGCTATGCGCTGTACCGCACCACGGTCCCGGCCGCGGGCGACGGGCTGCTGCACTTCGCGGGCGGGGTCGGCGACCGCGCCCAGGTGTTCGTGGACGGTGCATCCGTCGGCGTACTGGAACGCGAACGCCGCGACGAGACGCTGCCGGTGCGTGTGCCGCACTCCGGTGCCGTGCTGGAGGTGCTGGTGGAGAACCAGGGCGGGGTGAACTACGGACCGCGCATCGGCGCGCCCAAGGGGCTGCTCGGTCCGGTGACCTTCCAGGGCGCCGCCCTGAACGGCTGGGAGTGCCGGCCCGTGCCGCTGGGAGACCTGGGCGCGGTGCCGTTCGGGCCGTCCGGCGCGGCCACGGACTCCGTGCCCGCGTTCCACCGGGGCACCTTCGAGGTGGACGTGCCCGCCGACACGTTCCTCTCGCTGCCGGGCTGGACCAAGGGCCAGGCGTGGGTGAACGGCTTCCATCTCGGCCGCTACTGGAACCGCGGTCCGCAGCGCACCCTGTACGTGCCCGGCCCGGTGCTGCGTCCGGGCACCAACGAGCTCGTCCTGCTGGAGCTGCACGCCACCACCGGCACCCGCGCCCAGCTCACCGACACTCCCGACCTCGGACCGGAGGGCCAGTGACGACCCGCCCGCACCGTCTGCGGGTCCCCTCCCCCGCCGGGCCGCCGCTGACGGGACACCTGCCCTTCGCCGACGCCCCCGGCGTGCCCGACCCCATCGAGGTCACCAGCCGTTGGCTCACCCGCGGCGGGCGCCCCTGGTTCCCGGTGTCCGGCGAGTTCCACTACTCCCGGTATCCGGCGGGCGAGTGGGAGGAGGAGCTGCTGAAGATGAAGGCCGGCGGGGTCACGGCCGTCGCCAGCTACGTCATCTGGATCCACCACGAGGAGATCGAGGGCCGGGTCCGTTTCGACGGCGACCGCGACCTGCGCCGCTTCGCCGAGCTGTGCGCCCGGCACGGTCTGGACTTCGTCCCGCGCATCGGCCCCTGGTCGCACGCGGAGGTCCGGGGCGGGGGTCTGCCCGACTGGCTGCTGGCCCGCGACTGCGTCCCGCGCACCGACGACCCGGCGTACCTGGAGCCCGTACGGGCCTGGTTCATGGCCGTCGCCGGGCAACTGCGCGGCCTGGACCGCGCGCACGGCGGCCCGATCGTGGCGATCCAGATCGAGAACGAGCTCTACGACCAGCCCGGCCACCTCCTCACCCTGAAACGCATGGCCCAACAGGCCGGCCTGAGCGCACCGCTGTGGACCTCGACCGCCTGGGGCGGCGTCCAACTCCCGCCCGACGAGTTGCTTCCGCTGTACGGCGGCTACACCGAGGCCTTCTGGACCGAGGCGGACGGCGGCTGGCCCGACACCTGCCGCAAGCACTTCTTCTTCACCCACCAGCGCGACGACGAGGGCATCGGCGCCGACCTCAGACCCACCACCGTGCGCGGCGGCGAACCGGACGCGTTCGCGGACCGATTCCCTTGGGCCACCTGCGAGTTGGGCGGCGGCATGGCGCTGTCGTACCACCGTCGGCCACGTGTCGACCCCGACGACATCGGCGCGCTCGGCCTCACGAAGATCGGCTGTGGTTCGGTCTGGCAGGGCTTCTACATGTTCCACGGCGGCACCAACCCCGCCGGTGAACTCACCACCCTCCAGGAGTCCCACGCCACCGGCTACCCCAACGACCTGCCCGTCCTGACGTACGACTTCCAGGCGCCGCTCGGCGAGTACGGCCAGTACCGGCGGACGTACCACGAACTGCGTCTCCAGCACCTGTTGTTGGCGGACTTCGGGCACCTCGTCGCACCGATGGAGTCGGTGCTGCCCGAACAGCGGCCGGACGGACAGGGCGACCAGAAGACGCTGCGCTGGGCCGTGCGCGCCGACGGCGACTCGGGTTTCCTGTTCGTCAACAACCACCAGCCGCACGAGCCGCTGCCGGAGCATCGGGACACGTCGTTCACGGTCGAATTCCCGGGTAGAGGCGGAGAGTTGGTGCTTCCGAGTACGCCCGTGACCGTCCCGGCCGGAGCCTACTTCTGCTGGCCGCTGCGGCTGGAGGTCGCGGGGCTGCGGCTGGAGTGGGCCACCGCGCAGCCCGTGTGCACCGTCGAGGCGGACGGCCGCACGGTCCTGGTGCTGGCCGCCACCGAGGGCATCACTCCCGAACTCGCCCTGGACGCCTCGACGGTGGCCTCGGTGGGGACGCCCTCCGGGGACGTCACACCGGTCGGCGGACGGCTGCTGGTCACCGGGCTGCGGCCCGGCACGGACGCCCTGGTCGACGTGGACACGGTGGACGGCGGGCGGGTCGGCCTGCTGGTCCTGGACGCGACGACGGCCCGTAGTGCCTACCGGGGCGAGGCCTGGGGCGCGCGGCGGCTGGTGCTGTGCGAGGCGGGCGTGGTCTTCGACCGGGATGAGGTACGGCTGCACGGCGGGCCCACCGCCGTGTCCTTCGCGGTGCTGCCCGCCCCCGAGCGGGCGCCGGCCGTGGACGAGGGAGCGAGGGTCACCGAGTCGGCGGACGGAGTGTTCACCCGCTATACGGTCGGGGGCGACGCGGAGCGCGGGGAGGAGGGCGGGGACACCGCCGTGTCCCTCACCCTGGTCCGCCCGGCCGGTCCGGCGCCGGAGACCGTGACCGGCGTACAGGGACGGGCGAGCGCGCCCGCGGAGAAGTACTTCGACGGCGTGGCCGCCGAGTACCACGTCGACGTACCGGACGGGCTGCCGCCGGGGACGCTGCTGCGGCTGCGTTGGAGCGGGGACGTGGGGCGGGCGTACGTGGGTGACACGCTCGTCGCCGACCAGTTCTTCTCCGGCCGGGACTGGGACATCGCCCTCGACCGGCTGCCCGGCGAGGCGCTGCGCGACCAGGGCCTACGGCTGCGGTTGCTGCCGTTGCACGCGGCCGCGCACGCGGCCACGACGGTGTACGTGCCGGAGGAGGCGGGTGACGGGGCGATGACGGCGGCCGTGACAGGCGCCCAGTGGATCACTCGCCGGGTGTGGAAGGTCCGGGCGGGCTGAGGAGGCGAGCGGTCGCGCGTTCAGGCGGGGACGGAAGGATCGGCTACCGATCCTTCCGTCCCCGACCGCACCGGCTCCGAGCACCCGCACCCGCACCCGCACCCGCACCCCGGAAGGATCCGCCGAACAGCTCCCGGTCCTCGGCCCCTCCATCGTCCGCCCGGCCTATGCTGTGATCCTGCCGGGCGGGACCACAACACCGCCGCCACGATGTCGAGGAACTGCCACCATGACCCAAAGCGCCGCCGACGGAGCGGCTCCCAAGGGGCGCAGTCGACGGAACTTCGCGGGGGTCCGCCCCGTGATGGACGACGTGGCCCGGCTGGCCGGTGTGTCCAAGCAGACCGTCTCCCGCGTACTCAACGACCACCCCTCCGTCCGCGCCGAGACGCGGGAGGCGGTGCTGGAGGCCATGCGCACGCTCGGTTACCGGCCCAGTCGCAGTGCCAGGTCGCTGGCGAGCGGCCGGACGCGGATGCTCGGGGTGATCTCCTTCGACGCGGCCCGCTACGGCCCGGCGTCGATCCTCACGGCGATCAACACGGCCGCGCAGGACGCCGGCTACCTGGTGAGTTCCATCGCCCTCGACACCGCGGAGCACGACACGGTCGTCGAGGCGGTGGACCGGCTCTCGGCGGAGGGCGCGGACGGGGTGATCGCGATCGCCCCGCAGCTGTGGGTGGGGCAGGCGCTGGCCGACACCCGCCTGGACATTCCGCTGGTGGTGCTGGAGAACGGCCTGGACACCGAGACCCCGCTGGTCACCGGTGACTCGCGGGCCGGGGCCCGCAAGGCCACGGACTACCTGCTGCGGCTCGGACACGCGAGTGTCCTGCACATCGCGGGCCCGACGGGCTGGACCTCCGCCGATCACCGGCTGGTCGGCTGGCGGGCGACGCTGGAGGAGGCGGGCGCCGAGATCCCGGAGCCGCTCGTGGGCGACTGGAGCGCCGACTCGGGGTACGAGCTGGGCCGTCGGCTGGCCGACCGCCCGGACGTGACGGCCGTGTTCGTGTCCAACGACCAGATGGCGCTCGGCGTCCTGCGCGCCTTCCACGAGGCCGGGCGGTCGGTTCCCGGCGACGTCAGCGTCGTCGGTTACGACGACATCCCGGAGGCCGCGCACTTCCTCCCGCCCCTCACCACGGTCCGGACGGACTTCGCGGAGATCGGCACCCGTTCCCTCCGCCTCCTCCTGAACCGCATCGACGGCTCCGGTGAACCACCCCGCCCCGAGACCCTCGTTCCGGTCGACCTGGTGATCCGCGCCAGCAGCGGCCCTCCTCGTTGACGGCTCGGCCGTGCCGTCGGTCATGCAGAATGTGGGCCCGGGGCCGGTCCCGGGGCCGATTCCGTGGGGGGACTTGTGCTGTTGCTCGATCTCGACTCCGTGGCGCCGCGCGAGCGGGCGGAGGCGTTCCACCACGCTCTGACGGATTCGTCGGTGCCCAACGACGTCTTCCACGAGGAGCCCGAGGCGGGCATGCACGCACGCATGAATGTGTGGCGGGTGGGCGGCCTGGACCTCTTCGCGACCCGTAACTCGGGCTTCGAGGTGCGGCGGACGCAGCGGCACGTACGCCACCATCGCAGCCGTCCGGTGGTCTCCGTCTCGCTCCAGCCCGAAGGGCTCCACCGCGCCGAAGTCGCGGGCCGGCGCCAGTTGTTGGGCCCGGACGACATCTGCGTCTTCCACGAACTGTCGCCCCGGGTGTACGGCTGGTCCGGCGACGGCGCCTCCCAGTCGATGATGTTCGACATGGACCGACTCGGTGTGCCGGTGGAGACGGTGGTGAGGGCTTCCCTGCGGCTGCGCGCCAGTCCGCTGCACGACCTCGTGCTGGAGCATCTGCGGGGCGTGTGGCGCGACCCGGACCGGCTCCGGACCGATCCCGGCGCCCAGGCGCTCGCCGCGGGCACCACCGAACTCGTCCGCGCGCTGCTGCTCTCGGCCGCGCACGCCGAGGAGGCCGCCCCGGTCCGGTCGGTCATGGACGACACCCTGCTGACCCGGGTCAGGGCGTACGCCCGGCGGCACCTCGGGGACCGAGGGCTGACACCCGAGCGGATCGCCGCCGAGCATGCGATCTCGGTGCGCCGTCTCTACCTCCTGCTGAGCGACGCGGGCCTCAGCCTGGAGCAGTGGCTCATCACCGAACGGCTCGCCAAAGCACGGCGGATGCTGGCCTCCGCACGCTACGACCGCCTCACCGTCGCGGCCGTCGCCGCCCGGTGCGGATTCAGCAGCCCCAGCCACTTCAGCCGCCGCTTCCAGGCCGCGTACGGGATGTCCCCGAGCGAATGGCGACGCCACCACGGCGACGGCGTGGGCGTCGACGAGCCGAGCTGAGCCGACCAGCTGGGCCGGGTCCTCCCGGCCCTCCCGGGCCCTCAGGCCGCGTGCAACGCGGCATGCAGGGTGTCCGTCACCTGGATCCGGGCCGCCCTGGACGCGTCCGTGTCCCGGAGCAGGTCGAAGACGACGAAGCCGTGGATCGTGCCGTGGTAGCGGGCCGACACGACGGAGACGTCCGCCTCTCGCAGGCGTGCCGCGTACGCCTCGCCCTCGTCACGCAGGACATCCGCCTCGGCAGTCAGGACGAGTGCCGGCGGCAGACCGCGAAGGCGGCGGATGGGGGCACGCAGCGGGGAGACGGTCCCCTGGTCCCGGGTGTCCGGGTCAGGGGCGTACTGCTGCCAGTAGCCGTGCATGGCGGCGCTGTTCAGGAAGTACCCGTCCGCGAACTGCCGGTAGGACGGCGTGTCCATCGCCGCGTCGGTGACCGGACAGATCAGCACCTGGTGCCTCAGGCGTGGTCCGCCGCGTTCCCGGGCCAGGAGGGTGAGGGCGGCGGCGTGCTGGGCGCCCGCGCTGACGCCGACGACCGCCATGCGGGTCCCGTCCAAGCGGCATTCCGCCCCATGCCGGGCGAGCCATCGGGCGACGGTGTACGCCCGTTCGACGGCGCCGGGGTGGCGGGCGTCCTCCGGGACGTCGTACTCGGGCACGACCACGGCGGCGTCCGCGCCGAGGACCAGGTCGGCCACGAGTTGCCGGTGTGCGTACGCGTCGGTCATCATCCAGCCCAGACCGTGCAGGTACAGCACCACCGGCAGGGGTTCGTCGCTGCCGGCCGGGCGCAGGATCCGTATCCGGATGCGGTGGCTGTCGCTGCCGGGCAGGGCCAGCCACTCCTCGTCGACGTCGGGTTCCTCGCGGCCGCCGCCGTTCCAGAGGGCGGCCATGCGCGCCCGGGAGACGGCGGTGCCGGCGGACGGGGAAGCGGGCCAGGTGTGCGCGGCCACGAAGTCCCGCGTCCGGCGCTCGAGCACGGGCGTCGCCCGAAAGGCGGGAACGTCTTCTTCCACTTCCACGGGTACTCCTGCGCGGGGGCGATTCACGGGACCGTTCGAGGGGGCGGTTGCGCACCCACGGCCGGGCGCGCGGGCGCGGTGCCGGAAGCGGCTCTGCCGACACGCAGAGTTCACCCTAGGGGGCCGCCGACGTGAAACGGGCGGGGCCCCCGCACGCGTCTGTGCCGCTGCGTGCACACTTCGAAGCCGACCGGGCCCTTCTTCCGCCCGTGCCGCGAAGTGCAGTCATTTGACCTAACACCCCTCCCGCCGGCCGTCGCAGACTCGCGACAGGACGGTGGAGAGCGGTGACCGTCCCCGCTCGCGCACCGCGCACCGGTTCCGGGACGGCTGAAGGGAGCCCTCGTGAGTGCTCGACAGGATTCGCCCTACTCGCCGGGCGACGACGCGTCCACCGACGTGGCGGCGGGCCTCTGCCGGTGGCTGGCCCCCGTCGTGGAGCGCACGGGCCATGAGAACCGTGTCGACGGGTCCGTGACAGTGCATCACTTCGGTTACGTACGCATGATCACCTGCGTGTCCGGGCCGCTTCGTGTGACGCGAGACCCGCGCCCGGCCGCCCCGGAAACCGACGGTTCGGTCGCCGTGCTCGCCCCGTCGAACGCGGCCGTGCGCCTCGCCCAGGACGGCCGTGGTACCCGTGTGGACCGCGGGCAGTTGGCCCTGGTCGACCTGCGTCGGCCGTTCTCCGTCGAACAACAGCAGGTCGGGCAAGACCAACTGGCCCAGCAGGGGCAGCAGTCGCAGCAGAGGCAGCAAGATCGCGAGGTGCGGGGTGCCGCACCGCGCGGACCTGCCCGGATGCTCTTCTTCCGGCTGCCCGTCCACGCGCTGCACGTTCCCGCGGCGACCCTGCACCACGTCACCGCCCGCGCCGTCGTCCCCTCGGCGGGGGCCGGCACGGTCTTGGCGCCCCTGCTGCGGCACCTGGACGAGTCGGCGCCACGGATACCCGCGGCGGTCGGTGAGCGGTTCGGCGGGATCGTCACCGATCTGGTGGCCGCTCTGGCCGAGGAGCTCGCCGAGGACGCGGACGGGCCGCCGGAGACGGGCCGCCATCGGCTGGTCGTGACGATCCGCCGGTACATCGACCGGAATCTCGGCGACCCCGACCTGTCCGCGGAGCGCATCGCCCGGGCGCACCTCATCTCGGTCCGCTATCTGCACCGCCTCTTCGAAGGCGAGCAGGTCACGGTGGGCAGGCTGATCCAGCGCCTGCGGATCGAGCAGTGCGCCCGGGAGCTCTCCCGGCGGGGGCGGGTCGGCCCGTCCCTCTCCGTGGTGGCGGCCCGCTGGGGTTTCCGCAGCACGGCGCACTTCAGCCGGGCCTTCAAGGCAGTCCACGGGTGTGCGCCGCAGCAGTGGCGCCGGCTGGCGGTCGCCGCCGCCGAGGAGCCGGCCGACCGGTCAGACGTCGAGGCTCCCGGCCGCCTGTCCTGACGGCCGGGTCCGGCCGTCCCGCCAGTCGCTCGGTGCGATGCCGTACGCCGCCCGGAAGCTGCGGCTGAAGTGCGAGGCGCTGGCGAAGCCCCAGCGTCTGGCGACCGCCGCCACCGTGATGTCCCCGCGTCCGGGCCTGGCCAGTTCCCGTCGTGCCTCCTCCAGTCGGCGGTGCTGGATCCACCGGCCGACCGTGCTGCCCTGGTCCTCGAAGAGCCGGTGCAGGTAGCGCAGGGAGATGTGCTGGGCCGCGGCGACGCTCGCGGGCGTCAGGTTCCGGTCCCACAGGTGCGCGTCGATGTGCGCGCGCAGCCGCCGAACGAGTGCCTCACGCTCCCGGCCATGGTCCTTCGGCCCGGGACCCAGGTCCTCCGCGGCGGCCAGCAGGGCGATCAACTCGGCGATGCTGCCGCTGAGTCGCAGTGCCGTGGCCGACGACTGGTGGGGGGCGGCGGCGAGTTGCCGCAGGAGGCCGCCGAGCAGCGGCGCAACGGGGCCGTCGGCGAACGGCGGCCGGTCCGCCAGAACCCGTACCTGCCGGTCGGTGAGCGTGAGCGCGTGCCGCGGGATCCGTACGAGGTGCAGGACGAAGTCCTCCGACTGGTGCAGGGCGAAGGGCTCGGCTCCGTCGCAGAGGAAGAGATCGTCGGGGCGGCAGACCTCGGTGGTCCCCCGCCGGTCGAGTGCCGCCCGGCCGGTGGTGTGCAGGCCGAGGAGCAGGTACGGGCGGGTGGCGGCCTCGGGGATGTGGACGATGGGCCGTGCCGCTCCGCGATACGTGGTCACCTGGAGGAACCCGAGGGTGCGGGTGTCGCCCGGGTGGGCGGTATCGGCGGGTGCGGGCATCGTCAGGCTCATTCGGCCCCCTGGTCGGCGCGGTGGATTCGGTTGCCGGGACGGTCGCGGCGGCGAGGGCCCGCGCTCGGCGGGCGGGCCCCCTGGGTTCAGCGTGCGGTGGTCGCGTCGCTGGTGGGAGGCGGTACGGCGATCTCTGCGGCGAGAGGCAAGAACCGTGCACGGTCAGGCAACGGGTCGGTGTCATGGTGGTGCGGGGAGGCACGCCGCGACCAGTCGGCGCGGGGATGGGACGACGCCATAGGACGCGGCTGCCAATCGCGGCGCCGACGAGGTGGGAAGAGAGCACCGTGGGGGAAGCCATCGGGGGCGGTCCGGACGAGACGCCGCTCGTGGGGCGCCGACGCGAACGCGCGGAGCTGGAGCGGGCCTTGGAGAGCGCGCGGTCCGGCGCCGGCGGCTCGGCGACCGTGCTGCGGGGCGACGCCGGCATCGGGAAGACCGCGTTGCTCGACTGGACGGCCGCCCGCGCCGCCCGCGACGGCTTCACCGTGCTGCGCGCGGAGGGCGGTGAGTCGGAGGTCGGTATCGCCTTCGGGGCGCTGCACCACGTACTGCGCCCGCTGCGGGAGAACTCACGCGCGCTGTCCGGCCGGCAGCGGCTCGCCCTCGAACGGGCCCTCGGCCTGCGGGACGGGCTGCCGCCGAGCGGTTTCATGGTCGGCGCCTCCGCGCTGACCCTGCTGGCGGAGGAGGCACGCCGCCGTCCGGTGCTGCTCCTGGTGGACGACCTGCACTGGGTGGACTCCTCCAGTGCCGCCGTGTTCGTGTTCCTCCACCAGCGCATCGCCGACCTGCGCGCGGTGATGGTGTGCGCGAGCCGGCCCCACGGGCCCGCGCTGGAGGGGTGGCCCGCGCATCCGGTGGACGTCGAGGCGCTGTCCGGTGAGGATGCCCGTACGCTGCTGCGGCAGTGGCACCCGGAACTCGCGGCCTCGACCGCGCAGCGGGTGATGGAGGAGGCCGCGGGCAACCCCCTGGCCCTGGCCGAACTGCCGTGCCAGTTGGCGGACGAGCACCGCAAGGGCCTCGCGCCGCTCCCGGAACGGCTGCCGTTGGGCCGGCGGCTGGAAGACCTGTTCGTACGACGGCTGCGCTCGCTCCCCGCGGACGCCGCACGGCTGCTGCTGCTCACCGCACTGGACGGCAGCGCCGGACGCGGTGTCACCGGGGCACCCTCCGAGGACGGCACGGAACGGGTCCTCGGCGGCATCGAGGCGAGCGGGCTGGCCCGGCTGGACCGCACCGGGCGGCTGGTCTTCCGGCATCCGCTGGTGCGCAGCGCCGTGATCGCCTCCGCCTCCGCGGCCGAACAGCGGGCGGCCCACCGCACGTTGGCGGGACGGCTGAGGGCGGACGACCCGCGCCGGCTGCTGCACGAGGCCTCCGCCGCCGAGGGACCCGCCGAACCGCTCGCCGTGCGCCTGGCGGAGGCCGGGACCCGCATCGCACTGCGCGGCGGTGACGCGGAAGGGGCACTCCTGCTGGACCGCGCGGCGGCCCTGAGCCTCGACGCGGAGGACCGGATCCGCCGGCTCACCTGGGCGGCCGTCATGTCGGCCCGGGGCGGGCGCCTGGCGTACGCGGCCCGACTGGTGCGGGAACTGAGGCGCGGCCCGGTGCCGGAGGACGTCGCCCCGTTGTTCGCCTACGCGGTCGTCTACGTCGACCAGAGTCACCATGTCGACTTCGCGTCGTCGTTCTCCCTGCTGCCCCGTGCCCTGGCCACCCTGACCGCGCCCGGCGCCCCGGACTTCGGCGACCTCGTCGAGCAGATGTTCTTCAAGCTGCTGCTGGCGTCCGTGTACACGGGCGACCGCCGGGGGTGGGAGGCCCTGGAGCGACATCGGGACCACGTCTCCCCCGCCGCCCGGCTGTGCCTGCGCGCCTGGGCGGATCCGCCGCGCTCGGCACACGGAACGGAGGACGAACTGCGGGCTCTGGTGGCGCGGTCGGCCGACCGTCGGGAAGCGGGCGGTGCCTGGCTGTTGCTGTGGGCGGCCTCGGCGGTGGACGCCGCCGACGAGGACCTGCGGCGGCTGTTCGGCCAGCAGCACGCGTACGCCACCCAGGGGTCGGTGGCGAAGGCGAGGTGCTATCAGGCCTATCTGTACGGCCGTTGGGATGCCGCCGAGGACTGTCTGCGGGAGGCCGACACCGCGGAGGAACTCGGCTATCACTGCAACGCCCTGCTGTTTTGGCACTATCACGCCCACTTCCTCGCGGGCCGCGGTGACGAGCGGGGGCTGCGCGAGGTGCGGGCACGGATCGGGTCGGCGGCCTCGCGGGCGCGGATGCGGTTCGTCACGGACCATCTGGACCACCTCGACGCCCTGGTCGCGTTGGCGCACGGGCGCCATGAGGAGGCGTACGCGCGGCTGCGCCGGCTGATGGCGCCGGGCGAGCTGCCGCGCGGGCTGTCCTGGTTCCACCTGCCGTTCTTCGACTTCGTCGTCGCGAGTCTGGGCTGCGGCCGTCGGGCCGAGGCACTGGCCCATGTCGCGGCCGGGCGGGCGGCGCGGATGGACACCGTCTCCACGCACCACGCCTTCCTGCTGGCCGCGGCGACCGCGCTGACCGCCGACGACGACGGCGCGGAGGCGGCCTACGCGGCCGCCTACGCCGTGCCGGGCTCCGGCCGGTGGGTCCTCGGCCTGGCCCGCCTGCGGCTGGCGCACGGCTCCTGGCTGCGCCGCCAGGGGCGGCCGGCCGAGGCGGGTGATCTGCTGCGTGCCGCGTGCCGGGTCTTCGGCGAGCTGCGGGCCGCACCCTGGGAGGAGCGGTGCCGGGCCGAACTGCGCGCCGCCGACCGCTCGCCGCGGGCGCCCCGCTGCGCTGTACTCACGGCACAGGAGCTGCGGATCGCGCACCTCGTCGCCACCGGGCTGACAAACAAGGAGATCGGTGCCGCCCTGGACCTGTCCCCCCGCACGATCGCGTCCCACCTGTACCGCATCTTCCCCAAACTGGGGATCACCTCGCGGGCGGCTCTGGCCCGGGCGCTGCCGACCGGCTGAAGCCCCAAGGGTCCCCGACGACCCCCCGGGTCTCCTCGAGGGCCCGCGCCACGCCGGCCCGGGTCGTGACGCCGAGCTTGGGAAAGATCTTGTACAGGTGCGCGCCGATGGTACGGCGTGACAGTCCGAGCCGCTCACCTATCTGACGGTTGGTCAGGCCCTGTGCCGCGAGCTCCGCGATCCTCAACTCCTGTGCGGAGAGCAGAGGATGAGAGCGACCGAGGCTGGCACCGTCCGCGTCCACGGCAGCCAGTTCCCGGGAGGCCTGTGCGGTCCAGGGCGTGGCGCCGAGGCGGGTGAAGGCGATGAGCGCGGCCCGGGCGTGGGCGGAAGCCGGACCACGTCGGTCGTGTCGCCGCAGCCAGGTGGCGTGGGCCAGGTGGGCGCGGGCGAGGGGGAAGGGCCAGTTGTCGGCGCCGGGGAGGGCGTACGCGGCCTCGTAGCGCTGTTCCGCCTCGTCGTCCTCGGCGGCGAGGGCCTCGGCGACGGCCACGAGGAAGGTGTGATGGGCCGAGACGCGGGCGACGCCGGCGGCGCTGACCGCGTCCAGGTGGCACCGGGCCTCCGCCCGGCGTCCGCTGTCGACGGCGGCCTGCACCCAGTCGACGAGGGACAGGTGGAACCAGGGGGTACGGGGTGGGACAGCGCCCGGGGGTGCGAGGGTCCGCGCGTGATGCCAGGCCTCTGCCGCCTGCCCGTGGCCGAGGGCGCACAGGACCCACAGTCCCCGCAGACGTTCCGTGACGAGGCGCAGGCCACGCTCCCCGGCCGTCGTCCCGAGGGTGGACTCCAGCGCGGAAAGACCGGCTCGGTCGCCGCGGGCGGCCAGGACCTGCCCCGCGTTCTGCAGGTGGAGCATTTCGTTGAAGACGTGTCCGTGGGCACCGGAGGCCTCCGCGCCCCGGCGCGAGGCGGTGAGGCACTCGTCCCAGCGGCCGTGCAGGAAGTCGTCGTGGGCACGGACACTGTCGATGAAGGCCTGGGTGCTGTGCGCGGGACGGCCGGCGAACGGACTGCGCGGGATGTCGTCCAGGGCGTCGACGGCGGCGGCCGCCCACAGCAGGAGCCAGGTGGCGGGAGTCTCCCGGTCGACCGGCAGGGCCGCGACCGCCTCGCGCAGCCGTGACGGCACGTCGTGCTCGGCCCGGGGCCGGGCGGCGGACCAGGCCTCCAGACACAGCACCGCCGCCTCGGACGCCTGCGCGGTGTGCCGTTCGGCGGCGGCCCACGCCCGCTCGTCCCCGGTGTGCACGGCGACGAGGACGAGCAGGAAGAGCATCGGTTCGAGCAGTCCGGCGCGCTGCTCCCGCCCCGCCGGGGATTCCAGCAGGTCCAGGGCGTGGGGCAGCAGCTCGATCGAGGGTGTCGGGTCGCCGTCGAGCTGGAGCCGGGTGTGGGCGACGACGAAGGCGTACGCGGCGGCGGGTTCGGGCCGGCCCGGGCGGGCCTCCGTCTCGGCCTCGGCGACGAGTCCCGCCGCCGGCCGCAGGCGTCCGCCCCGGGCGGCCAGCAACGCGGCGGCGACAAGACGCCGGGTCCGGTCCGCCGCCTGAGGGGTGAGGGCGGCCGCACGCGCCATCATGCCCGCGGCCTCGGCGTCTCCGCCCTGAGCGGCCATGCTGTCCGCCTCCGCGTGCAGCAGCCGGGCCAGCTCGGCGTCGGTGCCGACGGCGGCGGCCGCCAGGTGTGTGATCCGCTGCGGGCTCCTCGCGGGCAGGGCGTTCGCGAGCTGCCGGTGCGCCGCGCGGCGTTCGGCCGGCGTGGCGATGTGCACCAGAGACGCAGGCACCAGGGGATGGCGGAAGACGAAACGTTTCCCCTCCGGGTCGAGACGCGCCAGCCCGGAGGACTCGATCTCCTCGCGGAGCTCCTGCCAGGGACGGTGCGTCATGTTCCGCAGCACGGTGGCGTGTGGGGCGTACGGGCCGCCGAGCGCCGCGACGAGCAGCAGGTGCCGGGAGCCGTCCTGCAGGGCGCGCAGCCGGTCCTCGTAAAGGCGGCCGAGCCGTTCGCCCAGCGGCAGTTCGTCGAAGAGCTCGGGGATCGCGGTGGGCTGCCGGCCGGTGTCGAAGAGATCGGGGATCGCGAGGGGCTGCCGGCCGACGTCGAGGGACTCGGGGACTCCGGCGGTCTCCTGGCCGGTCTCGAACGCGGCGGTGCCCGGGGCCGCTCTCCGCAGCTGTGCCGGGAGTTCGTGGAGCGCGAGCGGGTTGCCGCCGGCGGCTCGCAGGACCCTGCGGCGGGCCTGCTCGGGCAGCCAGGGGTGGAGGGTGCGCAGCAGCCGCTCGGCCTGCCGCTCGTCCAGGGGCTCCAGGTCGATCACCCGGCCGGGCAGGCCCTCCGCGTGCCTGCGTCCCGCCACGGGCGCGCGGTCGCTCGCGGCTCCGGCGTGCCGTGTCGCGCCGATGGCGACGACGGGCAGCCTGGTCAGGTGCCGTTGCAGGTGGGCGAAGACGGCGGCGCTGGACCGGTCGGCCCACTGGAGGTCGTCCAGGAGGACGACGACGGGGCGACGGGCGGCGGCGCGGGCGAGCAGGTCGAGGGCGGCACCGGCCACCGCGAACCCCTCGGGCGGTGTGCCGTCACGGACGCCCAACGCCCTTTCCAGGGCGGCCCGTTGGGCGGGCGGGAGAGCGTGGGTGTCGTCGAGGAGTGGCCACAGCACCTGATGGAGGGCGGCGAAGGGCAGTCCCGTCTCCGCCTCGGCGCCGGTCATCCGCAGGACGCGCAGTCCGGCGTGGCGGGCCGCCGCCTCGGCCGCCCTGAGGAGCGCGGTCTTCCCCATGCCGGGGTCGCCCCGCAGGACGACGGTCCGCCCGGTGGACCTGATGCCCGCGAGAGCCCCCGCGAGGACCGTGAACTGCGGCTCCCGTCCCGCCGGAACCGGCACGGCCGACTCGCCCCCGGCCCCGCGCCCACCGGTCATGTGCTCGTCACCCCGTCCTCGCCCCACCCCCGCGTGCGTACCGCTCCCGCGTCGTCCGCCCAGTAGACCAGAACCGGGAGCGCGGCCGGGATCCGTACCGGTACCGGGTGCGGGATCCGTACGGGTACCGGGTGCGGGATCCGTACCGGTACCGGGTGGGCCTGGCTTCCATGCGCTGTGAGGTAAGTGCCGGTGCGCTGACGGTCGTTCCGCACCGCGTCCGCGGTTCTAGCGTGGCGCTCGACGGTCCCGCAGCCTCCTTGGCTGCCCCGGACCGCTCCGCCGGAGACACCGGCGCCCCGCATGACAATCAGGAGACACACATGTCCGACGTCGCCGAGCCGGTTCAGCCGGTCCTGGAGCCGGCGGCCGCCGCCTTCGCCGCCGCGACCGACAACCCGCCCTACCTCTTCGAACTGCCGCCCGCCGAGGGCCGCAAAGCGGTCGACGAGGTGCAGTCCGGCGAGATCGAGAAGCCGGCCGTCGACGAGGAGTGGATCACCGTCTCCGGCGGG